>CAVULZ010000004.1:0-98966 GCA_963742495.1 Terriglobia bacterium
TTCGCGGGTTGGAACTGCACGGGTGGTTTTTCACAACAGATGTATTCAAGAAGAAGCACGGTCAAGGTGAAGGGACGAAGGGCATTGACAACGATGTGGCCGAGCAATCCTTCGAAAATGTCGGTGCCTGGATTTTGGGCCGCAACATGTTCGGACCGGTTCGGGGTCCATGGAACGACAGGCCCGGAGATTCGTGGAAGGGATGGTGGGGCGACAATCCTCCTTACCACACACCTGTTTTTGTGCTCACGCATCACCCGCGGCCCGCGCTCGAGATGGAAGGCGGCACCACGTTCCACTTCGTCACCGACGGGGCGGAGTCGGCGTTACATAAAGCCAGGGAAGCGGCCCGAGGCAAAGACGTACGCATCGGCGGCGGAGTTTCGACCATTCGTCAATATCTTGTCGCAGGGCAGATCGACGAAATGCACCTGGCGGTGTCGCCGGTCTTATTGGGCGAAGGGGAACACTTATTTTCCGGAATCAATCTCGCCAAGCTTGGTTTCACTCCGTACAAGACGCTTGCTGGAGAGAATGCCACCCACGTTTTTGTGAGGAAACAGAAGAAAGCTTCATAAACGTCCGGGGCTGCCACCGTTTCTGGAGACAGAAGCCCTAGCTGAATGCGTCCGTGGAATCCCACCCTTGCGCAAAGAGCGCGCAAGGATGGGGCACCCGGCTTTTTCCTTTAAGCGAATCCGAAAAAGTTTGGCGGGCCGGGCACTTGACGTGTATGCTCTCGGGGGCCGGGCGAGGAGAATTGACGTCCCGGCTTATCCTTAACTATGTCAACTATCGACGTAGAACGCGTCGGGCCTGCATTGAGCCCGGACAAGAAACAGGGCACGACGACCTTCACCGGCCGTAACGGGTTTTTATGTCGCTATTTCTATTTTGCGATGTCGCTGCTGTTGGCGGCTATTGTGGTTGCCGGCTTCAAGCGGACGGTCAATGACAACCTGTTCCATCCCGCGATACCGCGGCCCTTCATTCTATGGATTCATGCCTCGGCTTTCAGCGCGTGGGTGATCTTCTTCATTCTTCAGTCCACGCTGGTCCGTGTACACAGAGTCAGTTGGCATCGCTCCATCGGATGGTTTGGCGCTGGGCTCGCGACGGTGATGGTTCCGCTGGGCGTTACCACCGCCATCGTCATGGCGCGGTTTGATACGGTTCAACTGCATCAGAGCGGCGTGGGTGCTTTTCTGAGCATCCCGTTCTACGACATGCTCGCTTTTGGCGTTTGCATTGCGCTGGCTATCTATTGGCGCACGAAACCGGAGCTGCATCGCCGGCTGATCTTCATCGCGACCTGCGGACTTATGGACGCGGCCTTTGGACGCTTTGCCTACCTGTTCGACAATAATCTCTTCTTTCCTTGCCTGGACTTTCTGATCGTTCTCGGCGTCGCGCGCGACCTGCTGGTGGATCGGCGTGTCCATAAGGTGTATCTCTATGCGGCGCCCTTGTTGATCGTTGGGCAAAGCCTCGCGCTATACATGTGGCGAAGCAATCCCGCCTGGTGGCAGGGCATCACGCGCGCGATCCTCGGATAATTAGTCCCCATGCTTTCGTCTCGCGACTAAAATCCCCGCCCGAGCGGAGCTTGGACGGGGCACGCTCGAAAGTCTTTGAGAAGTGAGAGAATTGGACGCTCGCCGAATCCGGCGATAACGGTGGAGGAATGAATGCCGACTCAAACATTGGACCCGGCTTTCCACGGACTACTCAGTGGACGCTACATCGCAACTCTGGGAACCGAGAACGCCAATGGATCGATCCACCTGACGGCAGTCTGGTATCTGTTCGAGTCCGGCAGCCTTTATGTCGCGACGTCTTCCAGGACACAAAAGGCCCGGAATGTGGCGGCGCGGCCGAAGGCTTCGCTGATGGTGGACGCGCGAAAGCCTGGGACGGAGCGCGGCCTCACGGCGGCAGGAAAGGTGGAGTTGATTTCGGGCAGCCAGTCTCAGGAAATAAATCGGCGCATCCATGCCCGGTATCTAAGCGCTGCGGCGATTTCCGATCCCCATATCGGCCCGGTGTTTGCTTCGTTCGATGATGTCACCATGCGACTCACGCCCACTTCGTGGATCACATGGGACATGGCGGCGCTCGACGCCCAAGCCTTCGGTGGGCGATTGGGCGGAACGCCCGGATATATGCTGCCGTTGGATTAAGCCTCGCCGCGCAAACGTCTCGAGCGGACTCCTTCTACAAAAATCCCCGCCCAAGCGGAGCTTGGACGGGGCATCCGCGCGCGGTTACCAGCGGAAAGAGTTGAATTGTTGCGGCACTAACTTCGAGCCCGCCAGGTCGGCGTCGGTGAAGCCGAAGACGAAGAACTGGTTTGGGTTTGGGACTGTGACGTTGTTGTCGTCGGGAACTTCGGAGAGGAAGTCATTGTCGTTGGCGACCCACAGGGTGTGTACGGTATTGCCGCCCTGTTTCGCGTCAGGACCGACCGCCAGTCCCTCCAGCTTGGCTGGAATCTGGTCGGCGGCAATGCCATTGCCGGTCAGCACGGAAACGATATCCAGGAACAGCGACTTGCTTACGGCGTTTGCCGCCGCCGCGGTTCCGTCCAGGTTCGTGACGTCGACTGCACCGTTGAGGTCAATTTTGAAAAGCTGTTTGATCTTGGCCTTGCTGCCGTCGCCGCGGCCATGGCCGTCGCGTTCGTCCACCAGGAACTCGTGCTGGTTCAATGCGGTGATCTCGCTGACGCCGGAGCCGGTAGTCAGCAGGTAGGCATATTCGTGGGTCGCCTGGCCGGAGGCGATGTCGATCGTAACGATGCGCAGCAGGTTCTTGGCAGCGCCGCCTTCGGCGGCATCCTGGATGAGCGCGTTTTGCATGATGCCGACCAGGGTCCTGCCGTCGGGCGTGATCGCGAGCCCTTCCATTCCCTTGTTGGCCACGCGGCCGCTGGTGTTCATGGAAATTTCGTCGGCGCCCATGGAGCTCAGGGTGCTGACAAACAGGTGGGCAGGGAGTTTGAACGAGCGGAGTCGCACCCCGAGGAGCCGGCTGAATTCATAGACGTAGGGGCCGTACTCGTCGGAGATGTACACGCGCAGCCCGTCGTTGGAAAGACGGATGCCTTCGGAATCGAGGCGGGCATCGTTGGCATTGCCGGAATTGTGATTGGGGTCGAAATTGTCGGAACGGCCGGAGAAGAAATGCAGCAGGAAGTTGTTCTGCGGCGGGACGCCCGAGCCTACGGCGAGTCCCTGACCGGTTCCGTAAACCAGCGGGGTCAGGCTAGACAGCAAAGTCGTGTTTCGGAGTTTCGGCGTGAGCGTGAAGGGCAGGCCCGAACCCGTGTTCGCTTTAAGGTCCATGGTGATGGTGTGGAAGCGCGGGATGTAGGTGACCGTATCGTCGACGAGAGAGTCGAAGGCGACGGCGTTGGGTCCGCGATCCGGAAGGGCAAGGAAGGTGTTGCCGGATCCGTAGGCAAGGCCTGAGCCCAGGCCGCCCAGGAGGTTTGCGGCAGCGCCGTTCTCGAGCGTGTTGTGCAGGCCGGAGAGGTCGGTGTAGGAACCGGCGCTGGAGCTGGTGAGGGAGCCGACGGCAAGCAGGTTGATTTGGGCATGGGTCTGGGGGGTGGCGGCGAGGCCGAGTAGAAAGGCGGTCAGAGCGATGGTAAGCAGGCGTTTTCTCACTAGAATCCTCCACTGGATTTCACTGCAGGGTGGCCCATGATCCGGCAGGCGATGGCGCGGCGGGTTAATCTCTGGTGAATATCTGGTTAATATGTTTTTACAATCGGGCTGGCGGGAAAAACCCCCGCCCAAGCGGAGCTTGGAGCGGGCACCCTCGACAGCAATTCAGACACGGATAAAACTCTTCAATGCGGCTTATAAGGTTTTTTAATTAGCCGCGGGATGGAGCTCGCGATATTCTGATAGTTGCGAACCAGCCGTACCATCCCCACTGTAGGTCAGATCGAGAGTCACAATTAAGGAGATTCATGTCGAACGAACTGCGCAACTTTCTGACACTGTCGTACGAAGAATTGGAACAGTTGAATCTGAAGGCGAAGGAGCAGCGCAAGAACCGCGTTGCCCTGCACAAGATCCAAGAGGAGCGCCTCAAATACCTGACCGACGAAAAGCGCATCAAGGCGGTGACCGTGCTTTTCAGCGATCTCGAAGGCCGGCTGCACATGCTGGACTACGACAAGAAGTTCCTGATCAAGAGCTGGGACAACCTGACGTTTGACGGGTCATCGATCCGCGGGTTTACGGCGCAGCGGGAAAGCGATCTGCGGCTGGGGATCGACTGGGCGGCGTTCTACTGGGGGCCGGCGGATTACTTCGGGGCGGGCAAAGTTCTGGTTTTCGGCGACGTGATCGACAAGGGGGGGACGCCTTACGGCGCCGACATTCGCGGCATCCTCAAGCTGTACGCCGAAAAGCAGTACAAGGACGAAGGCTACACCCTGAACGCGGCCAACGAGATTGAGGGCTTCCTCTTCAAGGGGGTGGACGCGGAGCGGCGTTATAACGAAACCGGCAAGTTTGAATACGTGAATACCGGCGGATATTATCACTCACTGCCCGGCGATCCGCTGCGCACGTTCATCGATACTACCGCTGAAGTGCAGCGCGCCATGGGTTTTCAGAACGAGAAAGACCATCCGGAAGTGGCGCCGTCGCAGTTTGAAATCAACTATGGGTACGGGGAAGTGGTAGCCGCGGCCGACCAGATCCAGATTTACAAGCTGGTCTGCCGGCAGGTCGCGACCAACATGGGTCTGACCGCGAGTTTCCTGCCGAAGCCTGTGGTGGGCGTCAACGGCAGCGGCATGCACACCAACGTGTCCATCAGCAAGGGCGGGAAGAATTTGTTCTGGGACCCGAAGGGTGAGGAAAAGCTCAGCAAGCTGGGCTGGTCGTTTGTGGACCGCATACTGACCCACGGCAACGACATCTGCCTGCTGCTGAATCCCAGTGTGAACGCGTACCGGCGGCTGGACCCGCACTTTGAAGCGCCCAACCAGATCAAGGCTTCGGCGGTGGATCGCGGGTCCATGATCCGCATTCCGATCGGCAACGAGAAGAGCATGCGCGTGGAAGTGCGTTCGGTGGCCCCGGACGCCAATCCTTACATGGTGATGCTCTCGATCTTCGAGACCGGTATCGACGGAGACACGGCGAAGATCAAGAACCTCCGCCAGGCGGAGCGCTACCTGCCGGACAACATCTACGACGCGCTGGCCAACTTCAACAAGGCGGAGTGGACGACCAAGCTTTTTGGTGAGGACGTGAAGGGACGGTACGCGGATTTGAAAAAAGCTGCGGCCGACCGTTGTCCGCGTCTGCTGGGCACGTTTGTGAAGGCGCCGGAAGTGCAGTACCACCACGACGTTTATAACCAGTACCTGTGGAACATGTTCTAGACGCCCGGGCAGTGTCAGGCGCAAGCAAGGCCACGTTCAGCCATGAGCGTGGCCTTTTCTTGTGTGCGGAAGGATACAGAAAATGGATTACAAATGTTTGCAGGAACTGACCGTGTTTTTACATTGGGAGATGCGTCCCGGTCATAAAATACAATGGGCATGGGTCGCGGGGTCGGAATCCTGTCGGCAGGAAAGGAAAATGCGAGTGAGCCGACGTTTGGGGCTGACTATCGGGACATTTCTGTTGCTCTGTGCTCCCTCCGTGTTGGCCCAGTATGGCGGGCACGGTGGTGGTGGCCGCCGGGGAACTCCCGGGGCGGCGAGCAGCGACACCAGCGACGCGGGCCTGACCGACTTCAACCGCGCCCTGGCGGTCCAGGCTAATTCTGACCAGACGTTTCACTTCCCTAAGTTAATCCAGAGCACTGAGAGCGCCAGGAAGCTGGCGCAGGAACTCTCGGAGCTGGGCGGGAAAGCCGATGGCGCAACTGATTTCTCCGGCAGGGCTGCAGCCTTGAAGGACGCGGTGGAAGAAGCTCTGGGCGGCAACCAGGATTTCGTGAAGAGCTTTACGAAATCGCAAAAGTCCGGATTGAAGGAGACGACCAAGAAGCTGGAGAAAGCGGATTCGGAGGTCAGCAAACGGTGGAAGGACCTGGAGAGACAGCTCGGAGGAGCGAAGGCCGTGAGTGCGGGCACAGCCGGCGCGGCCGACAAGCTGGAGAAGGCGCTGGAGGAATTTCAGAGCCAGCAAATCGGTTTAGGCAAAGAGATGGGGATAACGCCGGCGACCTGACCGCAGATGCTAGGGCGTGACGATGCGCGCCACGGTTTGCATCACCTTGATAGTTTCGTCCCAGCGAGCATCGGGGTCGGGCTCGGGCCAGGCCGCAGTTTGCACGATCACCACGTGCCGCCTGGGATTGACGTATATCGTCTGGCCGTAGATACCGAGCGCGGCAAACGCGCCGTCGTCATCGTAGAGCAGCCACCATTGATATCCGTAGCCGAAATTCTGATGATCATCGGGCCCGTTCGGTTGCGGCTGCAGAACTTTGTCCTTGGGCTGGGTTGACGACTGGACCCACTGCTCGGGCACGACTCGCTGGCCTCCCAGGGTGCCGCCGTACATGGCCATCAGGCCAAAGCGGGCGTAGTCGCGCAAGCGGACGTTCAGAGCGGAGCCGGCGCACATCTGAGGTTGTTTGCGGCTGCGAAACAGAAATGCGTCACCCTCGGGGCCGATCTTGCTCCACAGCTTTTCTTCCGCATAGTGATTGAGGGTCTGGCCGGTTGCCGCTTCCACGGTCATCCCCAGCACTTGCGAGTTGATGGTCTGGTATTCAAACTTCGTCCCCGGCTTGGTCTTCGCCTTGATGGAAAGCGCCAGATCATGGAACGAAGGCTCCCCGTGCAACAAGGCCGAGGCGTACCGGCTGATGTCCGCATCGGGATTGGTGTACTCCTCGTCGAACTGAACCCCGGAGGCCATTTCCAGCAGGTTCTTGATGGTGGTGTCGCGGTACCCGCTGCTGTCCTGCAGCCAGGGCAGGTATTTCACGACAGGATCATCCACACTCTTGATTTTGCCGTCTGCGATCGCGGCTCCGACCAGAATCGAGGTGAATGACTTGGACACGGAATTCGAGAGAAATCGCGACTCGCCATCCGCCCCGTGAAAATACTTCTCCAGCAGGATCTGGTTGTCGTGCAGGACCAGGAATCCCACCACGTAGTTGCGGACGAAATATTCGTCCAGAGTGTGCCGCTGGTTGGCGTAGGTGTAGCTGGCGGAGAACGGAGCCGAGGGCTGGCGCAGAGCAAACACGGGCCCACTACGGCGAATCCAGTCCTGCTGGACATTCAGCTGATCGATGTGATGAAAGTAATAAAGATTGTTGGGCGGGGAATAGAAGCTGTAGGGGGTGATGGCCCGGCGGGCTGGATCCATTTTGTCGATGTCGATGGGGCCGGGATAGACCTCTTTTGCCCCGGCCTGGGCAGCGGCCGGCGTCACGCACGTCAACAAAGCGGCGAACAGCACGGTGAGGAAGATGATCTGTTTCATTAGTTGTGGCGCGGCTCCCTTGCTCTTCGACTGCTTTTGTTGAGACTTATGCGGCGCGCGGGCGAGTCCCCTTCGACTTCGCTCAGGGCAGGTCCCCGGCCACATGGTCCGACCAACTCCAAGCTAGAACAGCGATGTTGGCCTTCGCTTCCAGGTCTTTCCCTTTTCTTTGGCGATGTTTTCCATATCGTTTACGTAGGCTCCGGCCTGGGTGAGAACGTGGTGCAGGTCATTGCCGACGCTGATGAAGGTGAATCCCTTTTCTAGGAACTCGCCTACGCGAGACGTGCCGAACAGGAAGAGTCCGAGAATGAGGTTGTTCTTGCGCGCGCTATCGATAAGTTTCTGGGTCGCGGCACCGAGTTCGGGCGAGGTGTACATGTGAGGGAATTCGTATTTTTCATAGAGTCCCATCGACATGCACAGGTCATTCTGGCCTAGAAACAGAATGTCCACGCCAGGCACGGCGGCGATTTCGGCAATGTTTTCGATGCATGAAGCGGTTTCCACCTGCAGGGCGACGATGCCGTTGTTATTAAAATTGCCAGCGTATCCCAGGAGTCCGGCCTTGTTCATGCTGCGCTGTGGAAAATAGACGGAGCGGGTCCCGACGGTGGGGTATTTTGTGCAGCTTACGGCTTGGCGCGCTTCTTCAGCGGTGTTGATGTAAGGGATGAGAATTCCGTCGGCGCCCATGTCGAGGGCCTGCTGGATTCCGGGGCGATCATCGTATCCGCCGACGCGGACCAATGACTTTGCGCCGCCATTTGAAATTCCGGAAAGCATGGCGGAAAGTTTTTCGTAGCCCATGGGTCCGTGCTGGGTATCGACCAGCAACCAGTCATAGCCGCTGTGGGCCAGCTGCTCGGCGACGGTGGGGCTGTGCGCGTTCAAGAACAGGCCCATCTTGGGCAAGCCTTCACGCAGCTGCTTTTTGAAATCTGCGCCACTAAGGGTGGCTTCGGGCATAGCGGGATTCCTCCTGAGTCGATTGAAAGTTTCCTAGTGTAACCTACCGCGCGAGAATATTTCTCGGGCCAACTATGACCCTCGGACACGAGGAGTTGATCGTGTGGTCGCGGGCGACTCGCCAGCGGCCACACGGTCAGGCTACGCGGTCGGTTACTTCCAGTTTTGTTCCCAGCACGGTAAGGAATGCGGAGAGCCAGGCGGGGTGAGCTGGCCATGCGGGCGCGGTCACCAGGTTGCCGTCCACGCAGGACTTGTCGATGGGCAGTTCAACATACGTGCCGCCGGCGGCCGAGACGTCGGGGGCGACTGCCGGATAGCAACTGCAGCGGCGTCCTTTGAGCACTCCTGCGGCGGCCAATATTTGCGCGGCGTGGCAGATGGCGGCGACCGGTTTGCCCTTCTCGAAGAAATGCCGCACCACTTCGAGGACCTTGGGATTCAGGCGCAGATATTCGGGAGCGCGTCCGCCGGGGATGACCAGGGCGTCGTAAGTGTCAGGTTTGACCTCGTCAAAAGTCGCGTTGAGCATGAAGTTGTGGCCGCGCTTTTCGCTGTAAGTCTGGTCGCCTTCGAAATCGTGGATGGCGGTGCGCACGGAGTCGCCGGTCTTCTTGCCGGGACAGACGGCATGCACGGTGTGGCCGACCATCTGCAGCGCTTGAAAGGGGACCATGACTTCGTAATCTTCCACGTAGTCGCCGGCCAGAAGAAGGATGCGTTTTGCGGGCATGATGTTCTCCAGATATCTATTTTGCCAGATCAGACGCGGGCGGGATGTGAAGATTCTGCAATGAAAGCTGGAATCCCCGGCCGGTGGGGCTTCCCCGACCGGACGGCCGAGGGCGGCGGTCCGTACGCGGTCAGCGGCGAGTCGGCGCGCGCTTAGTGCCGGTCGTGGTCATGATCATGGTCGTCGTGATGGCTGTGGCGCCAATCCCAATATTGCTTTTGCTCGTCCTTATTCAGCCGGCGGAAGTCGCGGTTATCGCGATGAGTTTCGACGATCCACTGGTGATAGTAGACGTCCTCATTGTGGTCCCAGCGATGGTAATCGTTGTAGTACGGGTCGTGATAACGTCGGGTGGCACAGCCGGTGGCGACGACGGGCGCCAGGAATGCCGCGGCCAGTAGCAGCGAACTCAGGTATCGGGATCCACGTTGCATACGTCGTGCCTCCTTGGCAAATGTTCTTTCTTCTTTCGAAGCTTTGGTGCGGCAGAAGACCCTCGAGTTGCCTGGTTTAATCTGCATCGGGCTATCGGAACACGCTCCTTTTTCTTCTCTGTTGGAATGTTCTTGCCGCGTACTTTGTTGATTCGTTGTGAGTTAGGCTTAGGCCCGGCTCCGGCCAGCTTGCCCCGGATCAGGTCGCCCGCGTATGATGCAGCGTTTATGACTCCGAAAATGTCACCCCGTCCTGCGGAGCTGCGCGAGAAGTCGCAACTGATGTCGGCCTCGGAAATTGAGCGTACCCTGGTCCGCCTGGTCCACGAAATCATCGAGAAGAACAATGGTGCGGACGAACTGGGGCTGGTCGGCATCCGGCGGCGCGGTGTGCCGCTGGCCCAGCGCCTGGGGCAGATGATTGCGCGTATCGAGAAGACTCCCGTTCCGGTCGGCACCCTGGACATTACTTTGTATCGTGACGACCTGTCCACGCTGGGGCCGAAACCGGTGGTGCAGAAGAGCGAGATCGGCTTCCCGATTGCGGGCAAGAACGTCATTCTGGTGGATGACGTTCTCTACACTGGCCGGACGATTCGCGCCGCCATGGATGCGCTGTTCCGCGAAGGGCGCCCCAGGCAGGTGCAATTGTGCGTGCTGATTGACCGCGGGCACCGCGAACTGCCGATTGAAGCCGGATTCATTGGACGCAAGGTGCAGACCTCGGACCGGGAAATTATCGAAGTGAAATTGCGCGAAGTGGATGACCTGGAAAAAGTTCTACTGGTGGAACGGCAGGACTGATGCGGCAAACCCGATTTCAGATTGAAAAATTGTTGATTTCAGATTGTGTTGATCCCCGGTTGTCCGGATCGGATCTGCCATTTGAAAGCGTCAATCTCAAATCTGCAATCTAGAATCTGCCATCTGAAATCCTGAACCTGAAACTCCGGCTGGCCCTGGCATACCATGAAACAAGCTGCTCGCGGCTCCCTGCTGGGCATTGAACATCTCGGCGCGCCGGACATTCTGGGCCTGCTCACGCTGGCCCGTCGAATGAATCCGCTCAAGCCGCGCCCTTTGCTGCGAGGCAAGCGGGTCCTGCTTCTGTTTTACGAAGCTTCCACGCGTACCCGCAGTTCCTTTGAAATCGCGGCCAAGTCGCTGGGCGCCATGACCACGCTGGTGCTCTCCAGCGGGTCGAGCATCGAAAAAGGCGAGTCGCTGCTGGACACCGGCTACACGCTGCGGGCGGTGGGTGCGGATGTGATCGTGATCCGCCATCCCCAGGCGGGGGCTGCGGCCCTGATGGCGAGGTATCTGGATATTCCGGTGATCAATGCCGGCGACGGGATGCACGAGCATCCCTCGCAGGCCCTGCTCGATGCCTACACGATTCTGCGTCACAAGAAAACGCTAAAGGGCTTGCAGGTCGCCATCGTGGGCGATATTTATCACAGCCGGGTGGCGCGGTCCGCGGTCCATTTGCTGAGCAAGTTTGGGGCGCGCATTACGCTGTGCGGTCCGGCTGAGTTCTTGCCCGAGACCGCGATCACCCTGGCGCCAGGTCTGCACATTACGCGTACGGTGGAAGATGCGCTGCATGGCGCGGATGTGATCCTCACGCTGCGGGTGCAGAAGGAACGACTGGCGGGTACGAAGATCAGCTTGCAGGATTATATTGCGCGGTACCAGATGACCATGGCGCGGCTGAAGCTGGCAAAAAAAGATGCCATGCTGATGCATCCCGGGCCGATCATTCGCGGGCTGGAGCTGACCTGGGAAGTTGCGGATTGTCCGCAGTCGGCCATTGTGGAAGAGGTCCGGAACGGAGTGCCAGTGCGCATGGCGATCCTGGCCCGGGCGCTGGGGCGGGCGCGGTGAGGATCCAATTCCACCACGGAGACACAGAGTCACAGAGAAATCTTTTGGGTTTTCAAATAATTGGGTTCTCCGTGGCTCTGTACCTCCGTGGTAATGATTGGTTTGGGAAGGCGATTTGAATCCAAAGAGAGAAAATTACAGCCTGCTGATCCGGGGCGGGCGGCTGATTGATCCCGCCGCCAAGATCGACGCGACGATGGACGTCCTGCTGCGCGATGGGCAGGTGGCTGAGGTCGCCCCGCCGGGCAAGATGCGGGGCACTGCCCATGAAAAAATCGACGCGCGCGGGCTGATCGTCGCGCCCGGCTTTATCGATCTGCACGTGCACTTGCGCGAACCGGGCCAAGGCTACAAGGAAACCATTGCCACCGGCACGGCTGCCGCCGCGGCCGGCGGATTCACTTCCGTCTGCTGCATGCCGAACACGCAGCCCGTGGTTGATTCGCCGGAATGGGTCACATGGCTGCAGCGGCCGGAGCGCGGCGCGGTGGTGAACGTTTTTCCGATCGCGGCCGCGACCCATGCCAGCAAGGGCGCGGTGCTGACCGACTTTCGCGCTTTGCAACGCGCCGGAGCGGTGGGCGTGACCGATGATGGCAAGCCCATTCTCAATGACAGCGTCATGCGCGAAACCATGCGCTTGTCTTCCGAAATCAATCTTCCCGTCATTCAGCACGCGGAAGATACGCGCATGACCGACCGCTGCTCCATGAACGATGGGCCCACCGCGTTTCGCCTGGGGCTGCGCGGCATGAAGGCGGCAGCCGAGGCGTCGATCGTGGAGCGCGACGTGCAACTGGCGCAGCAGTTCACGGGCGCGCGCCTGCACGTGGCCCATCTTTCGACGGCCGACGCGCTGAAGGCGGTGCGCCGGGGAAAGCGCAGCAAGTCGCACGTCACTTGTGAAGTCACGCCGCACCACTTTGCGCTGACCGATGCGGACGTCGGCGAGTACGACACCAACTTCAAGATGAATCCGCCGCTACGCTCGAACGAGGACCGCGAAGCCATCCTGGCAGGGCTGGCCGATGGCACGGTGGATGCGATCGCCACCGATCATGCGCCCCACGCGCCGCACGAGAAGATCATCGAGTTCGAGCGCGCGGCGTTCGGAATTACAGGGCTCGAGACCGCGCTCGGCCTTGCCATCACCCACCTTCACCGCGCACACAAGATCCCGCTCAGCCGAATCGTTGAACTCTTTACTTCCGGCCCGGCGCGTGTGTTCAGCCTGCGAGGGCGCGGGACGCTGATTCGCGGCAGCCATGCCGATGTCACGATCTTCGATCCGCAAAAGCGCTGGACGTTTGACGCGGCCAAGTCGCACTCAAAGTCGCACAATAGTCCGTTCGGAGGCGCGCAGCTGACGGGGAAAGTTGTGGCGACGATCGTGGGTGGGCGGATCGTATATCGATCCGAGTAATGTAGGCGCGAGCGCCCTCGCTCGTGCCATCTGGGACGATCGGGGGCAACTTGGGCGTGGGTCCGTGCCGCGGGAGCACGAGCGGGGCGCTCGCGCCTACACTATACGCATTCTCATCCCCACGCGCTTCAACACTTCCAGCGCCTGCTGTAATTCTTCTGTGGTGTGTGTAGCGGTCATGATCGTCCGGATGCGAGCTTTTCCTTCGGGCACTGTTGGAAACGCAATACCTGTGCCCAGCACACCGTCCTTGAACAGTTCGCGGGAGAAATCCATCGTAAGCTTGCCGTCGCCAATGATGATTGGAGTAATTGGCGTTTCGCTGGCGGGCGTGGTCTTGCCTCCGATGTCGAAGCCGAGCAGTCCGAGTTCCCTCTTCCAGAAGCGGGTGTTCTCCCAAAGCCTTTCGATGCGCTCGGGCTCGTTTTCAAGAACATCGAAAGCCGCAATGCAAGTTGCCGCTACCGAGGGTGGGTGCGAAGTCGAGAACAGGAACGGCCGGGCGCGATGATAGAGAAAATCGATAAGGTCACGGGTGCCGCAGACGTAGCCGCCAAGCGCGCCGATTGCCTTTGACAGCGTCCCCACCTGAATGTCTACGCGGCCGTGCATCTTGAAGTGATCGATTGTTCCGCGGCCATTGCGACCGAGCACGCCAGAAGCGTGGGCGTCGTCGACCATCATGATGGCGCCGTATTTTTCCGCCAGGTCGCAGAGCGCGGGCAGCGGGCCGATGTCGCCGTCCATGGAGAAGACGCCGTCGGTGATCAGCAATCTTTTTCCCGGTTGGTTTTTGATGCTGGCCAGGCGCTCCTCGGCCTGGGCGATATTTTTGTGCTCGAAGACCAGAATCTTGGCGCGGGAGAGGCGGGCGCCGTCGATGATCGACGCATGATTCAACTGGTCGGAGATGATGAAGTCTTCTTTGCCCAGCACCGCCGACACGGTGCCGGCATTGGCTGCGAATCCCGACTGGAAGACCACGCAGGCCTCGACGTTCTTAAAGCGGGCGATCCTTTCTTCCAGCTCCATGTGGATTTTCATGGTGCCGGCGATGGTGCGCACCGCGCCTGATCCCACGCCGTACTTGCGGGTGGCCTCTAACGCGGCCTCACGCAGCTTGGGGTGCGTGGTTAAGCCCAGGTAATTGTTGGAGGCCAGGTTAATGACTTTCTTGCCGTCGAAGGTGCAGACCGCGGCTTGTTCATCGTCGAGGACGCG
This sequence comes from Terriglobia bacterium, assembly GCA_963742495.1. Lineage (GTDB taxonomy): Bacteria > Acidobacteriota > Terriglobia > Terriglobales > Acidobacteriaceae > JAIQFF01. The sequence goes on from CAVULZ010000004.1 coordinate 14,140, forward strand.
CAGGCGGAAGTGGGTGCCTTTGGCTTTTAGGTCGTTGAGCTGGGCGGTCAGATATGAGAGCGGGTTGGAGCGGGCGGTGGTGGTTGCCATCTTTTTTCGATCTCCGATTGCTGGTGCCACTACCAGTTTAATCTTCAAAACCAGTTTTCAGTTCATGGTTCTCGGTTCTCAGTGAGTTGGGTTAGGGTTTTGAGGTCTGGAACTTCCAGGTCGGGTTGGGCGGAGGCGGCTTTGGCGGCGCCGGATCCGGGACGGGGGGAGGGGCGGTTCACCCACACCGTGGCGATCCCCAGTGACCGGGCGGGAATCACGTCGTGGTAGATGCTTTGGGCGACGTGAAGCCACTCGGCCGGGGGCACGCCCGTCCGTTGCTGCGCCAGCCTGAACATCTCTAGAGACGGCTTGTAGGCACGGGCCTGCTGGGCGGTGATCAGATAGTCGATGGGAACTTCGAGACGGTGCGCGGTATGGGCGAAGAGATTGTCATCCACGTTGGAGATGACTGCCAGCTGGTAGCGTGCCTTGAGCTGGTGGAGGGCCGCAACCGTGTCCGGAAAGGGCGACCAGTTGGGGAGCGAGTCGGGAAGTGAATTGATCTCGGCATCGGTGGGGCTGAAGTCAAGGCGCTGGCCGAGCCCGCGCACCACCGACTGCAGGACTTCGCGATAGGGATGGAAGTCTCCCCGCTCGGCGTCGGATTCCAGTTCAGAGTAGAGGCGCAGCAGTTCGGGATCGGAGATGGTCTTGCCGTGAGCGGCGAGAACGGGCCGGAGCGCGGAGAAGATTCCCCTCTCCCAGTCGATCAGCGTGCCGTAGCAGTCGAAGGAGAGGAGGCGGAATTGAGCGAAGTTCAACATGCGGCGTTCGATCCCTCTAAAAAGCGAACCCAGGGCTTGTGCCCTGGGCTGCATTCTTCACGACGAGTGAGGACTACTTAATTTCTATCGGCTGTTCCAGCTTGAAGCTGAGTGCGGACTCGGCGGGCAGGACAACGTCCTTGTTACCGGTGAAAGCGGCGCCGCCCGCGCCCGCGCCGCCGCCGGCCAAGGCACCGATCCCAGCGCCTTTACCGCCGCCGGCCAGTCCGCCAATCAAGGCTCCCAGGGCCGCACCGCCGCCCGCCAGAACCGCGGTGCGTTTGCCCTTACCGGTTGCGGTGCGCGCCACTGAAGAGGTGGAAATGGCCTGGTCGGAACCGCCGATGGAGATCGAAGTCAGGCGCAACTGCAGCGAGGCCCCGCCCTTGAAACGGCCCAACGGCCTGGCGTCAACCACGGTCCCAGAGGCCGCTGCGCCCGCCGGAATCGCCGTCTTACGGTCGACCGAGACCGCGCTGGCCAAGGTGGCGGTGAAAGTCTGACCCGGAGAGCTGATCTTAGAGCCGACCGCTTGTCCCAGGCGAACCGTCAACACGGTTCCCGCCGGGACCACCAAGGGCTTCGGGGCCTCCGGTTTCATGTTCGACATCGCGGTATTGGACATGGCCGAGCCTGAGCCGCTACCCGATGCCGGGTTCGACATGTTTCCGGCGGGCGCAGATGAAGGGTTGCTGTTATCACTTGAGGCAGGCGCAGCCGTGGAAGGATTCGAGTCCGCCGGAGCGGCCGGTTTGTTGCAGCCGAGCAGGGCGAACGACAAATAGAGACCAAGGGTGAGTGCTGTCAAACGGGTTCGCATGATTCCCTCCAATTCGGGATGGTTGATCAGAAAGCAGATTTTGCGCAAGTGCTCTTAATGGGAAGCTGCCGGCGGCTCCCGAACAAATTGGCCTAGATTTTATCCTTATGCGCAGCGGATGTCATGGCGGCAGCGCTGTTTTCTTTCGCCGGCTCAAGTTCCGACGGCTCCAATCCGGCCAGTCGGGGCATTCCTTCCAATTCGGCGCTCTTGCCGGAATCAGGGGCCGGCGGGTCGGAGGGGATCGGCTCTTCTTCCTCCACGGTTTTCGTCGCCAGAAACTTCGCGGTGTTCAGGACCGGCCGGCCCAGGGATGGATTGTAGCCGGTCCAGGCGCCTTCCGATTCGCCTCCGCGCTCAAACTGCGCCCGCATGGCCTCCATCTTCGAATCGAGATCGTCAAGGTAATGCAGCATGAGCGCTTCCGGGAACATGGGCAGTTTGGGCGAGCCGAAATCGTACTGGCCGTGGTGGCTGATAATGAGGTGCTCCACCAGCGTCTTCAGCGAATCAGGGAAATCAGGCATCTGTTGCAGCTTGGCCTGGAGCATTTCCAGTTCGATAATCATGTGGCCCAGCAGCTGGCCGCGCGTGGTGTAGGAAAACGAGCGATTGTACGTGAGCTCGTGGATTTTGCCGATATCGTGAAAGAACGCGCCGGTGAGCAGCAGGTCGCGATTGATCTGGGGATAGTTGCGGCACATGAGGTCACAGGAATTGAACAGCGAGACCACGTGCTCGAGCAGTCCGCCGATGAACGCGTGATGCAAAGTCTTGGCGGCGGGAGCGTTGCGATAGGCTTCCGCGATTTCCGGGTCAGCCATGAAGGCCTCGACCAGGGCCTTGAGGTGGGGGTCCTTGAAACTGGCGACGTAGCCCGCCAGGGTTTGCCATAGCTCGCCGATATCCCGGGTGGTCTTGGGGAGGTAATCGGCAAAATCGACTTCCGATTCTCCAAGGCGACGCAGTTTGTGAATGGTGAACTGGAAGCGGTTCTTGTACTTGTTAATGAGGCCCTTGACCTTGATGAAGTCGTCCTGATCACAAGCGTCGATGGCGTCCTCGACGTTGTCCCACATCTTGGCCTCGATGTGGCCGCTGCGGTCGCCCAGGGTCAAAGCCAGGTAAGGCTCGCCGCTTTTCTTGGGTTTGACCTGGCGGGAAACCACCACGAAGCTGGAGGTGACGATCTTGTTCTCGAACTGGACGCAGTCGGAAACGAAAAATTCCTTCATAACTAATTGCCTGTCTTTCGCTTCCAAGGCTTCAACCTGGACTCAGGTTGAAATCAAAAGCAACTCAAACTAGATAATGCCCAGCTTTTTCTTCTTTTTCTTCAGTTCCTTGGCGCCGGCGTCCTTGGCGGTGGTTTCAACCGGTTTGGTCTGGTTGGGGCTGGCGCCGGTATCCACGTAACCGGGCTTGATGTCGATGTAGGCCTCCTCGCGCAGCTTGAGCAGGTAAGCGCGCAACGCAGGCTGGAGCTTCTGCATGTAGATCGCGTCCTGCACCTTGGGCTCGATTTGGCTGAGCGGGGGCACGCCGGCCTGCTGATGTTCGGTGACCTTGAGGATGACAAACCCCTGCTTGGTGCGGATGACGTCGGAAACTTCGCCGGGTTTCATGGCGAACGTTTTGTCCTCAAGTTCCTTGGCCAGGGTGCCGCGTTTGAAGTATCCCAGATCGCCGCCCTGAGCGGCGGTGGGTCCGTCGGAGTTCTTTTTTGCGATTTCGTCGAAGGCAGTGCCCTTGCGAATCTGGGCCAGCAGGTCGTCCGCCTTGGCTTGCGCCGCCGCGAGTTCTTGCGCCTCATCGGCGGGAGGGCTCTTGTCCCTCTTTTCCGAAATCAGCAGCTCACTCAGCCGGATCTGTTCCGGTTGCTCCATCTGGCTCTTGTGCTCGTCGTAGAACTGCTGCAATTCCTCCTTGCTGACGTTCATGCGGGAGCCGACTTCCCGGGAAATGACTTGCTGGGTGATGATCTGGTTCTTGAGGTTCTGCTTAAAATCCTCGTACGAGATGCCCTGGCTGGTGGCGGCCTTCTCCAGATCTTCCATCGAGTCCATGTGCATGTCCTTGCGCATTTCGTCGAGCCGCTTGATCACCTCGGTATCGGCGGTGATGCCCAGGTCCTTGCCCTTTTCGAGCAGCAGTTGCTGGTCGATCAGGTCGCGCAGGACATCTTTGTCCCTCTCCTCGACGACTTTGTCGGCGTTGGCGGGGTCCTGCTGCTGCGCTTCCTGGCGCAGCTGTTCCTTGCTGCGCAGATATTCGGCGCGGGTAACAATCTGATTATTAATGCGGGCTATAATTTCCTCGACCACCGTGTCGGCGGGCAAAAGCGGAGGCAGGGCGGCAAGACAAACCAGCAGGAACCAGGGGAGTAGTTTTCGCATAGGAATCGAGTTGGCCACAGCTTCAAATCAAGGCCTGACAGCCTGCGTAAATTGTACCTCCGGAGGCAGGGCTGCGGCCACTTGTCTTGCTGTTATGATGACTGGTTTTGTGCCTTCCTGTATCGTCGTTGTTTGTAACCGCTAAGGAGACAAGGATGAAGCTTCTCGCATGTTCTGCGCTCATTATTCTGCTCGGCGTTGCCGCTATTCCCGCTAAGGCCCAGAAGACCAAGGGACGGAAAGCCAGCTCCCCGGCACCCGGGCTTGCCCGGTTGCAGCAGATGACGGCCCGCTTCGCGCCTACGATTCTGCGGGTGGATACCTCGAAGCTTTCCAGCGGAGACCGACAGGCCCTGGTCAAGCTGATCGAGGCCGGACGGATCATGGACGACATCTTCATGGCCCAATACTGGAGCGGCAATCTTGCCCTGTATTCCCGCCTGCAGAGGGACCCGACGCCCCTGGGCAAGGCGCGGCTGCGATATTTCTGGATCAACAAGGGGCCCTGGTCGATCTTGGATAGTTTCAAGGCCTTTCTCCCTGGCGTTCCCGCGGAGAAGCTCAAGGGTGCGAACTACTATCCCGAGGACATGACCCGGGAAGAGTTTGAAAGCTGGGTTGGGAAGTTATCCAAAGACGAGCAGGAGCAGGCCAAGGGCTTCTTCACCGTAATTCGCCGCCAGACAGATGCCGGCGCAAAAAACCTGGTGGCCATCCCCTACAGCGAAGAGTACAAGGCTGACCTGACCCGGGCCGCTGCCCTGCTGAAAGAAGCCGCCGACCTTACCGACAACGATTCGCTGAAGAAGTTTCTCAACCTGCGCGCGGATGCGTTTCTCTCCAACGATTACTATGCCAGCGACCTGGCCTGGATGGATCTGGATGCGCCCATCGATATCACCATTGGTCCCTACGAGACCTACGATGACGAGATCTTCGGTTACAAGGCGGCCTTCGAGACTTTCCTGAACTTGCGCGACGACGAGGCCAGCGCAAAGTTCTCCGCGCTCAGCGCGCATCTGCAGGAGATCGAGGACAATCTCCCCATGGATCCCCAGTACCGCAACCCGAAGCTGGGGGCGGCGGCACCCATCCGCGTGGTCGACGAGATTCTCTGTTCGGGAGATGCCAGCAAGGGAATTGCAACCGCGGCGTACAATCTGCCCAACGACGAGCGGGTGGTCAGTCAAAAGGGCAGCAAGCGGGTGATGCTGAAGAATGTCCAGGAGGCAAAGTTTCGCAGCGTGCTGATTCCGATTGCGCGGCGAGTTTTGCCGGGAACGGCCGAGGACGTCAACTTCGAATCGTTTTTTACCCACATTGTGGCCCACGAACTGATGCACGGCCTGGGGCCCCACCAGATCAAAGTGGATGGCCGGGACACCACTCCACGCGCCGAACTGAAAGAGCTTTACAGCGCGATTGAGGAAGCCAAAGCCGATGTCACCGGCCTTTTCGCGCTGCAGTACATGATGGACCATGCCCAGGAGATGAAGTTGTCGAGCGTGTTGCCCTCAGACGACGCGGCGCAACGACAGTTGTACACCACCTACCTGGCTTCCATGTTTCGCACCCTGCGCTTCGGGTTGAACGACGCTCACGGCAAAGGCATGGCCATCCAGTTCAACTACCTCATGGACAGAGGGGCATTCAGCCAGCGCTCCGACCAGAGTTTTGCCCTGGACCTGGAAAAATTCAAACAGGGAGTGCGCGACCTGGACCACGATCTGCTGACCCTCGAGGCCCAGGGCGACTATGCCGGCGCGAAGAAGTTGCAGGACGAGATGGGAGTGGTGCGTCCGGCGGTACAGAAGTCACTCGACCGCCTGCAAGGAATTCCGACCGACATTGTGCCCGATTTTGTGACCGCGGATGAGCTGGCGCCGGCCACGGCGCAGGCGCCGGCAGCGGTGCGGAAGAAGAAGTAGTAGTAGGCGGGGACCTGGTCGTGGCCCGGCCCCTGCACGAGCACGGGCTCGCGCCTATGTTACGTTTTGGCGGGCCGGACTAAAGCTAAGGCCGTCACGTCATTGTGGACGGGGGGCCTGCGCATGAACTGCTGAACGTCCTCGATCATAGTGGCGCAGAGTCCTTGGGCGGTTTCGTTCGCGGCTTGCTGCAGGCCAGCTTTTACGCGTTCCAATCCGAATTCTTCGCGCTTACGCCGGCCTTCGAGCAGGCCTCGGGAAACCAGGAGAAGGGCGGCTCCCGGAGGCAACGCAACCAGCGGAGCCTCGCAAGTAGCGTGGGAAAAGAGTCCCAGGGGCAGGCCGGTGGCCGCGAGTTCGGTGATACCGGTCATGTCGCGAAGCAGTCCGGGAGTGTGGCCGGCGTTGAAGTAACAGATGGTGCCCAGATCTTCGTTGTAGCAGCCGGCAAAGGCCGGGCAGGAGCGGATGCCGCCTTCGGCCGCCATGATGGCGCGGTTCAGCTCGAGGCAGAGTTCGGCCATGGCGTCGGCTTCGTTGACGTCATCGGCCGAAAACAGCTCTGGCGAACGGGTGCGGAAAGTCTGTTGGGCGGCCGAAACGACGGCGCTGTTTTCTTCCAGGCGTCCGGCCATGTCGAGCAAGCCGAAGAGCACCCGGTTGGGTGTGACCCGCACGAAATCATGGAGGTCGCCTCCCTGGCGTTCACCGAAATAGGCGGCAGCCAGCTGGGCGGCGTAGAGTTCCGGAACCTCGGCCTGGACCGGCTCTTGAGGAGTTGAGGATTTCCCGTTGTTAAAGAGAAAGCGCATCGGGATAATTGATCGGCGAAGTTAGCACAGAAGCACGCCGGGGGCAATAACCACGGTGTCGGTGTAGGGCGGACTCCCTCGCCCGCCATTTCTGAACTTGATTCCGGGAGAGAGTGACCGCGATTTGCTGCCGGTAATTAATCCAGGAGTCAAATCAACTTCAAAAGCCCCACACCGACACAATTCCTTACGCCAGGTCAAAGAGCAGGACTTCGGCGTCGTCCGTGCCTTTCACCACTATCTTCTCTTCTTCGCTTGCGGCCGCGCCGTCGCCCTGGTTCAGGCTTTGGCCGTTCAGTTCTACGGCGCCTTTGGCGACCTGCAGCCATGCGTGCCGGCCCTTGCCCAGATTGTGCTGCACTTCCTCTCCGGGTTTAAGCAGCGAGGCATACAGCTTTGCGTCCTGGTGGATGGTCACGGAGCCGTCTTGGCCGTCGGGGCTGGCGATCAGACGCAGCTTTCCGCGTTTTTCGGCCTCGGGGAAAGCCTTCTGCTCGTAGCCCGGCTGGTGGCCTCGGCGATCGGGCAGAATCCAGATTTGCAGCAGGTGAGCCAGATCGGTTTTCGAAGCGTTGGCTTCGCTGTGACGCACCCCGGTGCCCGCGCTCATGCGCTGCCCGTCGCCGGGGCGAATAATCGAGCCGTTGCCCATGCTGTCCTGGTGCGCGAGAGCGCCATCCAGGACGTAGGTGATGATCTCCATGTCGCGGTGCGGATGCATGGGGAAACCGTGGCCGCCCTGGACCCAGTCTTCATTGATCACGCGCAGCGAACGGAATCCCATGAAGCGCGGATCGTGGTACTGGTCGAAGGAAAAAGTGTGACGAGTATTGAGCCAGCCGAAGTCGCCTCCGCCGCGCTCTGCACTACGCCTGAGTGTGATCATAAGAGAATCCTCGTTATAACGACTATTTAGATGCCAGGCTTCGGGAAACGATTCATCGCGAGGTTCGATGGTTAAAGCTCAGAGGGAGAGAGAGTTATAGAGGGAGCACGAGCGGGGCGCTCGCGCCCACAATTACTTCTTCTTGGACGAAGCTTCGGATTTCTTCGAGCCCTCAGACTTCGAGCTATCCGTTTTCGTGGAGCTTTCGGCTTTCGACGAGTCTTCCGGCTTGGACTTGGGGTCCTTGCTCGAGGCGGAGTCGCCGTTCGAAGAAGATGACGCCGAGCCGGTCGAGGACTTCTTGGCGTAGTCGGTGACGTACCATCCCGAGCCCTTGAACTGGACGGCCGGGGCGGAAATCACCTGTTCAATCGGGCCGCCGCACTTGGGGCATTTTTTTACGTGAGGATCGGAAAATTTCTGGATGCGCTCAAAGCGGTGATGGCACTTCTTGCATTCGTATTCGTAAAGTGGCATGGACTTCCTGAGGCGCTCCTGCAAGCAAGATTTCAGCTGTCAGCTTCCGGATTCGAACTGACAAACTGAGATCTGACAACTGAGAGCTCTCCCCTTAATTCTAGGGTTTGCGCCCAGCCTCGTCAATGAACTGGTGGCCGTATGCCCAACTTCCCACTCACCGAACCCGGGCCTGGTCACCGGTGTTAGACTCGCTTCATGAAGGCGGGTAACGACCTGGATGCGAACCCGAAAGGCCCTCTGACGCCGGGACTTTACCTGGTGGGCACCCCCATCGGCAACCTGGAAGACATCACGCTGCGGGCGGTGCGCGTGCTCAAGGAAGCTGACCAGATTGCCTGCGAAGATACCCGGCAGACGCAAAAGCTGCTAAACCATTACGGCATTTCGACCCGCACGGTCAGCTATCACGAACACAATGAACTGACCCGGGCCCCCGAGCTGGTGCTTGATCTCGAGGGCGGCGCGCGCGTGGCCCTGGTGACCGACGCCGGCATGCCGGGCATTTCCGACCCCGGCTTCCGCCTGATCTCATTGGCGATTCGGCATCATATCCCGGTGGTGCCGATTCCGGGGGCGTCGGCCTTTTTGGCGGCGCTGGTGGCCAGTGGCCTGCCCACAGACTCGTTTCGCTTCAGCGGCTTCCTGCCTCCCAAAAGCGGGCAGCGGCGGCAGATGCTGGAAAGCATTAAGGCCTCGCCGCGGACCCAGGTCTTTTACGAAGCGCCGCATCGGGCGAAAGAAGCGGTGGAAGACGTGGTCGAGGTCCTGGGGAAAGACCGGCAGCTGGTGATCGCGCGCGAGGTCACCAAGATTCACGAAGAGTTTCTGCGCGGCCGGGCCGGCGAAGTTCTGGAAATATTGAAGGCGCGGGGCGATATCAAGGGCGAGATCACGCTGCTGATTGGGAAAGTAGAAGAGGGGCAGCAGAATATGGCGGCAGGCGTGAGTGTGCGCCAGCGCCTCGCGCAGATCATGGCGAAAGAAAAGCTGGATGAGAAGGGGGCGCTCAAGAGAATTGCCAAAGAGATGGGCGTGTCGAAGAGCGAAGCCTACCGGGAGTTGCAACGGAGCAAGTAAACAGATCCCGGCACAAACCAAGTAGGCCCGGACGCCCCGTCCGGGCAGCCGGGCGAAGCTCGGCTTGGTTTACTAGTCTCGTGTCTGTACTGGAATTTGGCGAAGTTACTGTCGAGCTGCGCTCGACTGCGCGGACCAGGCGTCCGCCCTACGTGGTCTCTGGTGATTCCTACTTTCCGGCCAACTCTCGCTTCACTGCATCGCTGACCAGTTTCCCATCCGCGCGGATTCCTGCGCCGGCGAAGCGCGCCATGACATTTTTCATTACCGTCCCCATTTCCTTCATGGTGGGCGCGCCCATTTCGGCGATGACCGCCCTTACTCCGGCGACGATCTGGTCTTCGCCGGCGGCCTTGGGCATGTAGGCTTCGATGAGGACGATTTCGGCGGCTTCCTTGTCGGCCATTTCCTGGCGGCCGCCCTTGGTGAATTGCTCGACCGAGTCCTTGCGCTGCTTGATCAGGGTGCTGAGGACTTGTTGCGATTCCTTGTCGTCGAGCGGGGCCATTTTTTCGATCTCGCGGTTCTTGAGCGCGGTCTTGACCATGCGCAGGGTGGACAGGCGGTGCTCGTCGCGCGCCTTCATGGCGGCGGTGATGTCTTTCTGGATCTGTTCGCTGAGACTCATGGGTGAATTATAGCGTCTGGTCGCGAAACCAAGATCATTAACCACGGAGGACACAGTGGACACTGAGGAAAGCCTTTGAGCTGACACTTGGAAGGGGGCCGTCCGTGGTGAAGAGCTTCTGATTCCGGTAAACTGTTACGACATTCCTGACAAAGGACTTCTCTATACATGCTGCGCAAAAACCGTCTTTTTACTCCCGGTCCAACTCCCATACTTCCCGCGGCCCAGACTGCCATGGCGTCGTTTGCCATGCATCATCGCACCGCCGACTTCCGCGCGTTGTACACGCGCGTGCTGGCGGACATGAAAGATTTCATCGGTACCCGGAACGACGTGCTGATCGTGGCTTCGTCCGGGACGGGCGTAATGGAAGGCTCGGTTTCGAACCTGACTTCTCCCGGCGACAAGGTTCTGGTGCTGACGGCGGGCAAGTTTGGCGAACGTTGGCGCGATCTGGCCAAGGCCTTCGGGTGCGTCGTCGAAGTGCTGAGCGCGCCCTATGGCGAAACTCTCTCGCTGGATGACATTCGGCAAAAACTGACTCCGGACGTGCGGGCGGTTTACCTGCAGGCCACGGAGAGTTCCACCGGAGCGCGGCACGATGTGCAGGGGATCGCGAAACTGGTCCGCGCCCAGGGCGACGACACCCTGCTCGTGGTGGACGCCATCACCGGGCTGGGCACGACTCACTTCGACGTGGATGGATGGGGCATCGACATCATCATCGGGGGTTCGCAAAAGGCCTTGATGATCCCACCGGGGCTGGCCTATTGCTCGGTGAGCGAGCGGGCCTGGAAGCGGATGGAGACGGCCAAGTCTCCGCGCTACTACTTCGATTTCCGGAAAGAACGGAAGGCGGCCGCCAAGGGAGAGTCGGCCTACACTCCGGCAACGTCGCTGTTCGCCGCGTTGGGGGCGGCGCTCGATTTCATCCGGCAGATGGGCAACGGCGACCTGGTGGCGGGACGCGAAGCCCTGGTCAACAACGCCGAACTGGCGGCGGAAATGACCCGCGCCGGGGCACAGGCGCTAGGCCTGAAACTGTTTTCACCGTCCTCGCCGGCTGCGGCACTTACCGCCATTTCGTCGCCGCCGGGAACCGATTCCAGCGCCATCGTCAAAGAGTTCCGCGAATCGTTTGCGGCGGTGGTGGCCAATGGCCAGGGCGAGATGAAAGGGAAACTTTTCCGCATCGCGCACATCGGCTACTACGACTATCTCGACACCATTGGAATTCTGGCCGCGCTCGAGCATGTGCTCGCCAGCGTGACCGGGAAGCCGGTGGAGTACGGAGCGGCGGTGCGGGCGGCGCAGGAAGTGTACGCGCGTAGCCTCGCGGAAAAACGCCAGCCGGTCGGCGCCTGAGTGGTCCGCCGAATCCGCAGGGTAAATGGAGGACGGGCGTCCCGCCCGTCGGGCACAGGCCGGCGCTTGACGGGCGGACGCCCGTCCTCCACCTCCACGCGAGAATCGTCACGTACTTTCACTAAGTAGCGCGTCGCAGGCAGCATCTCAATTTTGTGGAGAGTGGATCCCTGACTATGAAAGTTGTAGTGGCAGAAAAGATTTCAGCCTCGGCCATCGACCTGTTGCGCGAGCCGCGCTGGACCATCGTCACGCCCGACCAGGTGGAGGGCAAACTGGCGGCGCATCTGCAGACCGCCGACGCGCTCATCGTTCGCTCCGCAGTGCAGGTGGACGCCGACCTGCTGGAACATGCCCGCAAGCTCCGCGTCATCGGGCGCGCCGGCGTGGGCGTGGACAACATCGATCTGGATGCCGCCACCCGCAAGGGCATTGCGGTGATGAACACTCCCGGCGCGAATGCCATCGCCGTGGCGGAGCACGCTTTGGCGCTCATGCTGGCCATGGCCCGCCACATCAGCCGCGCCAACGAGTTGATGCATGCCGGAAAGTGGGAGAAAAAATCTCTGCAAGGCACGGAACTGCGCGGCAAGACGCTGGGCATTGTGGGCCTGGGAAGGATCGGCATGGAAGTGGCGCGGCGGGCGCGGGCTTTCGGGATGGAGATTGTGGCGCACGATCCTTTTGTATCGGCTGCGGTGGCTAAAGAGCAAGGCATTCGGCTGGCCAAGCTGGAAGAAGTCTATGCCGCCGCCGACTATCTGACTCTGCACGTGGGCCTGACACCGCAAACCGCAGGCATGATCAACGCGGATTCGGTCAAGCGCATGAAGCGCGGGGTGAGGCTGGTCAATTGCGCCCGCGGCGAACTGGTGGATGAAGCCGCTCTGGCGCAGGCGGTCAAACAGGGTTTGGTCGCCGGGGCCGCGCTCGATGTCTTCACCGACGAACCCTTGAGAAACTCGCCTTTGACCGCGGTAGAGAACATCATCCTCACACCGCACATCGCGGGCTCGACCAATGAAGCGCAGGAGGCGGTCGGCTACCAAATCGCGATGCAGGTGAAGGAGTATCTGAAGCACGGTGTCATCCAGAATGCGGTGAATGTGCCGTCGGTCTCGCACGACGAATATCTGGAACTGCAACCTTATGTCGCGCTGGCGGAACGGCTGGGCTCGTTCCTGGCGCAAGTCAGCGAGGGCACGCTGGAAGAGATTTCGCTGCGCTACAGCGGGCACATCGCGGAATCGAAGACCGACCTGATCCGCAATGCCGCGGTCAAAGGCATCCTGAATGAAGCGCTCGAGGAGAAGGCAAACCTGGTGAACGCGGAAGCCATCGCGTCCTCCCGGGGGCTGCGCATCCACGAGTCGCGCAAGCCGCACAGTTCGGGCGGCGGATCCGCCAGCGTGCTCTCGGTGCTGCTCAAGACGTCGACGGGCGAGCATCTGGTCAAGGGCGCGGTGCTGCACAAAGACACGCCGCGACTGCTGCATGTGGACGGCATTGACGTGGAAGCGCCGCTCGAACGCGACCTCATTTACATGCGCAACCGCGACGTCCCCGGGGTAATCGGCAAGGTGGGGACAATTCTGGGCAAGCACAAGATCAATATCGCGAACTTCTCACTGGGACGCCGGTCGGGAAACACCAAGCCAGGCGTTCCCAGGCAGGCGATCGCAGTCGTGCACGTGGATGGAAAAGTGCCGCCGGAGGTTCTGGCGGAACTGAGAAAGGTGCCGGCGGTGGAACAGGCAAAAGCTATTCGTCTGTTCTAGGGGTGACGGAAAAACTAGTAATGTCATCCTGAGCGGAGTCGAAGGACCCCTGGCATCTTAGTGACAGTGCGAAGGGCTAGTTCCGGGAGCGAGAACGGCGAGAACCGTGAAGCGGGTAGGGGTTCTTCGACTACGCAGCTGCTTCGCGTCGCGAAGCAGCTACTCCGCTCAGGATGACAGCTCTGTGGGGAAAATTAAGGGTTGACCGGTACATCCCCGGAAGCTGCGGCTGGTTCCAACAACTGAACTGTTGTCACGAAGCGCGCGAGGACAATTGATGTTACGAAGATCCGGCATCGCAACGGCGGTATTCTTTATGCTTGCCTCCATCGCATGGGCGCAGGACAACACCTACGATATCAGCCTGGGCGGGGCGGTGGTGCTGAACAAGCAGACGACGGGCAACGGCACGGTGCTCACGCCGACCAACTCCGCCGCGGTCCTGGTCACCGGACGATACCGGTTTTCGGAGCACAGTTCAGTCGAGATCAACTATTCGCACACGGCAAACTCGCAGATTTATTTTGCCGCGCCGCTGACCTATCGCATTCAGGGCACGGTGGCGGAATACTCCGGGGCTTACGTTTTCAGTTTCCACCAGAGCAAAGAGATCGAGCCGTTCGTCTTCGCGGGCGCGGGTGCGCTGGTCTTTTATCCCGGCTACGGGTCCAGCACTATCAACGATGTGCAAACCAGTCTTCCGTCGAGCCGTCAGACCAGGCCAGCCTTTCTCTATGGCGGAGGATTCGATTGGCGAATCTTCTCGAGCGTTCCGCTGCTTCGCAGGGCCTCCCTGGTCAATTACCTGGCTTTGCGCCTGCAGTACCGGGGACTGGTTTACAAGGCGCCCTCTTTCAATGTGCAGAACCTGTTTACCGGTGCCAGAGGACATATGGCCGAGCCTTCGGTAGGTCTGGTGGTGAAGTTCTAAGCCTGCGATATGTGCCCCTTTCTGCTCGCCGGCCCTTGGTGCCGGGTGGTTTTGCAATAGAATCGCGAGGTCAGTCGTCACGGGGGTTCGACGTCATGGCTTACCTCTTGCGCCACACCGGCAATCGCGTTTTCACTGTCGTCATCCTGCTTTTCGCGCTGGCCGGCACGCTGGGCGGACAGCTCAAACCTCAAGAAAAAGAATCTCCTCCGGTACCGGAGGCTCCTGTCACGGTAAACGGCAAAACGCTATTCACCGTGCAGGGATTGCTTTCGTTTTCCGCCGCCGCGCGGGCTGACGCCATAAGCAGGCGGATTCGTGAACTCTCGAAAGATGTCCTGTTCAACCCGCAATCCGTGTCGGTGGCAGACTCGGGAATTAGTACTGACATCATGGCCGCTGATGTGATCGTGATGAGTGTTACTGACCAGGATGCCAAGCTGGCGAAACAGTCGCGGCAGGATCTCGCCAATGACTACGCGCAGCGCATACGGGTGGCCCTATTGGGGCTTCGCCGCGAGTACAGCCTCAAGAGCATTCTCCTGGGCGTCTTGTACGCCGTGATTGCGACCCTGATCCTGCTCTTGATCCTCGGTGTTTTCGGCCGCTTGTTTCCCGGGATTTACCGGACTTTGAACGGCTGGCGCGGCACGCGCATCCGTTCCTTGCGGATCCAGCGATTCGAAATACTTCCCGCTCACCGGATCACCGATTTCGCAATCGGACTCATCAAGTTTGTCCGCTTCATTCTCGTAGTCATCGCCCTGTATTTCTATGCGTCACTGGTCCTGGGCTTCTTCCCCTGGACTCGAGGCTATGCACGGGTCTTGGTCGATTACGTTTTGTCGCCGCTGCGACTGATTGCCGGCGCTACAGTCGCCTACCTGCCGAACCTGTTTTTCGTCGGGGTCATCGTCCTGGTGGCGGTTTACCTGATCAAATTCATCAAGATCATCTTTAACGAACTTGGCCGGGAGACGATCAGCTTCCCGAATTTCTATCCCGAGTGGGCGGAGCCGACCTACAAGATCGTCCGCTTTCTGATCATGGCGCTCACCCTGATCATCATTTTCCCCTACCTGCCGGGAGCTAAATCGCCGGCCTTCCAGGGGATCTCGATCTTCCTGGGAGTGTTGTTTTCCCTGGGATCCACTTCAGCGATCGCAAACATCGTTGCCGGCGTCATCCTGACCTATATGCGCGCTTTCAAAATCGGCGATCGGGTCAAGATCGCCGATACTATGGGAGACGTAGTCGAAAAAACCCTGCTGATCACACGCGTCCGCACGATCAAAAATGTGGAGATCACAATCGCGAATGCGATGGTCCTGGGAAGCCACATCATCAACTTCAGCGCCAGCGGACAACAGGAGGGCCTGATTCTTCACACCACGGTCACGATAGGGTATGACGCTCCCTGGAGAACAGTGCACCAACTCCTGTTGGACGCCGCACTTTCGACGGAGGCCATTCTCAAGCAGCCGGCGCCCTTTATTTTTCAGACGGCCCTCGACGACTTTTATGTTCACTACGAGTTAAATGCCTACACCGACCAGCCCAGCCGGATGGCGAATATTTACTCCGACCTGCACGCAAATATTCAGGACAAATTCAACCTCGCCGGGGTAGAAATCATGTCGCCACACTACTCGTCGGTTCGAGATGGGAACCAGATCGCGATTCCCCAGGACCATCTGCCCAAAGGCTACACTGCCCCTGCATTTCGGCTGGGCGTGCTTGACAATGTCCTTGACGCACTCAAGGGAAAATCTAAAGGTGCGCCGGGAGACCGAGCGAACCACAGGCAAGCAGACCAGTCCTGACCCTGAGGACCGGGAGGCCGGGCGTGATTCTAGGAATTTAAGGCTTGTTTGCGGAGCTTGCGGCTTTCCGCCAGCAGCGCCATCGAGTGCATCAGGTTCTGCAGGGTGACGATGCCCACCAGGCGCTGGTCTTCCACCACCGGGATGATGCTGAGGTTTTTGGTGGTGAGTTTGCGAAAGGCGGAGGCCAAGGACTCGCCCTTTTGAGCGACGTCAAAGATACGGTTCATCACCGCCTGGACGTAGCCATTGCCTTCAGCGCGGAGCGCTTCAAGAATTTTCTGTTTCGAAATCACTCCCACCATGTCGCTGCCGCGAATCACGGGGAAATCGTCCTGCAGGCAGTGCACGGCTTTTTCGAGCGCGTCTTCGAGTGTGTCGGCCGGGGAGAGCGTGGCAAAATCGGTGAGCATGATGTCTTCCAGGTGCACCTTCTCGAGCACCGACTGAAAGACCGCTGAGCGCTCTTCCATCTGGGAGGCGATGAACAGGAACAATCCCACCAGCGTGAGCCAGTAGTTGGGCAGGAGCATGCCGCCCAGGATGAACATGGTGGCGAAGGCCTGGCCGATCGACACCGCGCGGCGCGTTGCCCGCACCGGATCCATGTGGCGGCTGAAGAGAGCGCGCAACACCCGCCCCCCATCCATCGGATAAGCCGGAAGCAGGTTGAATCCCGCAAGATAAAGGTTGGCCCACACCAGGCTTCGAGGAAGATTGCCGGAACGCATGAAAGGCCAGGTCCAGAGATTGGCGTGGGGAACCACCGCCCAGATGACCAGGCCAGAGACGGCAGCCAGCAGCAGGTTGGCCAGGGGGCCAGCCATTGCGATACGGATGTCCCGCTTCCAGGCGGGAAGCGTTGCCTCGGCCGTGGTCTGGCTGTCGTCGAGTTGCGTCACCCCGCCGATTGGAAGCAGGATGATGGACTTGGCCCGAATGCCCGAGCGCCGGGCCATCAGGGCATGTCCGAACTCGTGAACCAGCACGCCGGCGAAGATAATGCCCACCAGGGCCAGGCCCCGGCCGTCGTTGGCCGTCCGATGGGAAGCGTAATCGGTGTACCAGACAAAAAGCGGGAGCAGGAAAAACGTCCAGTGGATGCGAAGGTCAACGCCGAAAACGCGGCCTACCGAAATGGACCAGCTTCTCATGGGAACAGTGCGGGTTTTTCCGCTGCAATCATTCTATATAGTTTAGACAACAGATAGGAGCCGGGAGTTGCAATTTCATCAAATCCAAGGTAATCGGCTGTTCTGCGGGAGGCCGGACAGGGCGGCGCCACGCCGGGCGGTACCGTGAGGGTGATTGCCGGGAAATTTCGCAGCCGCCCCCTGCGCTCGCTGCGCGGCATGGACCTGCGGCCCACCGCCGACCGGCTGCGAGAAACCCTGTTCAATGTGCTGAGCGCCGGAAACCTGGCTGCCTTTGAGGGCAAAGTCTGGCTCGACCTATGCGCCGGCACCGGCGCGGTCGGTATCGAAGCTTTGAGCCGGAGAGCAGCCAGGGTTTATTTCGTGGAATCCTCGACCGCGGCCGCCACTCTGATCCGGCGCAATCTCGACTCGCTGGGAGTCGACGCGGGCTTTGAGGTAGTGAAACAAGACGTCATCCGCGCCCTGCGCAACCTCGAAGCACAGAACGTCATTGCCCACTTCATCTTTCTCGATCCTCCCTACCGCATGGAGAAGATATATCCGCAGGTCCTTCAACTGCTCTCGCAATCCCCCTTGCTTGCGCCGGAAGCCGTAGTCGTGGCCGAGCATGACAAGAGATTCGATCCCAGCGACGGTTTTTCTCCCCTGCGGCGTTTTCGCAAACTGGAGCAGGGGGACGCCGTCTTGAGCTTCTACCGCCAAAAGTGAAAATTTACGACACCATCGCCTGATGGACGTGTCCGAACCTTCTCCCCGGAAAGCTCCCTAAAATTTTGCGGCGGCACCACCTCCATGGCTGGGGGTACCCGCACAACTAGCTGAAAGGGCGACATTTACCTGCCCAGTTCGGCAGGCGCGGTTGAGGTAAGTGAACCTGGTTACGAAAGTTTGGCCGAAATCTGTGCAAGTTGTTGTATTAGAACACTTTAATTGATATCAATGAATGCAGATTCCCACTCAAAAATGCCCAGAGGAATCATAACGGAGGGACGTGGGTAGCGGCTCTCAGTCGTGGAGAGAACTGAGCTTCGGCGCCAAGCTGTTCATAAGCCTGGTGGTCGTGGCGGGGACGTGTGTGCTCGTGTACGGGGCCGTGCGGCCGACCAGCAAGAATATCGCGCAGTTTATCTGCTACCTGTTGATCGCGATCCTCGCCGCCCGGCTGAAGGTCCGCTTGCCTGGGATCACCGGCACGATGTCGGTGAATTTTCTGTTCATCCTGTTGGGAATACTGGAGTTGGGTTTTGCGGAAACGCTGGCTCTGGCCACCGCCGCCATCCTGGTGCAGTGTTTCTACCGCGACCGTCCCAGTCCGCTTCAGGTCACGTTCAACCTGTCGGCGAGCGCGATGTCGATTGCCATTGCCTACAACGTTTACCATCTGGCGGTATCCCGGGCGCAAGTGAAAAGTCATCCCTTGCTGCTGGGATTGGCGGCAGTCACCTATTTCGCGGCCAACACCGGGTCGATCGCAGCCGTGATCGCGCTCACCGAGCGCAAGTCGATCCGGCGCATCTGGGTGGAATGCTATTTCTGGTCGTTCCCCTATTACCTGGTGGGCGCGGGCTTCGCCGGCATGATTGGCTGGTTCAACCGCGAGTTCGGATGGGAAACCTCGCTGCTCATCGTGCCCATCATTTACCTGATCTACCGGTCCTATCGGCTGTATCTGGGAAAACTTGAAGACGAGAAGCGCCATGTGGAAGAAATGGCCACGCTGCACCTGCGCACCATTGAGGCGCTGGCACTGGCCATCGAAGCCAAGGACCACACCACCCACGATCATCTGCAAAGAGTGCGAATTTATGCCATCGAGGTAGCCAAGGAACTGGGCGTGACGGCGGGTGAGATGGAAGCTCTGCACGCCGCCGCCCTGCTGCACGACATCGGCAAGCTAGCCGTGCCCGAGCACATCATTTCGAAACCGGGGCGCCTGACTCCGGAGGAATTTGAAAAGATGAAGATCCACCCGGTGGTGGGGGCGGAGATCCTGGAACGGGTTCGCTTTCCGTATCCCGTGGTGCCGATTGTCCGAGCCCATCACGAGAAGTGGGATGGATCGGGCTACCCCTACGGACTGAAGGGCGAAGAGATACCAATCGGGGCGCGCATTCTTTCTTCCGTGGATTTTCTCGATGCCATGGCCTCTGACCGGCAATACCGGCGGGCCTTGCCCCTGGAAGAAGTGATGAAGCGGCTGTCGGCGGAGTCGGGAAAGTCGTTCGATCCGAAAGTGGTCAGGGTGCTGGAGCGTCGCTATCGCCAGCTGGAGAAGCTGGTGGAAGCCACCTATGGACGCAACCCGGTGACGCCGCTCTCGACCGAAATGAAAGTAGAAGCCGGGGCTGCTCCGGCGGCAGGCTTCGAAGACATTACGGTCAAAGACGCTCCCGGGCAGGAAGCTACCTTCCTGTCATCGATTGCGGCGGCGCGGCAGGAAGCGCAAACCCTTTTCGAACTGAGCCAGGACCTGGGCGCCTCGCTCAGCCTGGGCGAGACCCTGTCGGTATTTTCGGTGAAGTTAAGACGACTGGTTCCCTACGATGCGATTGCGATCTACGTGAAGCGGGACGCGGAGCTGGTTCCGGAGCTGGTGAGCGGGGACAACCACCGCCTGTTCTCTTCGCTGCGCATTCCGTGGGGCAGCGGCCTTTCGGGCTGGGTGGCGCAGAACCGGAAGCCCATCATCAATGGCAATCCCTCGGTGGAACCGGGGTACCTGAACGATCCGACCAAGTTCAGCACGCTGCGATCGGCGCTGGCGATTCCGCTGGAAGGACTGGCGGGCGTGGTGGGCGTGCTCGCTCTTTATCACGCGGAAACCGATGCCTTCACGTCCGACCATTTGCGCATTCTGCTGGCCATCAGTTCGAAGATGGCGCTGGCCATCGAAAACGCCGTGAAGTACGAGCAGGCCGAGACGTCGGCGGTCACCGACTACCTTACGGGCCTGCCCAATGCCCGGTCTCTGTTCCTGCAACTGGATCGCGAACTGGCCCGCTGCAAGCGCGACACCACCTCGCTCGTGGTCATGGTCAGCGACATGGACGGCTTCAAACAGATCAACGACCGCTTCGGCCACCTGGAAGGTAACCGGGTGTTGCGGCTGTTCGCGCAGGCCTTGAAAGAAAGTTGCCGCGAATATGACTACGTGGCCCGCATGGGAGGGGACGAATTTGTGGTGGTGGCGCCCGGCCTGACTGCCGACGCTGCCGCCAAAAAGGCGGAGAGCCTGCGGGAACTGGCGCGGCACGCCGGCCAGGAAGTTTGCAGCGAAGACATCCTTTCGCTGAGCGTGGGACAGGCTCTTTATCCGGAAGATGGAAAAGACGCGGAAGCGCTGCTGGCCGAAGCCGATCGCCGCATGTACATCGAAAAACAGAAACAGCCTTCGCGCAAGAACCGCCGCCTGTATCCCCGAATGAAATGCCGGGTCACCATCGAATTGCGCCCGCAGGAGGACGAAGTGCCCGTGCTGGGCAACCTGATCGACGTCAGCCTGGGCGGCTGCTATGTGGAAACCAGCATGCTCATGCCCGCCGGCTCCAAGTTGAAAGTGATTTTCTCGATCGATGACGGCAGGCTGCAGGCTTCCGGCTTCGTGGTGCGCATCGATCCCGGATCAGGCATCGCCATCCAGTTCAACGACATGAATCGCGAAGACCGCGACAAGATGCACAAAGTCCTGGAGTTCGTGCACAACAGCACGATGTTTTACGACAACCGCTATTTCTCCAAGCTGATGAAGTCCTGAGCGGCGGCTTAAAAACCATGGCAAAAAGTCTAAGGTCTGGCCGCCATCACGGCCTGGTCCTTCCTACTGGTCTTTTAGGACGAATTCGCCCTTGACGAGCCAGGACACGCCGAAGGCGATGACAGCTACCGACTCCAAGCTAAACAGGACCGGGATTTGCCCGAATTGGCTGATGTGCAATCCCTCATGCAGGGTCAGTATGCCGATAATCGAAGCGACGATGATCCAGCCACAGACGTAGTACACGACGTTTCTTTCGCGCTTTCTCCTGGTCATGTCCTGCTCGCGTCCGGGGTGGGTCTCGGTGAACAGAAAAAGCGAAAAATACGCCAGTGTCGTAAAGAGGAGAGCAGCACAAGTGGCGTGGAAAAAACTGATGATGTGCGCGGCATCGCAACCGCCGTGGTCCAGGCGGAAGAGATGAGCGATATCACAGGTGCCGGTGGCGGGGGCGGTTGGAAAAAGCGCGACCCCCAGGGCGAAGGCACAGGCCAGACGGCCGGCAATCTCATCCCTTCTCTGATATCCCCGATAGGACATGAGGAAGATGCCAATCGCCCACAGACTCCCCACCAGCACGCCTCTCATCCCAGTGTAGTAGTAATAACTAATCGAGTCCTCGAAAGCCCGGGAATGAAACAGTTGCCAGTTTCCCAGGACCAGTACGACGGGGAGTGCGATACCGATGACCCCGACGGCCTTGCGCAGGGAGAGATAGGAAATTAGCAGTGAGCTGTTGTTTTCGGATGGCTGACTCATGATGAACCTCTGAGCTGGAGTTTGGCACGCTCTCAGACCGGCCAAGAGGCTCCTGACGCGGTCATTCAACGAACGCGCGAGTCGATGCGGCTGTATAAGTCAAACCGGGGCAGCAGAGTGGAAGCAATGAACGTCCACAATCCGCAAACGCAATCGTCAAAAACCTTTTTACAATGGCCACGCTGAACGTAATGCCCTCAGGCGAAACCTGTGACAAGCGACACGAGTGTAAGCCTAAAATCCGCACTGTCAAGCGTCATTCAGATCTGGCAAAAGATCGCATGAACACGGCAGCCCTGTCGTGAGTGTAAGCGGCTGGTTAGAATCGTGATCAATCACCCCGCTCCGAATCGGATCACTCCGAATCTGGTTCTTCCACCGCCCCCATGAACAGGATTGTGTTCGTGAAGGTATCGCAGATTGCAAAAAAGAACGGGCGGTCTACGATCATCTCGAAGGTGCGTATTCGTGGCCGGCTGTATTCGGAGGATAGAGGCATCATCGCCATGGTCGTTGCGGCAGCCTCCGTACCCTCTTCGTTGACCTCAACGAATGCACGATGGAGGACCGTTCCGATCCAGATGGCCGGGGGTGGCGGGGAGATGGCATCGAATCGGGCGCGTTGTGGGTCGAAGGCCAGCGCCATCCCAAGCTGTGAAAGGGGGCTGTTCAGCATCGCCTGGCATGTGAGCTTGAAGCGCGGGAGCCGAATGTGACCTGCCATCGGCTCGAACCGCCGCATCCACTTGTCCCAGGCCCCGGAATCCAGATCCAGCCGGAACTCACGCAGGCTCGACTTCTTCGCCGGCAGAAAGACGTACATTGCCAGACGTGACGTCTTGTAAGGGAGACACACGGCCTGGAACCTGGAGTGCTCGTAGTAGGAATAGGAGCCGAATTGGCTCATGAGGGGAACTTTGAGTTTTTGCCCTTCGCTGGTATGAAACAACTCCTCGCGAGTGAGCTTTGGCATGAACCGTTCACTCCAGGAATCCTTGAAGTAGACGGCATTGATGGCAACGAGAAAGGCGAGGGGATCGAGCGAGCTTAGAATGCTTCCGATCTTGCCGTGAGTTTTCTCCTCGACCCAGGCATTGATCCTGGCCGCCGCCTGATCTCCGCCAAAGTCGAGTCCAAAGACCTCCGCGTCGTAATCTTGCCTGACCCCGGCGATGTACTCGGGGCGAGGCCTGAATCCCTGATTGCACCAGATTGAGTTGGCGGCCTGGAGTCTCAGGCCCGGACTTTCGATTTGCAGAGCAGACCGCAGGGCGCCGGCTGCCGATTGCAATTCTTTGGGTCCCAGGCCGGCGACTTCGAGAACCCTGGCCATCGCTTCTCGGGTCTCCCCGGTAGCGCCGTCGTGCAGCGGCCACAAGCAGAGCATTACGCTGGCGGGAGAGAAGAACACGTTCCGGGCGTTCGGTTCCCCGGCAAGTTGCCGGAAAAGTCTAAAAGCGAAACGCCGGCTCGGGGACGCACTCTTCTCAGGAAAGTCCGATGGCAGTTCGCCCTTGGCGGCAAATGGCCAACGCATATGACACCTCTCAGTGCGGGTCGGCTGGCAAGTGGGCGCGAGCGCCCCGCTCGTCGAGACCGTTGCGCTGCCGCACGAGCGGGACGCTCGCGCCTACATAGACACGCATCACTTTACTGGGGCAGGCCCAATTGCTTCAGCAGGTCGAGGTAGCGTGGATCGCCGTGCCATTTGTCCAACGCGTGCACGATTTTGATCGGCTGCAGCCCGCTGGACTTTTCTGCCGCCGCCTTCTCCAGCCACTCAAAGGTCTGCTCTTTATCACCAAGTTGCGCATAGGCATAGGCAATTATCGCGGGGTCCACATATAAACGTTTCGCCAGCTGCTTCCTAAGTTCGATTTCCCGTGCAATCGCCGCTTTCGCGCCGGACTTGGCATAAACTGCAGTGGCGTCGCGCGCGATTGCCAGTTCGTCGGGGTCGTTGTTCAGGGTGGCAAATTTCATCCACTCTTCCATGGCCAGATCTTCCTTGCCCGAGTCCCGGTAGACATTCTGCAACTCGATGTGGGCATAGGAGAAGTTGGGGTCCATTTCCAGTGCTTTCTTGAGCTGCTCCACGGCTGCGTCAAACTTCCCGGCATTGGCCAGGATCTGACCGAGATTGCATTGATATTGCAGATTCAGCGGGTCGAGTTCGACCGCGCGGCGAATATGAGGGAGAGCTTCCTCGTGACGCGCCTCCCAGGAAAGAAAGAGCCCGAACCAGTGATGGGCGTTGGCCAGATTCGGGTTGAGTTCGAGTGTCCGCTTGAATTCTGCTTCCGCCGCAGGGAAATCAAACAGGTTCCAGAGAGCGCCCGCCAGGGCGGCGTGAGCGTCGGCCGAAGAACCATCGATCTCCAGAGCTTTCTCCGCCGCCGCCTTGGCTTTGGGAGCGGCTTGGCTCTGCGGGATCGGACTGTAGTCCGGCACCGCGACATAATAGTTGGCGAGCCCGACGTATGCCATGGCGTAGCCCGGGTCGCGCGCGATGGCTTGCTCGAAGTAGTCTTTGGCTTTTCCCAGGGTCTCCGGTGTGCGCTTCTCCCAATAGTAGAGGCCCTTGAGGTAGAGCTGGTAAGCTTCGGGATCGCTGGTCCCGCCCTTGGCGACCTGCTTCTGGGTCTCGCCCGATAAACGCTCGCGCAACTTGGCGGAGATGGCTCCGGTAATTTCCTGCTGCACGGCCAGGGCGTCCGAAATTGTGCGGTCGTACTGGTCGCCCCAGAGGTTGCGGCTGGTGCGGGCATCAATCAGTTCCGAGCTGATGATGAGCTGATCACCATGCTGCACGATGCGTCCGGTGACCAGCGCTTCGACCTTCAATTCTTTGGCTACGGTTTGGGGATCGACATCGCGCCCCTTATAGCGAAATACAGAAGACCGGGCCATCACCGTGAGGTTCGGGAGCTGCGAAAGATCATTGATCAGACTCTCGGTGATGCCGTCGCTCAAGTAATCGGAATCCGGGTTGTTGGTGGCGTTGACGAAAGGCATGACGGCAACCGAAGTGATCTGCTCCGGGCCACTGCGGCTTCGCCAAAAGAACGCGCCGCCCGCCAGCAGCGCCAGCGCGACGATGCCGCCAATGGCCCAGATCAGGGTCTGGTTTTTCCTGGAAGGGGATTGCTGGGCCGCGATCTCGACCCGCGCGGAGCTCGAATCCCGGCGCAAGCGTTTGAGATCGGCCAGCATTTCCGCGGCGCCCTGGTACCGTAGCGCGCGGTCTTTTTCGAGCGCCTTGCTGATGATGCGCTGCAGTTCCGCCGGCAGGTCCGGATTGAAACGCGCCGTCGAGGCCGGCGCGCCGCGCAGGATGGAATCGAAAATCACCGCCGAAGTGTTTCCGCTGAACGCCATGCGCCCCGTGGCCATCTCATAGAGCACGGCGCCGAAAGAGAACAGGTCGGTGCGGGCGTCGAGTTCTTCGCCCCGGGCTTGCTCGGGTGACATGTAGGCCACGGTGCCCACGGCGGTTCCCGGGCTGGTCAGGTTTTCCTCGACGGTTGCGCCTTCGGCGGCGGGAGCGTGCGCGCCGGTCAACTTGGCCAGCCCGAAGTCGAGGATTTTGGCCTGGCCGCGCTTGGTGATGAGAATGTTGGCCGGCTTGATGTCGCGATGCACGATTTTTTCGCTGTGCGCGGCATCAAGCGCATCGGCGACTTCGATGGCCAGGGCCAGCAGGGTCTCGGTGTCCAGGGGCTGGCCGGAAATGCGGTGCTTCAGCGTGACCCCGTCCAGAAACTCCATGGCGATGAAGGCCTGGCCGTCCTGCTCGCCGATGTCGTAAATGGTGCAGATGTTGGGATGATTCAGGGCGGATGCGGCCTGGGCCTCGCGCTGGAAGCGGGCCAGGGCCTGCGGATCGCGGGCGACATCCTGGGGCAGAAACTTGAGGGCTACAAAACGGTGAAGCCGCGTGTCTTCCGCCTTGTAGACCACGCCCATACCGCCGCCGCCCAGCTTCTCGACAATACGGTAGTGCGAAATCGTCTGCCCGATCACTGAGAGCGAATCTTACGTGGGAGAAAAGGGCAAGTCAAAGCAGGCGAGACCAGCCTTCGCGGGCGAGTCGGCCGCGGCCACACGGGCAGTTCAGCTTATCTTTTGCCGGGGTGAAATTCTCCACGGCTAGAGAATTGGCGGAAGGGCCATTCGCCGCTCTTGGCCGGGCTGGCGGAGGGAGTGGCAGCAGCGGCCGAGGCGATGGGGGTTTCCGATCCCCAGTCTGCGGGCGCGGGATGAATGCCCCAGACGTTGCCGGGTTCGTCGAGCGCTATGCCGACCATCCACCACTGGCCTCCGGTGCCCAACGGTACACAGTTGGCGACGCGAGCGGTCACGCTTTTGCCGATGGGGAGGTCGTCCAGTGAGACCGCCACTCCTGGTTGCAGCGGGCAGGAGAGCCGCACCCCGCAACCCTGCGTATTGAGCACCAGCGTGTGTCCGGTCTCGGAGAATGGGGTCGCCGGGTCCAGGCTGGTGATGCGAAGCAGAATCTGGGCGCGGATGCGAGTGCTGCGCCTTCCTGATTCAGGTGATTTTTCGGCGTCCATAGTGAGAGCTTCCTAATGAGTTTACGTTCATGTGGCAAGTTCGGTCGCGGCGTCGTGGGCCTCTACGAAAACTAAAGTAACTCCGACGTGTCGAACCCGCACGTTCAAGAGCCGCGATTCTTTCGCCCCTTCGGGGCTTGGTCATTGTCGCTGCTTACCCCCGGGCTTGCGCCCGGGCTGAAATCTTGCGCTGCTTCACAGCTTGCATCTCGAGAGTGCGGGCGCAGGTCTCAAAAGCAAACTCTGGGCCGCTACGGATGCCCGGATTATGTGACATGCCAGATCCTTGGATTCGCTGAAAGCTGAGAGCTTACAGCTGACGGCTGGAAGCTTTGCCGCAGCGGTCATGCCGTCAGCAGCCGAATCTGGATCAGCGGAGCAGAAGGGAGAGAGGGTTCCCGGCGAAGCATGTTTGCGGACCGGATTCCGGTGCGTTCGAACGATTTCTCGCAGTCGGCGGTCGACGGTCCGCGCATGTTTCCCTCCATGTAAGCGAGGCCGGGGCAGCGGGTGCAGGTGCCGACATGGCTGCAGCTCGAGCAGACCGGCAAATCCCGGGCGCGAATGGAACGGACTTCGTTCAGTTCAGACGAGTGGTTCCAGATGTCGAGAAACTTTTGCTGCCGCACGTTGCCGCTGGGGAGGGGAAACTGCACGCAGGGGAAGACGTCTCCGTAGGGGGAGATGTAGGCCAGGGTGTGCCCCGCGCTGCAGGGGTAGCCTTCCATCACGTCGTCGTCCGGAACTGGAGGCGCGGCGCAAAACGCTTCGACGTTTCCCACCAGACTTTCATTGCGAAATACGCTTTTCAATTCCGAGCCGGGAATACGCAGATTCAGGATCGAGGTGTCGCCATCCATTTTTGGCGTGATGGTTGGGTCGAGTGTGTACTGCACCCCCAACTGGCCGGCCAGCGCCTGCACGCCGGCATGGTCGCGCATGTTGGCGGTCATTAGAACGTTGGCGATGGTAACCCGAAGTCCCTGCTGGGTAAGGAATCGGATGGCCTCCACGCTGCGGCGGAGCGAGCCGGGAAGCCTGGTGATGGCGTCGTGGACTTCGGGGCGGTGCGAGTAGATGCTGACCTGCACCTGGTCGACCCCCAATTCCACCATGCGCCGCGCTTCTTCTTGGCCAATCATGACCGCATTGGTCTTGATTCTCACGTTGAACAGCAAGCGGCGCGCGTACTCGAGAAGTTCGAAGAAATCGCGCCGCATCAACACTTCGCCGCCGCTGAAAGTCAGAAAGAACGTACCGGCCTGCGCCAGTTCGTCGAGCACGCGCTTGATTTCGGCGGTGGTCATTTCGCCGTGGTCATCGTGGTCCAGGTAGCAGTGCACGCAGCGCTCGTTGCAGCGGTAGGTGATGTCGAAATGGACGGACATGGGAACGCCCAGGTCGAGAGCCCGCTGGCTCATCTCCTGCATCAAGCTCACGCTGCCTCCGTGGGGCTGACGGCGGACTCCGGGAAAGGAGAGTCGGAGACCTGGAGAATGCCGTGGCTGGAAAGTTGATCGACAAAGCGTTCCACGTCGCGTTGCGCGGTCTCGGGGTCCACGTCGAACTCGGCGCAGACCTGGGCGGCCACGATTTCAGACAGCGGAGTGCGGCCATCGGCGGCCTGCCAGATCACCGTGGCCACCGGATTCAGGGTAAAGAAAGTGGAATCAGCCGCCGACATGATCATCATCTCGCCACCCAGAAGGCGGGAGGCGATGGCGGAACTCCTTGCGATGTACTTTTCCATGTGCTGGTCGCTCATCACTGATTCACCGGATCCAAGCTTCACCCGATCAAGTCCCAAACTCGCGAATCGGGAGTAAAGGTCAGGCGCCGCACGGCAACGCGCTCGACAAACTCGCAGGCCGACTGAAAGACCTTCTGTACCAGTTCGATGTCCTCAGCGAAAAATAGGATGTTCCTCATCAGGCGGCGGACGGCCTCAGGTTTGGCCAGGGCTTCAATCTTGTTTTCCGGACCTTGCCTCAGGAAGAACAGGGACGCGATGGGAGCAGAGCAATTTTCTCCCACTCGCGCGAGTTCTCCGGCGAAGGGGGTTCCGCAGGCGCGATAGCCGGCGCCGACACGCCGGATGTAGGACACTTCGTCGGTCAGCAGAGTCACGTCGGGAGGAGCAAGCCGGGAAATAGTCGTCTTACCGGCGCCCGACACTCCGGAAAACAGGAACGCGCGTCGGTTGCGGATGGCCCCGGCGGAATGCAGCAGAAAGCCGCCTTCCTGCGCCAGGATCAGAGTATGCACGATGCGCAGGACCGAGTCGATGGAATACGGATTGGCGGACTGGCGAATGCGGCCGCGTCCGGCACGCGGGTCCCAGTGGGCGCGAAAATCGCCCCGCCGCAGCCGCCAGGTACCGTCCTGTAGTTCAACGCGAACCTCTTCATCGGGAGCCTTGCAGGATGGCGTGGTCAGCTCGATATCGAATTCAAATCTGGGAGGCGCGGCGGAATCGACAAAACCAGCGTAGCGGCGCGCCAGCAATTGCCGGAAGGAGTCGTCCTGCGTGTGCAGGAGGATCGGCATGCCCCCGATCTCAACCGTGATCTGGTAGCTCGGATTCACTCTCGGGCAGCTCCGTGGCACGGGTTGGAAATCGCCCATACCTCTGTTCGGTCCTTATGCTGCGTTAACGAATGGAACTTTGGGGTCGCCATCATTGGGGTGGCGATAATTCCAGAGCCGCAATCCGACCTGCCGCAAGATGCTCCCGCGGCATAACCACCGGGCCAGCCGCCGGCGAAACGCTGAAAGCTTGGGCGCCGGCATGAAGGTAGAGCCAGAGCGCCGGACCTCGACAACTTTTCCCAGCAGTTCGCTTCTCCCCACCGGGGGATCATTCTCGAGGATGCAATCCCCGCGGGTAACCAGAATCGCCGTATCGCTACTGAGATCGCAGCTTACGATCCGGTGAATGAAGAAACGGCCCTGGCGCATATAGAGCACAATCTCGCCGGGCTCGACCTGCTCCGGGAGAACGGATTGGATGGTGATAACATCGCCCGGCCACAAAGTGGGAAGCATGCTGACACCACGCGCGCGCACTTTCAATGTGCCCCACGATCGCAAGGCCTCGGCGGCCAGCCTGCATCTGCTTTCTTCGCGGACCTGAGTATCCATTGAGCCACAAATTGGAACGGTAGCGTGCCCGGCCAAAAGGTCACACCAGCGCGGCGTTCCGGCGGTGTGCAGTTGTGCTCTTGGCAGAATTAACGATACCCCACGGCACATCCCAGCGGAAGGCATGAATGCAGAACGCTATTGCGTCGCTGGATACCTGTCGAAGCCGCCGGTTGAATGTGACCATCGGGCACTCTCGGTCATGCCGCAAGTCGCGGCCACGGCACAAAAAGAAGGCAAGGAGAACAGCGCGAGTAAACCAGCGCGCGAACGGTTTGCATTATAGTTTTGCCAGAGAGATGTCCGGTCTGAGGATCGAGAGCGACCACCATCGCCATTGCCACAACCTGCCCCATCCCGCGTGCCTTCAGCGATCGTTCCCTACGCCATCATCTTCAGCCCTGAACTGGATTTAATTCTGGCCTGTTGCGGCGACGATTCGGACGGGCGACATTCCGCCAACATCCCGCAAATTCTCCGGTACGGCGTCAACTGGGAACGACTGCTTCAGTTGGCGCACCATCATGGCCTGGTGCCGCTGGTTTTTCGGCGATTGTCCGCCGAGATGGACGCCAGCCGATGGCATGGCCTGGAAGCCCTGCGTCAGCAGGACAAAGCCAATGCCCACCGCACGCTGTGGCTGACGCTCGAGTTGCTCAACATCCATCGCCATCTGCGGGCTCGCGGCCTGGACGTTCTGCCCTACAAAGGCCCGCTGCTGGCGGAGTCGCTTTATGGAAACGTTGCGCTGCGCCAGTTCTCTGACCTCGACCTGCTGGTCCGGTCGGATGACTTGCCCGCCATCAAGCAGGCGCTGGCCGAGTTGGGGTACGAACCGGGCCTACGGCTGGCGCAGGCGGCGGAGCGCGATTACCTCAAATCCGGATATGAGTACACCTTCGACGGCGCCCGGGGGCGCAACCTGCTCGAAATCAAGTGGCAGGTCCTGCCGCGGTTTTATTGCATCGGATTCGACGTCAACGAATTCTTTGAGAGAGCCGCCGTAGTCACGATTGAAGGCCAGCGGCTGCGCACGCTCTGCGAGCACGACCTCATGCTCGTGCTGTGCGCCCATGCCGCCAAACATGCATGGAAGCAGATTTCCTGGCTGTGCGACATTGTGCAATTGGCCCGGTCGCAGGGGCTCGATTGGGCGGCGCTACAGGCCAGGGCTGAAAGGCTCGGGATCATGCGCATCGTGACCGTGACTTTCCTGCTGGCCCACAAGCTGCTGGGGGCGGCATTGCCGGTCCAGTTCGGCAGGGTAATCGAAGGAGACGCCGAGGCCGAAGTTCTGGCCGAGCGCGTGGTGCGCCTGATCGTGGCGGAAGAAGAGTTCGATCCGGAGTCGATGGCGTACTTTCGCCTGATGATGGAATTGCGAGAGCGCCGGCGCGACCGCGCTTTATTCTGGTGGCGGCTGCTAATCACGCCCGGCGCCGGAGAATGGGCGACGGTGCGTTTGCCCGGGCCGCTATTTCCCTTGTATCGCGTGGTGAGGGTTTACCGGCTGGCGGAGAGATTGATATCGCGGCGTTCGGTTTAGGGTGCTGCCTTTAAAGACCTGTTCAGGAGCAACCCTCGCGATTCGTCCGGGGAGCCCTGGGGCCGATCCGTCGATTAGTATGGGGAATGGAGGCACCGTTTCCGATGTTTACCTCGCGGCCGATTGGATTTGTGAGTAGCCCCTACAAGAACGTGAGCGAGATTCCCAGGGGGCTGGGCGCTCAACACCAGGCCGATGGAGTGCTCAGGATCCTGCCCGAGTTTGAGCCGGGGCTCAGCGACATTGAAGGCTTCTCCCATCTCATCGTCATCTGGGAGTTCGATCGTTCACACGGGTTTGAATTGCTGGCCTGGCCGCCCTCCGACAATCGGCCACATGGTGTGTTTGCGACCCGATCTCCGCAACGTCCGAACCCGATTGGCCTGACCACCGTCGAGCTGCGTCGCCGGGAGGGCGTTGAGCTGCATGTTCGGGGCGTCGATATGCTGGATGGGACGCCGATTCTCGATATCAAACCCTACCTTTCCAGCATCCCGTCCGAAAAATTGCGGCGGGGATGGCTTGCGGAAGCGGAAGCGCGACAGAGATGACTTCTACCCTTGGGCAACCGGTCATCTTTTCGCATTCTTTGCTGCTCGATCCATCCCCGCTCGCAAGCCTTGCTGGACGCTGCGTTTGTACGCGGATTGGTCCATTTTTGCCAGGGTAGCGGCGGAGATGCCGCCGGGGGTGGCCGCTTCATGCAGGAGTGCGCGCAATGATGCACCGGACTCACGCCAGGTCAGAATTCCGTCAGCCAGCGCATGAGCCGCGGCGGTGAGGGCCGTCTGGCGATCGAGGCCGAGTTCCACCGCCGCTCCCGCCAGCGCGTCCAGGGCATGGTAGCCGTGACTGGAAGAATAAGTCACGGTGAAAGCGTCGAACTTGCTCTCGGGAATGTCGTAGACCGGTCCCACGAGCGCGAAGAACCTGCGTATTTCGCGACGGGCCGCGGCGGGAAAAGCGCGGTCAAAGGTCAGCGCGGTAAGACCGCGGCCGCTGCGGGCGACCGGGCTCGGCATGGCGCGCGCCCAGTGCGCGGGACGGTCCATCCAGGCGCGCAGGTTCTTGAGTGGAATGCCAGCGGCCAAGCTGACGGCTATGGTCAGCCGGGCCGGCTTGATCTGTTGCAGGAGTTCGCGGACGGAATCCGGCCGCACCGCGACGATCAGAAGATGCGCCTGTCCGATCGCCCGCTGCAGGTTCGGTTCAACCTTCACCTCGTATTGAGCTCTGAGCTGACGCAGTTTGCGAGCGTGCCGATCGTGCACGACGATAGGCCGGCTGTAACCCGCCAGGCGCAACCCGGCCAGCAGCGCGCCCGTGATGCGTCCGCCGCCCAGAAAGACGATGGCATTCTTGCGCGCGGTTTTCATGCCAGACCCTTTATGCGAGGTCTTCTCATTCAAGATCGGCGCAGGCCCGGTCCGCGGCTTCGATCAACACCGCCACATCTTTTTCCGTGTGCGCGGTGGAGATGATCCAGTGCAGGCCGTTTGAAGGAGTCATGTAAATGCCCCGGTCGAGCAGGCGGTGAACAAAGCGCGAATAGAGATGAGTGTCCACGTAAGCGCAGTAGTCGCGATAGTCGTGGATGGCATCACGCTGGGTGAAGTAAATCTGGAACATGGGCCCGAAGCCCTGCACGATGGCTTTCATCCGGCGACGGCGGAAAACCTCGCGCAGGCCGGAGATGGCTGCGTTGCCCACGGCGTGCAGCTTCTGATATGCGCCGTCCGCTGACAACAAGTCGAGATTGGCGGCCACGACTTTCATGGTCAGCCGATGCCCGTTGAAAGTGCCGTAGTGCAGCACCATGTGCTCGCTCCAGCGCATGCGATCGAGAATGGACCGCGGTCCGGCCACCGCGCCTACCGGAAATCCCCCGCCCAGCGCTTTGCCGAAGGTGGAGATATCGGGAGTGATGCCGTAGTACTCCTGGCACCCGCCCGGGGCATAGCGGAAACCGGTGACGACTTCGTCCAGGATCAGCAGCGCACCATATTGTTGTGTGAGTGAGCGCAGCCGCTGGAGATATCCATCCCGAGGCAGAATGCAGCCCATGTTGGCCATGATGGGTTCGGTAATCACGGCCGCCAGTTCGGAGCCGTGCTGTTTCATGACGCGCTCGAGGGCCGCAACGTCGTTCCAGGGCGCCAGCACCACGTCGTCGAACGTCGCGGCTGGAATGCCTTCCGAGTCCGGCATGCGGGCCGGGTTCTCCGGCGGCCCCAATTTCTCCGGCGCGTGACTGTGCGCATTGAGAAGATAAGGATCGTACCAGCCGTGGTAGTGGCCCTCGAATTTGAGGAACTTGGTCCGGCCCGTGTGAGCGCGGGCCAGGCGCAGGGCCAGCATGGTGGCCTCGCTGCCGGTGTTGGCGAACCGCACCACCTCGGCGGAGGGAACCATGCGGCGCAACTGCTCTGCCGCTTCGACCTCGGCGGAAGTCGCAGCCGCGAAGTGCGAGCCTTGCGCCATGGTCTGCGAAACCACCTCGACCAGTCTGGGATGAGCATGCCCCTGAATCAGTGCGCCGAACGACATCAGGAAGTCGACGTACTCGTTGCCGTCGGCGTCCCACACATGCGAGCCCTGGCCGCGCTCGAGGAATACCGGACCGGGTGAGAATACTGCAGAGCCCCGCGAAGGCGAGTTGACGCCCTCGACCAGGGATCGCTGCGAACGCGCGAACCATTGCTGCGAGTTTTTGCGAGATACGGGCATTTGAGAGCGGCCACGGATTTTCACAGATCTCGGCGGATTAAGAATCTTTCTTGTTCTTGTCCAATCCGTGAGGATCCTGCAAATCCGTGGCCCGCTTTCCTTCTAGTCTGCGGTGCCGCCGCCGTCTACAACCAGCGTTGCTCCGGTCATGAACGAGGAATCGTCCGAAGCCAGGAACAGCGCGGCTTGGGCGATCTCGTCCGAGGTCCCGATTCTTCCCAAAGGGCGATTGCTGCAGCCCGCGAGGTAATCTTCCCACTTCAGGCCGCGCATGCGAGCGTCTTCGGGGAGCATGGGCGTGTCCACGTCGCCGGGGCAGATGCAGTTTACCCGGATTCCCTGGCGGCCGTGATCAATGGCCATGGCCTTGGTGAGCAGCACCACGCCGCCTTTCGAGGCGCAGTAGGCGACGGCCGCATCGCCGCCCACGATTCCCCATCCCGAGCTGTTGTTTATGATCACGCCGCTCCGTTGGGCGATCATGCCGGGCAGGGCGAATTTCGACATCAGGAAAGTGCCTTTCAGGTTGATGTCAATCTGCAGGTCCCATTCTTCCTCGCTGCAATCGAGCGCCGTATGCGGATAGAAAACGCCGGCGTTATTGAAGAGAACATCGAGGCGTCCGAAGGCAGCTACGGTTTCATCCACTGCGCATCGGCATTCCTCGGCCTGGCGAACGTCGGTGCGCAGGAAGATGGCCTGGCCGCCGTCTTTCAGGATCCGTTCGGTGACGGCGTGGCCGCGCTTTTCGTTGCGGCCGGTGATGGCAATTTTGGCGCCCTCTCGGGCGAAGCGAATGGCGGTAGCCTCGCCGATGCCGGAGGTGCCTCCGGTGATGAGAGCGACTTTGTTTTGCAGACGCATGGAATCTTTCCGAAACACGTAGGCCCAGACGAGGGCGTCCGCCCCTACATGGATCCTGCCAGCCCGCCGCCATCCACTACCAGCGCCGTTCCGGTTACGAACGATGACGCATCGCTGGCGAGGTACAGGGCGGCTTGGGCGATCTCTTCCGGCTTGCCCACTCGTCCCAGCGGCCGTTTCGCCGATTCCGCCAGAAACTTGTCGTTGGACTCGCCTAACTGCCGGGCTTCGTTGCGCAGCATGGCGGTGTCGGTGTCGCCGGGGCAGATGCAGTTTACCCGAATATTCTGCGGACCGTGATCGATTGCCATGGCCTTGGTCAACAGCACCACTGCGCCCTTGGAGGCGCAGTACACCGCGGCCTGTGGGCCGCCGGCAAGACCCCAGCCAGACGCGGTGTTGACGATCGAGCCTCCATCGGCCGCGGCCATGATGGGGATGACCTGGCGGGACATCAAGAAGATGGATTTTACGTTCACCGCCATCACCCGGTCCCAGTCAGTCTCGCTGAGTTCGACGACCGAGGCGCGGCGGATGATTCCAGCGTTGTTGAAAAGGATGTGAATGCCGCCAAATTCGCGGACAGCGCGCTCGACGACACGCTGGCAGTCGGCGGCGCGGGTGACGTCGCCGGGTTCGAAGATGGCGCGGCCGCCCTGGGATTTGATTTCGGCGGCGACGGCGTGCCCAGCTGATTCATTGATGTCAGTGAGGAGGACAGACGCGCCCTCTCGGGCGAAGAGGAGCGCAGTGGTTCGCCCGATGCCGGAGGCGGCGCCGGTGATGACAGCGATTTTTCCGTTGAGCTGATTGGTCAGCATTGATTTCTATGTCATCCTGAGCGCAGTCGAAGGACCCCTGTGAGCTTCTCTAGTGTTGCCGCCCTGGCGATTTCAGCAAGTTCCTTCGCACTCCGGCAGCGGATACGATGCTAGGGGTCCTTCGACTCCGCCAGCCCATTCGCAAGCGAATGGGCCGGCTGCGCTCAGGATGACAGCCGTAGTTTTGCGCGCTCAAAATCGCGTTACCTCCGAAGTTCAGCGGCTGGCCAGGCCTCCGGCGGTTTCGGCGCCGTCAATGGTGTACACCTGGCCGGTGATGAAGGCCGCGTCGTCGGACGCGAGGAATGCGAACAGGGCGGCGATCTCTTCCGGCTGAGCGTGGCGTCCCAGCGGAATCTTGCGATTGACCGCGCCCAGCATTTCATCGGTGTATTCGGCGCGCTGCATGGGCGTAAGCACGTATCCCGGCGCGACGGCGCATACCCGGACTTTGGGCGCGAGTTCGAGCGCCATCGATTTCGTCAGCTCGATGACTCCCGCTTTGGTGGCATTGTAGTCGGCATAGAAGGGATAGCCCATCAGGCCGTTGGTGGACGCGGTCTGCAGAATGACGCCGCTGCCGCGCTTCCACATGTGCCGGGCGGCGGTCTGCGCCATGTAAAAGACGCCGGTGAGGTTGACCGCGATGGTCTTGTCCCATTCTTCGGGAGTGATGTCGAGAAAGTTGTGGCGGATGCTGATGCCGGCGTTGTTGATCAGCACATCCACCTCGCCCATCAGGCGAACGGCCTCGGCAAAGGCCGCTTCTATCTGTTTCAGGTCGGAGACGTCGGCGTCCACCGTGCCGGCCAATCTCGGCAGCTGCGTCTGAATTTGTGCGCGGCCTTTGGCGTCGCGATCGAGCACGACGACGGTTGAACCTTCCTCCAGAAAGCGGGCTGCGGTTGCGGCCCCGATTCCGCTGGCGCCTCCGGTGATCAGGACGCGCTTGCCTTTGAGTCCTCGCATGGGTGTCCCTTGAACTTGCAATGTGGGCGCGGGCGCCCTCGCCCGTGCATCCCTATTCCCAACGATGCTAAATGATGAATGGCCCCAGCACGAGCGGGGCGCTCGCGCCTACATTACAACTTGCCGCCGAACAGAAAGACCAGTTCGATGACCAGGATGACCACCACCATGAGTTCGAGCACGAAGGCGCGGCTCTGGTTGAACTGGTCCACCATAAAGCGGTAGAGGTCCTCGGCGGTATGCAGTTTCTGGTTGACCAGGTCTTTGTAGTCGGGCACGCCTACCTTGGCGGCGGCCAGCTTGTACAGGCGGGCGGAAAACATGTCGCTGAGAAACTTGATGGCGTTGTCGGCGCGCTCGGTTAACTCGTTGACGTCGAGCAGGACGGTGTGCAGCTTGGTCGCGGCCCTGGCCAGGCGCCAGCGAGCCAGCATTCCGGTGCCTTTGTCTAGGGCGGCGTAGACAACCCCCAGCTCGCGGGTGAGGAGTTCGTCATAGTGGCGGAATTCCAGCAGCTGCGAGTTAGCGTACTCCAGAAGCTGGATGGCGGTTTCGGCGCCGGCCTCCGTGTCGTAGAGGAAAGCCGCATTCCAGCCGATTACCGCCAGATCGTTGGGGTAGTACGAAATACGGGATTGCAGGATCTCGTTGCGCTCGCCTTCCGAAAGCTGGGCCGTTTCTCCGCGCACGATTTGTGCGATGCGTCCCCCCTGGGAGGCACACAACTCGGAGGCCGATGGAGAACC
Source organism: Terriglobia bacterium (assembly GCA_963742495.1). Lineage (GTDB taxonomy): Bacteria > Acidobacteriota > Terriglobia > Terriglobales > Acidobacteriaceae > JAIQFF01. The sequence goes on from CAVULZ010000004.1 coordinate 50,979, forward strand.
TGCAATCTCCCTGACATGGAAAATAAAATAGTCCTCACTCAACCAATCCGAATAGGGCTTGACCAGCGCCGGGGCTGCCCGCTCCAGTTTCTCGCGCGCGATGCGGGTTGCATGCTTTTCAAAGTCCACATCCCAAACCCAGCGGCTGCCCATGCGGACCAGGGTGTCCCAGTCACCGGAAAAAGGCAGCTCGAAAACCACGCTGAGCACGCCATAGTCGTAATACTTGATCTGCCCTTCGAGCCGCTCGCCACTTTCGAGGACCAGGGGGCCAATGGGCTCGACCACCGGGGGGCGCTGGTAGCGCACGTATCCGGGGGCGGGATGCTTGAAGTTGGGCTGCTCCAGAGTGCGCGCGCCAAAGATATGCCGCAGCTCATCCAGCCGGATTTCTTCGCAAACATCGAACTGAATAAGCACGAGGACGGATCCGCGCAGGGCCGGTTCAACCACGACTTCGGCCAGGCGGTCGCCGACAACGGGACTAATAAGGATTTCCGAATCTAGAGCCATAAAAGCCTACTCGCCGGCTGGGGAAAGAAGGTAGGAATGTTCCAGCTGGTTGGTAGCTACTATTCTCCCAGAATAAAGGCAAGTTGGGGAGAGGCCCGGAGATAAACAGTCAAGCTGTTGAATATAAACGCCTTAATGTGGGCGCGAGCGTCCTCGCTCGTGCGGCGGCGGCACAGGCCAACGCCTGACCATGCCGGGAAGAAGGAGCGCGAGCGCGGGCGCTCGCGCCTACATTAGCGCCGGGATTTCAGCCACCAGAGGAGGGCCGCGGCGGCTGCGATTCCGGCAAGGGCCAAGCCGGAACGCTTCATCGAACCATCCAGTTCAGCCTGCCTTCGGGCGACGTGGGGCGTTTCGGGATAGGCGCCCTCCGCAGGGAGCGGCCCTTTAAGGGCCCCTGCGATTACCTCTGCCAGGTGCAGGGCATGGCGGTCGCTGCATTGGGAGATCTGTTCGCGGCAACTGAAGCCGTCGGCGATGATGAGGCTGTCGACCGGGGCCTGGCGGACGGCCGGCAGGAGCTCCAGTTCGCCGATCGCCATCGAGACGTCGTATTTCTCCTCATCGAATCCGAACGAGCCGGCCATGCCGCAACAACCCGGCGCCGGGGCGCTCCAGGCAATGCCCATTTTGCGGAGAACCGACTCCTCGTCCGTCATTTTCATGAGCGACTTGTGATGGCAATGGCCGTGGATGAGGGCCTTGACCGGAAGATTCGGCAGCTGAAAGTTGGCGGCTTTCTTTTCCAAAAATTCGCTCAGCAGGAAGGTTTGCCGGGACAGCTTTTGCGCCCGGGCGTCGTCGGGAAACAGATTGATCAGTTCGTCACGAAAGACGGCTGCACAACTGGGTTCGAGAACGACGATGGGAACGGCGGCTTCGATTTCGGGGGCGAGGGTATCCAGAATCTTGAGCAGCAGGCGCTGGGCACGGTCCAGCATGCCGAAATCGTAGAGCGGGCGTCCGCAGCAGAGGATGGAATCGGGTATGGACACACGAAATCCGGCGGCTTCCAGAACTTCGACTGCTGCCTTGGCGGTGTCGGGCAGGAAGTAGTTGTTGAACGTGTCCGGCCAGAGCATCACGGGAGAGCCCTGGGGATTTTGCGGCTGCCGGCGTTCAGGCATTCTGCGTTCAAACCACGCCCGGAAAGTCTCGGGAGCGAAAGCCGGAATACTGCGCTGGTGCGGCATCCCAGCCACCAGCTTGGCGATATCTCGTAAGAAGGGCAGCTGGGTGGCGAGGTTCACCAGTCCCGGCGCCTTCGAGGCCAGGCGCGCCCAGAAGTCGATGTTGGCGAAGGCGTAATGGCTGCGCGGACGCAGGCGTCCCTCGTGATAGTGAGAGAGAAATTCGGCTTTGTAAGTAGCCAGGTCAACGCTCACCGGGCAATCGCTCTTGCAGCCTTTGCAGGAGAGGCAGAGGTCGAGAGACTGCTTTACATCTTCGTCGCGCCAGCCGTCGCGGATCACGTCGCCCTTGGCCATCTCCCAGAGCAGGTGAGCGCGGCCGCGGGTGGAGTGCTCCTCCTCATGGGTCACGCGCCAGCTGGGACACATGATGCCGCCTTCCTCGCGGCGGCATTTTCCTACTCCGACGCAGCGCAGCATGGCGTGGGTCATGCTGCCGTGGTCATGGGGAAACTGGAAGTGCGTCTCCGGGTCCCACGGCCTGTAGTCCGCGCCCAGCCGCAAATTCTCGTCCATGCGGTAGGGCTCGACCAATTTGCCGGGGTTCATCTTCCAGGCGGGATCCCAGATAGTTTTGAACTCACGGAAGGCAGTTATCAGCTCCTCGCCGAACATTCGCGGCAGCAGCTCCGCCCGGGCCTGGCCGTCTCCGTGTTCTCCAGAAATGGATCCGCCATGGCTGACCACCAGGTCGGTGGCGGCCTCCATGAACTTGCGGAACTTGGCAATGCCCGGTTTCGATTGCAGATCGAAGTTGACTCGGTTGTGGACGCAACCGTGGCCGAAGTGTCCATACAACGTGCTGCGGTACTCGAAACTATTCAACAACTGGCGCAAGTCGCGCAAGTATCTGCCCAGCTTTTCCGGAGCTACGGCCGAGTCTTCCCAGCCTTCCCAGGTGAGGTCTTCACCCGGGACGTAGGAAATTACACCCAGGCTGGACTCGCGCACTTCCCACACTCGCTTGACCTGCTCACGATTGGTGAACAGACGCATGCCGGGCGGGTTGGGGCCGCGGGTCAGAGCTTTCATCAGTCCAGAGGCCTGCGCTTCGGCTGCGGCGACAGTGTCGGCGCCGAACTCCGCCAGCAGCCAGCCGCCGCCCTCCGGCAACAGGGCCAGGCCTTCGGAATTGATGCCCCGGCGCCGAGTGTATTCGACCAGCAGGTCGTCAATGCCCTCAAGCCCGATAGGCTTGTGAGCCATGACATCAGGGACGTGGTCGGCGCACTGAAAGATGTCGGGATAAGCGATCAGCAGCAGGACCCGCGCTGGAGGGCTTTCGACCAGACGGCAAGTGGCCTCGAGGACCGCGACGCAGGTGCCTTCGGATCCGACCAGGGCGCGGGCCAGGTCGAAACCACTTTCAGGCAGCAGGAAGTTGAGGTTGTATCCCGAAACTCGCCGCGGAATGTTGGGAAAGCGCTGGCGTACTAAATCCGCGTATTGGTCGCGGAGTTGTTTCAGGCCAGCATAGATCTCTCCGCGGCGTCCGCCTTCACGGATGATTTGTTCCAGTTCTGCGTCACCGGTCTTGCCGACGTTCAAACGAAGGCCGTCATAGGTGAGGACATCGAGAGCTTCGATGTTGTCGTCGGTCTTGCCGGCCATCACGGAATGCACGCCGCAGGAATTGTTGCCGATCATGCCGCCCAGGGTGCAGCGGTCGTGGCTGGCTGGGTCCGGGGCGAAGGTCAGATGATGTTTCTCGGCGGCGTTGCGCAGGTTGTCGAGCACTACGCCGGGCTGCACCCGGGCGGTGCGCCGCGCGGGATCGATTTCCAGGATGTTGCCCATGTAGCGGGTGAAATCGAGCACCAGGGCGACGTTGCAGCACTGTCCGGCCAGCGAAGTTCCGCTGCCGCGGCACAGCAGGGGCGCGCCATACTCGCGCGCCAGGGAGACGGCGGCGATAACGTCATCGGCGTCGCGGGGAAGAACCACGCCGATCGGGACCTGGCGATAGTTAGAGCCATCGGTGGCGTAGAGCGCGCGGGTGCTGGAGTCGAAACGGACATCGCCGCGGAGGTGGCGGCGCAAAGCCTGATCCAGCGCGGCGGCGTCGACCGCGGAACTGCGGGCGGCGCTGGCGATGGCGATGTAATGATCGGACATTATTTGTGCTTTTGCGGGTGTGGGCGGGCGCCCCCGCCCGCTTTTGACCTGGATTTTGCAGGACTCATCTGCACAGCGTCGTACAAAACAGAATTCTTACGATCAAGGCAAATTCAAATGCAAAGACAAATTCAAAAGCGGCGGGCGAGGGCGCCCGCCCCACACGACTTTGCACACAGGTTCGGGGGACGCTCAGTTGTCCGAATCGCCGCCGCCGATCATCTTGCCGGAGACCCTGGCGATGTGAATTCTGGTTTTGCCGTCCTTCGCTTCAATGTTGATGGTAATCATGTTTTTCTTGTCGGTGGAGATGATGGCGTAGTGGTCGCCGGTGGTGGAGACCACGCTGGCGTTGGGCAGCCTCGACTTATAAAACTCACCCACCGTACTGACCGAGTCGCTGCTCTCAAAATCCGCCGCCGCCGTATGCATTGCGCCCATCGTCATGTTCGACGTAGTGCCCTTGATTACTTCTGCCCCGGGATACAGATCCACGCCCAGGTTGCGCGCGGCATCATCGGGGTCGGTGGAAGTATTTACGCTCCCGAAGGGGGTCTCGACTCGCACATTCCCGTTCTCATTGTGAATCCGGCTGCGCCGGGCGAGGCGGTAACCGATGAAGGAGACGGTACCTACCGCCAGAATGCCGAGAACTACAATCACGGCGACGACGATCAGGATGATCTTGAGGGCGCCGCTATTCTTCTGGGGTGCGCCCCCGGCCGGGGTAAAGACGGGAGCGGCGGCTGCCGCGCCGGGCTGGGTGGTGCCGCATTTGTTGCAGAACTTTGCTCCGCTGTCCAGGGTTGCGCCACAAGAATTGCAGAACGCCATCGCATCACCTCGCGCTCAAGTTTCTGTTCACCGACGGCGGAGTAACCCGCAAGTTCACATCAGCAGCCGGGTGGTGTAGTCTGCCAGGCTTAACCCCAGCAGCAAAACCAGAAAGAAGATCGCCGAAAACACCACGACCTTGACCAGCTTTTCGCTGGTGTATTTCACGTGCATGAAGATCAGGACCACCAGCAGCGCCTTGACGGTTGCGATGACCAGGGCCACCACCGTATTGAACGGGCCGAGATCGATAAAGGCCACGCCGGCGGTCACGCCGGTCAGGACCAGCAGCGTCAGCCAGACGGCGATGTTAGTCTTCGCGGAAACGATTTGTTCGGACATGGGAAGAATCCTTTGGAGCACTTGGCAATTGGCAATTAGCAATTAGCCAATGCCCTTGGACTTTAGCTAATTGCCAATTGCCAAGTGCTAATTGCTAATTGCTGATCCGCTTACTTCTTGCGATCGATCAAATACAGCAACGGAAACAGATAGATCCACACAATGTCCACAAAATGCCAGTACAAGCCGGAGTTTTCCAGCGGCGTGTGATATTCCGGCGTGTAAGCGCCCTTCCACGCATGGTAGAGCAGATAGCTGAAAATCCCGACGCCGATGATCATGTGCAGGGCGTGCATGCCGGTCATGGCAAAGTACAGCGAGAAGAAAAGCTGCGCGTGATGTTGGTCGACCGGCTGATCCGGGTGGCCCGGAAGGCTGCCCTCGAAATTGAACGTGGGCCCGGGGATGTGGTGCTCCTTGAACTTGCTGGTCCACTCGATGGCCTTGATTCCCAGGAAGGCCAGCCCCAGGACAAGAGTGAGCGCCAGATAAATCACTTGCACCTTGCGCTTGTCCAGCTGGGCGGCGCGCACCGCCATCACTACCGTCAAGCTGCTGCAGATGAGGACGGCGGTGTTCACGGTGCCGAGGGTAATGTCGAGCGATCTGCTGGCGGCGGCGAAATCGGGGAAATACCAGTAGCGATAGATGAGATAGGCGCAGAACATGCCGCCGAAAAACATGATCTCGGTCGCAAGAAAGAGCCACATTCCCAGGGATGAAGCCTCGCGTTGCTGCTCCATGGTGGCGAAGTGGTGCTTGAGCGCCGGATTGTGAGTGTTCGACCGCGATCGGGCTATCCGCCACTGCGGGCCTCCTGCGGAGCGGGAATGTGCTCGTAGTCGTAAGCTTCCCAATCAACAACCGGGGGCGTATCAAAATTGTAAGTTGGCGGCGGCGAAGTCGTCATCCACTCCAGGCCGGAAGCCCCCCAGGGATTGTCGGGAGCGAGTTTTCCGTAGCGCATGGACCACAGGAAATACACCATGGGCAGAAGATACCCCACGGCGAGAATGGTTGACCCGGCGGTCGAAAGCACGTTCAGCACCTGGAATTCCGGAGGATACTGCCAGTAGCGGCGCGGCATCCCCAGGTAGCCCAGGATGAACTGGGGGAAGAAGGTCAGGTTGAAACCCAGGAACACGATCACCGCGGCCAACCGGCCCAGCGATTCGGGATACATGCGCCCGGAAATTTTCGGCCACCAGAAATGCATGCCGCCCAGGTAGCCCATCACCGCTCCTCCCACCATGATGTAGTGGAAGTGGGCCACGACGAAGTAGGTGTCGGTTACGTGAACGTCAATCCCCAGCGCAGCCAGAAACAGGCCGGTAAGGCCGCCCATCAGGAACAGTCCGATAAAGCCGAAGGCGTACAGCATGGGCGTCGAAAACGTAATCGAGCCTTTGTACAGGGTGGCGGTCCAATTGAAGACCTTGACGGCTGAAGGGACGGCAACCAGGTAGCTGAGGGCGGAGAAAACCAGCGCCGCGTAAAGCGAAACCCCAGCTACAAACATGTGGTGGGCCCATACCAGGAAGCCGAAAACAGCGATGCTTATGCTCGACAGAGCCACGAACTTGTAGCCGAAAATGCGCTTGCGCGAGAAGCACGGAATAATTTCCGTGACCACTCCCATCGAGGGCAGAATCATGATGTAGACCGCGGGATGGGAATAGAACCAGAACAAATGCTGAAACAGAAGCGGGTCGCCACCCCGCGTCGGATCGAAGATGCCGAGGTGGAGGGCGCGTTCCAGAACTACCAGCACCAAGGTCACCGCGATCACGGGCGTTCCCAGCAACTGAATGATGCTGGTGGCGTAGTGCGCCCAGACGAACAGCGGCAAACGGTCCCAGGTCATGCCCGGGGCGCGCATGCGGTGGATGGTGACCACAAAATTCAGCCCGGTCAGGATCGACGAGAACCCCGAAATGAAAATCGCCAGGCCGGCCTCAATCACCTTGGTATTACTGAAAGCGGTGCTGAAAGGCGTGTAGAACGTCCAGCCCGTGTCCACGCCGCCGGTGAGCATGCAGTGCAGCATCAGCGCGCCGGCGATGATGTAGAGATACCAGCTCAAAAGATTGATGCGGGGGAAGGCCAGGTCCTTGGCGCCGATCATCAACGGGATCAGGAAATTGCCCAGCACCGCCGGGATGGAGGGAATCAGGAAGAAAAAAATCATGATCTGGCCGTGCATGGTGAAGAGCTTGTTGTAGGTGTCGGCCTGCACCAAGTCGCCCACCGGAGTCAGCAGCTCCAGCCGGATCAGCAGCGCGAAAAATCCTCCGATGAAAAAGAAGAACGTAATCGACAGCAGGTAGAGCAGCGCGATGCGCTTGTGGTCGACGGTAAGCAGCCAGGACTTGATGCCATATTCCTGGTTGAGATAGTTCTCGCGTTCCGCGGTGATCGCTGCGGTAGCCATTGCTATTGCACCTTGGTTTCCTGCGGCTTCGCGCCGGGCGAAACCGCCGCCGGGCCGCCTGCCGCTCCCGAGGAACTCGGGTTTAATGATTTTACGTATGCCACCAGCGCGTTGAGCTGTTCTTCGCTCACCAGCCCCTGAAAGACCGGCATGATGGGTTTGAATCCGCTGACGATTTTCGCGCCCGGAGTCAAAATGGATTCCCGAATGTAGTTTTCATCGGCCGTGACCACGCGTCCGTCTTCCAGTTGCACCGGCTTGCCGAAGAGCCCGACCAGATTGGGGCCGCGGCCCTGGGTATCCGAGCGGTGACAGGTGGAGCAGCCCAACTGCTGGAAAATATTCTGGCCGTTCGACGCCATGGATCCGGAGGCGGCGCCACCGCTGAGCCAGGCCTGATATTGCGCCGGTTCGAGAACGACAACTTGCCCGATCATGCCGGAGTGCTGCGAACCACAATACTCGGCGCAGAACAGATGATAGGTTCCCGCCTTGGTGGGATGGAACCAGGCCGTGGTGTAGCGTCCGGGCAGCACGTCCTGCTTGATGCGGAATGCCGGAACATAGAAACTGTGGATCACGTCCTGCGAGGTCAGGATTACCTTCACGTCGCGGCCCACGGGCACGTGCAGTTCGTTGATCTCGCGCTGGCCTTCTTCGTGCTGCAGTTTCCACATCCACTGCTTGGCCACGACGTAAACTTCGGTGGCGCCGCGCGGCGGGGTCCGCTCCTTGAAGTAAATGACCGCGCCCCACACGAAAATCGCCACGAAAATAAAAAGTGGAATCACCGACCAGGTGAATTCGAGCGCGGTAGAACCTTCGATCTGCTCCGCTGCCACGCCTCTACGGCGGCGATATTGGACCGCGAACACCACAATCATGGTGAAAATCGCCAAGCTCATGATCGTCGACAAGGCGACCAGGAAGATAAAGAGCGCGTCTACGCTCCCGGCTGTCGTCGAGGCCCGCGCGGGCCAAAGTGGAAAAGTATCAAACATGGTCAGTCATCGGTATTCAGTCTTCGGTCGTCAGCCCTTTCAGTGCGTCTGGGTCGGACACTCCTGTCCGACGCTTTTGACTTTGCCTTTTTGCGATGCTGCTTTGCCAATCCGTGACTTCACCTCGATGCAGGCTGGTTGTGCCCCGATCCAAATCGGATCAGCACCGTCATCAAAATTCCCAGCGCCAGTATGGTGGCGAGTCCTGAAAGCTGCAGCACCCGCGAAATAATGGCTCCGTACTTGCCGGTCGCCGGATCGTAGTGATAGCAGTACAGGAGCACCTGGTCGGCCAGCGTTCCGATCTTGTTTTCCGACGCCTGAATCAGGCCCAGCCGCAAATCCTTGGGCGCGTACTCCACGCCGTAGTAGTACTGCGCGATCTTGCCGTCAGGGGTCAGCACCATGATGGCGGTGGCGTGCGCGAACTGGCCGGTCTTGGGATCGTACTGGTACTGGAAGCCGGCGGCCTTGGTCAGAGCGTCAATCGATTCCTGCGGGCCGGTCAGAAAGTGCCAGCCCTCGGCGGCCCCGGCGCGACCATAACGCTTCAGAAACTCAGCCTTCTTCTTGGTGGCCATGTCCGGCGTTTCGCGCGGATCAAAACTTACCGTCAGGACGTCAAATTCCTTTCCCACATCGAATTGCAGGACGCGCAATGCGCTTTCGAGGCCGCTGAGCACTTCGCCGCACAGCATGGGGCAGTTGTAATAGACCAGGTTCAGGATCATCGGCTTCTTGCCGAAGTAATCGCCCAGGCGGACCGGCTTGCCGGTTTCATCGCGGAAGTTGAGGTTGGGAGGAATCTGTTGGTCGAGGTGCTGCTCGATGCCGACATTCTGCAATCCCGGCGGGCGCATATTCGCCGGCGGCGACACGATGCCCTTGGTCATGCCCTGGCCGAAGGCCGCTGCGGACATCAACAGCGCCGCGAATCCGATCGCCAGAGCCCTTCTCGAATTTTTGATTTGTTTCTGCACTGCCAATCCTTTTAATCCTCTCCGCCCGGGCCCTGAAATATGCCCACGATTACCTCTTCTTCACGGGCTGGCTGCTCGTATCTGACCGCCGCGCCGCCTCTTTCGCCGTGTTCACAGTTGATGGCGGAGCCACGCCAGCCTGCGGCCGGGTGGGCAGTCCGCGCTGGGCGAGCAGTTCCATGGCGCGGTCGATGGGAATTCGCACCACGCCAGCCTCCTGGTCGACCCAGCCGTAACTGTTCAAAGCCTGTTCTTCCTGCAGGCGGAACTGGTTAATCTCGTTGGTCTCGTTGGTCTCCAGCCGGGGTTGGGGAAATTTCGCAATGTCGCCGGGCGCAACCAGCCTGGGGTCGGTCCGGCTCTGCTGCGCCAGCGGATTCTGTACCGGCTCGTGCCGGTTCTCGTAAGCGTCGAGGTAGCCGTATAGCCCCCTCAGGAGGAGCGCCACCAGCAAGCAGCCGACGACCAGCGCGGCCAGGAAGATGAGGATCGGCCTGGCGCCAAGGTCCTCCTGCTCGAACTCCACTTCCTCGTTTTGCCCGTCGATGTGAATGTGTTCACTCATAAACAAATTTCCAGCTGGTTATTCGTGCGCCCCTTCGAGAACCTCCACCGCGTAAACGTCGTACGCCGGAACCAGCGGCATGGCACTCAGATTGCGGAAAAAGTACGCCAGCCACAGGCCGCCCATGGCAATTGGGACCACCACGTCCAGCCAGGTGAGGTTGAAGGTCGTGGAAAAATTGGGCTCGATGATCCAGAACAGGTCGACGTAGCGCATCAGCAGAAGCCAGGCCGCCAGCCAGACCAAGCGGGTGACGTCGCGCTTGAAAGGACGCGAAATCAGCATTACGAACGGCACCGCGAAATGGAACAGGACCAGGAAGAGGCCCACGTATCCCCAGCCGCCATGCAGGCGCCGCATGTACCAGGTAATTTCTTCCGGCAGGTTGCCTGCCCAGATGATGAGCCACTGCGAGAACGCGAAGTAGGCCCATACCATGATGAAAGCCAGCATGAAGTTTCCGTGATCGTGTACCTGTTCCGGCTTCAACAGCTCCGACATGGGTTTGTAACGAAACAGGATCCGCTCCACTACTACGGCAAAGCAAAGGGCAGAGAGCACCTGGCCGATCAGGAACGACAATCCGAAGATGGTGGAAATCCAGCTGGGGTCGATGGACATGATCCAGTCGATGGCCGCAAACGTGATGGTGAAGCCGTAGAGGATCAGTCCCGGGCCGCTGAGCGCCTTGAAGCGCGCGCTGTTGTCGCGCATCGGGGGATGGTCCTGCTCCGCCGACCATTTGGTGAGGAAGAACGACAACGCCCACCAGACGGCGAAATAGATGGCGGCGCGAACGATGAATCCGTTGACGGTAAGGTAAGTCCTGGTGATCTCCTGCAGGTGCTCGCGCAGGTGCTTGTCGGCGATGGCATCCAGCGGCCGGGCCCAGATGTAGAGCCGGCGAATCCCGAACAGAAGGGGGATGAACAATGCCACCATCAAGGGCACGCAACGCATGGCCGCGCCCAGAATTCTGCGGATGACCATTCCCCAGGCGCCCTTGGTCAAATGCCGAAGCATGAGAATCGCCATCGATCCCAGGCTCACGCCCAGCCACGCCATGAAGGCCAGCAAATAAGCGCGGAAGAATTCGTCGGGGCGAAGCCAGGCACCCAGGGCGGCGATGACAGAGAACACCACGCCGACGCTCAAGGAGCGTTGCTGGATGGTTTTCACCACCGGCGGTGTCATCAAGTCGACGTTGCGCATGGGAACCGTGGTCATTTCGGCTCCTCTTCCGGCGATCCGTGCGCGGTCTTGGTCTCGATCACCGGCAGGGTCGCGCCCGAACCCAGTTCTTCGAATCGCGGCACTTCGGAAGGGACCTTCTGGCCCGCTGGAACGTCCGCGCTGGTGGCCGACTGGCTCAGTTGCAGAGCACGGATGTAGGCCACGATGGCCCAGCGGTCCTGGGGCGCGATTTGCGACGAGTAATCAGGCATCGAACCAAAGCCGTGGCTGATTACGTCGAAGAAATATCCCAGCGGCGCTTTGCGCAGGCGCTCGATGTGATAGGACGGCGGCTTCCGCGGAAACCCGCGCGAGGGAATCACCCCGTTGCCATCGCCGAGGCGGGAATGGCAGGGAGCGCAAAAAATATCGTAGCGTTGCTGTCCGCGGGCCAGAAGCTCAGTCGTGACCGGGAAGGGCATGTAATCTCCGGGATCGTTGCCCACCTTTCCGGTGTAGAGATAGCTGTCTTCATATAACTGTCCGCGGGCCACGGTGCCCTCGACCGGCGGGCGAGCCGAACGCAGGTCAGTGTAGAAATCGCTCTCGGCCAGGGGCTTGAAGCGGGGCTGGTCGTGCATGTCCTGACGGCACCCGGCAAGGGCCAGCAAGGCGCCGAGCAGGGCGAAGATGGAGCAGGCCTTCAGGCCTGCAAGGGGGCCCGCATCTTGTTCCGAGGCTTTAGCCCCTGGGGCTGAAGCCCCTCGAAAACAGGCAACACCAAATGCAGCGCTAAAGCGCCGCTCCACCCTAAATCCCAAAATTTGGAGAGGCCGTTTAATCGGGCACCTCCGAGATGGAGCGCGGATGCAGGCTCTCCAGAAAATTCCGCACTTCGCCCGGCTTGTATTTCGGATCGGAGGAGAACACGATCAGAAAAAATCTGTCCTTGCTGGCGAAGGCGAAACGGGGCGAATTGAATACCGGGTGGTAGGGCATGGGCAGGCCGTTCAGGGCCAGCATGCCGAACACGGCCGAGATTCCCGCGAACAGAATGGTCATCTCGAAGGTCACAACAATAAACGCCGGCCACGAGTGATAGGGCTTGCCACCCACGTTTATGGGATAACTGACCGCGGAAATCCAATACTGCATCAGGTAGCCGGTCAGGCCGCCGATGATTCCGCCGATCAGCACCACCAGGGGAACTTCGTCGTGATGGAATCCGATCGCTTCGGCCAGTCCTTCGATGGGAAACGGGCTATAGGCGTCGATCTTCTTGAAACCCGCCTCTCGGGTACGGTTGGCCGCATCCAGCAGGGTGTGAACGGAATCAAATTCGGCCATCATGCCGTAGACGCCGGTGCGCTTCATTCCTTCACCTCCGCTTCCGGCAGCAGAGTGCGCATTTCAAAGATCGAAATCATGGGCAGCAGACGGACGAACAGGAACATGGCCGAAAGGAACAGGCCGATGGTCCCGATGTACGTCATCCAGTCCCACCGGGTCGGGTAGTACATGCCCCACGACGAAGTCAGGAAATCGCGATGCAGGCTGACGACGACGATGATGAATCGCTCCAGCCACATGCCCACCAGAACGACGAAAGAAATCAGGAACAACCAAACCGGACTGCTGCGAAGTTTGGGGATCCAGAGCACCTGGGGTATCACGATGTTGCACATCAACAGCATGTAATAGAAGAACGAGTACGGCCCATGCAGACGGTTCCACAGCAGGAAGGCGTCATAACGGTTGCCGCCATACCATCCCATGAAAGCCTCAATTACGTAGCCATAAGCCACGATCAAACCCGTGGCCAGCATCACTTTCGCGGCGTTCTGCAAGTGGAGCTCGGTGATGAAATCTTCCAGGTTGTAGACCTTGCGGATGGGGATGGCCAGCATCAGCACCATGGCAAAGCCGGAATAAATCGCGCCCGCGACGAAGTAAGGCGGGAAGATCGTGGTATGCCAGCCGGGCACGATGCCCACGGCAAAATCAAAACTGACCACGGTGTGGACGGAAAGCACCAATGGAGTCGCCAGCCCGGCCAGCAGCAGATAAGCCGTTTCGTAACGGTGCCAGTGCCGGGCCGAGCCGCGCCAGCCCATGGCCAGCATGCCGTAAATGATCTTCTTCCAGCGCTCTTCGGAACGGTCACGCAAAGTTGCGAGATCAGGGATCAGCCCGATGAACCAGAACAACGCGGAGATGGTGGCATAGGTCGAGACCGCGAACACGTCCCACACCAGGGGGCTGCGAAATTGCGGCCACACCCGCATGGTATTGGGATAGGGAAACAGCCAGTAGGCGAGCCACGGGCGTCCGACGTGGATCAGGGGGAAAATGCCCGCGCTGGCCACGGCGAACAGGGTCATGGCCTCGGCAAAACGGTTGATCGAGTTGCGCCACGACTGGCGCAATAGCAGCAGGATGGCGGAAATCAGAGTGCCGGCGTGCCCGATTCCGATCCACCACACGAAGTTGACGATGGCGAATCCCCAACCGATGGGAATGGTCACGCCCCAGATGCCGACACCCTTAACAAACAGGTAGGAGATGGCGAACAGCAGCATCATGGTCAGCAGGAACATGAGGCCAAACCCGACGAACCAGGCGTTCGAAGTGGGACGAGTCAGCACGATCGAGCTGATCTTGTCCGTGACCGAACCCAGGGTGTAGCCCGGTTCAATTACGGGTGCGCGTTCGTTCTGGACTGGCTCTTCCATCTTTAGCTGCGCTCCGCGGGCGAGTCCTTTGCCCCTTCCAATTCCGGATTCGGGTTGCGAATGTCGGCCAGGTACGTCGTCCGTGGCCGCGTGTTCAGATCGCCCAGCAGACTGTAATTCCTCGGCTGCGCCTTCAATTTCGAAACCCGGCTGTTGGGATCGTTGATGTTGCCGAAAACAATGGCGTCCGCCGGGCACGACTGCTGGCACGCCGTCTGCAGTTCGCCATCCTGGATCTTGCGGTCTTCGCGTTCGGAATCGATGCGATGCTGGTTGATACGCTGCACGCAGTAGGTGCACTTTTCCATGACGCCGCGGCTGCGCACGCTCACGTCCGGATTGCGCATCATCTTGTACTGCGATGTTTCCCAGTCCTGAAACAGCAGGAAATTAAACCGCCGCACCTTGTAGGGGCAGTTGTCGGAACAGTAGCGCGTGCCCACGCAGCGGTTGTAGACCATGTCATTCAGGCCTTCGCTCGAGTGCACGGTCGCGCCCACCGGGCAGACCACTTCGCAGGGAGCGTTCTCGCACTGCTGGCACGGCACCGGCTGGAAATAGGCCTTGGGATTATCGCGGTCGCCCTGGTAGTAGGCATCCACGCGCAGCCAGTGCATGTGCCGCCCCAGAACCGTCTGCTCCTTGCCCACCACGGCGATATTGTTCTCGGACTGGCAGGCGACAATGCAGTTGTTGCAGCCCACGCAGGCGTTCATGTCGACCGTCATGCCCCAGGCGTAAGGCTCGGCCGCGTAGGGATAGGGTTTGTACAAAGTCAGTTCTTTCGGCGGCTCTTCCTCGCGGGCAAACTCTGGTTCCTTGCGGTACTCCTCGATACTGGCGGTGCGCACCAGCGGACGGGCGCCAGTGGGCGTGTCCATGGTCTGGTAGCCCTGGGTGGAGGCCAGCTTATAAGTGCCTCCGGCTTTGCGAATCGCAACTCCGCTGGTGAACCAGGGCGTGGCGCTGGTGCGGAGCGGATACATATCGAAGCCAGCGCCCGTGCCGACCCGCCCGGCGCGGCGTCGCCCGTAACCCAAAAAGACCGTGATGGAATTGTCGGGATGGCCAACCTGGATCCAGACCGGGGCGGTTACCTTCTTGCCGTTGAGTTCCAGTTCGACCAGGTCTTCGGTCTTGACCCCCATGCGCTCCGCCATGGCCGGGCCCATCAGCACCGGATTGTCCCAGGTGAGCTTGTTCATCGGCTTGGGCAGTTCCTGCAGCCAGCCGTTGTTGGAGAATTGTCCGTCGTAGATGGAAGGGTCGCGCCGGAAGTTTATTTCGATGGCCTTCGGGTCAACGGCCGGCGTAGGCGGGAAGCTCGCGGTCTTGCTCGCAACCTGCTTCGGCGCGAATGTGGTTCCTTCGACCCAGCCGTCGTGCAGCGATTTCCGCCAGAAGGTGTCAAAGTCCGCGCCGGAGTGCTGCTTCTTCCAGTAGGCCTGCACGATTTCGTGGCCGCCAGTATCGGACTGTCCGGAGAGCATGGAGACCAGTTCGTACGCGCTCTTGCCGTTGTACAACGGCGCAATCAGCGGCTGCACGATGCTGACGGTACCGTCATAGGCGCGGGCGTCGCCCCAGGCTTCGAGATAGTGGGCCTCGTTCACGTGCCACTGGCAGAGCTCCGCGGTCTCGTTCTGATAGAGACCGAGATGGACCCGCAGCGGGATGTTGGTGTTCTTCAGCGCGTCGGCGAATCCGAAGTCGGCGGGGGCATCGTAGGCCGGATTTCCGCCCACGATGAACAGCATGTCCACCTTGCCGCCGCGCATGTCGGCGACCAGATCCTTGAGCGACTCGGTCTGGTTCACGGGGTTGGCGTTTACTGGATCACTGTGGAAAACCGTCTTACCTACGTTTCCCAGCCCTTGGTTGATGGCATGGGCGACCGCATGAAGGGCCGGAGGCTGGTGGTCGCCCGCAATTACCACACCGGAGCCGCGGTGAGCGATCAGATCGCTTATGAGGGCGGGAAAGAATCCCTTAGGGCCGGTGGATCCGGACGGGAACAACCCAGCGTTGTTAGTAAGCAGGTTCAGAATCGACGACGCAAAAGGTTCTATGTCCGCTGCTCTCACCGGCAGCCGATGGTCTGCCCTCGCGCCCGTCGAACTAGGCGTGCTTTCGACTACATAGAGCCGGCTCATCTCGCCAGTGTCGGGATTGCGGCGCTTGGCGAAATCCCGGGCGTAGCGGGTGAAGCCGGGGAATCCTGCGTACAGGAAATCAGCGTCGAGCGAGAGAATTACGTCCGCATTCTCCAGCTTGTACTGCGTTTCCACCGGCTGGCCGAACGCCAGCTTCGCGCCTTCGAGCACATTGTCGCGGTTGGCCGGTTCGTACACATGCCACTTGGCCTGCGGATAAAGCTTGATAAATGACTGAATCTGGTCGGCCAGCGTGGGCGAGGAAACTGTCGGCGTCAGGATGCGGATTCCGGATCCCTGCAAACTCTTCTGGATACTCAGCGGAGTGCGCATGGCCTCGACCAGCGATCCCCAGGAGCGAATGTCGCCCAGGTAAGTCAAGGTCTGCGAACGGTCGGGATCGTACATTCCCAGGATCGAGGCCTGGGAAAAAATATCGGTGCCGCCGAGACTCGCCGGATGCTGATCGTTGCCCTCGATCTTGGTGGGCCGGAACATCTGGCTCTCGACCAGGACCGGGCTGGCGTATCCGCCCAGGGTGAAAGCTGTGGCGTAGAACAGCGGCCGCCCGGGGACCAGTTCCTCAGGCTGCTTCACATACGGGACAATCGGTTCGAGCGGCTGCTTGGTGCAGGCGCTCATGCCGGCCATGGCCAGGGATGCGCCCATCAGCTTGAGGAAGCCGCGACGGGAAACCGCGTCCAGCCACTCCGACGCGCCCTTAGGGAATTCCCGGTGCAGCATCTCCTGGAAGTCGGGGCTGCCGGCCAGTTCCTCGAGGCTGCGCCAGTATTCCGGCCCCTTGGTCTCGGCTAACTTGTCGCGGGCCGCGTCCAGATCGAGTGTGCCCTTCTTGCTGGGGCAGACGTCCTCGCGGTGCGGCTTGGCGGATTGTTCGTCCATGTTCATACACTGCTTCTCTTAATTGAGGACGGGCGTCCCGCCCGTCCAGCCGGGCGAGACGCCCGGCCTCCATCAAAACATCTACCGATGGCACGTCGAACAGCTGGTGATGTCTGTCACCGAGCGCAGCTTGTACTGCTTTACCAGGTCTGTGCCGAGCGAAATCTGATCGGTGTATTGCTTGCCCTCGAACTCTACCGGCTTGCTGCTGGTTGGCTGCTCGTAGCGCATATTAAAAACCTGATCGCGCGGCCGGAGGTTCTTCTCCGGCGCCCGATGACATTCCAGGCACCACTCCATCTGCAACGACGCCTCGTTATACATCAGCGGCATGCGGTCCACCGGACCGTGGCAAGTGTTGCAGCCTACACCTTTATTGATATGAATGCTGTGATTGAAATAGACGAAGTCAGGCAAATCGTTGACCCGGGTCCAAACCAGCGACTTCCCGCTCTTGTAACTCTCGCGCACCGGCTCCAGCAGGGCCGCGTTGGTCCAGATCTGCGCATGGCAGTTCATGCAGGTCTTGGTGGGAGGAATGCCCGCAAAACTCGAGGTCTCGACCGAAGTGTGACAGTAGCGGCAATCGATGCCCAGCCCCGCGACATGGTGCTGATGGCTGAAGGGCACGGGTTGCGGCCGCCGCACGCCGGCGTAGGTCACGTAGGGAGAGCGCTGAATCTCCGCTGCAGCCCAGAACAACGCCGCCACGACGAATATGGCGCCGTAGATCGTGGCCCGTGACAGAGTATTCGTGCTGCGGTGAAAAATCTGCATCGAATGGGAACGTTCCCTACCGCGGAAGCCCCGTGACAGGCATCCGGTTGGTGCAGCGTTGCGCTATGCGGCCACTGGGCCACAATCCTAGGGAGCAATAAAACCCGAGATTATAACAGGCAAAAGATGATGCATGATGGCCGCGATTCCCACAAAGCCTGAAAATTGTTCAGCCCAGTGAAAAAATCCCCTATTTGTTGCGCCGTGGTAGCGCTTTGTCGCGGTTCTACTTCAGGTTCATCACCAGCAGCTTGGGTTCGGTCATTTCTTCGATGGCGTAGCGCAATCCTTCGCGGCCCAATCCGGAATCCTTGACTCCTCCGTACGGCATGTGGTCGATGCGGAAGGCCGGAACATCGCCGGCAATCAGGCCGCCTACTTCCAGTTCTTCGTAGGCGTTGAAGATCAGTTTGGCGTCGCGAGTGAAAAGTCCCGCCTGCAATCCGTAGGGCGAATTGTTGATTTGCTTTAGGGCCTGGTTGAAATCGTCGTACGGTTCGACCGTCACCACCGGAGCAAATATTTCCTGGCAGTTTACCTTCATCTCCGGGCGCGTGCCGGTAAGGACGGTGGGCTCGAGCACCGGCCCGCGGCGCTGTCCGCCGCACAGCAGCCGGGCCCCGGCGCGGACCGCTTCCTGGATCCAGTCGCTGGCGCGCACTGCGTCGCTTTCGCGGATCAGCGGTCCGAGGTCGGTGGAATCATCCAGCGGGTCTCCGGTTTTTAATTTTTTTACCCCTTCAAGCAACAAGTCGGTGAACTTGGCGAAGCCGGACCGCTCCACCAGGATGCGTTGCACCGAGATGCAGGTCTGTCCGGCGTAGGAGAAGCCTCCCACCACGCAACGGTCGGCGGCATACGCCAGATCGGCATCGCTGTGCACGATCACGCCGGCATTGCCTCCCAGTTCCAGGACAACTTTCTTCTTCCCGCAATTCTTCTTGATCTGCCAGCCTACGGCCGCGCTGCCGGTAAAGCTGATCAGCTTAATGCGCTCATCCGTCACCAGCAGGCCGGCATCCTCGTTGGAGAGGGGTAGCACGTTCAGGCCGCCGTCCGGCCAGCCCGCCTGCTGGACGGCCTCCGCCAGCAGCAGGGCGGTCAGGGGAGTCTGGGGCGCGGGTTTCAGCACCAGGGGACAACCGGCGGCAATGGCGGGCGCAACCTTGTGGGCCACCAGGTTCAGAGGAAAATTAAAGGGGGTGATGCCGGCAATCGGCCCCAGCGGGAAGCGGCGCACAATGCCCCAGCGCCCGGCGGTAAATTCCTGCCAGTCGAGGGGCAGGTACTCGCCGTAAATTCGGGTGCTCTCCTCGGCGGCGACATTGAAGGTGAAGATGGCGCGTTCCACCTCGGTGCGCGCGGCCTTGATCGGCTTGCCCGCTTCTTGCGCCATGGTGCGGGCAAATTCCTGCTTGCGCTCGGAGATGTTCTCCGACACTCTCCGCAGCACGCGCTGGCGTTCAAAAGCCGGCAGCCGGCGGGTGGTGCCGAAAGCTTTTACGGCGGCTGCGATGGCGGCTTCGGCATGTTCCCGCCGTCCCTGGAAGACAGTGGCGATCACGGCGCCGTCAAACGGAGCCCGTATCTCAACCGGGTCGCCTTCCTCAATCCACTTGCCATCGACAAAAAATCCTTGCGTGCCCACCGGAGTCGCCGTCATCTGTGCCATGGCGTTATCTTAGACCTCCACCGGAAGTGGAATGTTAAATAACGGTGTGATTATAGGCTTTTCGGGAGCTTTGCTAAGCCCATCACTCCTAGTCACCACTGCTCACGTAGGGGCGGGTGCCCTCACCCGCCCAGCCAGGCAAAGCCCGGCAGTTTTGCGATGGCACAGCGATACAACGATAAAGCCTGGCGAGCCATTGCTCGCCCTCCCGGACGGGGCGTCCGGGCCTAGGTAGGTCGTCCAGGGACAGCCAGGTGAGTTAAAGGATAAGATTTCCCCACGACGAGGAAAGGTTTGCTTGCGGCAATCCATTCTGCAAACCAGCGAATTGCTGCGCCAAGGCTCGGTCTCGCCGGTCGAATTGACTGCCGATTGCCTGGCGCGCATCGAAACGCTGAATCCGAAGCTGAATGCGTTTATTACGGTGACGGCGGAATCCGCGCTGGCGGCGGCCCGCCAGGCTGAAGCCGAGATTCGGCGCGGTGCCTGGCGTGGGCCGCTGCATGGCATTCCACTCGCCCTCAAGGACTTGATTGACACCGCGGGGGTCCCGACCACCGCGGCCAGTTTATTGTTCAAAGACCGGATTCCAACGGAAGACGCTGAAGTCGTGCGCCGCCTGAAAGCTGCCGGCGCCGTGCTGCTGGGCAAACAGAACCTGCACGAATTCGCTTACGGCGGCAGTTCGATGGTCAGCGCTTTCGGCGAGGTGCGGAATGCGTGGCAAGCTGAGCACATCGCCGGCGGCTCTTCGGGAGGCTCGGCCACAGCGGTGGCCGCCGGATTGGGCTACGGTGCGATTGGGACCGACACCGCTGGGTCCGTCCGCGAGCCGAGTGCGCTATGCGGCGTCGTCGGCCTCAAACCCACCTATGGACGGGTCAGCGCCCGGGGCGTGATTCCGCTTTCAATTTCTCTCGATCATGTAGGGCCCATCGGACGTACGGTGGAGGACGTCGCGGTAATTTTTGCGGCCATCGCCGGCCACGATCCCGCGGACAAAGCCAGCGTCGACGCCCCGGTCGAAGATTACGTGGCGGCCCTGAAAAACAGTTTCCAGCCCCTGCGGGTCGGCCTTCCGAAGAAATTCTTTTTTGAAGATCTGGATCCGGAGGTGGCTTCCGCGATCGATCATGCGGTCAGCGGGCTGGCTGCGATGGGCGCGGAAATCCGCGAAATTGAATTGCCGGTTCCGACTGACCGGACCCTGCAAAGCGCCGAGGCTTACGCCTTCCACGCGGAGTTCGTGGCGCGCAGTCCTGAACGTTACCAGCCGGAAACGCTGCGCCGGATTCGTGCCGGCCAGAACGTCAGCCCCGAGGCCCGGCTCGAATCCCGCCGCGAACTGGAGCGGGCTCGCCGCGACATCGCGGCTATCTTTGCGGATGTGGATATCCTGGTCACCCCGGCCACACCGATTGCGGCGCCCACGATCGCGGAGCTGAAACAGGACCCCGATCTTCTGCGGCCGCGAGAACTTCTGCTGTTGCGCAACACCCGCCCGGTCAACGTCTGGGGGCTGCCGGCGATTTCCGTTCCCGGCGGATTTACCGAAGCCGGGCTTCCCATCGGCCTGCAGATCATCGGACCGCACTGGGCAGAAGCGCGGGTCTTGCAGGTCGCCTACGCCTACGAACAGGCGACAGCCTGGCACAAGCGACAACCCCTGTCATCCTGAGCGGAGTCGGAAGTTTCGCTTGCGACACTTCTGGCGGAGTCGAAGGACCCCTATAAGCTCCTCAGAGCCTTACGATCTGAGTCTTACGACCTCACTTTTTTTAAACGCCCAGTTTCGAGTTTCCAGTTCTCGGGTCTCAGTTAGTTTCCGGACAGGGCTTTATCCATGAAGCCGGCTTCGTCGGCCTTCATTTTCTTCAGGCCGTCGGCGGGCAGATAGACCATGTGTCCCGCGCCATATGTGGCAAACGAAATATTCTTGCGGTATTGCGGACTCAGATTCAGGTGATCGACGGTGTAGTCGGCGGCATAGAAGGGCGTAGCCAGGTCGTAGAAGCCTTCCATCACCAGGACTTTAAGATAAGGATTCTTCACAATCGCCTGGCGCAACGCGGTGGCCGTGTCGGGGAATCCGCCGATGCCGGAACCCCAGTTCCACGAATTCTCAAAGAAATTCTGGTCGGCGGGAAACACCTGGTATGGCATGTCGGTTTTGTATCCCAGTTCAGTCCGAACGTAGTTGTTGAAGACTGAGGTAAAGGGCGGCAGGGTCGCGGCTTCGGTAGGATCGTAGAACGGAGTGTCCAAGACTCCGTTGGGATCGGGACCGGTGAAACGGCCATCCAGACGGCCCACCCGCAGTTTCTGATCGAGCAACAGGTAGTGGGTAAATTTCTCCACGTCGATGCGCAGGTCGGCCTGATCGAGAACCTCTTTGCTCAATCCGGTGTACCTCGCCATGTGATCGATGACTTTCTGCCGCTCATCGGCGGTGATGGAGTCGCCCTTGGCCAGAGCCTGGGTGTACTCGGTCGCCGCCCATTGCGTTGACTCCTGCCGCGCCTTGTCCATGTCCTGCATGAGGTCTGGCGGCAACTTCTTGTGGTAACCGGCAATCATGGTGAAAGTGGGAATCAGCAGGATGTAGGGTTGGTCGTTACTTTTCGTATATTCCAATGTCTGGAAGGTGAGCGCGGTGGAGAGCAGGGTAATCCCATTGAAAGAAATGCCCTGGTCAGCGAGATTGCCGGCAATGCCGGCCGCGCGTGTGGTTCCGTAACTCTCGCCAAAGAGGAAAAGCGGCGAACTCCAGCGCTCATAGCGCGTGAGATAAAGCCGGATGAATTCGCTGAAGGCTTCGATGTCGCCTTTGACACCCAGAAACTTCTTGGACAACTCCGCGTTGGCGGCGCGGCTGAAACCGGTCGAGATCGCGTCCACCAGGACCACGTCGCTCTTGTCGAGCAGGGTGCTGGGGTTGTCCGTAATACGGTAGGGCGCCGGCGGCAGCAGGCCGTCGGGCAACAAGGCCGCCCGCCGCGGACCCAGCGCTCCCATGTGGAGCCAGATCGTGGCCGAGCCCGGCCCTCCGTTGAAGGCGAAAGTCAGCGGCCGCTTTCCCGCCTCCTGGCCGTCCAGCGTGTAGGCCACAAAAAACATCTCGGCTTCGATTTTGCCGTCGCCGCGCTTGATGGGGAGCCGGCCCGTGGTGGCGGTGTACTTCAGAAGCTTGCCATCCTCCGTGATCTGATGGTGCGTCACCACTGGAGGCACTTCGGAGACGTCAAATTCCTCCTTATCCTTGTCGGTCCCTGGCTTAGGAGTTGCCTTCGGCTCTTCCACGGGGGAAATGGGCTCGGCGGATTTTTCGGCGGGCTGACTAGGTTTCTTTTCCTGGGTCCGGACTGCGGGCTCGCTATTTTTTGTCTTCTTTTCTTTCGGCTGATCGCTTGACGGGTTTGCCTGCTGTGCCGCCGCTCCCACAACCAGCGCACACAGCAAAGCAACCGTCACAATAAGGACACGCATGTATAGGCTCCTCGAAGTATGGTCTAACCTTAAACGCTGGAATGAGCGCAGCGCGGAATTATACGCGGAGCGCGGTCGGCATGCGGGCGCAGTTGATTCTCGACACAACACTCAGCGTTGGTTGCGGGCGGCGGCATTACAGACGGTAGAGAGGTTGCTAAGATGTTCGCGTGCCGCTGAAACCCCTTCGGGAAGCCCAAAGCCAGATTCTCCACGCCGGTTCTCTTACGCCGGTGCCCTGGCTCATTCATGGCTTCAGCACCCGGCCAGGTGGATTTTCCCAGGCTTACGGCAAGCGCAGCCTGAATCTCGGATTTACCCGGGAAGATGCGAAGCGGGCAGTGGAACAGAATCGGGCCGCCTTTCTGCGCCAGATGGGGGCAATCCGGAAGGGCCGCGAGTGGCGGTTGGTCACGTTGCGGCAGATTCACTCGGACGTCATTCATTGTATTTCGGAGGTCCCTGAAACAGGTCTCACCGGCGACGGCCTGCTCACCCAGACCCCCGGTCTGCTGCTCGCAATTCTGACCGCCGATTGCCTGCCGGTCATTCTCGCGGACACAAAACGCCGGGCGTTGGGCGTATTTCATGCCGGATGGCGCGGAACCGTGAAACGTGTCGCGGAGAAAGGTGTGGGCGAGATGCAGCGCTGGTTCGGCACCCGGCCCCGGGATATCCGAGCGGCCATCGGCCCCGGGGTTCATGCCTGCTGCTATGCGGTCGGTCCGGAGGTGCGCACCCAGTTTGAATCCCAGTTCGACTACGGCAGCGGACTATTCCATGAAGTCGAGGAATCGGATCCGGTCCGCGAAAAATATCCGTTGTTGTTCTTGACGGCTCGCGCTCCCGGCCACAGCGAGTTGCCGAAGAAGATTTTCCTCGATCTGGTGGAGGCGAACCGCCGCCAGTTGCTCGCAGCGGGAGTGGCAGGCGAAAAATATCAGCGCCTCGCCGCTGTGCACTTCATGCCGCACCGACCTGCTGTTCTCCTATCGCGCGGAAAAGGGAGTCACGGGGCGGATGATGGCGGTAGCGGGAATCAAGCCTTGATGGTCGAAAACGAAACCCGGAGTTCCCTGTGAAACGGCCTCGCGAGAGGCTTTCTTTGCGAACTTTGCGGTATTCCTTTGCCAGCTTTGCGGTAAAAGATCCTGACTGCAAAGGACCCAAAGTACTCGCAAAGTGCGCAAGGATCGGACTCCTGCTGGCTGCGTCCTGGTTGTCGAGTGTCGCCGCGCTGCCCGTTTGCCTGGCCGAACACGGCGTTCCAGAAGAGCAGATCGAGCACATTTTTGACGCCCTGAAGTCGACTGATGAACCCGGCGCCGCCGCGCTGGTCATCAAAAACGGGAAAGTCGTGTTCGAGCGTGGCTACGGCGTGTCCAATCTGCGTTCGTTGAACAAGATCGACGGGCATACCAATTTCCGCCTGGCGTCCTGCACCAAGCAGTTCACGGCCATGGCGGTCATGCTGCTGGTGCACGATGGCAAGCTGCATTACGAAGACCGGCTCACCGATATTTTCCCCGACTTTCCTGACTACGGGAAATCGATCTCGATTCGCAATCTTCTGAACCACACTTCCGGACTGCTGGATTACGAAGACCTGATGGCCCAGCCCGCGCCCGGCACTCCGCCGGAAGAGATTCCCCAGATTAAAGATGCCGGCGTGCTGCAGCTGTTGAAGCAGCAGAAGACCACAAAGTTTCCGCCGGGCACGAAGTGGGATTACAGCAACTCCGGCTATGTGGTACTGGCCATGGTGGTAGAGAGAGTCTCCGGTCAGCGCGTTCGGTCAATTTCTTCACGACCGAATTTTCGCCCCTTTGGAAATGAAGCAGACCGTGGCCTATGAGAAAGGCAAGAACACGGTCACCAATCGCGCCTATGGCCACACCCATGAAGGCGGAGGCTGGCGCGAGATGGATCAGAGCCCAACCTCAGCCACGTTGGGCGATGGCGGCGTCTACTCGTCGCTCGACGATCTGGCCAAATGGGACCGAGCGCTCGCGCACCACACCCTCTTGAGCGGGGCCGAGATGAAGCCGGCGCTGACTCCGGTCCAGGTGCCCGATGGCAGTGTTCGGGAACCCGACGGCCGGCCGGCGGCATACGGCTTTGGCTGGTTCCTGAGTCCTTATGGGGATCACTCCCGCATGTGGCACTACGGCGAGACCGTGGGTTTTCGCACCACCATCCAGCGTTTCGTAGCAGACAAACTTACCATCATTGTGCTCTGCAATCGCGACGATGTGGTTCCCGCTAGTCTGGCCCTGAAAGTTGCCGATCTTTTCCTCAGCCCGCATCATCGAGCATTGCAGTGAGCATTGCAGTAAGATTCCAACGAAGACCGGCGATGCCTCCGTAGCGCCGGCATCTTGCCGGCTGTTCCCAGGGCATCCCGCCCTCGGCGTAGTAAGCGAAACGCAAGCCGGACAGCTGCCGGTAACGAAGAAGTTCAGGCGAAGAAAGTTCAGGATCAGGATAAAGAGATGCTCATGTCCGAAGTAGTGGAAAAGCCCGCCGAAAACGCGAACCGGGAGTCCAGTTCGAGCGCCGCGCCTTCGGTCGAGGTCTATGCCGTCTACGGCGTCGAACCTGAAATCCAGGCCTACGCCATGGCCAAGTATTCGCGTTCCGCGCTCTCCATGAAAGAGTCGCTGCGGGAGATCAGCCAGCAGAAGGCGGAGAAGTTTCTCAACACCTTCTACTTCCAGTATGGCCATCGCTCCATCGCCGACCTGGCGCACATTGCGCTGGCCATCGAGCGCCTGTCGATACTCGCGGCCATTGCGGTCGCCGACGAGCAGCGCTGGGACGGCCAGGAACGTTCCACCCGCTACCAGGACTTCAAAAAGAGTGGTTACTACGTTCCCGACTTCGGCCAGGACCACGTGGTGGCGGGCGACCCGCCCGCCCAAGTGTCTGCCGGAGATTTCTACCGGGAGACGGTCGATGCGCTATTCACGGAATACGAAGCGCTCTCCGACCGCATGTCCCTGTACCTGGCCAGCATCACGCCGAAACCAGCCGAGATGAAGCAGGAAGCTTACGAGCGCACGCTGCGGGCCCGCGCCTTCGATATCTCCCGCTACCTGCTGCCGCTCGCGGCCAACACTTCGCTGGGGGAAATCGTCAACGCGCGGACGCTCGAAAACCAGGTGTCGCACCTGCTTTCGCATACCCACAAGGAAATCCGGCAGTTGGGTGAGTTACTGAAACACGCGGCCACCTCTCCGGCGTACAACGTAAACCAGGAGTCGTTGCGGGAACTTAGTCGAGCAGATTCGCGCGGCATCGCCCGAACTTGGGGCGCGCGCCGAGCAGGAATTGCTGCGAGGAAGTCCGCGTGGCCCCGACGCTGGTGAAGTATGCCGATCCCAACCAGTACGAGATCGAGACCCGGCGGGCGCTGCGGCAAGTGGCGTCCGAGTTGATGGGCGAATTGCCCGATTGCTCCGGCCCCGACCGTCGATCTTCTCGAAGAAGAACCGCTCGAGGTCGAGCTGGCGGCCACGTTGATCTACGAGCACAGCCATTATTCATACCGGCAGATTCGCCAGGCGGTGCAGGCCGCGGGCGAACCCATTCGCCGGGAGATCATCGACCTGGGGCTAAGAAATCGCGGCCGTCACGACGAAATGCTGCGGGCCTTCTGCGCCGGGCAACAGTTCCGCTTCGACATCCTGATGGATATCGGCGGTTTCCGCGACATGCATCGCCACCGCCGCTGCATTCAGATTGGACAGGAGTTCACTACCAAGCATGGATACGACACGCCGGAGGAGCTCGAAGCGGCGGGAGCGCGAGAGAACTACGACTCGCTGATGCAGCGGACCGCGAGCGCGGTCGAACAACTGGCGGCGCGAGGAGGAGCCGAGGCGCGGGAAAATTCGCAGTACGCCATTCCGCTGGGCTTCCGCAAGCGGACTTTGTTCAAGATGGATTTTGCCGAGGTGGTTTATATCTCCGAGCTGAGGACCGGCCCTGCCGGTCACATCTCCTACCGCACTGTGGCGTATGCGATGTACGAAGCCGTGGCCAGGAAATATCCCGCGTTGGCGAAGTACTTGAGAGTGCACGATGTGAAGGAGCCGGTGGATTTGTTGAAGCGGTAGCCGGCGGAAGATCAACCGCAACTTGAATGCCGGCGGACAGGCCTGCCCGGAGCAGTGTCGAAGCAGTGCCCGCCCATACTATTTCTTCCGGTCAGCCGGCGGCGTGTGCTTAAAGAATAGTTAGTTCCTCTTGCACTAAAGTCACCTAGCCAATCCCGCCCTACGCCTAGATGATAGTTACTTCGGGACGTGTGTCTTCCCAAAGACGGCTTATGCCTGGTGTCTGCATCCACGAGTTTTTCTGGCCGCTGCGAGCTGCCGACGGCCGCTACTACCAGGTGTGTCGGCGCTGCGGCCTCCAGTGCGAATACGACTGGACGAGCATGGACCGCGTGGGTGGCGTGCCAGGAGTGACGCTTGCGCCCGGTGTCTCCCGTCCCAAGCCAAGCACCCCTCCCGCGCAGCCTCGGCTGAAGCTGCTGGTCGAACTGGAACCAGCGTATCGCGTCTTTCTGCGAAACCTGGCCGACGTGCTGCGCCCCGCGTCTCCGGGAGAGCCCACCATTTGGTCGGCGGCATTCTGGCGCGAAGCCTTTTCCGATACCGGCATACCCTGGCAGCGATTTGCGGAAACACTGGTGGGCCAGTTGGTTGTGGTTGCCATGGTACTGCTCGTTTCCCAGGTGTGGATTACGCCAGATCAGCCCTTGCGGCGCAGCATGTTCGAAAATACTCACCTTACTTACTACAAGCCTGAGGGATCGTTTCCCGCGTTACGCAGCAGCCCCTCCCGGGCTCGCTCGGCATACAGGAAACCGGCCGAGTCCGCGCGCGGAGGCTCGATTCACGTGGCGCCAGAACGCGCCCAGGCTGCCGTCAAAGCGCCCGAGATCAAGCTGAAGGGACCAGCCCGGCCTGACCTGGCGGCATCGAGTGTGCCGCCGGAGATGCCGATCGCCGCCACCAGCAGGTCTTTGCGATTGCCGCTGCCGGCAGGTCCGACCACGATCGTTGCGCCGCCGCCCGAGATCAGCCAGGGGACAGCCCGGCGGCTCGGTCTGCCGCAGGCTTCCGGCGTTGCCCCGGCCCCCGAACTTGGAGCCGTTTCCTCCCGACGAGCGGTGGCCGAGCCCGGCGCGACAGTAGTTGCGCCTGCGCCCGTGGTGCAGGCAGTGGCGCGAAGACTCGGAGACATCAACATCGGCCCCAGCGCTGTGGTCGCGCCCGCGCCGCGGTTGCCGGTGGGCGAGCAGAGCATGATTTCGGAAGGGCCCGGGGCAACTCTGGGTAGTCCGGTCGCACTGGCGGTGCCGCCTCCGGCGGCCCTGGGTTCCGGAACCCTCGCGACGGGGCGTGCGGGTGCGCTGTCAGGCGCCGGTTCCGTGGTGGTGCCTCCTCCGCCATCGGTTCAGGGCATCGGCGACTCGGCCGAGGGCGGACACCCGGGTTTGTCGTCCCGAACGTCGTCCAGCACAGCGTCGTCCAGCCGAAGTTTGTCCAGCGGAACATTCCCCGGAGGGCCAACATCCAGCGCCGGAGTGCAGGCTGTGCCCCCGCCGCCATCCCTCGAGGGCGCGGGGGCCGGCGCGGGTCAACGCGCCGGTGCGCTCTCCGGCCTTGCATCGGGGAGCGGCTTGCAGGGTGTGGCACCGGCTCCATCGGTGGGGGCCGGCGGCAACTCCGACCACGGGGGACGCCAGGTGGCGATGAACCGCCCTCCAGTGCTTGCCCCGGCCGCGCCGCCGGTAACCGACAACCCGCGGCAACAGGCTGAAGACGCGCGCGAACCCGCAACCCAAGAGATGCCTCTCCGTTTGATTGGCCTGGCGATGGCCTTGCCGAACTCGTCTTATTTTTCCAATTACGAGGTGTACATCGCCGAGCGCCGGCTGCGCAAAGATCTGACCGAACTGGTTAAGCTGGTTTACGTCTATCTTCCGTATCAACGGCGACTGTCCGAGTACGGCGTGGACAACTCGAAGGTATACAAGCTTCTGGTCAGCCGGGACCGAACCTGCGACGAATCGCTGATGCAGATGACTTGGCCGGAAGCTGATCCCCACCCGGATGTGCACAATGCAGCCGACGCTCCGGGGCTGAGCGCCGAGGACAAAAAGCATGCTGCCCTGCTACCGCACGACTGCGGACGCCTACCGCAAAGCCATTTCCCGCCGCTAACTCGAAGTTTGGGATTCCCTGGTCACCCCAAGGGGAGAGACCGCTCAGCCCTTACCTCGCTGGATGGCGTAATAACCTATGTACAATGTCATATCAGCCATCTTGTTCCATGCCCTTCGACCGCCTACTCTCGATAAGTCGCAGACGAATTCCATCGGGAGGTGTCATGAACAGGGAACGTGCGCTGCAAGTCGTGCTGATTCTGGTGGGCCTGATCTTCCTGGTCGGCGTGTATCCGCTCATGATGTTCCTGTGGCCGAGCGGATGGCGGTGGCAGCCGCATCAGCCGGAATATGAGCAGATGATTCTCGGAGTTTACGCCACGCTGGGTATCTTCCTGCTGATCGCTTCGCGACGCCCCGCGGAGAATCGCAGCCTCATCGCCTTCACCGCATGGTCGAGCCTGGTGCACGCGGGCATCATGACGGTGCAGGCATTGCAGAACCGCCGAGCACGCGCATCTGATGGGCGATATCCCGGCATTGATCATCGTGGGCGTCGCGCTGATCGCGTTGGCGCCGCCGAAGCCGCTGCGGCAGTAGCTCCTGCGGTTTGTGTGGCGGCGGACGAGTCGCCCGCGACCCCACGACCCCACGCTCAGGTGTACATCACTTTGCGGTCGCCCTTCACGATGCGGCCCACGGTGAAGGCTTTTTCTCCCGCGCGCTCCAGCACGGTCTGGGCTTTCTTGAATTTCTTCGACGGCACGATCAGCAGCATTCCCAGTCCCATGTTGAAGGTGCGGAACATTTCTTCCTGCGGGACGTTGCCCAGCTGCTGCAGGTGCTCGAAGATCGGCGGTACTTGCCAGGAACCCATCTCGATGACGGCGGCCACGCCGCGGGGCAGGACGCGCGGCAGATTTTCGGTGATGCCGCCGCCCGTGATGTGGGCCATGGCGGAGACGCATTCGCCATCCACCAGGCGCTTGATCGCCGGCCAGTAACTCTTGTGGGTGCGGAGAAGTTCGTTGCCGACTTTCCCCTTGAGTTCATTTACATAGGAATCGAGGGTGTATTTGCCGACTTCGAACAGCAGCTTGCGGGCCAGCGCGTAGCCGTTGGTATGCAGGCCGTTGGAGGCGAGGCCTAAGATCACGTCACCGACTTCCACCGTCTTGCCGCTGATAATGCGCTCGCGCTCCACCGCGCCGACGATGAATCCGGCCAGGTCGTATTCGCCATCGGGGTAGAAGCCGGGCATCTCGGCGGTTTCCCCGCCGATCAGGGCGCAGCCGTTATGCTTGCAGGCTTCGGCCAGGCCCTCGATCACTTTCTCGATGACCTCGGGCTCGATGCGGCCGCTGGCCAGGTAATCCATGAAGAACAGCGGCGTCGCGCCCTGCACCGCAATGTCGTTGACGCAGTGATTGACCAGGTCGGCGCCGATGGTGTGGTGGACGTCCATCTCGAAGGCGATTTTCAGCTTGGTGCCCACGCCGTCCACGCTCGAGACCAGGATGGGGTCCACCCACTTCGCCTTGTCCACGGCAAACAGGCCGCCGAAGCCACCGATTTCGCTCAGGACGCTGCGGGTGAACGTCTTGTGGGCGAGATACTTGATCCGCTTTTTGGTGCGGTTGGCGCGGTCAATGTCCACACCAGCATCGGCGTAGGTGACAGCGATCTTCGAGGGATCATGGGCCACGGGAGTCAGCGCGTCTCAGTTATATGGGGAATTTGCCAGGCGTCGCACACCGGGCAAGCCGCGATTGTAGCACGGTGGCAGGTGAGCAAATCGGAGCGCCGGGCAAAACGCGAATCCCGGAATGGAGCTCGAGGAAGCACATTCCGAGAGATGAAACCCGGCGGATTATCCGGCACGGAACTTACCCCGGAATTGAGATGGCGTAACCATCCGCCGCCGAGTAGGCCGCGAGTCGAGCGCGACCGATAGTGTCTATTGTGTGATGTAGGCCGAGACGTAGTAGATCAGCACGCCGAACAGGGCCAGGCCTGACACCGCATAAGCGGTCAGGATCCAAACGTTGCGCCCCTCGTGGTGCGTGGCAGCAGTCTGTGAGCTGGTAGTGGCCGAATTCCCAAGGACACGATTCTCCATGAATCCTCCACGAACAAGGTGGGACAAGACGCGACGTGGCGTCTCTGGCTGCCGAAGCAGCCGTGATGCGGCGCATGTTACTACGACTGCTTGGCGCCCGGCACAGAAAAATTTAGGGGCCGGATACAGCGATGGGGCGGGGTTTCGTTTACAAGGAGTTACGAATGGTGCCAGCCCTGGAGGCGCGGCCACCAGCGGCGTACGTTCCGGCAATAGTCTTCGTAATCCGTCCCGAATTTCTGGCGCAGGGTTGGTTCTTCGTAGAACACGACAAACAGGTGCACACCCAGGGCAACCACAGCGACGGCGGCGATCACGCGCAGATTGGCGTGTCCGAAAACGACCCAGAGCCCGATCCAGCCGGCGGCGAAACCCAGGTACATGGGGTTTCGCACGTAACCGTAGAATCCCACTAGCACGAGGCGCCGCGGCGGAGCGACCGGGGCCGGGGTTCCGCCTCCGGTCCACCCGAAATCCCAGACGCAGCGCAGCGCGACCGCGAACCCCAACACCGACGGAATCGCTGCCAGCCATCGCCAACGCGCGGCTCCCGCAGTTTCAACCCGAAAGCCGAGCCACCCCGGCAGCAGCCAGAACCACAGGGCGAAGAATGCGGCGCCCACGGCCAGCGCCGGCACCACGTTCAGCCAGCGTTCTTCTCGTCCGATTTCTGGAGCACCCATGGGGTGTTCTCGCGTCATAGGCCCTCCTGTCGTGGACATTATGCTCCCGAGGAGGGCGGCTTTGTGAATCGGGCTATAATTGCGCCCACCGATGGCTCTTACCCCTGGCACGAAACTCGGACCGTACGAAATTCAATCGTCGATCGGCGCGGGCGGCATGGGAGAGGTCTATCGCGCGCGCGACACTCGTTTGGCCCGCGAGGTCGCAATCAAGGTTTTGCCGGAAGCCTTCGCCCGCGATGCCGACCGCCTGCAGCGCTTTGAGCACGAAGCCCGGGTTTTGAGCACGGTCAACCATCCCAATATTCTCGCCATCCACGACGTGGGCGCGCAGGGCGATCTGCACTACCTGGTTTCGGAGCTGCTGGAAGGCCAGACGCTGCGCGAAAAGATGAGTGCCGGTCCGCTCTCCCAGCGCCGCGTGACCGAGTATGCGGTGGAGATGGCTCGCGGGCTGGCTGCGGCGCACGACAAAGGCATCGTGCATCGCGATTTGAAGCCTGACAACATCTTCATCACCAAAGACGGCCGCATAAAGATTCTCGATTTCGGATTAGCCAAGCAAACCATCGGCGAAGCCGGACTCTCGGGGCAGAGCGCGACCGCGGCCGCTCCTACGCCCACCCAGCCGGGCACGGTGATGGGCACAGCCGGCTACATGTCTCCGGAGCAGGTGCGGGGACAGACCGTCGACCACCACTCCGACATTTTCAGCCTGGGCGCGATTCTCTACGAAATGATTTCCGGGAAACGGGCGTTTAAGGGCGACACCGGTGTCGAGACCATGAACGCCATCCTGAAGGAAGATCCCCCCGAACTAAACGAGAGTGGACTGAATGTGACGCCCGGACTCGATCGCATCGTCCGGCACTGCCTGGAAAAGGAACCGGGGCAGCGCTTCCAGTCGGCGCGCGATCTGGCCTTCGATCTGGAAAGCTTGTCGTCGTTGAGCGGCGCGGCGAAACCCGTGACCGGTTCGCATCCAGCGACCGCGGCGAAGTTCAGAACTCCATGGCTGGTCGCGATTCCTGCCTTGTTGCTGGTGGGCGCGGCGGCCTTCTGGGCAGGCCACGGGACCCAGAAGTCATCGGCGCCGGTGTTCACCCGGCTGACATTCCGTGGCGGCCATGTGGGGGCGGCGCGGTTTTCTCCCGACGGCCAGACCATCGTATACAGCGCGCAGCTGGGTGACGAACCGCTGCAGCTCTACACCACGCGTCCAGACGCGCCCCAGTCGCGCGAACTCGGCTTGAAGAACAGCAGCATCCTGGCTATTTCCAAGCAGGACGAACTCGCCATCACCCTGAACCACATCCAGCCGATGGCGAATGCCGGAGGCGGAACCCTGGCGCGGGTGCCGCTCACCGGCGGTTCACCGCGCGAACTGAGCGAAGCTGTGGGCAGCGCCGACTGGTCCCCTGACGGACAGTCGCTGGCTCTCGGCACGTTGACTGGCAGCAGCTTCAGACTGGAGTATCCCCAGGGCAAAACGCTCTACGAAACTCAAGGCTGGATCGGCGACCTGCGGGTTTCGCCCGACGGCAGCATGGTGGCTTTCATCCATCATCCCATTCGCTGGGACAGCCTGGGGACGATCATGGTGGTGGATCGGCAGGGCAAGAGCCGCGCACTCACCGGTTCCTTCTCCGATGCGCGCGGCCTGGCCTGGGCGCCCTCTGGGAAGGAGATCTGGTTTACCGGTTCGAACGTCCACCTCTCCAGCAATTTGTTCGCGGTCGATCTGGAAGGACATCAGCGCCTGGTGTGGGCGGGCGCGGGCGGGGTCGTGCTGCAGGATATTTTCCCCGACGGCCGGGTACTCTTCATCCGCGAAAACCGGCGGCGTGGAATCGCCGGACTATTCCCCGGCCACACTGCGGAAATCGACATGAGCTGGCAGGACTGGTCGTTGGTCACTCGTATTTCTCCCGACGGCAAGTGGATTTTTTTCTCCGAGGAAGGCGACGGTGGAGGCCAGAAGTATTCGGCATACATGCGCGCAACCGACGGCTCGCCCGCGATTCGCCTGGGTGATGGCACGCCCTATGGCGTATCCCCTGATCTCAAATGGGTGGCCTCCATCATTCCCGGACAGCCGCAGCAACTCTGGTTATTGCCCACTCGTGCTGGGACGCCGAAGAATCTCTCGCAACCGGGGTTCGACTATGACTACGCCGCCTGGTTTCCCGATGGCAAGCACTTGCTCGTCACCGGCCGAGAGCCGGCAAAACAGGCACGATCTTACCTCACCACCATGGACGGCGGAACCCTCTCGCCGATAACGCCGGAGGGCGTGCAAGGTTTTCCCGCCGATGACGGCAAGGAAGTTATCTCGCGCCAAGGCGACACCCTTAAGTTCTATCCCATAGACGGCGGGCCGCCGCGAAGTGTTCCGGCGAAAATTCCTGATGTCACTCCGGCGTTGGGTGCAGGAGGCGGGCGGTACATCATTGGAGCGGAGCGCCCGGAAGTCCCCCTGAAGCTGTACCGCTATGACACCGTGACCGGGGAAAGAAAACCCTGGAGGGAACTGGTGCCTGCGGACCGCGCGGGTGTTTACGTTGCCAATATATTCGATATCACTCCGGATGAACGCTGGTACGCCTACTCCTATGTGCGTGACCTCTCGGACCTCTACCTGGTCGAAGGCCTGCGCTGAGATCACGACCGCTTACACACCTATGCTCGATCGAGCAGCTGTATCGGACGAGCCCGGGACTCCTGTGCCTACGCGGACAATGCCAAGCGGCACTGTAGCGCAGAGCCGTCCCTCAGGCGCTGAAGACGAGCTTGGCTAAACGCTTGGTCAGGCGCGGAAGGTAGAACTCAGGCCGATGTTCTTGGTCTCCGTTACGATTCTCTCGGGCTTGCCGTTCCTTGGCTCGCACGTCTTGCACGCGAGAATCGGCCTGATTAATTCTGTCGATGACTTCCTGCAGAGTCAGGGGGGACATATAAATCTCCTGATCGATCGACTCTGCCTACGGTCCTGCGCAAGCACAATACAGTGAATTCCGTAGAACCTGTTGAAATACCTGCTTTAGGAAAGGTCGAAAACCCCGGGGCGGGGAACGGCATCCAAGTCAATAGGAGAGCGGTAGCCTGCCTAGTGGAAAAATGCGACGAATCAGCCTGAAAAATTGTCCGTACTGCGGGTGCTCTAAGATCTACACTTCGTCCTCGACGACACTGTGGCACAAGGTGTGTTCCCTGTTCCTGCTCCGACTGGTCCGCTGTCATGTCTGCATGCGCCGTCACTACCGGCCCATTTTTCTGCCTGCCGCCGTGAAAAATGTGGCGAGCGAGCCGTTGCGCCGAGAGGCCATTGGAGTCTGGACCATCAAGAAGAGGCATTCCGCATAAACCGGGAAGTCCTGCATTCCAGGCGATTATTTGACGCGGAGACAGCGGGCGCTTCAAAGCCCTGTTCTCTCTTGTGGTTCCGTTTTGGTACTTTTCCACCGCCACCGGCATAAATTCGCCTTTTCTTCGCTTCGATACCGTTGTATAATCCGCCCTTCGACACCTTCTACATTCTTCATAACTCAAAAGGAGCCGCATTCTTATGGCTGACGATCGAACAAGAGCAATTGATATGGCGTTCGCGCAGATCGAAAAGCAGTTTGGCAAGGGCTCGATCATGCGGCTGGGCTCGAAGGAAATCGTCCCCATCGCCGTGATCCCCACCGGCGCTATTTCTTTCGACGCCGCGCTGGGCGTGGGCGGCTTTCCGCGCGGGCGCGTGGTCGAAATCTTCGGACCGGAATCTTCCGGCAAAACCACCATTGCCCTGCAAGTGGTGGCGCAAGCCCAAAAAACCGGCGGCATGGCGGCGTTTGTGGATGCCGAGCATGCGCTCGATCCCGCGTACGCCAAGAAACTCGGCGTGGATGTCGATAACCTGCTGGTTTCCCAGCCCGATTATGGCGAGCAGGCGCTCGAGATCACGGAAGCGCTGGTGCGCTCTGGCGCGATCGATGTGCTGGTCGTGGATTCGGTGGCCGCGCTCGTGCCCAAGGCCGAACTCGACGGCGAAATGGGCGACAGCCACATGGGCCTGCAGGCGCGGCTGATGTCGCAGGCGCTGCGCAAATTGACCGGAACGGTTTCCAAGTCACGCACCTGTCTGATCTTCATCAACCAGATCCGCGAAAAAATCGGAGTCATGTTCGGCAACCCGGAAACCACCACCGGCGGCCGCGCTCTGAAGTTTTATTCCTCGGTGCGGGTGGATATCCGCCGCATCGCCGCCATCAAAGAAGGCGACGTGATGATCGGCTCACGCACCAAGGTCAAAGTGGTGAAGAACAAAGTGGCCGCGCCCTTCCGCGAAGCCGAGTTCGACATCCTGTACGGCGAAGGCATTTCGCGCGAAGGCGATCTGCTTGACCTGGCGGTCAACAACAATCTGCTGGAAAAATCCGGCGCCTGGTACAGCTACAAGGGCGAGCGCATTGGCCAGGGCCGCGAGAATGCCCGCCAGTTCCTCAAGGACAATGCCGAGACCTTCGTCAAGCTGGAAGCCGAAGTGCGCAAGCATCTGGGACTGGTCACGCCGGTGCTGCAGCCCGCCGCTGCGCAAGCCGCGGCCGCAGCCCCGAGCGTCTCCGGCGCTCGCGTCACCACCATGCCCAGCGCGGTGCCGGAAGCTGCCAAGGTACCGGCCGCCCGGCGCTAGATAAGCTTTGTCATCCCGAGCAATCTTTCCGCGCGCGAGCGCGGGAGATTGTCGAGGGACCTTGCGCTATTGCCGACGCGATCCCCGGTTTCGCCATAACCACAGGCACAAGGTCCCTCGACTTGCTCTCACCGCGCCAGCGCGGATCGAGCGGCGCTCGGGATGACAGTTCATTTTTGGTAAAACAATTGCCATCCCTCATCCCTGCCGCATAGAATCTTCTTTAACCCTTGCCTGCCTGTTGCCTGTCAGGAAAATTGAGGACTCTTGAAGAAGGTCATCGCCATCTATCCCGGCTCGTTCGATCCGCCGACCAACGGGCACCTGGATTTGATTGACCGCGGCAGCAAGATTTTCGACGAGCTGATTGTGGCCATCCTGCGCAATCCAGACAAGAGCCCGCTCTTCAGCCTGGGCGAACGCCGGACCATGCTGGAGGCCTTGACCGCCGGTTTCAAGAACGTTCAGGTGGATGTGTTCGACGGCCTGACGGTGGAGTACGCGGCCCGGGTCAAGGCCAGCGCGGTGTTGCGCGGAATTCGCGCGCTCAGCGATTATGAATACGAGCTGCAGATGGCCATGATGAACCGCAAGCTGCAGCCCGACCTGGAAACGGTTTTCATGATGCCCGCGGAACAGTATTCCTACCTCAGCTCGCGGCTGGTCCGCGAGGTGGCAAAACTGGGCGGATCGATCCAGGGGCTGGTGCCGGAAATGGTGGAACGCCGCCTGCGGGAAAAACTCGATCCGGCCATCAAGCTGAAGGACGCAAGACCAAGCAGAACAGGAAAACGAGCATGACTCCAGTTACGGAAGCGGCCCCGGCCGTTAAACTTACGGAACGAATCAACCGCATCGAGCCTTCTGCCACCATGGCAGTGGTTGCCGAAGCCGACAAGCTGCGCCAGCAGGGCATTGACGTCGTGGACTTCGGCGCGGGCGAACCGCATTTTTCGACGCCGCAGCACGTCAAGGATGCCGCCATTGCCGCCATCCAGAATAATTTTTCGAAGTACACGGCGGTCGGCGGGACGCCGGAGCTGCGCGACGCGATCGTGCGCCGCCACGCGGCGGACTTCCAGTCCGACTACCGCCGCGAGGAATCCATGGCCTCGGTTGGCGGCAAGCACGCCTTGTTCAATGCCATTCAGGTGCTGATCGATCACGGCGATGAAGTCATCCTGCCGGTGCCGTACTGGGTTTCGTTCAAGGACATCGTGCGCTACGCGGGTGGGAACTGCGTGCTGCTGCAATCCGACGAGAGCCAGGGATTCCGGGTGACGGCGGACATGATCGAGCGCCTGGTGACTCCGCGCACCAAAATGATCATTCTGAATTCGCCGTCGAATCCTTCGGGCGCGGTCATGTCTCCGAAGGATTTGAAGGCGGTGGTGCAACTGGCGGCGGAGCGCGGCATCTGGGTTCTGTCCGATGAGTGCTACGTGTATCTGAACTACACCGGCGAACAGTTTTCGGTGGGATCGCTGTGCGAGTACCGCGAGCGCATGCTGATCATCGGCTCGCTCTCAAAAACGTATGCCATGACGGGCTGGCGGCTGGGCTATGCGCTGGGACCGGCGGCGGTGATCGCGGCCATGCAGAAACTGCAGAGCCAGTCTACTTCGAATCCGACTTCGATCGTCCAGAAGGCCGCGGTGGCGGCTTTGAACGGCCCGCAGCAATGCGTCGAAGACATGCGCCTGGAATACATCAAGCTGCGCGACCACGTGGTCAAGGGACTGCGTTCCATTCCCGGCGTGCAGTGCACGCTGCCCGAAGGCGCGTTCTACGCCTATCCCAATATTTCGTCGTTCATCGGGAGGGGCGGCATAAAATCCGCTTCCGACGTGGCCGGGCGGCTGTTGCGCGAAGCGCATGTGGCGACCGTGCCCGGCGAAGGCTTTGGCACCGGCGAGCACATTCGTGTTTCTTACGCCACCAGCGCAACCGAACTGGATCGCGGACTGGAGCGCATGCGCAAATTCTTCGCGGCCCTATAAGGCAGCGGCTGCGCGGAAAATCCTCGGGCGTACGCCTGAGTTGCGATTCCACATGCACATCGCGTGAGCGCTCTCTATCCATTTTCGATGCAGCCGGCCTTCGACCCGCGGCCCTGGGGCACGCTTGATCTTTCGCCCATCTATCCCAACCACAAGTTCGAGGAGAAGATTGGCGAAGCCTGGCTGACGGGCGATGCCGGGAAAGTGGCGAACGGCCCTCTGAGTGGCCAGTCTCTCGCCGATCTGAGCCTGAAGTATGGCCGTGAACTGGTGGGCGACACGGCGCTCGATCCCAAACGTTTTCCGCTGCTCCTGAAATTTCTCTTTCCCCACGAAAAGCTTTCCGTGCAAGTGCACCCGGATGACGCGGCGGCGCGGCGCGCCGGGCTGCCTTGCGGGAAGACCGAGTGCTGGTACGTAGTGCATGCCCGGCCGGGCGCGCAGATTGCACTGGGCCTCAAGCCGGGGGTCAGCCGGGATCAGTTCGAACGCGCGATAGGCGAAAAACGCGCCGAGGAAGTGCTGAACTGGATCAACGTCTATGCCGGCGAGATGATTTACGTGACGGGCGGAACGGTGCACACGCTGGGGCCGGGATCGATCATGCTCGAAACCCAGCAGCAGTCGGACACGACCTATCGTCTTTACGATTACGGACGCCCGCGCGAGTTACATCTGCGGCAGGGGTTGGCGGTCATCAAGGAAAAGACGGGAGCGGGGAAAGTGGTCCGCCCCGCGCCTTCGAAGTTGAACGGTGGAGGAAGCCGGCGCGCGCCCATGATTTCGTCCCCGTACTTCGTGGTGGACATGTTTGAACTCAAAGAACGGCACTCCTTCCAGACGCAGGACGAGAGTGGGAGACGTTCGGTCCAGATCCTGGTGGCGGTGGAAGGTTGCGGAATCGTCGAAGCTTCCGGAGCCAACCCGGTTACACTGGCCCGGGGCGACGCCGTGGTCGTGCCCGCGGCGGTGGGCGAGTTTCAAGTGCGCCCGCAGTGGTCGGTGGAGTTTCTCAAGGCGTCAGTGCCCGGTGGAGCGGTGCCGGAGCCTGAAACAAGAATGTAAAAGATGTTGCAGATGGCAGATTCTAGGGTGCAGATTGAAGTGCGGAATTCAAATCTGCAATCTAAAATCTGAAATCTGAAATAGTTTTCATTCGTGTCCAAAACCAATTTCCATCCCGTGATTCTTGCCGGCGGCCGGGGCACACGCTTCTGGCCATTGAGCCGGCAGCGTCGCGCCAAGCAATTGCTGGCGCTCGATGGGAAGCAGACCATGATCCAGCAGACCGTGGCGCGATTGCTGCCGCTGGCCTCGCCCGCGCGTTTCTGGGTCATCACCAACGAGCACTTGCGGCGCGAGGTCACGCGCCAGCTCCCGCGCCTCCGCCCCCGGCAGATTCTGGCCGAACCGGTGGGGCGCAACACGGCACCCGCTATCGGTCTGGCCGCATTCATTCTGCTCAACCTCGATCCCGACGCCGTCATCGGCCTCTTTCCTTCCGACCACGTGATCGGCGATGAGAAACGGTATCGCGAAGTCCTGCAGCGTGGGATCGAGATCGCCGCTGCCGGAGACAATATTGTGGTGCTGGGCATCCGTCCCACCCGCGCGGAGACTGGCTACGGCTACGTCGAGTCCGGCTCGTCATTCGAGGGAAACGCGCTGCGGGTGCGCCGTTTCACGGAAAAACCCGACGCAGCGCACGCCGCTGAGTTCGTGAAAGCAGGAAACTATTTCTGGAACAGCGGCATGTTTTTGTGGAGCGCGCGCACGCTCTCGAATGCCCTGCTCGAGCACCTGCCCAAGACGGCCTTGTTGCTGCAGCAGATTGCGGCCACGTTTAGCACGCGCAAGTTTGCCGATGCTTTTGCCCGGCTTTATCCCAAGTGCGAAAACATCAGCATCGATTATGCGGTGCTCGAACCTCGTTCCTGCGAGGGCGAGCAGAACTCCAACATCATTTGCCTTCCCGCCGATTTTGGATGGAATGACCTGGGATCGTGGACCGCGCTGCACGAGCACCACGTGAGCAAGAGCCAGCCGAAGGATGGCAACCTGATCGCCGGCGAAGGATGGTTCACCCTCAACGCCCAGGGAAATTACATCCACGCTCCCGGAAGATTTGTGGCCGCTCTCGGCGTAAACAATCTGGTCGTGGTAGAGACGGAAGACGCACTGCTGATCACTACCCGCGACCAGGCCCAGGACGTGGGCAAAGTGGTGAAGTACCTGGACGAGAAGAAATTACGTAATCTGGTGTAGCAGTCGTCAGTCATCAGTCGTCAGTCGTCAGAAAAGCAGCTGTTCTACGATTTTGCTGACGACTGAAGGCTGACGACCGACGACTGACGACTGATGACTGATGACTAATATCAAATTCGGCACCGACGGCTGGCGCGGCATTATTGCCGATGATTTTACTTTCGAGAACGTTCGCCGCGTGGCGGGCGGGATCGCTGCGTACGTCCTCGGCCATGAGGATTCGGCGCGGGGGGTAGTCGTCGGCTACGACACGCGTTTTCTTTCGCAGCAGGCGGCCCGTCTCGCGGCTGAGACCATTGCCGCGGCCGGCATTCCGGTACAGATCACCTCAGACTCCACGCCGACGCCGGCGATTTCGTTGGCGGTAAAGAGCCAGGGCGCCGCTGGCGGAGTAGTGGTCACATCCAGCCACAATCCGTGGAACTGGAACGGTGTGAAGTTCAAAGCGAAGTTTGGCGGGTCGGCCACGCCCGCGATCATGAAGGTGATTGAGGAAGAGGTCGGCAAAGGTTCGATGCCCAAAGGCCAGGCGGCTCCGATCAAAGAAGTTGACCTGAAGCCGGCATACGCGGAAGCCATTTGCCGGTTCGCGGACCTCGATCTCATCGCCAAGGCAAATTTCCGCTTTGCGGTCGACTCCATGTACGGTTCGGGGCGCGGCGTGTTGACCGGGATCTTCCAGAGTCGGGGCATCCACTTCGTCGCGATCCGCCAGGAGTTGAACCCGCTGTTTCCGGGGATCAATCCCGAGCCCATCG
The DNA here is from genome assembly GCA_963742495.1 of Terriglobia bacterium. Lineage (GTDB taxonomy): Bacteria > Acidobacteriota > Terriglobia > Terriglobales > Acidobacteriaceae > JAIQFF01. Next base: position 92,527 of record CAVULZ010000004.1, read on the forward strand.
AGCCCCACGTAGAAATGCTGCGGCAGACTGTCCTGAAAGAGCGCTGCCATGCCGGACTGGCGGTCGACGGCGACGCCGACCGCGTCGGCGCCATTGCCGAAGACGGCAGTTTCGTGGACTCGCATAAATGCTTCGCCGTCCTCCTGCGCTGGATCCTGGAGCGAAAGCAGTGGCCCGGCGACGTGGTGCGCGCCTTCAACACCACCGGCATGGTGGACCGCATTGCCGCCAAATACGGGCGCAAGCTCATCGAATGTCCCATCGGCTTCAAATACATTGCCGACCTTATGATGGAGCATGAAATTGTCGTGGGGGGCGAGGAATCGGGCGGAATCGGATACTCCCGCTATCTGCCCGAACGCGACGGCACGCTCAATTGCCTGCTGTTGGCCAACGTGATGGCGGAAGAACGCAAGCCCCTGGGGCAGTTGGTGGCCGATCTGCAGCGCGAGTACGGGCCGCACTACTATGGGCGCCGCGATCTGCACATTACGGAAGAAATGAAGCGAAGCGCGATCGAGCGGGCCGGCTCCGGCCAGGCCAACCGTCTGGGCCGATACTCCATCAAAAAGAAGGAAACGCTCGACGGAATAAAATTCTTCCTGGACGCTCCCACCGAGGGCAATGGGGCTGTACCCTGGGTGCTGTTTCGGATGTCGGGCACCGAGCCGCTGCTGCGGGTCTACTGCGAAGCGGCGTCGCCCGGGCTGGTGGAAGAGATTCTTTCCCTTGCCGAGGCGTTTGTAAGGGCTACGGGCTCGTGAGGGACAGCCCTGGCCGGCCCGGCGACGACCACCGAAGACGCGGAAGACCCGCATAACCATTGGCCTTCCGGGTCTCGCATTTCGTTTTCGGCGATACGATAATCAGTCAGGCACAATGGTTTCAGCAGCTGCTACCGCACCGGTCCCTGCCGACTCGCCTGATGCGCGGCGTTACAACCGTATCCGGCGCTGGCTCGGCATTGCCGACTTTATCCTCGGGCTGGCCCTGATGGTTGTCCTCCTCGTAACCGGGTGGAGCGGCCTTCTCCGCGATATCGCTTACGAAGCCACATTCCAGCACTATGGCCTGGCCTTGTTTCTTTACGTGCTCATGCTCATGGTGCTATCCAAAGTTCTCGGACTGGGCCTCGACTATTACAGTTTCCGCCTTGAACACCGCTATCACCTTTCCAACATGCGGCTGCGCGCCTGGCTCTGGGATGAGAGCAAAGGCTTCCTGGTGGGCGTTGTCCTGGCCGGAATCGTGGCCGAGTTGCTGTACTTCATCATGCGCCAGGCGCCGCAGCGCTGGTGGCTGATTGCCTGGGCGGCGTTCCTGGGGTTGTTCGTACTGCTGGCCCAACTGGCGCCGGTGGTCCTGTTTCCAATTTTCTATAAATTCTCGCCGCTCGAAAATGAGGAATTGAAAGAGCGGCTGGTGCGGTTGGGTGCGCGCGCAGGGACCCGGGTCCGCGGCGTTTACCAATGGAAGCTTTCCGAAAAAAGCAAAAAAGCGAACGCCGCTCTGACCGGACTGGGCAACACCCGCCGGATCATTCTGGCCGATACCCTGCTGGCGAATTACTCGACCGATGAAATCGAAGCCGTGCTGGCCCACGAACTCGGCCACCACGTGCACCGCCACATTTTCAAAAGCATTCTGGTGCAGGCGGGGATCACATTGGTCGGATTCTGGGCGGCCAACTGGGTCCTGCATTACGCGGTGGACCGGCAACACATGTTCGAGACCTTGTCCGACTTTGCGAATCTCCCATTACTGATGCTGGTGGCCACCACGCTTTCGCTTCTGGTGCTGCCGCTGCTCAACGCTTACTCTCGCTTCAACGAGCGCCAGGCCGACCGTTACGCCTTCCAATCCATCCCCGCGGTGCAGCCGTTTATCTCTGCCATGGAGAAACTGGCGGAGCAAAATCTGGCTGAACGTTCTCCCGCACTATGGGTGGAATGGCTCTTTCATTCGCATCCCGCGATCTCGCGGCGCGTGGCCGCAGCCCGAAACTTCCAAACGACAAAAATGTAGGCGCGGGCGCTCGCGCCTACATTGCGGCTTGACTGGGTTCGCGGGCCGCCTTATCTTGATTTCTGTCCCCGCCCTCGGCCGGGACCAGTTCTCTTCAGGAGGCGCCTATGTCTGCCAGATTTACGCGGAAGCATAGGTCTGCCTCTGCCTTGTTCTTCTAGGTAGCGTCCAGATTCACTCCCGGCGCACCTTTCTTGCTGCAAGCGCGGACTCAGACCTGCTTCCATCCATCGCCATTTCGCGACCCTGTCGCCGCGCCTCCAACGGCCGCGGGGTCGATTCGTTGCATTGAGAGCTGGTCAGGCGGAGCGATCGACGCGGCCGCGGAAGCAGGGAGCTTCTCTACATATGGAAGTCACAGCACAGCTAAAAGATCTGGGATGGAATCCGTTCTTCGCTAGTCATTTTGGGGAGTTGGACCAAACCGGGTTGAACCGAACTGGGCTCGCGCCCGCGCGGGTGGTCGAGGAATTCAAGGGGCTCTACCGGGTAAGGTCGGCGCAGGCGGAGTACCTGGCCGAAGCCGCGGGCAAGCTGCAACATCAGGCGGCCGGCCGGGAAAACCTTCCCGCGGTAGGTGATTGGGTGGCGATCATGGCGCGTCCGCACGAAGGACGGGCGCGAATTGAGCACGTACTCCCGCGCCAGACCAAGCTGGTCCGCAAAGTTGCGGGACGCGGGATAAGCGAACAGATCATCGCCACGAACCTCGACACCGTGTTCGTGGTGAGCGCGCTGAATCGCGAGTTCAACCTGCGGCGCATTGAGCGCTACCTGACCATCGTGTGGGACAGCGGCGCGCGGCCCGTCGTGTTGCTCAATAAGGCGGACCTCTGCCCGAATGCCGCGGCCCTCGCCGCAGATGTGGAAAGCATCGCCCTGGGCACGCCCGTCCACCTGCTGAGTGCGCTGGAAAATTCCGGCCTCGAAGCTGTCCGATCGTATCTGGTGGCGGGAACCACGGCAGGGTTTGTAGGCTCCTCCGGTGTCGGCAAATCGACCATCATCAACCGGCTGGCGGACGCATCCCTGCGCGTGCAACCGGTGCGCGAGCACGATGACCGCGGGCAGCACACCACCACATCTCGCCAGATGATTTTTCTTGCCGGCGAAGGCATGGTGATCGATACGCCGGGCATGCGTGAACTTCAGCTCTGGGACCACGAGGAAGGCGCGGCGCAGGCCTTTCAGGATATCGCCATGCTCTCTCAGCGCTGCAAATTCCGGGACTGCGGTCATCAGGGCGAGCCGGGATGCGCGGTTGAAGCGGCGGTCCAGCGGGACGAGTTGCCTTTCGCAAGGCTGGAAAACTATCGCAAGTTGCTGGCCGAGCTTCGCTTCCAGGAGCGCAAGATGAATCCCGAGGTGGCGCGGCAAGATAAGGAGAAGTGGAAGAAAATCCACAAGGCCATGCGCAACCGGCCGGACCGGTTTGAAAGCTAACGGCGCGAACCGAGGATTTCTTCCACCCGCCGCAGATCTTCTTCCGTATCCACGCCGATGGTGTCGTGCCGGGTCTCGGCCACGTGAATCGGAATTCCGTTCTCCAAGAAACGCAGCTGTTCCAGCCGCTCAGAGCGTTCTAGCGAAGACTCGGGAAGGGCGACGAAGCGGTCCAGCGCCGGCTTGCGATACCCGTAGAAGCCGAGATGCTTGAAATATTTCGGTCCGGCGCCGTCGCGGTCATAGGGAATGGTTGCGCGGGAAAAATAGAGAGCTCGACCGGCCGCATCCGTAACCACCTTGACCGCGCTGGGATTATCGATGTCGGCGGGCGCGGCCGGAGTCATCAGGGTTCCCACCAGCACCGCCGGGTCTTGCATGACTTCAATCAATCCGGCGATGTGTTCCGCCCGAGTCATGGGCTCATCGCCCTGGACGTTCAGGTAGACATCAGCGGCAACGCTTTGCGATATTTCGTGCACTCGTTCGGTGCCGCTGCGGTGCGCTGCGGAAGTCATTTGTGCCTTCCAGCCGTGACGGCGGCAGACTCCCATGATTTCATCGGAATCGGTGGCGACGATGACATCGTCGAGCAAGCCCGAGCCCTGGACCGCTTCATAGACCCGGCCAATCAGGAGTTTTCCGGCAATCTCGCGCAGCGCCTTGCGCGACAGCCGGGTGGAGGCGAGACGGGCGGGGATGACGGCGACGGTTCGCATTATCTTTTACCCATGATATACACCTCCGACTCAAACGCGATGGAGGACGGGCGTCCCGCCCGTCGAGCACAGGCCATTGCCTGACGGGCGAGGACGCCCGTCCTCCACCGGACCGGGGAGGGTCGCATCCGGCTGTTCACTTCCCGGTGACTACCGGCTGACACTAGTGAAACTACGTTATATACTGGTCAACTCGCGGGCCGCTGCCCCCTCTGGTACCGCGTTTAGGGCTCGTGTGCGCAAGCCCGGGGTTGCCTTTAGGAGCTTCCATTCCCCGTCACGGGCCGAGGTTACTGATGGAAGAGTTCTCTCGAGGCCGCCCGGACGGAAAACCTTCAGACCCAGGCGAAGGTGGCGCGGCTGTTCGCACGCCCTCCAAGGGTGACAGTTCTTCTCCCGGCACTGCTGCGCCCTCGGACTCGCCCACCCTTATCGATATTCCCAGCCCGAGCACTCCCGTCCCGGCCTCCGATTCTCCCACGATGGTGGACATTCCGAGCGGCAGTTCCTCGGATTCGCCGACGATAGTGGACCTTGGCCCCGACTCTCCGACCATGGTGGAAGGCGCAAGCCCCCTCCGGGAAGGCCCGCGCCGCGCGTGCAACCAAGGTCCCAGAGCAATCCGACCATGCTGGCGCCGGGCGCGCTTCTGGGGCAGCGTTACGAAGTGCTGCAAATCCTGGGAGAAGGTGGGATGGGCGCGGTCTACAAAGCCCGGGACATTGAACTGAATCGCATGGTGGCGCTGAAAGTCATCCGCCCCGATCTGGCCGGCAACCAGGCCATCATCGACCGCTTCAAGCAGGAACTGCTTCTCGCCACCCAGGTCACCCACAAGAACGTGATCCGGATCTACGACCTGAGTGAGGCCGACGGCATGAAGTTCATCACCATGGAGTTTGTCGAGGGTGAGGACTTGCGCGGCCTGATGCAGAGGAAGGGGAAGCTTGCCCCCGAGGAAGCGGTTGAGATCATGCAGCAAACCTGCCGGGCGCTCGAAGCCGCGCACAGCGCCGGCATCATTCACCGCGACCTGAAGCCGCAAAACATCATGCGCGACAAGACCGGCCGGGTGCTGGTGATGGATTTCGGCCTGGCCCGCACCCTCGAAGGCGACGGCATGACCCAGACCGGCGCCCTGGTCGGCACCATGGACTACATGTCCCCGGAACAGGCCCTGGGCAAGGATCTCGACCAGCGTTCCGACGTCTTCGCCATGGGGTTGATCTTTTACGAGTTGCTGACCGGCAAGATGCCCTACAAGGCCGACAGCGTGGTGGCCAGCCTGCTCAAGCGCACCCAGGAAAGGGCCGCCCCGGTATCGAGTCACGATGCCAGCATTCCCCGGCCGCTCAGCAACATCGTCGGCAAGTGTATGGAGCCCGATCTGAAGCTGCGCTACCAGAACTCGGCGGAAATCCTGGCCGATCTGGACGCCTGGCAGGGCGGCCGCGCAGCCGCGACCCTGCAGTTCCCCACCAGTTCGAAGCCCTGGGGACGAACCGTTCCCTGGCACTGGATCGGCGTCGTGGCGGCGGTGCTGGTGCTGGCCATGGTTGGCTTTGTGTACCGCGACAAGCTGTTCAGTCCGACCGCCGCCCGTACCCCGGCCGGGCCGGTGGTTATCACTCGCCATCCTTCCATTCCGCAACGCCTCCGGCGATCCCAGTCTGGACTGGCTGGGGCCGAGCGTGGCTGAAATGCTGAGCACCGATGTCGGACAGTCGTCGCAGCTGCGCACCGTCAGCCCCAACGTCCTGCACCAGATCTTGACCGACCTGCGGGTCGCTCCCGCCACCGTGCTCGATCCCACAGCCATTCGCCGGGTAGCTGATTTCAGCAACGCCGACCGCGTGGTCTGGGGGCAGTACGCCAAGTTCGGCGACCAGATCCGCATTGATGCCACGCTGCAGGACATCAAGAACGATCGCTCGGTTCCGCTGAAGATCGATGTGCCCAGCGAGAAAGAAATTCCCGGGGCCATCGATCGGCTGGCCGAGTCCATCCGCCAGAAACTTGCCCTGCCGGAGGATGTGCTCAAGGAATTGAAGGCCAGTTCCTTCCAGCCGGTTTCGCAATCGGTCGACGCCTTGCGCGCCTACAACCTGGGAATCGGGTTGCAGCGCGACGGGAAGAACCTTGAGGCGCAGAAGCAATTCGAGGACGCGACCAAACAAGATGCGTCGTTCGCGTTGGCTTTTTCCAGGCTGGCGCAGACCTACAGCAGTTTGGGTTATGACGACAAAGCCGAGC
>CAVULZ010000005.1:0-159469 GCA_963742495.1 Terriglobia bacterium
TAATACCAGAACCCCAAGGGCGGCTGTCCCCAAGTAGCCTGTGGTGGAACTACAGGGGGCGACGGCCGCGCCCAGCTGTATCCCAATAATAGGCAAAGCCTTGTCTCGACCCGCCAGACTGCATCTTTCGTTACCTTTGTACTCTTTCGCTGCGGCTCGAGGTATAGACACTATGAACGGGCGGGGTGCGCGCCCAAGCCCGGCCGAAAGCTGGCAACTGCCTGCAACCAAATCCGATGAGCCAGGAACCATACAAGCTGTACCGGACCATTGCCCGCGTGGGAGGCGGGTTGCTGCTGCTGCTGGGCGTCCTGGTATTGCTCGGCTGGGTCTGGAATATCGGCATTCTCACCAGCGTCCTTCCGGACCGTATCACGATGAAGCCGAATACAGCGATTGGCTTCCTGTTTCTGGGCCTCGCCCTTTTCTTGCTGGCCGGGACCCGAAGGACTCGCAACACCCGAATCTGGTGCGCGGCCTGCGCATCGGGAGTGATCCTGGCGGGACTGCTAACGTCGACCGAATATTTTCTTCATGCGGATCTGGGGATTGACCAGTGGCTGTTCAAGGACCCGGCGCAATTTCCCTATCCCGGCAGAATGGCCCACATCACGGCATTCACGTTCTGCCTTGCCGGGTTGAGCGTTTTACTGTTGGCCCTTTCTGAAAAGCGGGCCACCGTCTCCCAGGCCCTGGCGGCCGCCACGGGAGTGGGCGCGATCTTCGCCATCATCGGATATTTGTACGGCGTGCCCCTGTTGTATGGCTCTATCGAGTACACCTCCATGGCCCTGCACACCGGCGCTGGCTTCCTGGTCGGCTCTCTGTCTATTCTTTTCTGCCGTCCTGATCTGGGCCTGATGTCGGTGCTGACCAATCCCTATCCCGGCGGCTGGCTGGCCCGAAGACTGCTGCCCGTGGCCGCGCTTGTCCCCGCGGGACTGGGGGCGGTGTGCATCCACAGCCGGTTGTTTTCGAGCGACGTGCGGTTGAACATCGCATGTCTGGTGGTTAGCCAGATGGTGTTGTTTATGGCCCTAGTGTGGGTCCTGGCCTTCGTGCTCAATCGCGCCGAGGCGGAAAAGGCTAGCGCTCAGGATGCCCTGGCGCGGTCCGAAAAGCTCCTGCTGCAATCCCAGAAAATGGAAGCTATCGGTCTGCTCGCGGGCGGCGTGGCTCACGATTTCAACAACCTGCTTGCCGTCATTAATGGCTACAGCGATCTGCTGCTGGAGCGCCACGATCTCCCGGACCCGGATCGCCGCAGCCTCGAGCAGATCAAGCAGGCCGGAAGCAGCGCGGCTTCGCTCACCCGCCAGCTGCTGATGCTCAGCCGCCAGCAAGTGGTCGAGCCCGTGGTCCTCAATATCAACCAGACCGTCGGCAATCTGGACAAAATGCTCCGCCGCCTGATCAAGGAGAACATCCAATTCTCGTTTGTTCTGGATTCCCAGCTGGACTGGGTAAAAGCCGACCCGGGGCAGATCGAACAAATCATCTTGAATCTGGTGGTCAATGCGCGCGACGCCATGCCGAACGGCGGGACGCTGCGCATCCAGACCAAGAATGTGGAGAAATCGGCCGCTCAAGCGGGCCCGGGGGCCTCGCCCAGCCGCTTCGTGCTGCTGGAAGTGACCGACACCGGGACCGGCATGGACCAGCAGACCCAGGCCCACATCTTCGAACCGTTCTTCACCACAAAAGCCGTGGGCAAGGGGACCGGCCTCGGCCTGGCGACCGTCTACGGAATCGTGAAACAGAGCAATGGCCACATCGAAGTCCAGAGCTCTCCGGGCCGGGGATCGTCTTTCCAGATTTTTCTTCCTGCCGAGGCCCAGGCATGCACCGTCGTCGAGCCCGGCAAAGAAGCAACCGAAGCGCCTTTCTCGGGGGAAACCATACTCGTGGTCGAAGATGCCGCACCCTTGCGGGACCTGATTTGCCAGGCCTTGAACGTCGCCGGTTGCAATGTGTTGTCGGCGCCCGAGGCCCAGGAAGCTTTGCGCATCCTCAACCAGCAAAAAGGTGTGATCGACCTGCTGATCACGGACGTCATCATGCCGGGAATGAATGGTCCGGCTCTGGCCAAACAAGTCCGCGCCCTGCGTCCCGAAACCAAAATACTCTACATGACCGGTTATAGCGGCGAGTTTGTGCGCTCGGACATGCTGATTCCGGGTGTATCTTTTATCCAGAAGCCCTTCACTCCCGCCGACCTCCGCCGCAAGATCCGCAAAATGCTGGCCGACAAGCCGGCCTCTGCCACGAAAGCCGCAGCCGCAGGCCAAATGTAGGCGCGAGCGGGGCTCGCGCCTACACTGACGGTCCATGGCTCGTGGCGAATTCCGGTATACTTTGCTAATTCTGAGATTTCGCCTGGAAAATCCGCTGGTTTCGCAGCCCGCTCCCTAGCATGCCTCAGGTCCAATGCAAGGCAGTCCTGTTCGATCTGGACGGCGTCCTGATCGACTCCACTCGCGCTGTCGCCCGGGTCTGGCGTCGCTGGGCGGTTGAGCACGGTTTTGACCCCGACCAGGTGGTGGCGCGGGCCCACGGCCGTCCCAGCCTCACCACCGTCCGCGAATATCTGCCCAACGCCGATCACGCCGCCGAGAACCGCGAAGTCGAGCGCCGCGAGATGGAGGACCTGGAGGGCGTGGTGCTGCTCCCCGGCTCGGCGCGGCTGCTGGCTGAATTGCCCCCGGACCGCTGGACCATCGTGACTTCCTGCACCCGTCCGCTGGCCGAGACGCGGCTCCGCGCCGCGGGCCTGCCGGTTCCCGAACGCATGGTCACCTCGAACGATATAAAGAATGGCAAGCCGCATCCCGAGCCCTACCTGAAAGGCGCTTCCGTACTTGGATTTTCCGCCGCCGCCTGTGTCGTCGTGGAAGATGTGCCGGCCGGCATACGCGCCGGCAAGGCATCCGGAGCGAGTGTCATTGCCCTCCGCACCACGGTGAGAGATCCCGAACTCGTCGCGGCCGGAGCCGATTGGGTACTGAACAATTGCAGCGACATTTCCGTCGGGACGCCAGCTTCCGATCTCACCCTGATTCTTAATCCGTCACCAACCACGTAGGGGCAGATGTCCTCATCTGCCCAGTCGAGCGCAGCTCGACAGCTGTTCTTCATGTCGCGAGTCGAAAGCGGAGTTTGCTCCGCCGGGCGGACGAGGGCGTCCGCCCCTACGGAGCTCGTGGCGATTCTCCCTCTGCCGGTGGGATAATGGCGGCAAGGAGATCTCCCATGACCGATCCCAAGCCTGCGCTTACCCGCCGCCAGTTTCTCGAAACCGCCGCCGGCGTTACCGTGGCGGGCAGCCTGTTGCCGCGCGTATGGGCCGCCGAAATCAAGAACGGCATTCCCTATCGAACCCTGGGCAACACCGGCGAGAACGTCTCCTGCATCGGCTTGGGCGGATATCACGTCGGCATGCAGAGCGACGAACAGGAAAGCATCCGCATCATTCGCACCGCGCTCGACGAAGGCATCAATTTCCTCGACAACTGCTGGGACTACAACGGCGGCGCCAGCGAAGTGCGCATGGGCAAGGCGCTGCGCGATGGATACCGCAAGAAAGCCTTCCTGATGACCAAGCTTGACGCCCGCACGCGCAAAGGCGCGGCCAGCCAGATTGACGAGTCGCTGCGCCGCCTGCAAACCGACACCATCGACCTGCTGCAGTTCCACGAAGTGATCCGCGACGACGACCCCGAACGCATCTTCGCTCCCAACGGCGGCATGGAGGCCGTCGTCGAAGCCAAACAAAAAGGCAAAGTCCGCTACATCGGCTTCACCGGACACAAGAGCCCGGAATTTCACCTGAAGATGCTGAACACCGCCTTCGCCCACAATTTCACCCTGAACTCAGTGCAGATGCCGCTCAACCTCATGGATGCCCACTACGACAGCTTCGAAAAGAAGGTGCTCCCCGTGCTGGTGAAGCACAACATCGGAGTGCTGGGCATGAAGCCCATGGGCGACGGCTTGATCCTCAAGAGCAAAACCGCCGAACCGGTCGAGTGCTTGCAGTACGCGCTCACGCTGCCGACGAGTGTAGTCATCACCGGCTGCGATTCTCTCCCCATCCTGCAACAGGCGCTGAAAGTGGCACGCACCTTCAAGCCCCTGAGTGGCGAGCAGATCGCTGCGCTTTTGGCCCGGACGGCGCCGGTAGCCCAAAAAGGCGAATGGGAGCTCTACAAGACATCACACAACTTCGACGGGACGTATCAGAATCCGCAGTGGCTGGATTAGCTGGATTGGGTTCTGGGGGGCTCTGCGTAGGTAGCGAGTCGTTACACTGGCGTCCAATCAATGAATGTAGTGGCGACTCAAGCTACATATTTTCCCAAGGATTTGGAAGCCAGACTAACACTGCCAGAGCCACCGCCGAGGCCACGATGAATCTGACTACTCGCGACTTCGGAGAGCGCGTCAACCAAGCCGTGAATGTGAAGAACGTCGCAGCTGCTGCTACCGGCAATAGCGATGCAGGCCCAGTGAGAGTGCGCATGCTGTCCCCGGAGCAATAACGGTAGCTCTCTTCCAGCCAGAATAGAGTGAAGGATAGTACGCTGAAATATTTCCCTCCATTGACGAGAAGCTCGGCTAGTGACATCCAGCAGATTAAGGCCGAAACCGCATAGATGGCCGCATACTGTAACCAGCCCCATCGACATTCACGCGACATGTTCATTCGATGTGAAACTCGGGTCAGCAAATTCCAAACACGTTCATTGTAGATAGGAAGGGCAGAGCGGGAGCATTACTCTTGTAATCAGGCGATTGCCCGGCCATCACGCCTTCTCTTCCGCCAACATCGCCGCCCGCCGCACTTCTGCAATCTCTTTCTGCAAGCGGTTAATCTCGTCTTCACTTTCCCGCAGATAAGCCTCATGCCGCTGCTGGAAAAGCGCCAGGTTGCGGCTGGCTGGCCGGGCCGCGGCCGAGAGCGAGGTGGCGAATTCCACCCCAAAGCAATAACCGTCCCGGCTGCGAATCGTCCCTTTCACGCGGGAGTAAGGTGCCGGCAGCTCGACCTCAAGCGGATCGCCGGGCTGCAGGTTGATTCCGGCGCAGAGCGCCAGCCCGCCTTTGCTGATTTCGGTGAGCCGCCCGGGGACGAAGACTTTGGATTCCCCATCGCGCAGAACCACCAGGACTTGCAGATCGACCGGCTTTCGCGGCCAACGGCGCGTATTAGCGGGGGAGGGCTCCATTCAGAGGGTAACGTTACGATGCGGACCCATGTGTTCGATCCAGTATGGAACGGACCTCGAAAGAGGAGGAGATTACGGAAGTGGCTGTACGACGTACTTACGAGACAATGGAGGCCGGGCGTCCCCGCCCGGCTGGACGGGCGAGACGCCCGTCCTCCATTATCTATCTAAACAACAACCCGCAGAACTCCGCCAGATTGCGTCGCCAGACCATCCATACGTGCCCGCCCGGGGTTTCGATGCCCGTGTTTTTGACGCCCTGCGAATCCAGCCACGCCCGCACCTTCCGGTTCGCAGCGATCAGACCGTCGTCGGTCCCGCACGAGATCCACAGCACGCGGAGTTTCTGATTGGCTTTTGCGTCGAGCCCGGGAAACTGCGCACTGAAATCTTCCGTCAGACCTCCCGAACTGAAGGCGCCTACCCAGGCAAACTTGTCCAGATTGTTCAGTCCGGTCAGGAGAGACTCCGCGCCGCCCATCGACAATCCCGCAATCGCCCGCGAATTGCGGTCTTTAGACACCCGGTAGGCGGCTTCCACCTGCGGCATCACTTCGGTGAGCAGGGCCTGGCTGAAGCGGTCGTAGTTCACCTTGCGAAGTTCAGGAGCGAACGCTCGCGGTCCCGGCGCCACGATTTCGGGCGCGCCATAGCCCAGCGGCATCACGATGACCATTGGCTTGGCTTTACCCTGCGCGATCAGGTTGTCGAGGATGACATTCGCCCGCCCCACCGCCGTCCACCCGCTGGCGTCATCGCTGAACCCATGGAGCAAATAGAGCACCGGATAAGTCTTCTTCGCCCGCGGATCGTAGCCGGGTGGCGTGTAAACGTAAAAGTCCCGCTGATCGCCCACCACTCCAGACTTGTAGAAATGATGATGGACCAGGCCGTGAGGCCCGTCGCCGATCTCCCATGGCAAAGAAGCTGGCCCCGGCACGTGCACCTGGCTCGTGGTGTGCAGCAGGTTCGGTTTCATCAAAGGATTGGAAGGGTCGATCAAACCGATGCCGTCGGCGACAAACGAGTAGCCGTAGAAATCCGGCGTCAGCGGCCCGGTCGTCAAGCTCCATACTCCTTCGTCGTCTTTCTGCATAGGCGCAGGCTTCGCGCCCTCCAGCGCCAGCATCACCTCGTGCGCGTTCGGATCTCGAAACCGGAAGGTAACGCTGTTGTCGGCGTGAACTTCGGGACTGGTCACGACCGGCGGCGCGGGCGGTTGAGCTTGACTCCAGCCGGCGCTGGACAGCAAGAATAGAAATGACGCCAGTAGTGTACGTTTCATAAATGTCTCCTGCTCGATGTTTCAGATCGCGAACCCGCTTTCGGGACGTGAGTATAAACGAAATGTAGGCGCGAGCGCCCGCGCTCGTGCGGCGCCATTCGCGACGCTGCTGGTGATGCGCAGGCCCATCGTCGGGAGCCGTTAGCTGCGAAGGGCCCCCTTCCTCAGGACGACAGGACGTTTAAACTTGAAGCATGAAAAAACCCTTCATCCGCGTCACCAAGTGGCTGGGAGATATTCCGATGGAAGCGGGATGCACCGCATGTGCAGAGGTGAAATTCCAGGTGCGCCCGACCAGCCATCGGCCCAGCCGGGAAGAGTACCAGAAGGCTCTGCAGCGCGAGTTCGACCATCATTTCAAAACAGTCCATCAACCGCAGGAGGCCGGTAAAAACGCTGCCGGATCGTGAGCGTCCGTGTGGCGCGGGCGCCCTCGCCCGCGGGCTTTTGAATCTGACTTTGGGCTTCGCGGGCGAAGTCGCCCGCGCCACGGCTGCCAAACCTGGTTGAGTCGAAGTCAATCGCGGTCTACTATGCTTCGGGGGGAAATTGCCATGAAGCAATCCGTCAGCCGCCGTCAGTTTCTTCAGGCCAGCGCCGTCGCCGGAGCCGGACTCGCCTTGCCGAAAAGCCTGCTTGCCTCGAAGCATAAATCGGTCCTCATCTTCACCAAGTCGTCAGGTTTCGAACATGAAGTGATCAAGGTGACCGGCGGGCAACCCAGCATCCTCGAAAAAGCGGTCAAGACTCTGGGCGAGCAACATGGCTTTGACATCACCGCCACCAAGGACGGACGAGTCTTCGATTCCCCCGACTTACGAAAATATTCCGCCGTGCTCTTCTTCACCACCCTCGATCTGACCAAGACCGGCATGGACGGGAATCCGCCTATGTCGCCCGCGGGCAAGCAGGCGCTGCTGGACGCAGTGCATGGTGGATTGGGTTTTGTTGGCGTTCATGCCGCTGCCGACACTTTTCATACCGAGCCCGACCCCCCGGGAGACCTTTCGAACCGTTACATTGCGCACGGCGAAAATTCCGATCCGTATCTGAAAATGCTGGGCGGCGAGTTCATCATTCACGGCAGTACGCCCCGTCTGCAGGCCGCCAACCTCATCGTCGAGGACGCGAAATTCCCCGGCCTCGAAGGCGTGACCTCGCCCGTCAACTTGACCGAAGAATGGTATTCGCTGAAGGATTTTGCCCCCGATCTGCACGTGATTCTCGCGCTCGATACCGCGGGCATGAAAGGCGAGCCCTATCAGCGCGCTCCCTATCCCGCCACCTGGGCGCGGATGCACGGCAAAGGACGCGTCTTCTACACCGCCATCGGCGACCGTCCGGAAAACTGGTCAAACCCGTTTTTCCTGAGTCTGCTGGGAGGCGGAATTCGCTGGTCGATCGGCGACGCCAAAGCTTCGCTGACTAAAAATCTGGCGCAGGCCACGCCTGGCTACGCTCAGATTCCCCCGAAGTCTCCCGCCAAGACCTAGCGATCCGTCCCCACCGGGGCCGAAAAATATCCACACTTCGAGCCTCACCGGGAGGCCTGGCGTCCGTCTAAACCTTGGCCCGAGGGGGCATTCATGAGGACGTTTGTTCTGATGGCGGTATTGCTGCTTCCTGGCGTGGCTGGGGCGCAATCCGATCGCACTGACCAGATTGTTCAGAAAGCGGTCGCCGCCATGGGCGGCCTGGACCGCATTCATGCCATCCATAGCCTGGTGTTCAGGGGCTTTCGCTACGAGGGAAGCTATAAGCAGGAATTCGCCGGCAGCAAGAGGGGAGACGCCGTGCTGATCCGTATGCGGCCGGGCGCGCGCCTGGTAGGTTGCCGCCCGGAAGTGCCCGCCTGCGGCGGGCAATGGAGCCGTATCGTCGAGGCCTTCGACGGACAACACGGATGGGAACTCAACTGGCCCAAGCAGCGGCTGGTGAAAACGGTCAACAAGGCGGAACGCGCGCTGCGCTGCGGAGCCGAGTTTGATTTTCTTTTCATCGACTACAAACAGCGCGGATTTCACGCCGCTTATCTGGGGCGCAAGACGGTTTTGGGGAAGGAAGCTGAAGCGGTTCAGGTCGATGAGGAGGGCTGCTCCTCGGCCGTTTACTTTTTCAATCCCAGGAATTTTCAGCTGTTGATGACTCAGTTGACGATTCCTATCCACGCCCGGGGCGATTCCGTGGAGACCATTGCTGTCTACAAACAGTTCAAAGCTGTGGATGGAGTGCGTTTGCCCTCCCGCTCCGAGGAAGTGAATCTTAAGACGGGAGAAGTAATCGGCGGCGGTGAATGGACTTCGATTGCGGCCAACACCCTGCATGATCCGAAGATATTTGAACCGCCCTCGGTCCACCCCACGGGCATTACTGCCGTTGTGCTGGAGATGCTGCACGTGGCGAACGATGCTACCCCGGAACAGATGATGTCGGCCTACTTCAAATTCCGCGCGACCGGCGAAGGACGGCAGGCGGACGTGACCTACGATATGAACTGGCTGGGCTACGAGTTGCTCAAGGTTGACAGGTACGGTCACGCCCTGGCGGTGTTTCACGAGATCATCGCTGAGAGCCCCAACTCTGCCGAGGCTTATGGGAACCTGGGCGAAGCCTACCTGCAGCAGCACGACAAGGAGAATGCCATTTCCGCATTCCAGCGCGCAGTCGACCTGGGATTGAAAGGCGACGACGTCCCGCGAAAGCTGGCTGCGCTACGCCTCCAGGAATAGGGCTGCTTGAGCCTCGACCAATATGGGAAAGAGCCGATTTCGGCCGTGGCGATCTAAAGGTAGTGGCTGAAGTTGCGCCGTTCTTTCCTTCAGCGAGGGCGTCATGCTGAGCTTGCGAAGCATCTGGCGCGGAGCTTTGTGAAGGATGGCGGCATTGTGCAGCTGCGCGCAAGATCCTTCGGACTAAAGCCCCTCAGGATGACGCCACTTCGAGATTGCATTTGCAACTTCAGCCGCTACCCAACCTAAATGATTGTTTGACACCCCCCTGTTTCTAGCCTAAGCTGGCCTCGACGACCCCGGAGTCGTGTCGTTCTCCTAAGTCTCCTGCCTTCCGATCCTGCCAGGCAGAGCGCGCTGACTGGTCCCAATTCTGTAAGGCGCCAGAAGATCAAGCGTCTCACCAAGAACACAACGCACGTAGATGCGTGTTCCGCTAGTGACTCGTGAAACTGTTCGGAGAAATCCGCAGTACGAAGGAGCACTGCGCGTGAACGTTCACCTGATTAACCCGAGTCACGTCTCGTTCGGGACTGCGGTCATCACCCCTCGTTGGCAGTATGTGCTTGCTGGCGCCACCCCCAAAGACTTTGGCGACCCCATCCTGGTGGATGAAACCCTCAGCCAGATGGATCCGGAGCGCATTCAGCCCGGCGATGCCGTGGGCATCAGTATTCACACCGCAAATGCGCTGCGCGGCTACGAAATTGGGACCCTGGCCCGCCAGCGCGGGGCCTACGTAATTTTTGGCGGAATCCATGCCAGCCTCTATCCCGAAGAAGCCCGCGAATTGGGCGGAGCCCATTCCATCGTACTGGGCGATGGCGACGTAGCCTGGCCGGCGGCGCTTGCCGACTGCGAGAAGGGCACTCCCCAGCCGCTCTACCACGGCGGCAAGATCGAGGCCAGTAGTTTCGTAGCCGCCCGCTGGGAGCTGGTTCCGCGCAGCCGTTATATGTGGGCGTCGGTGCAAACCGTCCGCGGCTGCCCTAAGCATTGCTCGTTCTGCTCGGTCTGGCGCACCGATGGCCAGCGTCCCCGGCAGCGGGCGTCGGATGTAGTCATGGAAGAAGTAGTCCAGTTGCGCCGCCTGGGATTTCGCTTCATCGCCCTGGCCGACGACAATTTCTACCCGGTCACGCTTACCGACCTGAACCTGGCCCGGCTGCAAAAGAACACCGCGCGCCTGGCTGAACTGGAGGCCCTGCGGGCGGAGAGGTTCGAACTCATGTCGCGCCTCGCCCAGCTTCCCGACGACATGGTTTTCTTTACCCAGATCACCATGGAAGCCGCCGAAGACACCGACTTTCTGGATGCCATGAAGGCGGCTCGCATCAAGGGCGCCCTGGTTGGAGTAGAAGCAGTGACCCCGGCCGGATTGAAAGATGTCTACAAAGATTTCAATCTTTCGGGCGAGCATTTGATCGAGCGCCTGAAGATTTTCCGCAGCCGCGGTGTGCATGTGCTCGGATCTTTCATTTTCGGCCTGCCCAGCGACCGTCCCGAAACTTTCGACGCCACCGCGGCTGCCGCCATCAGCGCCGATCTCACTTTCGCCCAGTTCGTCACCTTGAGTCCCTACCCCGGAACCGTGGATTTTGACCGCTGGGAAAAAGGTCTGGGAGCCACGCCTCCCACCATCGCCGGCGTGCCGCTTACCCGGCGCTGGCTCATTCCGCAGGCGCTTCGTCCCAAACTCTATTGGGACCATCCGGTCATGACCGCCGAAGAAATCCGCTCCCGCACCCAGGCGGTGTGGGACAACTTCTACAGCCTGGGTTCGATCTGGAAACGCTCGCGCTTTATCAAGTCCAGCCGGGGCCGGCTGGCCTTCGTGCTCATTTCAAAAATCTACCGCCAGATGTATGCCGACACCGGCATCGCCACCGACAGCGCCCGGGTCTCATGGTCAGGCCGATGGGCCCGCTGGCTGGCCAAACCCTGCCGCCGCCTGTTTGCCGGAACTCCCATGCCCGACCTGGACGTGCCTCGCTTCGTTGGTCCGGCGCTGGTGCCGGTCGGGGCCGGGACATCGCCGAGCGTGCCCGTCGTCTAATCAGTTTTGCTCGAATCCCCTGCGCCGGCGTCATCCTGAACGATTTCAGTCGTGAAGGATCTGGCGAGTACCGCCCATCGCTCCGCCGTCGTCCACACTCGCTTCGCGCTGGATCCTTCGCGAGCTCAGGCTGACGGGTCCTCTAAAGGTAGAGAGAGCCCCGCGGCCCTGGTTTGACTTCGCGCTTCCGAATGCCTAATATCCGGCGCGAGGGCCTCCATTGATCGGCCGGACCATTTCACACTATCGCATCACTGAAAAATTGGGTGGTGGCGGCATGGGCGTGGTCTATAAGGCCGAAGACACCAAGCTGGGACGCTTTGTCGCGCTGAAATTCCTCTCTGAAGAACTGGCGCGTGACCGGCAGGCGTTGGCCCGCTTCCAACGCGAGGCTCGCGCCGCCTCTGCGCTCAACCATCAGAACATCTGCACCATCTACGAAACTGGCGAAGACGAAGGACAACAGTTCATCGTCATGGAGTTTCTCGATGGGCAGACGTTGAAGCACAAAATTGAGAATCGCGCGCTGAAGCTTCCGGAATTGCTGGAATATGGTATCCAGATCGCCGACGCGCTCGACGCCGCGCATAACAGCGGCATCGTTCACCGTGACACCAAACCGGCCAACATCTTCATCACATCGCGCGGGCAGGCGAAAATCCTGGATTTTGGCCTGGTCAAGCTGGCCTCGCCATCCAAAACAGAAGAGACCGTGGGCGCAGTCCCGGGTGACACCGTGGTACCGGGAGAAAGCCTGACCAGCCTGGGAACCGCCATGGGCACGGTGGACTACATGTCCCCCGAACAGGCCATGGGGGAAGAGCTGGATGCGCGCACCGACCTGTTTTCCTTCGGGGTCGTGTTGTACCAGATGGCCACTGGAGCGCCGCCGTTCAAGGGCACGACGTCCGCAGCGGTATTTAACGCCATCCTGAACCAGGCGCCGGTATCGCCGCAGCGATTGAACCCGGCCATGCCGCCGGAACTGGAACGGATCATCAACAAAGCGCTGGAGAAGAAGCGCGATCTCCGCTGCCAGAGCGCGGCAGAAATCCGCTCCGACCTGAAAAGACTCAAGCGGGATACCGAATCAGCAGGTTCTTCGGTGGTGGCCAGAGGCAGTGGAGAAGCTGCGGTTGTGGCCGGCGTGACCGCGAAGGAAGTCGAGCCTTCTCCGAAACGGTCCCGGGCTCCCCTGCTCGCCGGCCTGGGGATTCTAGCTGGGCTGGCGCTGGGAATTCTTGCCGGCAGAACCTGGCTGGCCAAGCAACCGCCGCCTCCGCCCGTCTACCGCCAGCTCACCTTCCGACGGGGAAGCGTGCGCTCGGCGCGATTTGCTCCGGATGGACAGACCATTCTGTACAGCGCGTCCTGGCAGGGCAATCCGGTGGAAGTGTTTACGGCCCGCCCGGAAAGTTCGGAATCACGCGCCCTGGGCATGAGCCATACGCAGCTCATGGCCGTGTCGTCGAGCGGAGAAATGGCTGTCCTGCTGGACAGTCATCCCATCGGCACCTGGGTTAGCGTTGGAACCCTGGCGCGATCGCCGTTAGCGGGCGGCGCGCCGCGCGAGATCGTCGATCAAGTCCAATGGGCGGACTGGGGACCCGACGGGAACAATGTCGCCATTGTGAGGGACGTAGGTGGCCGCAACCGCCTGGAGTATCCGCCGGGCAAGGTGCTCTACGAAACCGGCGGCTGGATCGGGCATATCCGGGTTTCGCCCACCGGAAATTACATCGCGTTTCTGGACCACCCGATTCAGGGAGATGACAGCGGGTCGGTTGCCGTCGTGGACCTGGCCGGCAAGAAGAAGACGTTGTCGGACGGCTGGTACAGCAGTCAGGGGCTGACGTGGTCGCCGGATGGAGAAGAAATCTGGTTCACCGGAAACAAGTCGGGAATTGACCGCGCCTTGTACGCCGTTTCTCTTGCAGGTAAGGAGCGGCTGGTCGCGCGCATGCCGGGCACATTGATGCTGCTCGATATCTGGAAAGACGGGCGCCTGCTGCTGAATCGCGCGAGCTGGCGTCGTGAGCTGACGGCCGTTGCCGATGGCAAGGAACGCGATTTGACCTGGCTGGACTATTCGTATCCGGCCGATATTTCCGCCGACGGCAAAACCCTGCTGTTTGACGAGGAAGGCGGAGGCGGCAGTCTGGCTTACGGAAAATCCGGCGGCCTGAGCTATGCCGTGTACCTGCGAAAAACGGATGGTTCTCCGGCTGTGCTTCTAGGCGAGGGAGCCGCTATCGCTCTTTCGCCTGACGAGAAATGGGTGATCGCGCAGACCCAGCAATCGCCGGCCCAGTTGAACTTGCTGCCGACAAAAGCTGGGACCGCCATGCCGCTGACGCATGACTCGATCAACCACGCCTGGGCGCGTTGGTTTCCGGACGGGAAACGCGTCCTGTTTTCCGGCAACGAGCCGGATCGAGGCGTGCGGCTCTATGTCCAGGATGTGGACGGCGGGACGCCGCGAGCGATCACGCCTGAGGGCATGCACGCCAGCGCATTCCTGGTTTCTCCTGACGGGCTATCGGTCGCGGGTATCGGTCCGGACCAGCTGGGCTACATCTATCCCACCGCGGGCGGCGATGGCCGTCCGATTCGCGGCATGGAATCGGGCGAGCAACCTATCGCATGGTCGCAGGACGGTCTCGCGCTTTTCATATACCGCCCCGGAGAGCTTCCGGCCAAGGTCTCGCGGCTGGAGTTGGCCACCGGTCGGAAAACTGCTCTGGAACAACTGATGCCGGGCGATCCTGCCGGAGTGGAAACCATCGGGCCCATCCTGCTCACCCCGGATGGGAAGACATGCGTCTACGGGTATCACCGGACGCTCTCCGACCTTTATCTGGTGGAAGGGCTGAAGTAGGGTTCCTTGCTAGGTTACGGAGAGCGCACGTCATTGCTACGGAAACCGCACATCGAGACTGTAAATCTCCTGCGTGCTCTTATCTCTCATCAGGAGCACCGAGTCATCGGACGCCAGCCCGATCCAGAATTCCCACGGATCGAACCCGCGCGGAACTTCTTTCAGGCTGAACAAATGCTCCACTTTGCCGTTGGCCACATTCACCCGCACCAGGTCATCGGTTTTGTCGGCATAGTCCTCGGCATATAGATACTTGCCATCGTGTGACCAGTTCTCGAAACCGAACCGCGCCACGGCCAGCTGCGTCCAGCTTTTCTTCGCCATGTCGTAAAGCATCAGCTGGGTGGAGTCCGCGGACAGGGCCGCGATGTAGCGCCCATCCTGCGAGCAACGGGGACTGAAAAGATTTTCCGAGCCCGGCACGTCGGAGACTTGGGAAGTTTTCAAGTCAACCAGGTGGATGTTCGGGCCTGACTTGGTCCCGTATTCCAGCCAGGGCATGCCCGCAAACACGATGGAATCACCCTTGGGCGTCCAGGTAGGCTCACCCTGGTTGCGGTTTTCCGCGCTCACCTCCTGCGGAGTGCCGCCCTCGGCCGGGATCACGAAAATCTTCCAGGACTTCCCCGGGCGCGACGCCATGAACGCGATCTGGGTCCCGTCCGGTGACCAGCGCGGCATGTGCGCCTTCATCGGCGCATAGGTGAGCTGGGTGCGGGAGCCTCCGTCCAGCTTGCTTCGCCACAACGTAAGCTCCGGATGAGCCACATAGGTGATCCACTCGCCATTGCGCTGGATGTCGGCCTCGCCCGCCGACACGCCGGGCAGGTAGACGGAGAACTGCTGCGACTTGCTATCCAGGCGGACCAAATCAAACCGGCGCTGCTGGCCGATCACGAACAGTTTTTTTCCATCCAGGCTCGGGGTGGGATTGCTGAACATGAGCGGCCCCACCGTCAGCTGCGTCGGCTCGGCGCCCGCCTTACGGAAGAGGGACGAAGCTTCGCGCCGGGCCCAGATGTTCTGGGTGTGGTCTCGAGTCGATTCAAAAAGGAAGTATTCTCCGTCCGGCGTCCAGGCTCCGCCAAATTCCTGCGCAGGTTTGTTCCAGCCCGGCAGCAGCGGGTGCAAATCCTTCCCGTCGGGCGAAACTTCCCACAACGAAGAAGTCTGCTGATTGGTGTCCCGAATGGTGAAGCGCAAGTGACGGCCATCGGGAGAATATCGGGGCGCAAACGGAACTCCCGATACGGTGACGAGTTCCTTCGAATCGGTCCCATCTGCATTGCACAGGTACAAGCTCGATTTTCTGACATACACAATGTGCTGGCCATCCGGCGCCCACGCGGCCCCATGAGCGAGCACGTCTCCCACGGGGCGGAGCGTTCCGGCGGGAAGCGGCAATATCCAAACCGGCCATTCCGTATCCGAACCTTCCGCCACGCCTTTGATCAGCAATTCAGAACGGGTGGGATAGAAATCGTAGATGTCGGCGCTCGCCAGCGAGATCGGTACAGGCGCGGTTTCTCCCCCCGAGGTCGAAACCTGCCGCAGGACCGAATGGCCGCTGAGATATTCCGAGAAGTACAGCCGGGTCCCGTCGGTGACCAGGGAGCGCTTCGAAGTGCCGTCGTTGGTGATCTGCAGCGACGAAAGCACGACCGGCGGGGACGCCGGCGATCTCATGAACAGGAGGATGGCGATCAACGCCGCGACTGCAACCACTCCCATCGCCACCCATTTCGCGATATATGTCCTGGGCTGCGGCTTGCTGGACATGGTCGCCGTCGCGAACAGGGACCGGATCCTCTCTTTCGAATCCGGCGCGGGCCGGGTGGCTGACCGGGTGGCCAGGCCTTGCCCCGATTCGGTTGCCCGGCGGAGGTCCTGCAGATCGGCCCGCATCTCCGCCGCGCTGGCATAGCGGTGCGCCGGATCCTTCTCCAGGGCCTTGCGCACAATGCGCTCCAGCTCGACCGGGGCCGTCTGGTCGAATTGCAGAGGCCATTCCGGCACGCTGTGAATCAGCGAGTCAAAAAACGCGGCCGTAGTCTGTCCCTGGAAAGGCAGCACACCCGTCGCCATTTCATAGAGCACGACCCCGAAGGAAAACAGGTCGGTGCGCGAGTCCAGCGGCTGGCCCAGCGCCTGCTCCGGCGACATATACGGAAGCGTTCCCAGCGCCGATCCCGGACGATTGAGTTCTTCCGGAGATTGCGTGTTGCCCCCGAACGTGTTGCCGCTGAGGCTGGCTTCGTCACTCACCGCCAGCTTCGCCAGGCCAAAATCCAGGATCTTGGCGTGGCCGCGCTTGGTGACGAAAATATTTGCCGGCTTGATATCGCGGTGAATAATGCCATGGGTGTGAGCGGCGTCGAGTCCATCGGCAATCTCGATCGCCAGGTCCAACAACTGGGGCAGGGGCAAGCGGCCCTCGGCGATGCGCTGCCGGAGCGTCGTTCCATCGAGAAACTCCATCGCGATGAAGCGCCGGCGCTGCGCCTCACCCACTTCGTAGATCACGCAAATGTTGGGATGATTGAGCGCGGAAGCCGCCCGCGCTTCCCAGCGGAACCGTTCCAGCACCGCCGGATTCTGCGCGATCAACTCAGGCAGAAACTTGAGCGCGACCATCCGCCGCAGCTCGGTGTCTTCGGCCTTGTAAACCACACCCATCCCGCCGCCGCCCAGCTCTTCGATGATCCGGTAATGCGAGAAAGTATGGCCGATCATCCGGGCCTGAATCTTATGTAGAAGAGCAGGGGCAAGTCAATGAAAGGCGGGAGGTTGGTAGTGGCTGAATTTGAAGTGCAATCCCGAGATGGCGTCATCCTGAGGGACTTTAGTCCCGAAGGATCTGGCGCGCAGCTGCACAATTGCCGGCTTTCTTTCCATGAGCTCCACGCCAGATGCTTCGCAAGCTCAGCATGACGTCCGCGCCGAAGGCCTAGCTGTTTTCGGCTCTGCGATCGTCGGACGAGAGCGATCCATCCAGCACCTCGAAGTCCCCAAGGTGGACTTCCTTCACCGTCAGCGGCTCGAAGCTCTTGTCGAGAGCTTCGAACTCGCTGCGGAACCGTTCGCGGAAGCGAAGGCAGGCCTCACGACTGGTCCAAAAATCAATCGTCATGAAGCGCGTGGGATCATCACGATCGCCCAGAAAGTCGGTGCGGATGTATTCCGGGTCGCACCGAAACAGCCGCACCCAATCGCCCTCCGGACCATACGCCCTGCGGAATGCCTGCGAGTGTTCGGGGCGAACTACAAATGACCAGACATAGCAGTACATCGAAGTATTCCCAACGCGGTGGCACTGGAACTTCTAATTAAGCTTGGCGTACTCCGCCTTAGCTTCTGTCAGGATCGGGATGTCGGGGTCGGCGTCTTTCCAGAGGGCGAAGAAGCCCTGATATTCCGATCATGGAAACGTGATCTTAGGCCGGGTTCATGGGTGGAGTCAATCGGCGGCCCGGATTCGCCATCCGCGAGCCCAACGGGCGCGACTGTGGGCGGCTGGTTGGACACTCGGGGCCAAAGCGCGATTGACACCGGCACGTCTGTAGCGTAAGGTTGGGCCGCTTTTCAGTGATTCCCTCAACAATTTAAGGAGAGCAATATGCGAGTGCGACTAGCGCTTTTAAGCGTTGTGGTGTGCCTCTGTCTTGTCCCAATCGTCTCCGCCCAGGATGCGGTCAAGACCGATCCCAAGCATTACTCGGTGGTGACGGAAAACGATCAGGTGCGAATTCTGAAAGTGCACTACGGCCCGCACGAGAAGTCAATCATGCACAGCCATCCCGCCACCGTAGCGGTGTTCCTCACCGACGCCAAGGGCCAGTTCAACTATCCGGATGGGAAGAAAGTGCCTTTTGCAGTCAAGGCAGGCGAGTCGCAGTACGAAGCCGCCACCACACATTTGCCGGAGAACACAAGCGACACCGGAATGGACGTGATCGTAATCGAACTGAAAGGCGCTCCGGCCAGGCCCTAGGAACCGAAGACCATCTCATCCCTGTTGGGCAATCGGAGGCCGTGACGGATGAACATCTCTCACCCTTGCAAAGCGCAAGGGTGGGGCAGCCTCATAATGTGCCAGATTTAAGCAGAGGGTGGGCCAGCCCGCCCTTTTTCATTCTGAGCGGCAAGCCCATATCGTATTGCCTCTTCAAGCGTATCGATGTTTACATCCTTTAGAGCTTTAAACCGAATGCAATATCCGGTCACGCTCGCCTTGCCTAGTTTTTTCCCATACGTTTTGGCTAAGTACTTCTTGTCTTTGAGACCCAGAATATAGACAGAGATTCCGGTTTTATTTCCGCTCACGCCAATTTGAAAAAACTCTCTACTTTTTCCATTGGCATATTTTATTGTGTGAAATCCATATCCAATCGTAGGGTTGGAAACAGTATGATTTTTGCTGTCTTTACCATCGGAGAACCATAATTTGCATTCCGGCGACACTTGAAGTGTGAGCCGATGCAACTCGCGCATGTCACTGCGTTTCGGTTCCGGTTGGCTGGTAATGTAGTTCTTAATTTGTTCTTGTACGTTCATATGTTCTGTTTCCCGGTTGCGCGCACGAGATTATACGACGTTTAATCCTTCTCCCCCTTTGCCGGGCTGGCCCACCCTTTTTCTTCGGGTTTGTTTTGATCTGAGGCTGCCCCACCCTTGCGCTTTATGCAAGGGTCGGATCGAGGATGCGGCAAAGACCATCCCACTCTTGCTTTTTCCGGGTTGG
Source organism: Terriglobia bacterium (assembly GCA_963742495.1). Classification (GTDB taxonomy): domain Bacteria; phylum Acidobacteriota; class Terriglobia; order Terriglobales; family Acidobacteriaceae; genus JAIQFF01. The sequence continues at coordinate 18,915 of CAVULZ010000005.1, forward strand.
GCATGCCGAGCGTTAGCTCTCGTTGGCGAAAGGCCGTGACGGATGAACATCTCCCACCCTTGCAAAAAAGCGCAAGGGTGGGCCAGCCTCCGAGTGTTCGGGGCGAACCACGAATGACCAGACATAGCAGTACATCGAAGTATTCCCATCCCCGGGGACCGCCCAGCTCGAGTCTTGCCAATGAATGCTCGGCAAATGTCTGAGGAATCGAGAAATGTTAGGCGGGATGCCAGGGCAAGTCAATCGTCGGAGATGGTAGTGGCTTAACTTGATGTTGCTGATTCCTGGTGTCCAAAATTGACCAGATTCCCGCCGATTAAAGGTCCAGTCTGTAGCGATGAAAGTCACCGAGAAGCAAGCCCTGACCGTTGGTTGTCCCACCTGCAGAGCCAAGCCCGGAGAGAAGTGTGAACTGGGCGCTGGCCAACCGCGCACCGAACCGCATCGAGATCGACGCTTAGCAGCGTCAGAGAGCGAAGTCAGCTCAAACCTTAGAGTGTAAGCCTGGCTGCTGTTCCCGAGGGAGTCGTCGCCCGACAGCCGGAGCATCGGAGCCGGCAACAAACCCAACTCACCGGTAGTGGTGCAGTTTGAAAACCCATTAAGGATTGTCACTCCGCAGGGCGGTATTGTCGCGCGAGGCATCTGCTGTCTTGCTGCTGGCATGCAAACAGATTCCTCGCCGATAAACCTGGCTTCGGAATGGCAAGGGATGGGATTGTTGTTGCGCAAACTGCACCATTACCAACTCACGGCAGCCTTGATTGCGCTCCTGCCATTTCACGGGACCGGGATGCGGTAAAGGTTCCAGTGAGAAGTATTCTTACCAAAGCAGTAGACGGAGGCGTCGGGACCAGGAGAGACTGCTGCGTCCAGGACATGGAGGGTGGCCCGATTGGGCAGATCGGCATCAGATTTGACTCCCTTGGCGGGGAACGAAGGCAGGCCCCCGCCGTGAGGCATGGGTATGACGTAAGTCCGCCAGTCCCAATATCCCTTCTTGGAAAGCAAGGAGAAGTACAGCGCTTTTCCATCGCGGGTCCAGTCAATGGCGCACCAGGTAGAGCACAGACGGACCGCCGGGCCGCCCGCGAGGGAAACAGCCTCCATCGCGGCAGGACTGTCTTCCCCCTTTATGACGCGCCCGACCACGACGTAGCGCTCGTCGGGAGAAACCGCGGCCAGGCCGGTGATCGGCTCGGTCAGAATCTTCTCCCGTTGACTGCCGTCCTCGCTCATGCGGTACAGGTACTCGGTGTCGCCCTGGCTGGCCCCAAAATAGATTTTGCCCGAAGGGGCATAGATCGGCTCACTCTCGCCGCTTCCGGAATCGAGTTGCCGCGGAGCGAAGCGGTGGTCGAGCGAAGCCAGCCAAAGACGATGCTTACCGTCGGGGCCGCGCGCATCGTAGATTACGCGCTTATCATCAGGAGACAGAGCGAAGTTCGCCACCGCGATTCCGGGCAGCACTTGCGAAACCTGCCCGGAGTGGAGATCGGAAACCCAGAGCTCGCCGCTGCGGTCCGAATCCGAGGAGGTCTGCGCCGCCAGGTAAAATAACTTGCTTCCGTCATGGGAAAGCTGTGGGCCAAAAGCGTAACCCTCGGAAGAGATTTGCCGGTCGCCCTGGTGGTCATGAACCCAAACGGTTTGCTGGTCTCCGCCTACCGACGAGATGAAGGAACGGCCATCCGGCGCCATGGCAATTCCCTCTTCTTGCGTGGGTCCGCTGGTAATCTGCTGGAGCTCTCCATCGGGAAATGCCTGCCGCCAGACGTGGTAGCCATGGCCTCCAGCATCGGAGCTGAAGTACATCCACTTCCCATCCGGTGACCAGGCGGCTACCAGGCAGCCTCCACTCTGCGGGCCGACCGGTTTTGCCGCGCCCCCGGTGAAAGGCACGAGTCGGCAAGGCACCATGCCGTCGTCCCCCATTTCGACGATCAGAACCCATTTACCGTTGGGAGAGAGATAGGAGAAGTGGGCCATCCCGTTTTCGCTTGGGGGAACATACACGTCCCGCTGATCGGATCGGCTCTCGGTCGCCGTGACCGCGGCCATGTGCCAGCCGCTTTTGATCTCGCTGAACATGATGTGATGCGCATCAATCCAGGTAAGCCCGCTGGCATTCGACAGTAGAAGCTGAGGTTGTCCGCCGAGGACTGGCACTACCCACGTCTGCCAATCGCCACCGGACGTGCCGTAGGCAATGCGCGAACCATCTGGCGAAAATGCAACCGACATTTTGAGCGTGTCATCGTGCGTGAGTTGCACCGGTTCGCCATCCGGAAGCAGTTTGACGTAGACCTGTGCGGAAGCGCCGAACTCGTCCGACCGGCGCAGAAAAGCCAGCATGCGGCCGTCGGGAGACAGGGCTGGAAAGGTGGTTGAGTCGGTAAAATTCGTGAGCTGAACCCACTGCGACGAATTCGCGGCCGCAGGCGGCTTCGTTCGCCGTAGCATCAGGGCAGCGCCGATCGCCAGTCCGGCCACAACCACGGCCAGCGCGGCCCGGAGGAGGGGCGAACGGCGCCGCCGCGGGCGCGTCTCGGAGGCCACGGCGGCCTTGCTGCCTGACTCGGTATCCCGCCTCAGCCGCTTCAGGTCGGCACGCAGATCCGAGGCGTGCTGGTAGCGGATGTCGCGGTCTTTCTCCAGCGCCTTGTTGATGATGCGTTCCAGGCCATCGGAAACGTCGGGGTTCAAGCGCACCGGGGAAGTTGGCGGCCGGTTCAGAATCGCGTCAAAGATGGTCCCCGAAGTATCGCCGCGGAAGGGCAGACTTCCGGTGGACATTTCATAAAGCACCACGCCGAACGAGAACAGATCGCTTCGGGCATCCACGTCTTTGCCCCGGACCTGTTCGGGGGACATGTAAGCGACCGTGCCCAGGGCGGCCCCCGGACTGGTCAGGTGCTCGGGTTGCGTCCCGGTCACCGTGGCTTGCGTCTCGCCGCTCGAAGCGGGATTGAGCGCTATCTTGGCCAGTCCGAAGTCCAGCACCTTGGCGTGGCCACGGTCGGTGACAAATATGTTTGCCGGCTTGATGTCGCGGTGGACAATGTTCTTGCTGTGTGCCGTATCCAGGGCCGCGGCGATCTCCATCCCGATGTCCAGGATTTGTTCCTGGCTGAGCGGCCGTCCTGCGATGAGATGCTTGAGGGTGTTGCCCTCGAGATACTCCATCGCGATGAACAAGCGGCCCTCGTGCTGCGAGATTTCATAGATAGTGCAAATGTTGGGGTGATTGAGGGCCGAAGCCGCGCGCGCCTCGCGACGGAAACGCTCCAGCGACTGGGCATCCTGGGCAACATCATCGGGCAAGAACTTCAGGGCTACAAACCGGCCGAGTTCCGTGTCCTCGGCCTTGTAGACCACACCCATGCCCCCGCCGCCGAGCTTGCCCGTGACCTTGTAGTGCGAAAAGGTCTGGCCGATCATGGAATTGCGATCTTAGGCCGGGTTCGTGGGGGAGTCAATCGGCGTCGCCGTGCGAACCGCTACCATCCACTGCGTCCTTCCAGCAAGACATCCAAAAAAAATGCGGGGCCCCAAAAGGGGCCCCAATCAGGCAGGTCAGCCGGCTCGCCTTCCAAGGTCAGAAGATGAACTTGGCGACCAGGGCGATGCTGCGCGAGTTGCTGGCAAACACCGAGCGCGGATTGTTGAAGTGCGGATCGCCCGGCGTCAGGTAGCTCTGGTAGCTGGAGCCGAAAGTATTGAACGCGGTAACGTCGTTTACTCCCAACCCCTGTCCAGGATTGCTCCCGGGAATGAGTTGGGTGTGGTTAATCACGTTGTTGAATTCAGCGCCGAAGCGGAACTTCATCCGTTCCGTGATCGCGAAATCCTTGAACACGCTGAGGTCGAGGTTGTTGGTCGGACGGGTCGCCAGTGTATTGCGGCCGGTATTGGCCAGTGCGCCCGGCGCGGCGAGGATATAGCGGGCGCTGGGATTGGTTGCCAGATATCCGACCACGAAGGGACTCGGATCAAAATTAGGATCCGGATCGCCGTTGCATAAATGCCCGGCGGGCAGGCTGCTGTTGCACAGGTTGCTGACGCCGGATCCGGTGCCGGCAATTCCGCCCGGGTTCAGAATCGCGCGATCTCCCGCGGAGTCTCCGTTCAGGTTTGAGTCGGTGGTTGACTGCACCGTCGCATACTGAGGAGATTCGTAGGTGTACACCGGACTGAACGACCAGTTCCCCACCACGTTCTTCATGAGCCAGCCGGAACCCTGGAAGGGCCGGAAGTCGTACACCGCCGCCAGGGTGAAGCGGTGGGTACGGGAAAGGGCCGAGACCGACCGCTCCGGCGCCCAGTTCTGGAAATCCTGCGGGCGCCGCGGCGTCAGATCGGTGGAGTGAAAGTCCGCGGTGCTGTTGTCAATGGTCCGGCTCCAGGTGTAAGCCGCCTGAAACATCAATCCATTGCTGAAGCGACGCGTCAGGCTGCTCTGCAGACCATTGTACGAGGAATCGCCGATGGGCAGGTCCGCCACGATGTTGCTTTGGAAACCCGCGTTCTCGTAGGCCGGCACGAAGTTGTCGCCCGAGCTCAGAGCAAACAGGTTGTTGGGCAGGGCGTCCAGAGTGGCTTGCGACGGCGCCTGCGTATACGTCGGGAGGAAGTGCGTCTTGTCGACCACGGCCTGGACGTTGATTCTGTCCTGCACGTCGAGGTGGACCCCGCGAGTGCCGACATATCGCACCTCGGCGACGAAGTCCTTGCCAAACGAATGCTGCACGCCGAGGTTCCAGTTGATGGAGTATGGCCATTTCTGGTTTGGCGGTATCCAGTTGGAAGTATTGGCGCGGGCCGTTACTTCGTCGAGAGTGCTGATTCCGGTGCCTCCGCCCGGCAGCGCCCCGCCGGCAAAAAAGTTCGGAGTCAGATGGACCACGCTGGGCACGTCAATGGTCGAACCCACCTGGGGAGGAACAGCCAGGCTGCCGATGTTGTCATACAGCACATCGTAAGCCATGCCGAACCCGGCGCGGATCGAGGTAGTGCCGCTGTTCCCCGGAGAGTACGCGATCCCCAGCCGAGGCGCCCAGCTGTTCCGGGGAGCCTTAGGAGCGCTGAACAGCAGCGGCTGGTTGATGGCGAAGACATTGATGCTGGGCGTGTTGGAAAGAGCGTTCAGAGCCTGCCGGCCTTCACTCTGCGGAACCGTGGTGTATTCGTAACGGACGCCAAGGTTCAGGGTAAGGTGCGGCCGTATCCTCCAGCTGTCATTCGCGTACCAGTAAACAGCCGATTGGTTGCCATAGTAAGTCACCGCGCCGCTGCTGCGTTCGCCGAAATTGTCGGGAGAGAGATCCTCCAGGAAAAACTGGGTGGTGTTGTAGGTGTAATCGCCGCGTTTGCGCTGGGTGAACTGCTGCGGCGCAATATATACGCGGCCCTCCACGCCGAACTTCAGGCTGTGATTGCCCCGGTTCCAGCTGATATTGTCCACTGCCTGATACAGGTTCTGAATGGTGAATTGCGGCGAGTTCGGGTCTGGGCCCACGTTGAGACCGGATCCCAGATCGTTAAACGTAATGTTGGGGAACGCATCCAGTCCCGGGAAGCTGAATCCGCCGTCCGGTACAGTGTTGGTATAGCGATTGAAGCCAACCCGAAATTCATTAACCACACTGGGACTGAAAGTATGGTATTCGCTGAGGTTGATGAGATTCCAGCGGAATGGCTGGTTGGTATAAAAGGCCGACAGCGAGGCTTGAGTATCGATCTCGTCCAGCTTGTTGTAGACGTAACGGGCGCGCAGCTGGTCGCGGTTTGAGATGTTGTAATCGACGCTCTGGACGAAGTTCTCGAAATTTTCAAACGCGGGAGCGCTGATGGAGGCCGTTCCCAGCTCGACTGAACCCGCCGGGCAGGTGCCATTCGCCGGCGCCCCGCTATAGGGCAAACACCCGCTCGGCGCCGCGCCCACCGGAACAAATTGTTTGAAGACGCCAAAGTTGGTGGCGCTGAGATTTGGGTCGGCGGAGATGGCGGTCAGCCCCGTTGCCGTGGGCGCCTGCACCGCGCCTCCGCTGGTTCCGGTAAGCCCGATCGGCTGCCGCTCGAAATTGGTGAAGAAGAAAAGCTTGTTCTTGATGATCGGCCCGCCGAACGTAGCGCCGTACCGGTTGCTGTCGAAACGAGGATTCGACGTGAGCCCCTGCAAAGCATAAAAGTTATCCACCGCGTTCAGGTTGCGATTCCTGAAATATTCATACAGCATCCCGTGAAAGCTGTTGGTTCCGCTCTTGATCACGGTATTGAACTGACCGCCGGAGGAGTGGCCGAACTCGGCGCTGAACTGATTTTGCAGAAGAGTAAAGCTCTCCACCGCATCGTTCGGCACCACGATGAGATATCCCGTCACGCCCTTGTTGTTGTTGTCCACCCCTTCCACCGTGAAATTGTTGTTGTAGGGGCGCTGACCACCCACCGATGGCCCGGAACCGGCGCCCATGGCGCTCGACTGTGCAACTCCCGGGCTCAGGAGGGAAAGGTTCAGTACCCCGGCGCCGGTTCCGCCCGCGGCGGCGATTCCCAGGTCCTGGGAAAGGCGATCGTTGTAGGTGGATTGCAGCTGTGCCGTGGTGGTGTCGATGACCGCGGCCACGCCGGAAACTTCGATGGTCTCGCTGGTTGCGCCCGGCGTGAGGGTAGCGTTCAACGTGCCCGTCTTGTTCAGCACAACTTCAACCTGCTGCACAATCGGACGAAATCCCCCGGCCGTGACCGTGATTCGATAATTGCCCACCGGCAGATTCTCCAGATGGTATCCGCCCGTCCCGTTGGTCGCGGTGTTGGTCACGACTCCGGTTGCCAGGTTGGTCGCGTTGACGGTTGCGCCGGCCACGGCCGCACCCGACGAATCCACCACGGTTCCGACCAGGTCGCCGCTGATGGCCTGGCCATATGCGCCGCTCGAACTCACGGCGATCAATCCCAGACAGGCAAGCCCGAAGGCTGCCGCTCTTAACATCGACATACATCGATTCATAACATTCTCTCCCAAGCTGAAAAGTGTTGAATCCAGGCATAACGAAACACTGCTGGAACGTTGTTGAGGCTGCATTGTCACCGCGTGTTGCATTCGGCTTCTCCCAGATCGCACCTATGCATGGGAGCAACTGACATTCCAGAACATGCGCTTGAGCAGAACTCATGTTGACTTGCAGTTGTGATGACGTGCGTGAAACGAATACTGAAAACTGGACGAGGTTCATTCGGTTGCTATGAGAACCCGTACGAAACCCGCATAAACACTGCATCATCCGGGAGTTGTTATGTGCGGACCGCGTGGCCTGCCTCGGCGCGCGCAGAAAAGGTCGCGATGGCGGGATCAAAGCCCGCGCGGTGAAATTCGCAGCCTTGATCGGCGCCTTGGGGTTGTGCGCTGAAAGGAAGTACCGGCGGAACAATGAAGAGAGCAAATATCAGATCATGCTGATCGTGACCGTCACCCATTTTCCCGTCGGAATCGTGGTCACCAGCTTGATGACGTAGGGGGCTTCCCGGGTGACCCAGAAGATGCTGTGGCTCTTGTTGGCATAGTTTCCCTCGGTATCAACCGGCCAGGCCATCACCTGCCTGCCGGGACCGGCATCCACGAGCTCCGGTTTTCCCACTGCAACCGTGATCCAATCTAATTCGTCGCGGTCTTCTGAGAGCGTGGGGAAAGTCGCCTTCAGTCCTTCTTTCAGCGGGAGTGCAGCCAGCAGTACTCCGTACATCCCCCCGTTGTAATCGAACACCGGTTGCTTCATCTCAAGCTGTCCGGCGTCGGTCTTTGCGTCATCGCTCGAAGTTCCCCGCCGGTATTTCACCCGGGCGCCGTCGAAATCCCGATGTGCCCATTCGCCGGTGTCGCTTCGCTTGAAGTCCATGGAGACCGGAGCCATGGTTTTCGGCTCAAATACGTTCACGTAGGTGGTCACAATGTTGTATTTGGCGTAGTCAGCCATCTGGGTTCGCTTAAGCAGATGGCGTCCGTTGATTTCCACGGCGGAGAGTTCATCGGTCCAGGTGCCCACCAGGAAGGGCTCTTTTCCCGGAAACGCGTAAACCACTTTCCACGCATTCTTGTAAGGCTTGAGAAAGGACCCGTCGACACTCGGGTCCCCGACGTTCATGGCGATTGGCGGTGGTGGCGGCGGAGTTTGGGCCGGAACGAGTGAGGGAAACAGAACAAACGCAAGCGCAACTCCGCGGAAAAACGGACTGACGATCTCCATCATGGGCTCGCCGTCGCCTCAACCCCAACCTTTAGACTCAGGTGAGATAAAAGCGTTAGCGGGCGCCGCCCGACCCACCGGGCAGTCGAATCAAGGAATGGCGGAGAGTGAGGGATTCGAACCCCCGATACCCTTTCGGGTATGCCGGTTTTCAAGACCGGTGCCATCAACCACTCGGCCAACTCTCCGGCTACTACTGTTTTACTACAGTCTCCAGCCCGATGAGCCCAGTTAAAGCGAACGCGGAATCCCCTGAAGTTGCGGCAGGCGCGGCGCCGCGCATATAGTGGGCGCGAGGTTGCCCTTATGCATCAACTGCGCCGTTTGCTGGTTCTGTTTTTTCTTGCCTGCACAACTTTTCCACTCGGCTTTGCCGTGGAGGCTCCCAAACTGGTTCAGAAGGATGGCCGCTGGGCGCTGCTGGTTGACGGGCGTCCGTACCTGATTCTGGGCGGGCAGATTCATAACTCCAGTGCGTGGCCCTCGCAGCTGCCGCAAGTGTGGAAGTCGCTGGCTGAGTTGCACGCCAACACGGTGGAAGCGCCGGTGTATTGGGAACAGATGGAAGCCCAACCCGGCCAGTTCAACTTCGCCAATGTAGATCAACTGGTCAAGGGCGCGCGCGAACATAACCTGCACCTGGTGCTGCTGTGGTTCGGCACCTGGAAAAACGGCAACATGCACTATGTTCCGGAGTGGGTCAAGACCGACGTCAAGCGGTTCCCGCGTGTAATCAACGCCAATGGCGAACCCATCGACGTGCTCTCGGCAAACTCACGGGCCAATCTGGAAGCGGACAAAGCGGCGTTTGTGGCCCTGATGCGACATCTCAAGGCGCTGGATAGCGACGAGCACACCGTGTTGCTGGCCCAGGTCGAAAACGAATCCGGCATCATCGGCAGCGCGCGCGATTTTTCGCCGGAAGCGAACGCCGCATTTGCCGGACGCGTTCCCGCCGACCTGCTGGCAATTGTCCATAAGGAATCCGGCACCTGGAGCCAGGTTTTCGGTGCCGACGCCGACGAGATGTTCCAGGCCTACCATCAGGCGCGCTACGTCAACGAAATCGCCGCTGCCGGCAAGGCTGAGTTCGCGATTCCGCTTTATATCAACGTCTGGATCAGCTATCCGCCCGCCGAGCTTCCCGAGCGCAGCATGGCCATTCCCGGCATCCAGTATCCCAGCGGCGGGGCCGTGCAGAAACTGGTAGGCCTGTGGCGCGCCCTGGCTCCTGCTGTCGACATGATCGGCCCCGACATCTACGCCGCTGACTCTGGTTTCTATCTGGACACAATTCGCGCCTACCGCCGGCCCGACAATCCGCTGTGGATTCCAGAGACCGGAAGAAACGACAACTTTGCCAAGTTTCTCTTCCACGCGCTGGGCAATGGGGGAATCGGCTTCTCTCCTTTCGGCGTGGACCAGAGTGGCTGGAACCTGCTGGGAGATGAACCCAGCAAAGCGCATGCGCGCAACTTTGCGCTGCTCGGGCCGATGAGCCGGGAGATTGCCCGGCTGAATTTTGAAGGCAAGCTGAAGACCGCGGTGGAAGAGCCGGGACAAGCGTCCCAGGAGCTGGACTTCGGCGCCTGGCAGGCGACCGTTTCGTATGGCTTCCCCCAACCCGACGGCCGCCGGCCGCCGGGGACCAGCGACGCTCACGGCGCTGCCCTGGTCGCGCAACTCGGGCCGGATGAATTCCTGGTGACGGGGATTGACGCCAGCGTGAGTTTTCACGCTCCCGGACGGCTGCCCGGATTGCGCATGCAGATTCTCTCCGCCGAGGAAGGCGCGTACGAGAACGGAGTCTGGAAGGCCGCCCGGCTGTGGAACGGCGACGAGACGGATCGGGGCCTGAACTTCCACCAGGATCAACCGGCGGTGGTGCGAATCCGGCTGGGCAAGTTCTGAGACCAGCAATTTGGTAATTCCGTGGAGCAAAAGCCGCGGATTTAAGCCAAGCGGCGTCAGAATACCGCACACGGCGTAAGCCGTGAGTGAACCTCGAATTGCGAGCCTCGGCGGGGCGAAAGAATGGCCCTGACTTACGCACCGCAGGTGCCCAGACATCAAGGGAGAGGGCAGGCGGAATGACCGCGCTGGCACGCGATCTCTACGTCCTACTTACCGGCATCGCGACAGGCGTCTCCGCAATACTTCTGGCCGGCCGGAACTTGCAACGACAGGGTAGGTGTGCGCATTTGTTCTGTGTCTCGTTCGCCATCTACTACTTCTTTTATGATCGTTTTGTTTCATGGGCACCCGACGGTTGGGGATTCAACTTCATCGGCTTACGCACCCTTAAATTGTAACTCTGCTATCTGGCCGGACGCGCTCCGCCTTCGCGGCACATGATTGGTCTGGTTGCAGGTTTGAGCAACCGCGTGCGCTGATGTATAAGACAAAGCCTATGCAACGACTCCACCTTTGGCTCCCTTTGATCGTGCTCATCATCGGCATCTCGGCTGGTGCCCCTGCCCAGACATCGGCCAAGCCGGGCGGCGACGGGTCCGGCCTGGCGGCGCGCATTGCGGGACTGGAAAGACACGAGGGCTTTTTCCCCTACTACTGGGACGAGAAGAAGGGCGACATTTTGTTCGAGCTCTCGCCGGCCGCGCTCCAGGGCGAGTTCCTCTACTTCACCGGACTGGGCAGCGGCATCGGTTCGATCGAGGCCTTCGCCGACCGCAGTTCCTTCGGAGCTGGTTCGGTATGCCGTTTCCGCAGGGTGGGGATGCGCGTTCTGGTGATTGAGGAGAACAGCGGCTTCCTCGCTCCGAACGGCACGCCCGAGTTGCAGCACTCGGTGGAAGATAGTTTCCCGACGTCCGTGCTGGCCTCACTGCCGGTCGAAGCGGAACGTGATGGCACGGTGCTGGTGGACGCTGACGCCCTGCTGCTCCGGGACGCCTTTGACCTGCTCTCCCAACTGCGCCGGCCGTCGCGCGCCGTGGGCGGCGTGGTGGTGCGGGAGCAGTCGTCCAAGGCAGCCGACTGGCGCCTCGACAAAGACCGCAGCGTAATTGACCTGGAACACACCGGAAGCTTTCCCCTCAACACGGAGGTGGAAGCGCTGCTGACCTTCGCCACCGATTCCGAGAGCGATCTGAACCAGCCCGATCCGCATTCCCTGAGCATCCGCGAGCACCATTCGTTCGTGGCCCTGCCCGCGCCCGGATTCCAGCCCCTGGAGCAGGATCCCCGGGTGGGATTCAGCAGCACAAGCTTCCAGGACTTCTCCCAGCCCTACGATCAACCGATCACCCGTTACCTGGCGAACCGCTGGCGCCTGCAGAAGAAAGATCCCAAAGCCGCGATCAGCGAGCCGGTGAAGCCGATCGTGTTTTATCTCGACCGCGCCATTCCCGAGCCGATGCGTTCGGCGGCGCGAATGGGGGCATTGTGGTGGAATGCGGCGTTCGAGCAGGCGGGATTCAGGAACGCGCTGCGCATTGAGGACCTACCCGACGGTGCTGACCCGATGGACATCCGCTATCCCACCATTCAGTGGACGAACCGCTCGGGCCGGGGATGGTCGGTGGGGCAGAGCCACGTCGACCCGCGCACCGCCGAGATCATTCACGCCGTGGTGCAACTGGATTCGCATCGCATGCGCACCGTCAATAACTATTGGGAATCGGTGATGCCCTCGGGGCGCGACAACAGCGAACCGGCGCTCGATGCCTTTGCCGCCCTGGACAACCTCGATCCCAAAACCAGCGAAGAACAGGTCATGCTGCAGCGCCTGGCGCTGCTGACCTGCCACGAAATGGGCCACGTGCTTGGCCTGGACCACAACTTTGTGGCCAGCACGTACGGACGGGGGTCGGTGATGGACTACTTCGCGCCCCGGGTGACGATCCGCGCCGACGGCACGGCCGATCTCTCCGACGCTTACATGCAGGGCACGGGGAGCTACGATCGCTTTGCCATCGAGTGGGGCTACAGCCAGGGCAAGCCGGGCAGCAACGCGCAAGAAGGCACTCGCCGGGACGCCATCGTGAAAGGCGCCATCGCAAAGGGAATCGTTTGGGGAAACACCGCCGATCCGCGCTGGAATTCCTACGACGACGGTCCCGATCCGGTGACCTCGCTGAAGGAAGTTCTGCGCGTCCGGAATGCGCTGCTGGCGCACTACAGCCCGCGCATGCTGCGGCCGGGCGAGCCCAATTCGATGTTCACTTCGCGGCTGCCGCTGGTCTATCTGTTTCATCGCTACGCGCTGGGAGCCGCCATCAATGTAATCGGCAGCGCCGAGGTTCCGCTCTCGCTCGCCGGCGACGGGCAGCAGCCGATCATCATCTGGCCGGTTGAGAGTCAGAAGGAGGCTCTGCGACTGGTGCTCTCGGCGTTAAATCCTTCCCAGTTGAACGTCTCGGCGGAAGTGTGGAAGGCGCTGGCGCCCACCGAGAACCGCGATGCGGATGCCGAGCGCTTCGCGTCGTCCGCCGGGTATCTCTTCAGTCCGCAGGATGGAGCGCGCGCCGTGGCGGAGATTGTCGCCGGAGGGCTGCTCGATCCCGGACGCATGCAGAGGCTGGCCGTGATCTCCGGGCAAGACAGCCGGTTTCCTGCGCCGGGGAGCGTGGTTTCCGCGCTGGTGGCGGCCGCATTTTCCGGTGCTGCCAAAACCCCGGCGGAACGGGACCTTGCGGGCGCGGTGCAAACCGAAGTTGCCGAGCAGTTGATGGTCCTGGCGGCCAATTCCGAGGCCACGCCCGAGGTGCGCGCTGCGGCCCTGGCCGGAGTGCGCGAGGTACAGAGCGTCGCCAGGAAGAGCGCAACCCGCGGTCCAGTGATCGAACAGCTGGATCACGAGATCACTTTGTTCTTGCAGAATCCGGCGCAGAACACGCCCAAGCTGAAATTGTCGGGCGCGCCGCCCGGGCCGCCGGTTTAGTTCAGGTGTGTGTGGGGCGTCCGCCCTACACAATCTTCTGCGAAACCGGATGCCGCGCTTCGTAGGCTGTTATGTCCTCTTCGTGTTTCAGCGTGAGTCCGATGTCGTCGAGGCCTTCGAGCAGGCAGTGCCGGGTGAAGTCGTCGATCTCGAACGTGGCGGAGAGCCCATGGTCGTCGTGGACTTTGCGCTCCTCCAGGTCGATGGCCAATTGGTAGTTCGGCAGTTCGGTGGCGCGGCGGACGATTTCCTCGACCTCTTCTTCCTTCAGGACCAAAGCCAGCACGCCATTCTTAACGCAGTTGTTGGCAAAAATATCGGCGAACGAGGGCGCGATCACCGCCCGGAAGCCGAAGTCTTCCAGCGCCCAGACGGCGTGTTCGCGCGACGAGCCGCAGCCGAAGTTCTTGCCGGCCACCAGAATGCTGGCTCCCTTCTGGCGCGGCTGGTTCAGGGAAAAAGACGGGTCCTGCGAACCGTCCTTGGTGCGGCTCCAGTCGTAGAACAGAAATTCGCCAAAGCCGGTGCGCTCGATTCGCTTCAGGAATTGTTTGGGGATGATCTGGTCGGTATCGATGTTCGCGCGATGCAGCGGGGCGACTTTGCCTTTATGTTTGCGGAAGGGTTGCATTCGGTTCTCCGCTACTTGTTGAATTTCCAGTTTCTTATATCGGTAAAGTGCCCGGCGATGGCGGCGGCGGCTGCCATCATCGGACTCACCAGGTGGGTGCGTCCGCCGCGGCCCTGGCGGCCTTCAAAATTGCGGTTGCTGGTGGACGCGCAGCGCTCGCCGGGTTGCAGGATGTCGGGGTTCATGCCCAGGCACATGGAGCAGCCGGACTCGCGCCATTCAAAGCCGGCCTCCCGAAAGATGCGGTCAAGGCCTTCCTGCTCGGCGGCATGCTTCACCGCCTGCGATCCCGGCACCACCATGGCTCGAACTTTCGCGCTCACGTGATGCCCCCGGGCCACGCGAGCGGCGGCGCGCAAGTCTTCCAGTCGCGAGTTGGTGCAGGAACCGATGAAAACGCGGTCCACTGGAATTTCCTCAACCCGGGTTCCGGGTTCAAGCCCCATGTATTCGAGCATGCGCCGGGCGGAGCTGCGATCGGCTTCGGTCTTCAGGTCGCTCAGTTCCGGGACCCGGCCGCTGACGGCGACCACCATGCCGGGGTTCGTTCCCCAGGTCACGAACGGGGCCAGCTTCGAGGCATCGATTTCGACGACTTTGTCGTACCGCGCGCCCGGATCGGAAGGCAGGGTACGCCAGTGCGCCACCGTCTTCTCCCAGTTTCCGTTGTGCGGAGCGAAGCGTCGATTCTTCAGATAGGCGAAAGTGGTTTCGTCGGGCGCGATCATGCCGGCGCGGGCCCCGGCCTCGATGCTCATGTTGCACAGCGTCATCCGGCCTTCCACGGAAAGGCCGCGGACAGCTTCGCCGGCATACTCAATCACGTGTCCGGTGGCGCCGTCAGTGCCGATCTGTCCGATGATGCCCAGCGCCAGGTCTTTCGCGGTCACGCCCTCGGGCAACGATCCGCGGACATCAATCAGCATGGTTTTCGGTTTGCGTTGGGTCAGGCATTGCGTGGCCAGCACATGCTCGACTTCGGATGTGCCAATGCCGAATGCCAGCGCGCCAAACGCGCCATGCGTGCTGGTGTGGCTGTCTCCGCAAACGATGGTCATGCCCGGCTGGGTCAGTCCGAGTTCGGGGCCGATGACGTGCACGATGCCCTGGTTGGGCGAGTCCATGTCAAACAACGGAACCCCGAAATCCTTACAATTCTTTTGCAGGGCCTGGATCTGCAGGGCGGCGATCGGATCCGTGATGGGAGTGCCGCGCGGCTCGGTCGGAATATTGTGGTCGACGGTCGCGACGGTCCGATTAGGCTGGCGCACCCGGCGCCCGGCCGCCCGCAAGCCGTCAAAGGCCTGCGGCGAAGTGACCTCGTGGACCAGGTGCAGGTCGATGTAGAGAAGGGGCAGCCGGTCGGGCGGCGAACTCACTACGTGTTCGTTCCATACTTTCTCAAATAGAGTACGTTTGTCAGCCATGAGTCTGAGTGTATTTTATCAACAAAGGGACCAAGCAGGAGCCATCCCAGTATGTGTGGGACCGGGTCTCCGACCCGGTCATGCGGCCCAAGGGGCCGCGGCCTGATTGTCGATCCCGCCCCCAGCGGTGCTGCGCACCGCTCGACCGGGTCGAAGACCCGGTTTCACACAGTCAGGAGTCATCCCACACACTCAAAAGCCGAAGCGGGCTGATGTGAGATTATGATGATCGTCCATGATTAATGGGAAGCGCATCGCCGTGGTTCTGCCGGCGTATAACGCGGAGAAGACCCTCGCCGCTACCGTGGCGGAACTGCCCGAACTCGTCGATATCCGGATTCTGGTGGACGATCACAGTTCCGACCGCACCGTCGACATCGCCGCCCAGCTGGGGTTGCAATTCTTTGTGCATGACCAGAACTACGGCTACGGACGCAACCAGCAGACCTGCTATCGTGAGGCCCTGGCCGCGGGCGCGGACGTGGTCATCATGGTGCATCCCGACTACCAGTACACGCCGCTGCTGGTGACTGCCATGGCCAGCATGGTGGCCTACGGGGTTTACGATGTGGTGCTGGGATCGCGCATCATCGGCGGCCAGGCACTGCACGGAGGCATGCCGTTCTACAAATACGTGGCCAATCGCTTCCTGACCGCGTTCGAAAATCTGTTTCTTCGGATCAAGTTGTCGGAGTATCACACCGGGTATCGCGCCTTCAGCCGCCAGGTATTGCTGGACCTCCCGCTGCTCGAGAACTCCGACGACTTCGTCTTCGATAACCAGGTGCTGGCGCAATGCGTGAATTTCGGGTTCCGCATTGGCGAGGTATCGTGCCCGACCAAATATTTCGAGGAAGCGTCTTCCATCAACTTCCGCCGCAGCGTGACCTATGGCTTAGGAGTGCTCCAGACGACGCTGCAGTTTGCTCTACAAAGGGCGCGGCTGGCGCGCTTCCGTATTTTCAGCGCCAAGGGCCGGAAGCTGGAACCGGGCAAAGCCGCCTATTACGCCCGGGGCGCCGCCGGGCCGCCCGGTTAGCAAGAGCGCAGCGTCGCCGGTTCAGAGAACTCATGGTAGCTCTCGTCGTGTCATCCTGAGCGCAGCGCCTGCCTTCGCTTGCGAACGCAGATGCGGGGTCGAAGGACCCCGATGAGCTGATGGGTCCGTGGTCCGGCAGGGGTCCCTCGACTGAGCCCAACGATCCGCACGCGAATCGTTGGGCTCTGCTCGGGATGACACGGCCTGCTGAAGACAGGCGGCTTGGGTGAGGGAATTGCGCCTCGGGACCATTGCGGCTAGCATCTAACCTAAGACGCATGGCGACCTCCACTACCACCGCGCCGGAACGGCGTCCGCCCAAGATGGTGTACGGCGAGGTCCTGAGTTTCGCCTACGAGACTTTCCGCAGCAATAAGGTCCGTTTCGCGCTGACCGCGCTGGGCATGGTGATCGGCACTGCCTCCCTGATCCTCGTCGTCACCATCGGCATGACCGGCAAGCAGTATGTGCTGCAGCAGATCCAATCGATCGGCACCAACCAGATTGAGGCCGAATACCAGAGCGGGGGCCAGCGCATCGCCAATGTCACGCCGGACCCGCTGACCATCGACGACATGCAGGCGGCGCTTGAAGAGGTGCCGGGCATCGTCGCGGCTTCACCCGTCGTCCCGCTCGGCGAACGCATTCCCGTGGGTGGCGGCAAGGAACGCGACATTTCCGTGCTCGGGGTTTTTCCCGACTACAAAATCGTGCGCAACCTGGTGGTCGTCACCGGCAGGTTCTTTGACTCCAAGGACGAGCAGGAGCACAACAAAGTCGGCGTCATTACCCAGAAAATGGCTGAAGAGCTCTACGGATCGCAGGAAGAAGCCATCGGCAAAATCATCAAGCTCAGCGGCCTGCCTTTCACCATTGTGGGCACCTTCCGGGAGCGGGTGGACACCTTTGGACAAACCGAAGTCGTCGACTACACCATGCTGATTCCCTACACGGTCAGCCGCTACTTCACCGACACTCCCACCGTGAAGCAGATTTATTTCTCGACCGCCGATTCTTCGATGGTCGAACCGGCCACGGAGCAGATCCGCCGGGTCATCAAGGGCCGGCACCGGGCCGAGTCGGTGTACAACGTCATGAATCTCACGCAGTTGGTCGTACTGGCGGAAAAGACCGCCAATGCCTTGACCCTGGTGTTGCTGCTGGTGGCGGCCGTGGTGCTGCTGGTCAGCGGCATTGGGATCATGAACATCATGCTGGCGACGGTCAGCTCGCGCATCCGCGAAATTGGCATTCGCAAGGCGCTGGGCGCCACCAACCGCGAGATACGGGTTCAGTTCCTGGCGGAAGCCGTAGCCATTTCCCTGGTCGGAGGGCTGATCGGGGTGGTCATCGGCCTGGCCATTCCTTATTCCGTACGTTTTTTGACCGAGTACCGCATTCCGATTTCAGGGTTGTCCGCGATCGTGGCCATCCTGGTGTCGTCCTTTGTAGGTGTGATCTTTGGAACGGTCCCAGCCGCCCAGGCGGCAAAGTTGGACCCGGTGGAGAGTTTGCGGTACGAGTGAAGAGAGCTTTTAGCTGTTAGCCTTTAGCTCTTAGCTCAGTCCCATGGCTTCTGCACACCGTCGTTCCCCGGGGTTCAAGCTAAGAGCTAAAGGCTAAGAGCTAAAAGCTACAAGCTGCACTCCAAAAACAAAAACGCCGGGCTGGTTGGCCCGGCTCATTCTTGTTACTCACCTCGCGGGGAAACGGCTTGGTTCTGAGGCCCCCGCAGATTTCTTACGTACTCATGGTCACCGCTTACATGACCAGCGCCAGACCCTCCAGTTCTCTCTGCAGCACCGGCATGGAGCAGCCTGACATCTCAACCCGGCCCACGGCGTCCATGGCTGCTTGAGGCGACACCCCGTAGCCACGGCCCATGAGGAAAACCTGCAGGAGTTCAGCGGCCTCGCGCGAATCGATTAGACCTCCCTGCAGAAGGTCATTTCGCAGAGCCGTCAATTCAGTACTGGAGAATCGTTCTTTCATGGTCGTTATCACCTCCGACCCGTATTTCCTTATCTATTAGACTCGCTGCCTGCTATGAACGTTGCATGCAATTTTCGTGCCGCACCCAAGCCGCTTTGTTCCTATACGTAAGCAGCGGCGGTTTAGTTTCTTAAACCCCTTACTCTGCGGTAAGTTGCAGCGCGCCTAAACCTTTTGATGCGGCCAGCAGACTGATTTGGTGTGGCACGAACGGGCCATATCAGGGATTCCCATTATTGACACGTTGTGTCGTTATGGGACGAACTGGGATGACACAATACGTCTCAGGAAGGATCGGTAACGGCCTCGTCAACCAGCATAATCGGGATTCCATCCCGAATCGGGTAGACCCGGCGGCACTCGGAACACTTCAGACTCTTTCCTTCGTCTTGCAGCGCCAGCGGCTTTTTACAGACTGGGCAGACCAGGATGTCGAGCAGGTCTTGAGGAATCATGGGGGGATTCTACGCTTTTGAGGCTGGGGGACAACAGTCGCAAAAGCCTTAGCCGCAAAGGCGCAAAGACAAGCCGCAACGATGGCAAAGAAAAATGGCAGGTCTTTCTCTTTTGCGATCTTTGCGGCCTTTCTTTGCGTCCTTTGCGGTAAAGTTCTTTCTCGCGGGAATGATTTACGATAAAGGCCAGGGGAGGCGAGGTTCATGGCTGCCATTATTCTCGACGGCAACAAAATCGCCGCTGAAATTCGGGCGGAGGTCGCTTCTGAGGTAACGGGGATGGCCGCCGCCGGCCTGCGCCCCGGCCTGGCGGTGGTGCTGGTCGGCCACAACCCGGCTTCCGAAATCTACGTTCGCGGAAAAGTGAAGAGTTGCGAGGAAGTCGGCATCTACAGCGAAAAGCTCACTCCGCCGGACACGATTTCTACCGACGAGTTGCTGGAGCTGGTCCTCGAACTGAACCGGCGCGACGAGATCGACGGCATCCTGGTGCAGTTGCCTCTGCCGCCGCAGGTCGACTCCAAGAGAATCCTGATGGCGGTGGATCCGGCCAAGGATGTGGACGGCTTTCACCCCGTCAACGTGGGATTTCTCTCCACCCAGCGCCTGGGACTCGTCCCCTGCACGCCGGCGGGCGTCATGGAGATTCTGCAGCGCAGCCATATTCCGGTCGCGGGTCAGGAGGCGGTGGTGGTGGGGCGCAGCGATATCGTGGGCAAGCCCGCCGCCATGCTGCTGATCAATGCGAACGCCACCGTGACCGTCTGCCACTCCAAGACCCGGGACCTGCCCGGCGTATGCCGGCGAGCCGATATTCTGGTGGCCGCCATCGGACGCGCGGGAATGATTACCCGCGATTTTGTGAAACCCGGGGCCACGGTGATCGACGTGGGCATGAACAAGGTGACGGAGCAGGCGGAGTTTAACCGGCTTTTCGCGGGCAATGCGAAGCGCGAGGAAAGCTTCCGCGCCAAAGGGTCGACCCTGGTGGGCGATGCGCATCCCAACGCGGCCGAGGTGGCGGGAGCCATCACGCCCGTCCCGGGAGGAGTAGGCCCGTTGACCATCGCCATGCTGATGTCCAATACCGTGAAGGCAGCCCGCATGCGGAGGGGCTCACGCCCGCCCGCCCGGGCGGCGGAGCATGCCCGAAGTGCTTAAGGTCGGGTTGACCGGAGGCATCGCCTCGGGCAAGTCCGTGGTGGGCGAGATGCTCGCCGCCCACGGCGCCCAGGTGATCCAGGCCGACGAGATCTCTCGCCAGCTCATGCAGCCTGGCCAGGCGGTTTACCAGCAGGTGGTGGCTCGTTTCGGTTCTGGCATCCTGCAGCCGGACGGCAGCGTGAACCGCGCCCGCCTGGCCGAACTGGCTTTCGGTGGCCCCAACCAGCCTTCTGGCGTGCAGGAGCTGAATCAGATCGTCCATCCTGCCGTGGTTCGCCGGCAAGAGGAGTGGATGGCGGAGGTAAGCCGGCGCGATCCCCATGCCGTTGCCGTGGTCGAGGCCGCCTTGATTCTCGAGGCCGGCATGGCAACAGGCTTTGATCGCCTGGTGGTGGTGACCTGCCGGCCGGAGCAGCGTATTGAGCGCTGGGCGCATCGGTTGAAAGTGGATCAGGAAACCGCGCGCCGCGAAGTCACGCGCCGCATGGCGGCTCAACTGCCCGATGATGAGAAAATCAAAGCTGCCGATTATGTCATTGACAATTCAGGATCGCTGGATGGAACCCAGCGGCAGGTGAAGACAATTTACGCCGAGTTGGAAAAAGAAGCATCAAAATAGCACCGCCGGCGCTACGAAGGGCCATGGCTTTAAAATCTAGTCTTTCGACTATGGGTCTCGAACTATGAAGCTGCTGCGTCCCCTTGTGCTGGCGGTGATCTTTGCCGGCGCGTTCTTTTACTTCACCACGTATCGTTCCGGCTCCATGCATCCCGCGAATTGGTTCAGTCGTCCCATCGGTAAAGTTGAGATTACCGAGGCGGCTTCAGGCGAGTCGCTCGATGCCGAAGAGCAGAACAACATCGGGGTCTATCGCAAGAACATCGATTCGGTGGTGAACATCACTTCCCGCGCCATGACCTTCGATTTCTTCTACGGCCTGGTGCCCCAGGAAGGCCAGGGCTCGGGCTTCATTATCGATAAGGAAGGTCACATTCTGACCAACTATCACGTGATCGCCGAAGCCCGCCAGGTGGAAGTCACTCTGCACAACCGCAAAAAGTACCGGGCCACGGTGGTAGGGACCGACCGCTCGCACGATCTGGCGGTGATCCAGATCAAGGGCCCGGGGCTCACGCCCATGGTGCTGGGCGACTCGCGCAATTTGCAGGTCGGACAAAAAGTTTATGCCATCGGCAATCCCTTCGGCCTTTCCGGCACCATGACCCGCGGTATCATCAGTTCGATCCGCCCGGTGCAAGAACCGGACGGGATGCAGATCGATGAAGCCATCCAGACCGATGCGGCGATCAACCCCGGCAACTCCGGTGGCCCGCTGCTCAACTGGCACGGAGAAGTGATCGGCATCAATACGCTGATCGCCTCCAATGTCGGGCAGAGCGCGGGCATTGGCTTTGCGATCCCGGTAAACACCGCCAAAGCCGTGCTGAATGACCTGATGACCCTGGGCCGGGTGCGACGGCCGGCGCTGGGCGTACGCACCATCCCCATCACGCCCGAACTGGCGGACCAGTTGGGCCTGGCGGCCGACAGCGGACTGCTGATCGTGCAAGTGGTGTCGGGCGGCGCCGCCGACCGCGCCGGCCTGCATGGCGGCACCGAGCGCGCCTACATCGGCAATCTTCCCATCATGATCGGGGGCGATCTGATCGTTGCCATTGATGGCCAGGAGGTTCAGGACCAGCAGGACCTCAGCCAGGTCATGAACAATCACCGCGCCGGCGACACGGTGCGGATCACCGTTTATCGCGGGAAAAACAAGATGGACGTCAGCGTGACCCTGGGCGAGGCGCGGGAACAGGTATGAGCAAGAGCGCCGCGGATTTGCGCGGATCTTTGGATCAAGAAACTACGATAAAGGTTTATCCGTGAGATCCGTGGAGATCTGTGGCTGATTTGTAGATGTGAAATTCCCGTCTGCGTTCGGTTCAGATTTTCAAACACAATGAGTGTTGAACCCATCCGGCGCTTCTGCCTTTCCTTCCCGCATGCGACCGAGAACCTGCAGTGGGGAGACGATCTATGCTTCAAGGTAGGTGGAAAGATCTTCGCCCTGCTTTCTCTCAGCTCGGTGCCACAAAGATTGATGTTTAAGTGCACGCCGGAGAAATTCTCCGAACTGGTGGAGCACGAGGACATTGTTCCGGCACCCTACGTGGGCCGCTACAAATGGGTATCGTTCAAGCGCCTGGATGTCTTGCCTTGGACCGAGGTAGAAGACTTGATCGAGCAGTCGTACCGGATGGTAGCGGCGAAGGCCAGAATTGCGAGCCCCAGAACTGGCAGGACTAAGGCGACAAAACGCCTGCAGCCCAAGTCTCGCCGCGCGAAGAAGGTTTGACTCGGGAGACGGCCCCTCAAACTAGTGTCTGACCAAGCCCCCAAGCACGTCCTGCAAAGCGTGCGCGATCATTCCCGGGCGCACGCTGCTGCACCAGTAGGCCAGAATGCCGCCCATCACTCCCATTACTCCGATCAGAGAAGCCCGGGCCAAGCCCTGATAAGAGTGAGCCACGCCGAATGCGAGCGCGGGAAAAACGATGCCGGCCGGGACACTCTTGGTCAACGCCATGAATTGTTTCTGTAAATAACCCCGGTAAACTGCTTCCTCGCAAACGCCGGCTGTGATCGAGAGCGCGACCCAGAGCACCATCTCGATCTTGCCTTGCGGAAGAAGAAACTGGGTTGCCTGATCGCCTGTGCCGCCATGAGGACCAAGGATGGAAGTGACCATGATCGATGCGATCAGGAATAGCAGTCCGATCCCGGAGTCCCGGAGAAACTGACGGCCGGAGCGCCACCGCCCGCCCAGGACCTCGAACAATGACGTGCCATTGAGCCACACCCCAAGCAGCACGACCCCGAGCATCAGCCATTGGAACAAAATTGTGCGCTCGTAAATGGTTATGCGATCTGGATTCAGCACGACGCGCACCTGATCCGCGCGCAGCTTTCCGAAGTACGCCAGGGTCGCGATCAAGGCGAGCACCATCACCGTATGCCACGGTGCGGCAACCCGCCGAAAGCCGTGGGACCGAAGTTTGTCGGGCAGAATTTCCATTCCAATTTCAGTTTCCATGAAGAGCTCCTTGCCGTGTGACTGATGCAGGTGATCGCGGCTGCAATCGATTCCGGACGCGGTATTTGGACGCATGACCGCCAGATAGGTCACATGTACTCGAATCTGTCCCGGCTTGTCCTTTTGCCGATTTGACTCGCACTCTCCCGCTGGGCTAGCCTCTAGTCGTCTTACCCCATGCGATCTCATTGCAAGTTATTCATTCTGCTGATCTTGATATCAGGCGCCCCGCGCAGCTTCGGGGCACGCCTGGTGCCGGTCGAAGCGCCTCGCGGCATGGTGGCCAGCGTCCACCAGTTGGCCTCGCGTGCTGGAGTGCAGATGATGCGCGCGGGCGGCAATGCCGTGGACGCCGGTGTCGCTGTTGGTTTCGCATTGGCGGTGGTGCATCCCCAGGCGGGGAATCTGGGCGGTGGCGGATTCATGCTCGTCCGTTTTGCGGATGGCAAGACGCACTTCATCGACTATCGCGAAAAAGCGCCGGCCGCGGCCACGGCGAACATGTATCTCGATGCCAAGGGGAATGTCATTGAGGATGCCAGCATCGTCGGCTCTCGCGCGATTGCAGTGCCGGGGTCGGTCGCCGGCATGGTGTACGCGCAAAAAACCTACGGCAAGCTGACTCTCGAGCAGGTGATGGCGCCGGCCATAAAACTGGCGACCGAGGGATTCGTTCTGGCGGCTTCCGATGCCCGCGACCTGCGCGAGGATAAGCATCTCGCCGAGTTTCCCGAATCGCGGCGGATTTTTCTGCGCGATGGAAACTATTACAAGCCGGGCGACACGTTCAAGCAACCGGAGCTGGCGCGCACTTTGAAACGCATCGCTGCCGATCCGGATGACTTTTATCATGGAGCGATGGCGCGCGAACTGGCGGCGTCCCTGCAGAAGGGCGGCGGCCTGATTACGGTGGGCGACCTGGCACATTATGAAGTGAAGGAGCGCGAAGCGGTGCGGGGATCGTACCGCGGATACGACATCATCAGTGCGCCTCCGCCGTCGTCGGGCGGAACCACGCTGATCGAGATCCTGAACATTCTCGAAGGCTACAACCTGGAGAAATTCCGCTCGGCCCAAGCCGTCCACCTGACCCTGGAAGCCTTTCAGCGCGCGTTCTTCGATCGCGCCGAGTTCCTGGGCGATCCGGACTTTTCCAAAATTCCCGTGGCCCAGCTGATCGACAAGCGCTATGGCGCAGCCTGGAGGGAATCGATTGATCCGGCGCACGCCAGCCCGAGTAAAGATCTGCGCCGCCCCGCAATCTTCAGCCAGCTCGAACAGGACGCTGCCGCGCATTTTCCGCCCGGCGCTTGGTCCGAACCCAACCATACGACTCATTACTCAGTGGTCGATCCCGAGGGAAATGCGGTCGCCGTTACCACCACGTTGAATGACGACTATGGCTCGCGCGTCACGGCCGAAGGGCTGGGCTTCCTGCTGAACGATGAGATGGACGACTTCGCCTCCAAGCAGGGCGTTCCCAACATGTTCGGCCTGATTCAGGGGCCCGCCAATGCGATCGGGCCGGGCAAGCGTCCGCTTTCCGCCATGGCGCCCACCATCGTATTGAAAGATGGAAAGCTGTTTCTGGTGTTGGGCTCTCCCGGCGGCCCGAGGATCATCACCACGGTCGCCAACATTTTGATGGGAGTGGTTGACTACGGCATGAACATCCAGGAGGCGGTGGATGCGCCTCGCTTTCATCAGCAGTGGCTTCCGGACGTGGCCAGCGTGGAGGAAGGATTCTCCCCAGACATCGTCAAAAGGCTGGAGAGCATGGGCCATCACGTCGAGTTCGGAGAGATGGATTCAGGAGTGCGTGAGCCATACTGGAGCGATGGCGAGTGCATCATGGTAGACCCGAAACGTGGAGACCGTTTGGGCGCAAGCGACAAACGAAATAATGGAAGAGCAGTAGGATTTTAGGTTGGCGTAAGGCAGGTGAGGACACTTTCGCCTCCGCGGTCTGGGGAGTGAACAGGAACGATCATGCATAAGGCAATGTCCACTTACGTGTATGTGAAAGAACGGCTGCACCCCGGCTTACTGGACGGATTAGTGCGGGGCGGGGCGCAGGCCATTGAAATCTTTGCCGCTCGCCAGCACCTCGACTACGCCAATCGCAAACAGCATGTGCGCGAAATTGCCGATTGGTTTCAGAACAGCACCGTGCCGCTGCACTCCATTCATTCGCCCATGTACGCCGATTACGAAGGAGGCCGCACCGGCGCGCCGCCGGTCAATGTGGCCGCCACCGACCGGGCCCAGCGCATCGAGGCCATGGACGAGATCAAGCGGGCCATTGAAGTCGCCGAGCAGATTCCTTTTCGCTTCCTGGTGCAGCACCTGGGAACCAGCGGCGAGTCCTTTGACGACCGCAAGTTCGAGGCGGCCATGACTTCGATTGAGCACTTGCGGGCGTTTGCCAAGCCGCTGGGAGTGCGCATCCTGCTGGAGAATATTCCCAACGAGTTGTGCACGCCGGACAAACTGGTGGAGTTTATCCAGATTACGCACTTCGACGACGTGGGCGTATGTTTCGACTTCGGCCACGCCCATATCATGAGCAACGTGGCGGAGGCGTTCGAAATCCTGAAACGCCACATCCATTCGACGCACGTTCACGACAATGCCGGAGACCGGGACTCGCACCTGTGGCCGGGGGCCGGGACCATCGACTGGAAAGAAGCGATGGAATTGCTGCGCTCCGCGCCGAATACGCCGCCCCTGCTGCTGGAAATTGAAGCGGACGAAAAGGTGAACGTGGTGGAAAAGATGAGCGAGACTTTTAGAGATTTAGAAATTGAGTAATTTTGTAATTGGGTAATTTGAAAACCGCGAGAGCCAGGGGGTTTCAATTTCACAATTACCAAATCACCCTATTGCCCGATTTTATCGACAGTCCTATGTCAAGTCCCGTAACGACCATCTCCGATATCGGCAAGCATGAGGGGCAGACCGTCACCATTCAGGGCTGGCTCTACAACCTGCGGGAAAGCGGGAAGCTGCTCTTCCCGCAATTTCGCGACGGCTCTGGACTGATTCAGGGTGTGGTGCCGAAAAATGCCGTGGCTCCCGAAGTATTCGACGCGATCAAAGGGCTGACCCAGGAATCGAGCGTGATTGTCGAAGGCAAGGTCCGGGCCGACAAGCGCGCCCCGGGCGGGTACGAGCTCGACGTATCGGGAGTTCAAGTGGTGCAGCGGGTCTCCGAGAGCGATCCGTATCCGATTTCCCCCAAGGAGCACGGCGTCGAATTCCTGATGGAGCACCGGCACTTGTGGGTACGCTCTCAGCGCCAGGCGTCGATTCTGCGGGTGCGCGCGGAAATCATCAAGGCGTGCCGCGATTTCTTCGATGAGCGCGGTTTTACCCTGACCGATCCGCCCATTCTCACGCCCGCTGCCTGCGAGGGCACTTCGACGCTTTTTCCGGTCGACTACTTTGATGAGCAGGCATTTCTCACCCAGTCCGGGCAGCTTTATATCGAAGCGACGGCCATGGCCCTGGGCAAGGTGTATTCGTTCGGGCCGACGTTCAGGGCGGAAAAATCCAAGACACGGCGGCACCTTACGGAATTCTGGATGGTCGAGCCCGAGGTCGCATATGCCGATCTCAACGACCTCATGGATCTGGCGGAAGGTTTGATCAGCTTTGTGGTGAAGCGCTGTCTGGAACGGCGGCGCAGCGATTTGCAGATCATCGGACGCGATATCGCGAAGCTGGAGAAGGTTGAGGCGCCATTCCCGCGCATCACCTACGACGATGCCGCGAAAATGCTCGAGGAAGCTCACGCCAAAGGCGCGCTCGAAAACAAGTTCGAGTGGGGCGGGGACCTGGGATCGCCAGACGAAACCTACATTTCGTCACAGTTCGACAAGCCGGTCATGGTGCATCGCTATCCCGCGAAGGTAAAAGCGTTCTACATGGAGCCTGATTCCCAGCGGCCCGATCTGGCCTTGTGCGTGGACGTGCTCGCGCCCGAAGGCTACGGAGAAATCATTGGCGGATCGCAGCGCATGGCGTCCTACGATCTGCTGGTGCAGCGGATTCATGAACACGGACTTCCCGAGGAAGCCTTCAAGTGGTACCTTGACCTGCGCAAATTCGGCAGCGTGCCGCATGGCGGCTTCGGCATGGGAATCGAACGCGTGGTGGCGTGGATCTGCGGGCTGGAGCATGTGAGGGAGACGATTCCGTTTCCCCGGATGCTGAATAGGTTGTATCCCTGAAATCCTCACCGCCGAGTACGCCGAGAGCGCCGAGAATGCAAGAGAAAGTGGGCGTACTTAAAGACGGACTCAAGAGGATTGTGAATGAATTTCCTGACTCGGCGGTGAAACGGAAACTATGACGCCTCCCACCGCATCCTCGTCGAACATCGTTCCCAAAAAGATTCGGGTGATTGGCGTCCCGCTCGACTTGGGACAATCGCGCCGCGGCGTGGATATGGGGCCCTCGGCCGTGCGCGTGGCCGGCCTGGAGGCGCGGCTGGAAGAACTGGGGCATGTGGTGGAGGATGCGGGAAATATTTCCGTGGCCATCGCGGAACAGAAGAAGGCAGGCGATCCGTCGGCCAAATATCTGAAAGAAATTACCGCCACCTGCACCAAGAACGCCGAGCTGGTGATCAAGACGCTGGAAGCCGGCATGATTCCGCTGGTGCTGGGCGGGGACCACTCGGTGGCGGCGGGCACGGTGGCCGGCGTCGCCGAATTCTATCGCCGGCAAAACCAGAAAATAGGTTTGATCTGGATTGACGCGCACACCGACATCAACACCCCCGATAGCTCGCCCAGCGGGAACGTCCACGGTATGCCTCTGGCTGCGACCATGGGTTTGGGGCTTCCCGAACTCGCCAACATCTTCAACTTCTCACCCAAGGTCAAGCCGGAGAACTGCGTGCTGGTAGGAGTGCGCGACATCGACGCCGTCGAAAAAGAGAATGTGCGGCGGGCCGGCATCGGGGTTTTCACCATGCGCGATATTGACGAGCGCGGCATGCGTACCGTGATGGAAGAAGCGCTGCGCATGGCCGGACGC
Organism: Terriglobia bacterium; assembly: GCA_963742495.1. Classification (GTDB taxonomy): domain Bacteria; phylum Acidobacteriota; class Terriglobia; order Terriglobales; family Acidobacteriaceae; genus JAIQFF01. The sequence goes on from CAVULZ010000005.1 coordinate 46,907, forward strand.
GGCACCGCCGGCTATCATGTTTCCCTCGACATGGACTGGATCGATCCCGAAGACGCGCCCGGCGTGGGCACTCCGGTCCGCGGCGGCGCGACTTATCGCGAAGCCCACCTGGCCATGGAGATCATCGCCGACCACGGCCGCATGCTCAGTTTTGAAATTGTCGAAGTGAATCCCGTGATTGACGAGCACAACCGCACTGCGGACCTGGCGGTTGAGCTGGCGCAGTCGGCGTTCGGGAAGAAGATCCTGTAAGGGATACGCCCGTCCTGCTTCGCCAATTTCTCCGGGACAGGAAGCTCCCTAGACACTCTCCGCTTGGCTCGTTGCTAACCTCTCACCAGAACGGCTTAGAACCGTCGCAGCCCTAGATCAGGCGGCTTGCATGGACTGCGCGTGGTCCCAGGCGCAGGTGCAGGTCATTTCCTTCTCCTCGGCCTCCGATGGAAACAAATGGTAGTACATGGCGATGACCATGGGAACAAACACTACCGAGTTGTAGAAAAGATGCAGTTCGACGCGCGGGATCACCAGTTGCAAAACACTGAATGGCACCGGCTTGCCCCAGAAATTGTGGTGGGTCGTGGCTTGCCAAATCAACAGGAAATGTTCGATGTGATGCCAGAACTGGATCACCAGGGCCACCGTCCACCAGGTGCGCGCCCGGCCGGTGAACCCTTTGCGCAGCACCCAGATTCCTATCAGCATGACAATGGCATAGCCATAGTGCAAGGCTTCGGACTGGATCAGCCAGGGATACCACAATCCAAGAATGCCGTTGGCTTTGGGGCGCGGCCATCCCATCACGTAAATCTGGTAGGCCTGGGCCAGGTGCTCGCCCCAATGTCCGAGCACGATGACCATGAAAATCTGGAGGGCGCGCTCATGCCAGCGGCTGTTGAGCTTCTCGTAGAAACTGGCGTTCGTCCCTGGGGCGGTATGAACATGGGGAAGCACAGGATTCGAAACTGCCATGACCATCCTCCTTGGAGCCTTAAACTTACGGCAAAAATGTGATCACGATCACACTTTGCCTATTACAGGTCAATAGTTGAATTATATTAGCCGCCAACCCTGATTCGGAAACCATCCCTCAGAAGTGGAAGTTGGTCTCGAGGAAAAAAAGCTGCCCGTTCGGGTCCTTGGGATAAAGCTTTGCAATCACAGCCTCGCCCCAGGCGTGGCCGTAATAGAACGTGGTGCTTACCGAGCGGGTAATCTGATAGTCGGCGCTGAGGTCCCAGACCTTCGCCAGGCTGCTGAAGTTGTTGCTGGGGCGGCCGGTGTAGCCAAAAGTTTTCGGTTGAAACGCGCCTCCGCCCGAATACCACAGGTCAGCGGTGTTGGCCAGCCAGAGTGCATGAGCTTCGCTGCGCAGAAGAAGTTTCGAAGTGGGCTTCAGATTCAACGTCCCGTAAACGTCCCCGTTATTCATCATGTTGTAGAAGGGAAAACGGGCGTATTGCCGAGGCGTGGTCAGCACCTGGAAGAAGGTGCCGTGGATCGAGTCGTTGGGATTGCCATCGCCGCTTCCGTAAGAAAAGCCGGCACTCAACCACGGTTTTAGGTGCTTAACGGGGGGCTGCCAGCCCAGTTCCCCGACGAACGCGCCGGCGCGCTGCGTCAGATTCCCCCAGGAACCGCCCTGGAAGACGCCCCACATCAGGAAGTCGAACTTGCCGGCATTCGTGGTGTTGATGACCTGCACGTAATCCCCGCCATAAGTGGCCAGTTGAATTTTGTTCATGTCCGCCGTCCGGACTGGCGTGGGACGATTGTCGGTCTTGAGGATGGTATTGCGATCATCCACGTAGCCCAGCCCGAACACTCGAAATTGCGCCGCGCTGTGCGCTGTCTCCGTGGTTCGTGTGAACGCTCCATAGTAGACCTCCACGTCCAACTCGGGCATGCCGTCCACTTGAAAGATTCCAGCGGTTGGCCGGGCTCCGAAAAATGTGAAATTGTTCTGCCCCGAATTTAGAGAAAACTGGCCGCCGTCGAAGGTTCGCTGCACTGCGGTAAAGCCGAAGTTGGAGATGAGGCGATGTGCGATCCGCGACTGCACCACCGCCGCAAGCATCGGATCCTTGGGCTTAACCTCGGTGCCGTCGAAATATTCGAAGCGCCCCAGTTTCACCCGGGTGGGTCCCAGGTGCTTGAAATCCACAAATGCCTGTTTCAGGAACACGCTGGCAGTGTTCGCCTCGTTGAAGTTAGACGCGTAATACGTCCCTCCCAGGCCCAGCTGGCCCTGCGGAGGCGCGACGACCGCGTCGTTGGGGAGCCCGAGAATCGAGGGCTGCTCCATCTCCGCGAACCAGTCGATGCGCTCCCGGGTCTGTCCGATTCCGATGCGCAGCAGGGAATTCCACAAGGGATAGTCGCTGTTCCCGGTGGGTCCCTGGAACCAGTTCCAGCCCTCGGCGCGGGTGCGCCAGTTGATCGAAATTTCAAAGGGACCGATCTTGTGCTTGGGCAGCGGGGCGGGAGCCTTCTTTTCCGGCTGCGCTTGCTGCCCCAACAGCCATCCGCCGCTCAGAACCATCAGCAAAATCAGGAAGCCTGCCACTCGTAATTTCATCACGCACTCCACGGCCCGGCTGCTTCGAACCCCTGGGGTTCGACTCCTCTAAGAATCGGGAAGAAACCAACCGGCCTACGATTGCGGAGAAATCTACGGGCAGAAGGTTTGCGAAGCAATAATAGGAAGGTACTAGCGACCAGAAAACAGCAACCCTCTCGAATGCTTCGTTTCAGAGACGCTCAGGTCAGGGCCGCATCGGCGCGGCGACGATTTTCAGAGGCTATTGCTTGCCCCCCATACACGCCGGAACCTCGATGTTGGCCGGACCCGTGAGTTGGCTGTAGTTCATCTGAATGCTGCCGGGGCTATTGGGATCGCTCATCTCGATCCGCAGGGGCAAGCCGGTGTCTTTGGCCACCATCAGGTGCACCGTGCCCTGGGTCTTGGCGTTGTCGTAGGCATAAAACTCGTAGCCAGCGGCCATGGTGCCATTCACATTCTGGTCGCCGATGGCGTGCAGGTCGGTAAGCTGAGTCGCGGACTTCTCTCCCGGGCCGCTACTCTGCGGGAGGTCACGGCACTGCCAGGAAAACATTTCTCTTTGCTTTTTCAGCATTTTGGGAACTTCCGCATGCGCCATTGCGGTGGATGCGGCGGTCGCCGCGGCGCCGAGCGCACCCATGGGGCCTTCCGCGGCGGCGTGAGCGATCGCGCTCGCCGCCATGCGGTCCAACTCCGCCAGGTCGCGGGCTGCCTTTTCCTCGCTTTCCTTCAGTAATCGAGGCACCGCAGCCGAAGTAATGAGCCGCGCCGCACGGCCGTTTTGCACCACCGCGCGAATCTCCCAGTCATCGACCGTTCCCGGCACGTCCGTGGCGGGCATTTTGTAGTGCATTACGTATTGCCGCGTATTTCCCTCGACCACTAATTCCGCCGGGCTGAATATGCTCTGGGCCATCTGCTCCATCTTGGGATCGGTAGTGTGCATGTTCATGACCATGCGATAGCCGGGCCGGGTCTTCAGCCGCTCGAACGAGGCATAGAGCGGGCTATCCAACGCAACCGGCACCCCGGGGTGAGGTGCAATGGAGTTGGCCGAACCGGCCCCGCCGCCTCCCCTTTCAGATCTTTTGGCGTTGCGCTGGGCCATTGAAGCTTGCATGCGCTCCCGCATCTCTGGAGGCATGTTGGCCATCATTTGCTGCATCTGTTGCATCTGGTCCGGTGACATTCCCTGCGGCATTCCGGACGGCGTATTGGCCTGGGGGCCCATGCCCGAGGACGCATCCGGCGTGGCCTCTGGCGCGGGGGGCGCCGCGGGCGCTGCCGCCGAATTCTCCGCGGCTGCCGCCGCTTCCTTTTTCTTCGACTCCGCTGCCAGCATGGCCCGTATCACTTTGCTGCTCACTCCGGCCTGGCCGAGCGCCTGCAGTCCGGCAGAAGAGAGATCGAACTGGGTGTCTCGGGTGGCGATGGCATTGACGATGGCGGCTTCCGGAAGCCCGGCTTTCACCATCTTCACCACGTCGTTGTTGGTCAGCGGGGAACTTTTCGGCTGCGCGGTCAGGCTCATTCCGCACAGGAGAAGAGCCCCCAGGAAGATAGTCAACTTTAACAGTCGCATGAGGCTCCCTCGGCGTGACGGATTGGTGCGGCTGAAAGAAATATGGCCGTGATTGGTGGTTGGTGGAATTATCCCAGGGACGATTCCACCCGCAGGCACGCGCCCCCGAGCTGCATTCTTGCTCAACGCAGCGCAGCCCGGCGGGGGCCTGCCTCCCGACTTTATTGCGTGACCGTTTTTACTTCATCGCCGGTCTTGAACCCACTTCCCGAAACCGCTGTCGCGACCGCGGAGATATCGTCGACATCGGTGACCCGAACCACGCCGATCGTGGTGGCCATGCGACGGATCACTTTGCCGGTTTCCGGGTCCTTGATGACCTTGGATACCCGCTCGACCGTCAACTGGTCGCCCACCTTGACCCCCGCTTTGGACCCGACGTTGAGGATGATCTGTCCCGAGTCCACCGCGGCAACCAGTCCTTCGACCGAGATGGTGCGCGTCACCAACTTGCTCTGGTCGGCGATCACCTGCGAACTGGTCTGCTCCACCGCAGCCTTTACAGCTTCTCCCAGGATCGTGCTCTGGAAGTCACTGCTGCCGAAGTCGACGTTGCCGCTCCCGAATCCCTTGGTACCGACCCCGGTGCCCAGCAACGAGGTGCTCTCGCGCTGCGATTCACCCTTGCCTTCCGCCACGCCCACAATCTCGCCGGTGTCGACATCCACCACGCGCGCCGTAATGGCCACGATGGCCTTGGACTTCTTGCGTCCGATGTTGCCCAGCCCGAAGGGGACCAGACCGCCGGCGGCGCCGCCGATATTCTGGTTTTTCGTTTCGTTGCCGAATTGCGTGATACTGCCGACGATGATGGCATCCACGCCCAGCAGTTTTCCCAGCCTGGCCGCCGAGGTGGGATTGGCGCGGTCGCTGTTGGAAAAGTTCTGCTCCGCCATGATCTTGTCCAGAGCCTTGCGCTCAATCACCGAGTAGGTACCGTCCTTGACCAGGTCGGTCACCATCAGGTCGGTGATTCCCTTGCCTACGTCGACGTCCGAGCCAAACAGCGCCGCGATGCCGCTGTGCACCGTGGCATAGTCGAAATCCATGACGGCCACGCGCTTCTTGCGCGGCGGGGCGCCCGCGGGCGCCTGCCTGGCAACGCCCACTCCGGTCAAGATCAGCCATGACAGCGCCACCAACCAGATCGTCTTTCGCGTATTCATATTGATTTTTCCCCCGGGTAAGAAGTCAAGAGAAGGCCACACCTTTCGGTCTGGTCGCCGAGCCTGTCTCGGGTACAGCCCTTGACAACCCAGCCGGTATGACATTGTGCAAGAATGAGAGGGTCTGCGCAAGCCTATAAAACCATGAAGAAACTACGCGTCGGCATACTTTTTGGCGGGCGGAGCGGGGAGCATGAAGTATCGCTGCTTTCGGCTGCCTCGGTCCTTAACGCCATTGACAAGAATAAGTTTGAAGTCGTGCCCATCGGCATCACCAAGCAAGGCCGCTGGTTGACCGCGGGGGACGCGGAATTGTTGCTGCAGGGCAAGGCGGCCGCGCCCTCCCATCTGCGAGCCGGAGACCCCGAGGCCACGCTTGGGGCCGCGGTTCTGGCTACCGGCCAGGCCGTCGTCGTGCCCCCCGAGCCCCAGCGCCCGGGCGGGTCTCTGGCGCCTTTTCAGGCCGAGTCTCTGACCCGGCGGGCCAGCGACCGGGCCATTAACGTCGACATCATCTTCCCCGTGCTGCACGGCACCTTCGGCGAGGACGGGACCATCCAGGGATTGTTCGAACTGGCGGACATCGCCTACGTAGGCGCGGGCGTGCTGGGCTCCGCGGCCGGCATGGACAAGGACGTCATGAAGTCGCTGTTCCTGGCCGCCGGACTGCCCATCGTGAAGCACGTTACCGTGTTGCGCAGCGTTTGGGAACGCGCTCCGAAGAAGGTCCAGAAACTGGTTGAGAGCAAGCTGAAATATCCGGTATTCGTGAAGCCCGCGAATCTGGGATCGTCGGTAGGAATTTCGAAGGCGCGTGAGCGCAAGGAACTGGCTCCGGCAATGGCCGAAGCCGCCAGGTTCGACCGCAAGATTGTGATCGAGGAAGGCGTGGGCGGCAAAAAGCACAAGGCCCGCGAGATCGAATGCTCGGTGCTCGGCAACGATAGCCCGGCCGCGTCAGTGCCGGGCGAGATTGTTCCCGGCAAGGAATTCTACGACTACACCGCCAAGTATCTCGATGAAGGATCGCAGCTGATCATCCCGGCCAAGCTGAGCAAGGCCGAAACCAAAAAGATCCAGCAACTGGCGATCAGCGCCTTCCAAGCGGTGGACTGTTCCGGCCTGGCGCGGGTGGATTTCCTGATGGACCCCAAGAACCGGAAGATATACCTCAACGAGATCAATACCATGCCGGGATTCACCGCGATCAGCATGTATCCCAAGCTGTGGGCGGCTTCGGGACTGGCCTACCCGGATTTGATCGAGCGCCTGATCCGGCTGGGGCTGGAGCGGCACCAGGAGAAGAAGCGAAACCAATACAGCCGGTGAGAGAGTGTCATCCTGAGCTCCGCTCAGGATGACAGCGAAGCGACGTCGGCAGGTTCGCTTCAGTGTCCGAGAAAGCGTTCGAGCGCGTTCAGATCGCGCTCCGCCAGATCGCCGAATTTCTTTGCTCTCGCCACATCCCCATGTTGAAGCGCCTCTTCCGCCTTGGACAGGTTAGCTTTCATGCTCGCCTGGTGGGCGACCATATCGCCACGCAGTCCAAAGCCGGCCGCGCTCTGCTGTTGTTGCAGATGATCCAGGCCGCTGTTTACCGCGGCGGCGCGGTTGGAAAGCTGGTCAAGTTGAGTCTCTGCTTCATCCAGGGCGGCCGAATTGTTGGCGGCAGCCGGCGCAGCCATTCCGTTGTCGCTCTGCGGAGGCGCGGCGGCATCGTTGGCCATGCCGTTGCTTTGCGCGGTCAGCTTCTTAGCGCGGGGATGGCTCGGCCGGGCTGGGGCCAGGTTGCCTTGCGCCGGGGCTGTCATCGGCGCAGGCTGCGCCGGCTCCATGGCATGTGAATTGTCCACCGATGCCGTGGTGGCCGGTGCGGCCGGCGGCGGGGCTGAACTCGGAGCGGATGCGCCCGCAGCCGAAGCGTCTGAAGCCGCCGGTTGTGCCGGCTGGACCTCGCTCGGCGACGCCGTAGTATCTGTGCTGGTGACTGCCGAGGTGTCCGGAGCCTTCGCATTGGTCTTGCTGATCCGGGGCACGTAAATTCCGGCGAACACGAGACCAACCAGCACAACCAGACCTCCCAGCGTCATGTACAAACCGCGATGACCGCCCGACTGTGGAGGAGGCGGCATCGGCACCGGCGTCGCTGGCGCGGCGATTCCTGCCGCAGGCTGCGCAACCGGCGCCGCGGGAGCAGCCGACATCGGCGCTGTAGCCGGCATCTGGCTAGCGGCGGTCATAGGCGCTGTAGCCGGCATCGCAGGCGCGACCGGCAGGGTAGCCGCTGGTGCCGAAGGCGGGACCGGGGTGCGAGCCCCGCTCGGCCTTTCCATGGTCGGCGAAGCTTCCCAGAAACCGGCCGGTAGCTCGCCGCTGCCGCCCGTAGGTCCGCCGATGGGGGTCCGCGGGACGGTGGGAGCGACTGCCGAGGACGCGGGCACGGTGGACAAAGCGTTGGCAAACGCGTCCGCCGTCTGGAACCGTTTTGCCGGCTCTTTGGCAATCGCCATGAGAATAATTTCGTTCAATGCCGCCGGCAGTCCGGGATTGAGTTCGAGGGGCGGCTTGGGGACCTGGTTGAGGTGCGCCGCCATTATGGAATACTCGCTGTTGGCCACGAAAGGCCTGCGCCCGGTCACGAATTCGTACAGGCAGATGCCCACCGAGTACAAGTCAGATCGTCCATCGGTCGGATCGCCCTTCACCTGCTCCGGCGACATATAGCCGATCGAGCCCAGGGTAGTGCCGGTCATGGTCAAACCGCGCTCGTCGCCGGAACGCGCGATGCCGAAATCCATCAGTTTGATCACGCCTTGCGTGGTCAACATCATGTTGGCGGGCTTGATGTCGCGGTGAATGATATGCCGCTGGTGGGCGTAGCTGACCGCGCTCAGCACCTGACTGATGTACTTGACGGCGTCGTTCACCGAGAGCGGCCCCATATCCAGCTTGGTCGCCATGGTGGTGCCCTCGACGTACTCCATCACCATGTATAACCGGTTGTCGTTCGAGAAAGCGGTTCGAAGCGCGCAGATATTGGGATGATCAAGGCTGGCCGTGAGCTTGACCTCGCGCAGAAAGCGGGCCGCCAGGTCCTGGGTCGCCGCCAGATCGGGCAGCAGGACCTTCATGGCTTCGATGCGGTCGGTGATGACGTTGCGAACCTGGTAGACCTTGCCCATACCTCCGGCGCCCAACTCCTTAAGAATCTCGTAATCGCCGATTCGTTTGCTGGTTTCGTCGCTCATGTAAAAATCTCCCTAGGGGTTGCGGGAACTTGCGAGCTCTTCTTGCCGGGGGCAGGCTACTCGGTTTCCGTCCGGAAAACCGCAGTCTGACAAGACCACAATTATGCTCTGCCGCCATCCTCGGGTCAAGACGGTTGCGGGTTACAGGTTCCCCCTGCGAACAAGCGACAGGCACTTGTATTTCTGGATATTTAGACTCCGGACTGGGCTTTGCCTCCCGGGGGTGGTGCGGTTGCGCAAAAATCCTGCCAAGCTTGTTATTCCGAAGCCGGCTTATCGGCGAGGATGGAACAAGCGATGAGATGAGAGGATGTCAGAGGGTGGAGCAGGCCTTTAGGCCTGCATCTAAAGTATTGCCGTGCTGGGGGCTTCAGCCACCGAGGTACTTAAGCGGCTGAAGCCGAACCTGGGCCCCGCCTTCAACGCAGCGCTTAAGCGCTGCTCCACCCAGCCCCCTTGACGAACGCCCGGCCTCCCCGGTACCATTCATCAAGTTTGCTCTACGGAGCAGACCTTGGATTTCATGCAGAGTGGCTGAGGGACGAGCCCTACGAAGCCACGACAACCGGATCAGAATTCATTTTCTGGTCGCCCGGTGTCAACTCTCGCCCTACATAGGGGGAACATGAGATTCGGGGTGCCGAATTCTTAAGCATCTCGTTCCTCTTTCCCCCCATTTACCAGGGAAAGAGGATTTCGCGTTTCAGGACACTTTTTCCGGACGGCTCGTCCCGCAGGCTACTCCAAAAAGCGAGTAGCTCATGACCTCGGAAGCACTGATATACGAATTGCGCTGTCGGGAATGCGGCAAGAGCTGGGGAAACCAGCCCCGTTCCATCTGTGACGATTGTTTCTCTCCTCTCGAAGTTTTCTACGATTACGAGGCCGCGCGCCCCAGGTTCACCCGGGAGCGGATTGCCCAGGGCCCGGCCAGCATGTGGCGTTATCGCGATCTGTTGCCTCTCCCGGTGAACTATCAGCCTACGGTTCCAGCCGGCTTTACCCCACTGCTTGAGGCGCCACGCCTGGCTCAAAAGCTGGGCGCGAAGCGCCTCTACTTGAAAAACGACGCGGTTTGCCAGCCCTCCCTGAGTTTCAAGGACCGCGTCGTTGCAGTGGCTTTGGCCCAGGCCCGCAATTTTGGATTCGAAACCGTCTCCTGTTCGTCCACGGGAAACCTGGCGAACTCGGTCGCGGCGCAGGCGGCACGCAACGGATTCAAGGCCGTGATTTTCATCCCCTCCGATCTCGAGCCCGCGAAGATTCTTGGCACACAAGTTTTTGGCGCCAAGCTGGTGCGCATTTTGGGAAGCTACGATCAGGTCAACCGGCTGTGCTCGCAGATCGCCGACGAACGGCCCTGGGGCTTCGTCAATGTCAACCTCCGTCCCTACTATGCGGAAGGCTCGAAGACTGTCGGTTTTGAAATCGCCGAGCAACTGGGCTGGCGTCTGCCCGACAACGTCGTGTGTCCGATGGCGGGCGGATCGTTAATCATCAAGATCAAGAAAGCGTTTGAAGAACTGGTCCACCTGGGACTGGTGGAAGAGAAGCCGGTGAAATATTTCGGAGCGCAGGCTACCGGCTGCTCCCCGATTTCGACGGCCGTGAAGGCCGGCAACACGGAAATCGATCCGCAGAAGCCGAACACGATTGCCCGCTCGCTGGCCATCGGCAATCCCGCGGACGGACACTACGCCATCAAGGTCATCACCCAGAGCGGCGGCTGGTCGGAAGATGTTTCCGATCCCGAACTGGTGGAGTGCATCCAGCTGCTGGCGGAAAATGAAGGCGTCTTCACCGAGACTGCCGGCGGCGTTACTGTCGGCACGGCGCGCAAGCTCTACCGCCAGGGACGCATCTCACCCGACGAGACTACGGTGCTCTGCATCACTGGCAACGGCTTGAAGACCACCGATGCTCTCGCAGGCAAATACGAAGCCGAAGAGCCCATTGCGCCGAAGCTCGCCGAGTTCGAGAAGTATCTGGAGAGAACGCTGAACGCTCCCGAAAAAGAAGTTCCAGAGACGGTTGGGGTCTAAATGAATATCACCGTTCAAATTCCCACCGCCCTGCGGCGGCTGACCGCAGGCAACGCGAAAGTCACATGCTCAGCCGGCAATCTGTCAGAACTCTTTACCGCGCTCGATCAGCAGTTTCCCGATCTCAAACCGCATCTGCGGGATGAGTCGGGAGAAATTCGCCGCTTCCTGAATGTGTACGTGAACGAAGAAGACATCCGCTTCCTGGGCGGAAACAAGTACGCTTTTCAGGATGGGGACGAAGTGCTGCTGGTGCCATCGATCGCCGGAGGAGCTCTGTCATCCTGAGCGGAGTCGAAGGACCCCTACTTTTTTCACGAACGATTGCGCTCTGAGGAATTTTTCAACCCCAAAAAACCGGCTACCGATTCAGCTATAGGGGTCCTTCGACTGCGCAGCTGCTTCGCGAAGCGAAGCAGCCACTCCGCTCAGGATGACAACGAGATCAATCCGCCCAGGGTTCGGGTTTGCGGTCCCAGCGATGGGCTTTCAATTTGTGCAGCAGCGCCGCATCCAGCGGGCCGGCATCGCTTGCGGCAATATTCTGGCGGACGTGCTCGGGCTTTCTCATCCCAACGATAATTGTGCTCACGGCTGGAAACGAGAGAATGTAGCGTAGCGCCATCTGCGGCAACGTCATTCCTGGTGGTAGCATCTTTTTCAGTTTTTCTACTCTCTCGATCGTGGGCCCAAGATTTTTGGGGCCGAAGTACATGGCTCGCCAGTCGCCTTTGGGAAACTTCGTTTCCATGGTCATCTTTCCACCCAGGCTGCCTTCGTCGAGTGGCACCCGCGCGATCACGCCCACATTCAGTTCCTGGCAAAGCGGAAAGAGATTGTCCTCGGGGGCCTGATCGAAGATATTGTGGATCACCTGCACTGCGTCCACCAGCCCGGTGCGCAAGGCCTTGAGGCCGTTGTCCGGTTCCCAGCGGTTAAGGCTGAGCCCGAAATGACGGATGATTCCGTCCCGCTTGAGCTTCTCGACCGTGCTGCGAAATTCCGCTTCGCCAGTCCAGCTATCGTCCCAGACATGGAACTGAAGAAGGTCGATAGAGTCGACCCGGAGTTTTTTCCGTATCAGGTCGGCATGCTTGAAAACATGGTCGGCGGGAAAAACATCCTGATACTTGTACGCCGACCGGGCGGGCCATTTGCCATTGAGCGGTGGAATTTTCGAGGCTGCGAACAGGCGCCTGGCGGGGTTCGGAGGAGATGGGTTGCGGGACAAAATTTCACCCAGCAGGCCGTCGCTCTTGCCCTCGCCGTAAGCCCAGGCGGTGTCGAAGAAGTTGCAGCCCATATCGGTCGCCAGTTGCAACGCCGCCAGGGACTCCTCGTCGTCCGAGCCGCTCCATCCGCTCATCCCCCACAGTCCGTGGGCCATCTCGCTGACTGCAAAGCCAGTGCGGCCGAGCTTCCGGTATTTCATGGTTCTCCTCAGGTAAGGTAAGGGTCTTTCGATTGTATTTGTTGCAGGCACAAAAAAGTATTGTGCACCCATCGCAGGCCCTGTATTATCTAACTAACCGGTTAATTAATGCGGGTCCCGCCATGAAAGCCGCCGTCTCCAAATCGCGTCTGGGCTCCCGGGGACGCCCCGAGGAAAGCCGCGCCGCCATCCTGCAGGCCGCGGTCCGCGAATTCTCTCGTGAAGGCGTGGCCGGCGCCCGCACCGACGCCATCGCGCGCGCCGCCGGAGTCAACAAAGCGCTTTTGTATTACTACTTCAAGGACAAGGAAACTCTTTACGGCGCGGTCCTCGATCAGGTGTTCGGTGGATTGAAGCAGAGCATTCAGGACGTGCTTTCCAGTGATTTGCCGCCGCGCGAAAAGTTGTTGGCTTACGTGGGCGCGCATTTCGACTACGTCGCCAGCCATCCCCTTTATCCCAGGATCGTGCAGGGCGAAATGATGCGCGCAGCCCGCGGTGGCGCGCCGCAGCTGGCGCGTATTGTGAAGCAATATTTCGTTCCCCTGTTCGGCAGAGTTGCCGCCGTGATTGAGCAGGGGCAGGCGGCGGGAGAGTTCCGATCGGTCGACCCCGAGCACTTTATCCCTTCCATGATCGCCGTCATTACTTTTCACTTTACCAATGCGCCGGTGTTGCGGGTGATCGGCCACATTGATCCCTTTGCGCCGGAGAGGATAGCGGCGCGGCGGGCCGCGGTGATGGATTTCATTTCGGCGGCATTGTTCCGCCGGCAAGCGACTTCCGAAGGAGCACGAATTTGAACGCGCGCAACAAATTTCTGATCCTGCTCGGCGTGATTCTAATCGCGGCGACGGTCTACTACCTCCTTTCCACCCCGCGCTCCAGCGACCTGGTGCTGATCGGCACGGTGGATTCGAACCAGGTCATCGTCAGCCCGCAGATACAGGGACGGATCGCGAAGTTGCTGGTCGACGAAGGCACGCAAGTCAAACAGGGAGATTTGATCGCGGTTCTCGATCCCTCGGAACTGGAAGCCGAAGCCCGGGCTGCCGCCGCCATGATTGACAGCCTGCGTTCGCAGGTTTCCGCGACCCAGGCCACCAGCCAGGCGACCCACGGGTCGACTTCGAGCAACGTGGTGAACGCTCAGGCCAGGCTGCAGTCGGCCCGCGCCCAGCTGTTGCAGGCGGAAGCCACGCTACAACGCACCGAGAGTGACAGCCGCCGCATGATCGAGCTGGCGAAACAGGGGGTCGCATCCGATCAGGACCGGGTGCAGGCGGAAAGCAATCTGAAGGCGCAGCTGGCGACGGTGCAGTCTTTGAAAGACCAGGTGAGTGCAGCCGAGGCCGACCTGAATGCGGCGGTCGCCAATACGCACCAGGCGCACGCAGCCGCCAGCACGGTGCAATCCACGCGCGGACAGCTGGCCAACGCCGAGGCCCAGCTCAAGGAAGCCGAAGTGCGCCTCGGTTACACCAAGATTTACGCGCCCCTCAATGGCACGGTTTCGGTGCGCGCTGCCCGCGAAGGTGAAGTATTAACGGCTGGGGAGCCAATCGTCACCCTGGTGGATTTGAGCGACACCTGGGTGCGGGCCGCGATTCCGGAAACCGAGTCCGACAACATCGGCTTGGGCGATACCCTGCGCATCCGCCTGCCCGGCGGCACGATCACTTCCGGCAAAGTGTTTTTCAAGGCGCCGGAAGCCGATTTTGCCACCCAGCGGGACGTCAGCCGGCGCAAGCGCGACATCAGAACCATCGTGCTCAAAGTCCGCCTGGCCAATCCCAAGGACGCTTATGTGCCGGGCATGACGGCGGAAGTGCTGGTTTCGCCGGATCAGATCAAAGCCGCTTCCAACACCGGGCCATCCGGAGAGAAATAGCAGTGAGTGCAAACCATGGTTGCTGACTTCAAACCGAACGGCGCATCCGGCGCAGGCCAACCCGCAACCGATGGGCGGGCCAAGCCCATCAACCCCGGCAACGCCATCGAAGTGGACCACATTGTCAAGAAGTATGGCGACTTCACGGCGGTTGATGACGTTTCCTTCAATGTGAAGGAAGAAGAAATCTTCGGGCTGCTGGGCCCGAATGGCGCCGGGAAATCCACTCTGATCCGCATGATGACGACGCTTATCCCGATTACCTCGGGATCGGCGCGGGTTGCCGGGCACGATGTAAGCAAGGATCCCAACGGGGTGCGCCGCGCCATCGGCGTCATTCCCCAGGCGCTCACCAGCGACCTCGACCTGACCATTGAGGAGAACCTCAACATCTACGCCAAACTCTACGACGTGCCGGCGCAAGAGCGCAAGGCGGCCATTGAGGAATTGCTGGAACTGGTGGACCTGACCCGGTGGCGCGAGGCCCAGACCAAGACGCTTTCCGGCGGTATGCGGCGGCGTCTTGAGATTGCGCGCGGACTGGTGCATAGTCCGCGCATATTTTTTCTGGATGAACCCACGACCGGGCTCGATCCCGTCTCCCGCGTGGCGGTGTGGGAGATGCTTACCAACATCAAGTCGCACCGCCAGCTCACCATCCTGATTACCACGCACTACATGGACGAGGCCGATCGCCTGTGCGACCGCATCGCCATCGTGGACCACGGCAAGCTGGTGGCGCTCGATACTCCGCCGGCGCTGAAGGCCAGCGTGCCGGGCTCCAACGTGATTGAAGCGCAGTTCGAGAACGCTCCCGCGGACTGGGAAAAAAGTTTGCACGAACTCAATGGCGTCACCTCGGTACAGCATGAAGGCGCCGGCATGTACCGCGTGCTGACCGGCAACGGATCGCGGACCACCACCGAACTGGTGGAAACCGCGGTGCATGCCGGTGTGATCGTGAAATCTCTTTCGGTACAGAACACCAGCCTGGACGACGTGTTCGTCCATTACACGGGAAGGCAGCTGCGCGACGAACTGGTAAAAGCGCAGGGTTTCATCATGCCGCCCCGACCAGGGATGCAGCCATGAACCGGACGTTGGCCATTGTCGAACGTGAAATGCGGAAATTCTTCCGCTCCCCGGCGCTGATGATGGTGTCGATGATTTTTCCCCTGGTGCAGCTCATCGTGCTGGGCAATGCATTTGGCGGCAAAATACGCGACGCCCGCCTGGGCCTGGTGGACCAGGACGGTGGAACTCAGGCGTTGAAGATCCGCGAAGCTTTTGATTCCGTCCGCGCCAACATGCGGACCTTCGAACCCATCTACTACAGCGACCAGAAGCAGGCCATGGAAGATGTGCGCAACGGAAAGATCGAGGGCGCGGTCATCATTCCGCCTCAATACTCCCGCCGGGTCTACGAGCAGGACCGGCCGCAAATCGCCCTGGTGGTGGATAACAGCGACAACTTCATGAGCGGAGCTCTGGAGGACTCGCTTACCCAGATCACCAACGCGCTGAATAATCCCGTAGTCGAGCCGCGCCTCCTGCAGAAGACCGTGCTGCAGATTGTGGAACTCTATCCCTATATCGAATACATGAAATTTCTGCTGCCGGGTTCGATCACGCTGGCCATCTTCATGTCGGTGATGATCGGCGGCGGCATGCTCTACATCGATGACAAGGCCCGCGGGATCCATGAAGGCTACCTGGTCACTCCCATCACCAAGGCCGAACTTGTATTAGGCCTGAATGCGGCCAGCGTGGTGAAGGCGGTGATGGTAGGAGTGGTGATTACGGTGGTGGGTTGTCTGCTGGCGGGCGTCGGCACGCTTTTCAGCTTCTCCACCGCAGTGGGTTTGCTGCTGATGATCACCCTGACCGCCGCGGCCCTGAATACGATGATGTTTCTGCTGGTGGTGCGGGTCGACGATCCGCTGGTGCCGCGCGCCATCTTCGGCATCCTGAATACGCTGCTGTTTTTCCCTAGCGGCGCGGTCTATCCCATCCAGGCGTTCCCCTGGTGGCTGCGCGCGATTGCCAAGGTGGATCCGTTCACCTTTGCCGTCCACGGTTTCAAGACCCTGCTGCTGAAAGAGGCCGGTTTCTCCGCTATTGTGCCGGACATCATTTATCTCTCTCTGTTCGCGGTGGTGGCTCTCAGCATCGCGACCCCTCTGTTCAAACGCACCCTGTAAGCCCTGTTATCCTGAGCTCCGCTCAGGATGACAGGAACTTTTACCTCGGTCCCGCAATCTATTATGCTTAGGGAACCATGACCCTGATGGATGCCACACCGTACGATCCCGGGCCGGCGCGCCGGCGCAGGATCAGGATCATCGCCGGCCTGACCGTCGTCATCCTTCTTTCCGCCGTGGTGTGGATGAATCGGTACTTGCCGGAGAAGCGAGTGGTAGATAGGTTCTTCGCCGCGCTTAAGAGCAAGGACTACGACACGGCTTATGGCATTTATTTTGCCGACCCGCAATGGAAAGAGCATCCCGCGAAATATTCCAGATATCCCCTGAACCAGTTCATCCAGGACTGGGGCACAGGCGGACAGTGGGGCGTGATCAACAGCTACAAAGTGAACGGCGGCAGCACCTGTTCGAGCGGAGCCAGCGGCGTGGTTGTGGATGTCATCGTCAACGACCGCGCCGAGCACGCTCAATTGTGGGTGGAAAAATCCGATCGGACCCTAAGCCCGCCGCCTTGCGAACTTCTGTTTCGCTGACCTGCCACCTAGACTGGCTTTGCCGCGAGCAGTTCCAGAGTCTTCTGCAAAGAAGCCTCATCGCCGACGTTGAGGCATGTCTTCGCGCGGTCGATCTGGCGCATCAGCCCGCACAAGACTTTTCCGGGGCCGACTTCCACGAGGGACTGGATTCCCTTTGCGATCAGCAGGCGCATAGAGGGTTCCCATTTCACCGCGCCGGTAACCTGCCGGACCAACGCATCGCGAGCAGCATCAGCGTCTTCGATTGATGCCGCGTCCACATTGCAGACAATCGGAACTGCTGGCTTCTGAAATCCCAGAGACTGCAAATCCGCCGCCAGACGGTCCTGCGCTGGTTTCATCAGCGAACAGTGGAAGGGCGCGCTGACCTGCAGCATGATGGCGCGTTTGGCGCCGCGTCCGCTGGCGAGTTTAGTGGCGCGCTCGACCGCTGCCGCATGGCCGGAGATGACGATCTGTTCCGCCGAATTAATGTTGGCCGGCTCACAGACTTCGCCCTGGGCGGCGTCCGCGCACACGGCGGCAACTTTCTGGAGGTCCATCCCCAGGATCGCGGCCATGGCGCCGACGCCTACTGGAACGGCTTCCTGCATATATTTGCCGCGGTTGCGCACGGTGCGCACCGCATCCGAAAAACTTAACGTGCCGGCGGCAACGTGGGCGGAGTATTCCCCCAGGCTGTGTCCGGCGACGAAGCGGGGATGGACGCCTTTCTCGCGGAGGACTCGCCAGGCAGCCACCGACGCAGTCAGAATCGCAGGCTGAGTGATTTCCGTCAGCCGCAGTTTCTCTTCCGGCCCTTCGAAGCACAACTGGGACAGCTGGTAACCGAGAGCTTCATCGGCCTCGGCAAAAGTCTGCCGCGCGACGGGATATTTCTCCGCCAGTTCTTTGCCCATCCCGACCGCCTGCGAGCCCTGGCCGGGGAAGAGGAAAGCGATCGGTTGCGGGAGGATCATGATGTTTTACGTAGGGGCAGGTGCCCTCACCCGCCCGGCCGAGCGAAGCTCGGTTACCTCGAACATTCAAGCCCCACGCCGCGGCGAGCTTCGCTCACCCACCCGGACGAGGGCGTCCAGGCCTACGTGGTTCTAGGTGCTTACCGGCACCGGGGGCCTTAGCCCTGCCACTTCTTTCGCGATCTTATCGTTGATCTTGCGCTCGGCAAACTCGGCGGCCACGCGCAGCGCGTTTTTGATCGCGTTCATGTTCGAGGATCCGTGAGTAATGAAACAAACGCCGCGCACGCCGAGCAGGGGTGCGCCGCCGTATTCCGTATGGTCGAGGCGTTTTTTGAAATCGGCGAAGGCGCTGCGCGAGAGAAGATACCCGACCTGGCGTGTGATCGTGGCTTTCAATGTCTCTTTGAGCGTGGCGCGCACCAGGTTGGCCACGCCTTCCGACGTCTTCAGCGCCACGTTGCCCACGAATCCGTCGGCGACGATCACGTCCACCTTTCCGCTGTAGATGTCGCGCCCCTCGACATTGCCGATAAAATTCAACGGCAGCCGCTTCAGCAACTGGAAGGCTTCGCGAGTCAGTTCGTTGCCCTTGCTCTCTTCTTCTCCAATCGAGAGCAAACCCACGCGCGGTCGCCGGGTTCCGAACATGCTGCGAAAGTAGATTTCGCCCATGACCGCGAACTGTTCGAGGTTTTCTGGCTTGCAATCGACGTTGGCGCCGACATCGAGCAAGATTGCCACCGTGCTTACGGCGGTGGGAAAAACCGCGGCCAGCGCCGGGCGATCCACTCCCGGGATCCCTCCGAACACCATTTTTGCCGTGGCCATGGCCGCTCCGGTGTTGCCGGCAGTCACAAAGCCGGCGGCGCGGCCTTCGCGCACCAGCCTGATGCCGACGTGAATCGAAGAATCGCGCTTGGAACGGACCGCCTGGACGGCTTTGTCCTCCATGGTGATGACTTCGCTGGCATGGACGATTTCAATCGGAAGGCCGGCGGCCGCGGGATAGCCGGCCAGCTGGGCCCGCAACTCGACTTCGTTTCCGACTAACAGGACGTGAACGCCGTGGTGCCGGGCCGCCTGAATCGCGCCTTCGATCTCAGGTTTCGGCGCCCGGTCCGAGCCCATCGCGTCCAGCGCTATGACGCTTGGCATGGAGAGTTCAGGCTAGCTGGCTTCTTTGACGTCCAGAACTTCGCGGCCCTTGTAGTGTCCGCACTTGGGACAGGCGCGGTGCGGCATCTTGCGCTCGTGACAATTGGGGCACTCGGAGAGTGAGTGGCTTTTGAGTGCGTCATGAGAGCGACGGATGCTGGTGCGCCGTTTTGAGTGTCGCCGTTTTGGATTAGGCATTCGATTCCTCGGTTACTTTCTTCGATTTCGATTGCGGGAATTTCAATTTCAAATCTGAAAATCAGTGATCCAGTTTGCCGCGAATATCTTTCAGCGCCGACCAGCGCGGATCTTCCACCGGCTCCGCGCAAGCGCACGGTTTAACATTCAAGTTCTGGCCGCAGTACGGGCAAAGACCCTTGCAGTCATCGCGGCAGATCACCTTCAGGGGAAGAGCCAGCAAGACCTGTTCTTGCAGAACCTCTTCCAGCTGCAACCCCTCACCCTGATAATAGCTGACCTCGGCCTCGGCGGTGGTGACGGAAATCTCTTCGCGTCCCGCGTCCGCCCCTTGCGGGCGATACAGCAAATCGAACTTATGCGCCACGTCCTGCACCACCGGTTCCAGGCAGCGGGCGCAAGCCAGCTCAACCCGGGTCTCGAGGCTCCCGTCGAGCCGTATGTCCTTTACTATCTTATGCTTGCAGTGCTGCTCTTCGACCAGCTGGGCGCGTCCGGCGGTGTGCAGCGGCGCGATCTGCCGCAAGTCCTCACCCAGGTCAAGCACACCCGGGCGAATTTCCTCTTCGAAATCAATGGGATGCAGCTCAAGTTCGTGGACTTCGATGAACATCAGGCACCCCCCCGCGCCGCAAAAATCGTACCGCGAAAACCCGCGGAAGCAGCTCTGAAGAGCAAGTTCTCCAGGAAGAACTTAAAGAATAAAGGGCGTAGGAAGGGGTGTCAAGGAACGGGACTGCCATGGTGGTGGCTCAGCTTCAAATTCTGGTGGTCTGCCAGGGCGATTTTGGGTGGAGCAGCGCTTTAGCGCTGCAATCAGGACAGCGCAGAGCATGCGGCTTCAGCCACCTCAGGGGCTGAAACCGCTTGAAAAATTCGGTCTCGGTATGCAGGCCTCAAGGCCTGCTCCACCCGTTGCAGATGACGGTCATGTGGGCGTTTCAAACTGAGCCACTACCGACAGCCATAATGGGGGGACTCTTGTCCGCCAGCTTGAGATCTTGTTCTTGAACTTGCGCGGCGCTGCCGCACGAGCGGGGCGCTCGCGCCTACATTGAACGCGCGTCCGGGTATCATGGTCGTTGCCAGTTTTCGAACTCAGCACGCCCATGAGCGAAAGTCCCACACCAACGAACTGGCAACACCGCCTGGAAAGTCAAATCAAAGCTCAGTGGAATCTCGCCGCCGGCTTCGTCCTGTTGCTGGCGTTTCTGCTGCGGCTATGGAAGGCCTCCGGCACCTTCCTCAATCTCGACGAAGCCATGCACTTCCTGGCCGCCAACAAACCCTCGCTGGCCGAGGCCTACCGCGCCAGCCTTAATCTGGCCCATCCTCCGCTGCTGATTTTGCTATTGCACGGCTGGCGCGGGTTGGGGACTTCTGAGTTGTTTCTCCGCTTGCCGTCGGTCATGGCCGGGACGATTTTCTGCTGGATATTCTTCCGCTGGCTTACCCGCCTCCTGGGCCCCACGGCGGGCTGGGTCGCTTTGATTCTGGTGAGCCTGCTTCCGGTGTTTGTGGAACTGTCCTCAGAAATCCGCCAGTATCCCCTCCTGCTCTGCTTCATGATGGCTGCGGCATACCTGCTCGAGCTGGCATTGGACGAAAACTCCGCCGGCAAGATGATCGCCTTCTTCCTCTTTCTCTATCTCGCCATGCTCACCCACTTGTCCGCGATCCTTCTTGCGGGTGCATTGGGAGCGTATTCATTGTGGCGCCTGGCGAGCCGGCGCTTTTCCCGGCGGGTGGTCGCCATCTGGATCGCGGGACAGGCCGGCGCGCTCGCCCTGCTCGCTCTGCTCTACGTCACTCAGATTTCAAAGTTGAAAGGCAGTGCATCGGCGCAACACATGCAAGTGCTGCTGGCAAATTCGTACTACCATCGCGGACACGACCACCTGCTCGGATTCATCTTCGCCAAGACTTTCGCCATCCTGCAATACACCTTCGGACAGCTTGTGATCGGCGATATTGCCGGGCTCTTCTTTGTCGCCGCGGTCATTCTCCTTTTGACTGGGAAGGACGCGAGTAACGGCGAGAGGAACCAAAGCGCGCCAGGGCCATCCTCCCGCCAGTTAGCCTTGCTGCTGACGCTTCCCTTCGCCATCAACGCCGTATTTGCGATTGCGGATACCTATCCCTACGGTGGAACGCGGCATTCCGCATTCCTGCTCCCTCTTGCGGTGGCGGGCGTCAGTTTGGCCATAGCCCGGCTGTTGCGGCAGCGGCTGGCGTCCGCCCTGGTTATTGCCATACTGCTGGTCGCGGTTTGTCAGATTGTCGGCACACCTCATCGGCCTTACATGCGCCGCGAGGATCAGCGTCGCAGCAACATGACGCAGGCTCTGAATGCGATCCGGCAAGACGTTTCTCCGGACGATGTGATCTTTGTTGATTTCCAGACCAGCTTCCTGCTCCGGTTCTACCTTTGTCCCGAAGTCAGCCCGGCCAGTTTGCCCTCCGCCGATTTCAAAACCTACACCTGCGGCGGCTATCGCGTAATTTCCACGACGTCGGAAACCAATGTCCTGACGGCGGACTCCTTTCTGCGCCGGCGCGATGAATTGGTAACCGCCTACGGCCTGAAACCCGGCCAGACGGTCTGGATATTTCAGGCCGGATGGGATATCGCCCTGGCCCAGGAATTACAGAAACAAATTCCGGAGTTCCACGACCTGAAGGCCGAATCCTTCGGCCGCAATATTTCGTTCTTCAAGCTGAAGATTGGGTGACCACGCAAGGATTGGTTCGGAGATATCACGATCGCGGAGGCAGCAGAAAAGGGAAATGCGGCGCCGCAGGCTTACCAGATGGTTTTCAGCAGGGGAGACTTGCGGATGCCTTCATCCCGGGTAATCAGCGCGAGCCCTTCGGCCCGAGCGGTAGCGCCGATTATTCGATCCGCTGGGTCGTGAGGGTAGTCATTCGGGAACTGCGCAGCCAGAGAAGCGATTTCAGGCGTGATGGGTTTAATCGTGACGCCTTCTATCAACCGATTCACCGAGCCTTCAATCGTTCCATAGCCTAGAATTCGCCCTCGAGTCACCAAGTAGGCCAGTTCCCAGAGCGTGATGGCAGAAATCGCGAGGCCATCCACCTGGCGGGATCTACGGATCGCAGCGTCAGCCGCGCGGGACAGTTTTTTGGAATCCGCGATTGCCCAGAGCAGCACGTGGGTGTCCAGAACGATCACCGCAATGCGTCCCAGTCTTCCAGAGGCACAATCGGAGACTCGATATCGCCGACAATCGTGATGACTCCTTCGAGGCTTCCGATAAAGTCATCGGAGGCCTTGTCCACCACGGGTACCAGTTTGGCGAGGGGCTGCCCCCGCTTGGTGATCAACACGGGTTCACGAGTCGTACGAACCTGCTCCATTACTTTCAAACACTGCGCCTTGAATTTCGCGGCAGCGATTTTTCTCATAATCTACTCCAAATGACCATAGTCATTATAACATGACCACCTAACACGGCGAAAATACCCGAGCCCTGACTGCTACACTATTTCCCCATGCTTCCCGGACACGCCACCGCCGCCGGCACCGCCCGCTATCGCGACCGCTTTGCAAACTTGCGGGACGCCGGCCACTTCCGTCAGGCCGCGCACGTGCCCGGCGTGAACCAGCTTTGGCTTTCCTCCATCGGACTGGGAACGTATCTCGGCGACCCCAGCGATGCCGCCGATCAGTCCTACATGGCGGCGATTGAGGCGGGCCTGCGATCAGGAATCAATGTTCTCGATACCGCCATCAACTACCGTCACCAGCGGTCGGAACGCAACATCGGGGCGGTGCTCAAGCAGATGATCGAGGCCGGGGAACTGCATCGGGATGAAGTTCTGGTCTGCACCAAGGCCGGCTATCTTTCGTTCGACGGCAATCCGCCTCCCGACCCGCGCGCCTACTTCCATCGCGAGTATGTCGAGACTGGCGTTCTCGATCCCGCCGCACTGGCCGGCGGAATGCACTGCATGTCGCCTCCATATCTGGAGAATCAGATTGAACGCTCGCGCCGGAACCTGGGCCTCGACACCATCGACCTCTTCTACATCCATAACCCGGAATCGCAGTTGGCGGACGTTTCCCGCGAAATTTTCCGTCAACGCCTCAAAGATGCGTTCGCGGCGCTCGAGAAGCTGGCGAAGGCAGGCAGGATTCATTACTACGGAGTGGCCACCTGGAGCGCTTTCCGCGTGGCCGACAGCTCCCGCGACTACATCGATCTTTTTGACCTGGCGAAAATCGCCAATGAAGTCGCGGGCGAACACCACCGCTTCCGTTTCATCCAGCTGCCCTTCAATCTGGCGATGCCGGAAGCCTATGGTCTGGTCAACCAGCGAGTGGAAAAGGAGAAGATGTCATTGCTCTCGGCCGCGACCCGTCTGGGAATTGCCGTGATGGGCAGCGCCACGCTTTACCAGGCCAGGCTCACCCAGGACCTGCCCGATTTCGTGGGGACGGTTCTCGGAATGAAGACCGACGCGGACAACGCCATCCAGTTCTCGCGCTCCGCGCCCGGGATCACCACGTCTTTAATAGGAATGGGCCGCCAGGAACACGTAGCCGTGAACCTGAAACCCGCCCTGACCAACCCAACTCCAACGCAGGAATGGAAAAAGCTGTTCACCAGGACAAAAGAGTAGACCCCAGCCCAGGTCCGATGGCTGAGGTCTGAGGTCTGGGGTCCGCTACTTCAGCTGCTGCAGCTTCTGAGTCGCGAATTGCGCCACTTCGCTGGCGGGATTTTCCTTCTGGATCTGCAGGTACACGCGCTTGGCTTCGGCGGGCTGTTGGGTGGACGAATACAGTTCCGCCAGCTTCATCTGCGCCGTCGCCTTGCCCACGCTGCGCGTCGGTCTCGCGATCAGCTGGTTGTAGAGGTCAATCGCTTCCTTGGCGCGATTGGTGTCGCTGTACACCGCAGCCAGGGCCAGCTTGGCGATGGCCGCCAGGTCTTCGTTGCGCGAGGACGCTACCGTTTTCAAGTCTCGTTCGGCGGCGGCGTTGTCACCCAGTTGGGAAGAAGTGAGCCCGAGAAAGTAGCGGGCAAATTCGGCGGTCCGGGTGTGCGGATACTGGTCCACGATCGCCTGGAACTGCTTGTGCGCTTGTGTCGTGCGCTCCTGGGCGGAGGCAAAGGTCGGAAAATCAGGCTCCGCCGGCGTGCCGGCCGGCCGCAACTGCGTGTCCATCGTGCGCACGCCCTGGTTCAACAGGAGACTGGCTTTCTCGTCCTGCTGGTTCAGGTAATACCAGCTGCCGAAAGCCGCAGCCAATACCACGGCCAGGATCACGGCTCCGATGATCAGCTTTGACTTGTGCTCCTCCGTCCAATGGACGGTGGCTTCCGCGGCCCCAATCGTGGCCCTGCTGAATTTATCCTCTTTAAGTCGATGACGAGTTTCTGCGCGCACGAGCGTCCCTTCTGTGAGATTAGGGCTGTGGATGAACCGTCAATGAGTCTAACACGATGCGGAAAAATGCGGCCCGCCGGCTTGCCGACGGGGAGCTGCTAAGAACTCGCAGTGTCATCCTGAGCGTAACCAACCCATTCGCTTGCGAATGGGTTGGTGGAGTCGAAGGACCCCTAGCATCTGTCACGCGGCTCGCAGAGTAGCTATGCGGGCGAGAACGTGCCGCTTATAGGGCTCCCTCGACTTCGCAACTGTTCCGCGAGGCGAAGCAGCCACTGCATTCAGGATGACAGCCTGAAACACGAAAGCCGCCGGAAGGTCCGGCGGCTTACTCCTAAGGCTAACCCCGGGAACTAGTGTGACGTCTCTTCCAGAATCCCCTGTTCCAGCTTCTCCTGGCACTCGATGCAGTGCCGTGTCCAAGGCACAGCCTCCAGGCGTTTGGCGTTGATTTCCTTGCCGCAGGAAATGCATTCCCCAAACTCGCCCTCGCGCAGCCGCTCCAGCGCGACTTCCACCATCTGCAGCAACTGGCGATCGTTATTGCTCTGATGGAAGAGAAATTCCTTGGTGTAAGAACTCGCGGCCCGGTCCGCGATGTCCTGGGCCGAGTCCTCGTCCACCGTCCGGCCATCCTGCTCGGTGCGCGTGACCATGCGGCGCAGCTCCACCTGCCGCGATTCCAATCTCTTTTTGAAGTAGTCGAGCTTCTTTTTGTCCATGAATAATAATTTCGCGGCCCGCAGGCCGCGTCCTGGGTGCGCCACTGGCTATGAGGCCAAACAAAAATGATATGCGCTTAATTTGAGATGCGTCAACTGCCCCTGGCGTCTAATCCCGGACGCTAGCACTTTTAGGCGGGGAGGCTCCGCGCTTGATAGCTCGCTCCAGAGTCTGGTCGAGCGCAGCCCTGGCTCGGTCGTATTCCTGCTGAGAAATGCTGCCTTGCTTGTGCTCCACTTCCAACTCGAACAACTCTTCCTTGAGCGCCTCGAGCAGCAACCCGGCCCGGCCCGAGGCTGGCTGCCGGGCGTGGAGACGGCCAGCCACCTCTACGTCTGATGCGCCGAAGTCGGTGATGGTCGCAAGCGATCTTTCCCCCGCTCTGAACTCGGCCGAGCGGGAGTGTTTTGTGATGTAGACGGCGCCCGCCGCCAGTATCACGGCAAAGGCCCCGAGGATGTACCAGCGATATTTCTCCAGAGGATCGGGAGCGTCGATGGGCGGGCCCAACCCTCCTCCCGGACGCGCATCGCGTCCCGCGGTGGCTGGTCCGCTATCCGGCCCCGGGGCGCTGCCGTCGCCGTCTTCGCGGGCTTCGCTCAAGGTTCCGGTGCCGGAAATCTTGAAATTCAGCGCCTGGCCCGCCTCGGTGTTCGACGCCACCTGCACCGTGGTGCTCGGCTCCCGCGGGTTGGCGCGTGACTCGAAGCCGCTGCCCGCGCCGGCGGAAAACTGCATGGTCTTGGGCAACATCACAACAAAATGTTGTGCCGGGTAGAGCGATTTGGGATCGATGCTCAACTCGCCGCTGTAAGGAAGTTCGAAACCAATCTGAAACAGGGTCTGGCCGGGGCGCAAAGGGAAATTGAAGGCGTAGCGGTTCTTTTCCTTCTGCGGAACCGGATCAGTCTTGAGCGGCTGCCCGCCCGCCGTTTCCGCCGACGAGTCCACGATCTGCGCCCCTTCGGGCAGATAGAACTCGAAGTTCTGGTCGTTCATCTGGGTGCGCGGCGGATTGGAGGTGTTGTTGACCGCGAACAGGCGAGTGCCCTGCAGATCGTTGCCTTGCGCCTGAAAGCGCATGACGTCGGCGGTCACACTGATGTCCTTAAGTTTCTTGGCCACGTCAAAGACCTGCACCTCGACCGAGGTTGCCCCGGGAGGCGCCATGCTGTGGTACGTCACCCCCTGGTGCACCGCGCGGATCAGGTGCGGTCCGGTGTCCGGCAGGTTGAAGCTGAAATGGCCGCTGGCGTCACTCTTGGTGCGCGCCGCTTCCTCCATCCCCTGTCCTAGTTTGATCAAGATGACGTCATCCCCGGCGGCGGCCTTGCCGGTGGTTCCGTTTTTGAGTGTGCCGTTTAGAGTCTGCGCTGAGGCGATGCTGCTGAGCAGGACGGCGAGAATGGCAATGACAATTCGGGGAGAGGCCCTCAAACTCTGGCTCCTTTTCTGCCTTGGGGGGCAGCAGCGGCTGCCTGTTCCAGTCGCGCCATCTCGGCCAAAACGCCGGCCGCTTCTTCCTCGAGCGATGCCTTCAGCGACTGGTAGTCCTGCTCGGGAAGTTTTCCCGCCTGCTGTTCGAAATTCAAATCGCGCATGTTCTCGTAAATCGCTTCTTTGCGCTCCTGCAAATACGCGAAGCGAGTCTTCTCCGGACCGAGGTGCAGCCTGCCCGGAAGATAAAAGACATAAAACAGCACGCACAGCGTCACCATGGCGCAGCTGAGAGTCGCGACCGTCATATCTGAGTGTCCTTCCTGGCCTGCGTGCGAAAGCGCTCGAGCTCGCTGCCGCTTACCGGGAACACGCCGCCGGGCGCGGCCAGCGCGGGCCGTTTTTTCCAGGCCAGCACGATGAAGATGGTGGTCAGCAAGCCCAGGACCAGGGCCAGAAACGGCATGATCCATGCCACCCGGTTGAAGCCGGTAGTCGTCGGCGCGGCCAGAACAGTGGGGCCATATTTCTGCACGAAGTCTTGCAGGGTTAAATCGTCATTCTCGCCGCGATCGAGCCCCGCCATCAGTTCGCCGCGCATGCGATCGGAATAGGTGCAGCCCACATGGTTGCATTCGAGCAGGATCTGGTTGCAGCCGCAGACGCACATCAGCCGATGGCCCAGGCTGTTGAAGCGCGCTCCTTCATCACCGGCGCCAAGGCAGGCAAACACGGCCAGGCAGAGTGCGGCAACCTGCAAACTGCGCCACGCGGAATTGGGCAACGACTTCATAATTTCAGATTTCGGATTCTTGATTTCAGATTACCTGTTCCATCGCAATTTGCTCTTGGCTCCGCCCGGCAACATCCCAATCTGAAATCTGCAATCTGGAATCTGAAATCCCCCGGGCATCAGTCTCCCGCTCCCGCCGGAGCCGGCTGGATTCGGGCCGGTGCAGCGACGCGTACCGGCACGGCATTCGGAATCAGCGCCAGTATGGTTCCGCCGATCATGATCAATACTCCTACCCAGATCCACATCACCAGCGGATTCAAGTGCGCCTTGATGATGGGCTTGCCGGTTCCACCATCGACGCCTTCATAGGTCAGGTACAGGTCTTCCTTGTAGGTAGAGCGAATTCTGGGCAGGGTCTGGGGTTGCTGGCTGGCCTTGTAAAAGCGCCGCTCGGGATACATGGTCTCCAGCTTGCGATCGCCCTTGTAGACGCTGATCATGGCCCATTCGTTGCTGTAATTCGGATTGTCGTCCTGGGTATAGGACTCGCAGACCAGGGTGTAGGGGCCGATGGTCATCTTGTCCCCAAACCCCATTTCCTTTTCTTTGTCCTGATTGAAAGGAGTGCCCAGAATTCCAATGATCACTACCGCCACGCCGAAGTGCACGATGTAGCCGCCGTAGCGTCGGGTATTGCGATGGAACAGGTGCACCATCGAGGCCAGCAGGTTCTGCCCCGTGTGGCGGGAGATCACGCGGCCGCCGCGAATAAATTCCGAGGCCACGGTGAACATCACCAGCGCCGAGAGCATGGCAGCCATGAGCGCGTAGAAATAGGCGATGTCTGTCCACGGGCGAACTCCGAAGATGATCATCAGAACGCCGACCGCCAGCGCGCCCAGCGCGGGCCACATGAAGTTGCGCTTCAAGCTCTCCAGCGACGTCTTGCGCCACGCCAGCAGAGGGCCCACAGCGGTCAGCAGCAACAGCAGGAGCGCAACCGGAATCGCCACCTTGTTGTAGAACGGCGGGCCCACCGTGACTTTGTTGCCCTGCACGTATTCTGAGATCAAGGGGAACCACGTGCCCCACAACACGGTAAAGCAAGCCAGCAGCAACAGCAGGTTATTGAACAGGAAGCTGGACTCGCGCGAAATCAGGGATTCCAGCTTGTGCTCGCTGCGCAGGTGCGATTTGTTCTTGAAAAAGAAAAAGGTGAACGTGACGAACGTGATCAGCAAAAACCACTTGAACCATCCGCCGATCGAAGACTGCGCGAAAGCATGTACCGAGCTGATAATTCCGCTGCGGGTCAGGAATGTTCCCAGAATCGCGAGCCAGAACGTGGCGAAGATCAACCACATGTTCCACATCTTCAGCATGCCGCGCTTTTCCTGCATCATCACGGAATGCAGAAACGCGGTGCCGGTCAGCCAGGGCATGAGCGAGGCGTTCTCCACCGGGTCCCATCCCCAGTAGCCGCCCCAGCCCAAAACTGAATACGCCCAATGCGCGCCGAGAAATACTCCGCAGGTCAGGAAGGCCCAGGTCACCATGGTCCAGCGGCGGGTGATGTGAATCCACTTTTCTCCGGGATAGCGCATGATCAATGCGCCCAGGGCGAAAGCAAAGGGCACGGTGAAACCCACGTATCCCAGGTAAAGCATGGGCGGGTGGATCACCATTTCCGGATATTGCAGCAGCGGGTTCAGTCCCGCTCCGTCGGCCGGCAATTCGCCCGTCATGAGAGCAAACGGATGGGCGGCGAAATTCAGCAGCAGCAGGAAGAAAATCTGCACCGCCGCAATAATGGCGGACGCGTAGGCAAAAAGCCGGGCATCCGTTTTGTGCCGCAACCGCAGGACCAGCCCGTAGGCCGATAGCAATAAAGACCAGAACAGCAGCGAACCTTCCTGCCCCGACCACAAGGTGGCGAACTTGTAAGGACCGGGGAGGTCCCGGTTACTGTGGTGGTAAATGTAGGCGAGGGAGAAGTTATCCTGGAAGGCAGAAATGACCAGGATGAGCGCCGCCAGAAATACGACGGCAAAGGTGGCAATGCCCGCCCGCCTCGCCGTTTCGCCCAGCCGTTCCGACCCCGGCCCCGGACGAGCCAAGGCCAGAACTCCCGCCAGGAACGAATAGGTGCTTAGTGCGAGCGCAAGCAACAGCGCGAAGCTGCCAATTTGGGACATGGGAAGGCCTGAACGGGTATCTTTTCAGAAACAGCGGTTTGAGGCAACCGGAGACTGGGGAAGATTACGTGGGAACAGCCGTCCCCCGACTGCCCGGCGGAGCTGTGCTTCGCTATCTAACTGCCAGCAATGACCGGTCGAGCTTCGCCCGCCCGGACAGCCGAGAGCCTGCCCTGAGCCAAGTCGAAGGGGCGGCTGTCCCCACGTGGTTCGTGCTGCTGCCCTGCCTTAAGCGCTCTGCTGGTGGTCGTGGCGAGCCAGCACTTCCTGCTCGGCGACCAGCCAATCCTCGTTTTCGTGGCCTGGCGTGTATCCCCGCTGCTCATACAGTTCGTAGGCGCGACGGCGAATTTCCACTTCCAGGTCGGTGGACGGCGAGTTTTTTTGAGATTCAGGCGAATTCACCGCAGCCAGGGTTGCAACCTGTTTCTTGCGGGCATTTCCATTCCCAGGGGTTTTTACGCGAGCCATGATCGGATACTCCTTGCATATACCCAGGTTCAGCAATGAACCGAATTGATGAGTAAGCCACATACACGGTGGACGTCACCTGAAGGGGTCCCACATAGATTGTGGCGAATTGACCAACCAATCATAAACCGGATGGCTGTGGATGAGGGAGAGGAGAAGCAAGAAAATATTGATTTTCTTGGAACAATTTTAGTAATCGCTTACACGAATCGCTAGTAGAAATCATGCGAACGAGTCTCGGCCTGGGTAATCGACAAGGGCATTACCCGCTGCGCTTTCACCGAGATAACGTTATCTTGATTCTGCAGGATCCCTTCCACCATTAAGAACTGTTCAGATGTCACCAGCAGGCGGTTTTTCTGAAACAGGTCGGGCATGATGATGGCATTGGCGACCCCGGTCTCGTCCTCCAGGCTGAGAAAGACAAAACCTTTGGCGGTTCCGGGACGCTGGCGGGCGATGACGCATCCTCCAATACGAAGATATTTTCCGTTGGGAATAGTTGGAAGATCGCTGGCTTTGCGCACTCCGATCGCATCCATGCGCTCGCGATGGTAGGCCATGGGGTGGGGCCCGACGGTCAGCCCGGTGCCGCGAAAATCGGCCACCAGCCGCTCCTCCGGATTCATGGGACGCAGCGGAGATTTGGCATCGGGCTCGGGAAGCTCGTCGAGCAGCGGCCCGGAGTGACGGACGGAGCGCTCGATCTGCCAGAGGGCATCCCTGCGATGCAGTTTCCGGTTTCCAGTTTCTGGTTTCCAGTGACCGGAACTGGGAACCGGGAACTCGAAACTGGAAACTGAATTCAATGCTCCGATTTCCGCCAGCGTATTCAATTCATCCTTGCGCAACTCAGGTACGCGATGGATGAGATCGTGAATAGAAGCAAACGGCGTAATGTTGCGCTGACGGACGATGGCGCGGGCAGCCTCTTCCCGCAGCCCGCGCACATAACGAAGGCCGAGGCGTAGCGCCGGCGTCCCCCCGGCTGTCCGGTGGGCGTCCCGCCCACCGTCCGGCGAGGTCGTCAAGGCCAGGTTCTTTCGCCCCTCCGGGACTCTGTCTTCCTCTACTCCTTTCCCACGGCTCACGCCGTGGGCTACATTCTCTCGCCGCTCCGCGGCTGGAGCGCCGTCATCTTTCTGGCCAACGGCCAACGGCCAACGACCAACGGCCACCTTGACGACTGACGACTGACGACCGACGACCGTGCACTCCCACTCCGACTTCATCACATCAATGGGAAATACCTTCAGCCCGTGGCGCTGCGCATCTTTCACGATTGTGGCTGGACGGTAAAAACCCATGGGCTGGTTATTGAGCAGGGCGGCGGTGAAAGCAGCGAGGTAATGACATTTCAGATAAGCGCTGGCGTAGGCGATCAGCGCGAAGCTGGCGGCGTGGGACTCGGGAAATCCATAGAGCGCGAAAGAAGTGATCGACAGTACGATCTGCTCCTGGGCTTCGCGTGAAATACCGTTGCGTTCCATGCCGGCGCGAAGTTTGGCTTCGATTTCCTTCATACGTTTTTCCGAGCGTTTGAAGCCCATGGCCCGGCGCAACTCTTCGGCCTCGCCGCCGCTGAATCCCGCGACCACCATGGCCATGCGCAATAGCTGTTCCTGGAAAAGCGGCACGCCCAGGGTGCGCGCCAGCACCGGCTCAAGCGATGGGTGCGGATACGTAATCGGTTCGCGTCCCATGCGGCGCTGCAGAAAGGGATTCACCATCTGCCCCACGATCGGCCCGGGACGAATGATGGCCACCTGCACCACGATGTCGTAGAAACGCCGGGGGCGCAGGCGCGGCAGGCAAGACATCTGGGCCCGGCTTTCTACCTGGAACATGCCGATGGTGTCGGCCTTTTGCAGCGTGGCGTAAACCGTGGGATCGTCCGCCGGCAGGTGGGCGAGGTCCACTTCTTCGCCATAATGATCGCGGATAAGCGTGATGGAATCTTCCAGCGCCGCCATCATGCCCAGGCCGAGCAAATCCACTTTGACGATGCCGAGGTCGGCGCAGTCTTCCTTGTCCCACTGCACCACCACGCGGCCCGGCATGGACGCGGGTTCGAGCGGGACCACGGAATCGAGTTGTCCCTGGCAGATGACCATGCCGCCGGAATGCTGTCCCAGATGACGAGGCAGATCCTGCACCGCTTCGCACAACTCAAAATATTTGCGCAGGCGAGGATGGTTCAGGTCCAACCCGGCGTCGTGGAAGCGATGGTCGAGCGTGTCATGAGCGTCGCGATATTCCCAGGTGGAGACGGCAGTCGAAACTTTGTCCAACGTTTCGGGATCGAAGCCCAGCACCTTGCCCATTTCGCGTGATGCCATGCGGCTGCGATAGGTGATGACATTGGCAGTCATGGCGGCGCCGCGCTCGCCGTAACGCTTGTACAGATATTGAATGACGCGCTCGCGCTGGTCGCCGCTGGGCAGATCGAGATCGATGTCAGGCCACTCGCCGCGCTCTTCCGACAGAAAACGCTCGAAGAGCAGCTCCATGCTGATGGGATCAATCGCCGTGATGCCCAGCGAATAGCAGACCGCGCTGTTGGCGGCGGAACCGCGCCCTTGGACCAGAATATTTTGCTCGCGGCAGAAGCGCACCAGGTCCCAAACAATCAGAAAGTAGCCCGCCAGCTTGAGTTTTTCGATCAGCGCCAGCTCACGCTCAATCTGGCGCCGGGCGCGGCTTTTGAGGCCGGTGTCTGCCCGTCCATAGCGCTGCTGAAAGCCTTCGCGGGTGCGCTCCCGCAGGAAAGACATCATGGTCTCGCCTTCCGGCGTTGGATATTTGGGGAATTCGTATCCCAGAGCTTCGAGCGTGAATTCGAGCCGGGACGACAGCTCCACGGTATTTGACAGAGCTTCGGGCAGGTCGGCGAAGAGTTGCTGCATCTGCTGCGGCGATTTCACATGACGCTCGGAGTTGCGCGCCAGCAGGCGTCCGGCGGTCGCCAGCGTCTTATGATTTCGCAGGGCGGTAAAGACGTCGCAGAGTTCACGCTCCTGAGGCGTCGCATAGCAGACAGCATTGGTCGCCAGCAGCGGGAGTTTGAGCGAACGGGCAATTTCGATGGCAGCGCGATTGCGCGCTTCCTGCTGGCGGTGAAAATGGCGTTGCAGCTCCACGTAAACATTGCCATGGCCGAAAATCCCGGTGAGGCATTCCACCGAGCGCCGCGCTTCTTCCATGCCGCCACCAGCCAGCGCCATGGCGAGCGGGCCGTCATCGCCCCCGGTAAGGCAGATCATGCCGGCAGCATGTTCCTCGAGTTCATCCTGGCGGACCGCGCCTTCGCCTTTCTGCGCCCGCAGCTTCATTTTGGTAATCAGGTGGCAGAGGTTCTGGTAGCCGGCGCGGGAGGAGACCAGAAGGGGAAGACTGAAAGAGCTGATTGTCGAATTGCCGAATTTTCGAATTTTCGAATTGAAAACATCTCGGGAGTTCGAGTTTTTAAATTCGTCAATTCGGAAATCCGTCAATGCGGCAATTTCACAGGTAACTTCCGCCCCCATATGCGCTCTGATCCCCGCCTTCTTTGCCGCCATGTAGAAACGGGGCGCGCCATAAACGCCGTCGCGGTCGAGCAGGGCCATGGCCGGCATTTGCAGATGCGAGCACGCGGCAACCAGGTCCTCGGGCAGGGAGGCGCCTTCGAGAAAACTGAAAGCCGAGCGGGAATGGAGTTCGATGAACATCGCCCCGGCTGGAGGGGAGTAGTTTCGCTATTTATTCGCCATTAAGTTTGACGATGACAGGGCAGGATGTCAACTAAGAACTGACAACTCGAAACTGACTACTGGTTTTATTTTTGTGACTTTAAAGCGTGGCCTAAGACGCAGCGGAAACCAGTTTGGCAGCCGGCTGTTCCCGGGACGCCCCCTTAAATTCGTTCAAGGCAGCCTCATCCCCGGCGCGGCGGGCGGGACGCCCGCCGCCACAGCCGCCGGGACGGCGGCGCTACCCGAATCAACTATGCCGGGACTTTGGTGCGCTTGCTGGTTTGCTTGATGGTGACCGGATCGAGGAAGGTCATCATGGCGCGCAGTTGCCCGCCCACTTTCTCGATCTGCTGCTGCTGCTCTTTTTCGCGGGTGGCTTCGAACCATTCGCGGCCAGTCTCGTTCTCTTTGATCCATTTTTTGGCGAAGGTTCCGTCCTTGATTTCGCGCAGCAACTGCCGCATGGTTTCGCGGGTTTGCTCGGTCACGATGCGCGGCCCAGCCGTGTAGTCGCCATATTCGGCGGTGTCGCTGACCGAGTAGCGCATGTAGTTGAGACCGCCGCGATAGATCAGGTCCACGATGAGCTTGAGTTCATGCAGGCATTCGAAGTAGGCAATCTCGGGCTGGTAGCCGGCCGCGACCAGGGTCTCAAATCCTGCTTTGAGCAGGGCACTTACGCCGCCGCACAGCACGGTTTGTTCCCCGAAGAGGTCGGTTTCAGTTTCCTCGGCGAATGTGGTCTCGATCACACCGGCGCGAGTCGCCCCGATAGCCTTGCCGTAGGAAAGCGCAAGCTGCTTGGCTTTTCCCGTGGCATCCTGGTGGATAGCCAGCAGCGCGGGTGTGCCGCCGCCTTCCACAAACACTTCGCGCACGCGGTGTCCGGGCGCCTTGGGAGCAATCATCGAAACGTCCACGTTGGCCGGTGGCGTGATGGTGCCAAAGCGAATGTTGAAGCCGTGGGCAAACATCAGGGTCTTTCCGGCGGTCAAGTGGGGAGCGATTTCTTTTTTGTACACTTCGGACGCAACCGTATCCGGCACCAGCACCATGATCACATCAGCCCAGGCCGACACTTCCGAGGGAGTCCCCACGGCGAGCCCGCTGGCTTTGGCTTTGGCGCGCGATTCGCTGCCGGCGGGCAATCCGACGCGGACGTCCACGCCGCTGTCTTTCAGGCTGAGGGCATGGGCGTGGCCCTGGGACCCGTAGCCGATGATGGCTACTTTTTTGGCCCGGATCAATGCAACGTCGGCGTCTTTCTCGTGATACATCTTAGCCATTGTGGTTCCTTTCGGTAGTTAACAGAGCAGTTTGAGATTATACGGAACTTAGCCGAAGCAAGCCTTTGGAGCAGTCCCCAAAATCGGAGTCATCTGAGGAACTGTGGCCCTCGCCAATGGGAAGGGCGCGAGTTCACTCGTGCCGCCCAATTCCGAAGGTGTCGCGCTTTAGCGCCTGAGGTTTGCTTCTCGGTCGACGAAGCGAACCTCAGGGGCTGAAGCCCTCCGCGTCTGCCTTCCTGCGGCACGGCTAAAGCCGTGCCCTTCCCACTCGATCAGACCGAATATGACACGCCTTCATCGGCAGCGACTTCGGGCGTCTTGGTCTGAGCCGGGTTGGCCGACGCGGAAGTCGTGCCGCGCCGCATGGCGACGATGCCGGTGCGGACCATCTCGACCACGCCATAAGGACGCAGCACTTCCAGCAGACCGTCAATCTTGTCTTCGCCGCCGGTAATCTCGATGGTGAGGGATTCGGGCGCGACATCCACTACGCGGGCTCGAAACACACTGGCCAGCTCGAGCACGTGCGAGCGGGCTTCGTGGGTGGCAGCCACCTTGATCATGGCCAGGTCGCGGGCAATCGCCGGCTCGTGGGTGATGTTTTCGACCAGCAGCACGTTCACCAGGTTGTAAAGATTGGCTTCAATGCGCTTAGCCTGGTCGGGATTGGTATCGACCGTAATGGTCATGCGCGAAACTTCCGGCTTTTCCGTGCGCCCGACGGTCAGGGAATCGATGTTGAAGGCGCGGCGGCGGAACAACGACGCCACACGGGTCAGCACGCCCGGCTTGTTTTCGACGTACACCACAAATATGTTCAGCATTTTTGCCTTTACTCGTCTTTACCTTTATTCATCGGCGGCGGTTTCGACGATGGGACTGGGTCGCCGGATCATGTCGTTCAGAGACGCACCGGCCGCGACCATTGGATACACGGTGTCTTCCTGTTCCACCTTGAAGTCGATCAGCACGGCGCCGTCGTGCTCGCGTGCTGCCCGCACTGTCGGCAGCACCTGCGAGCGCTCGGTCACCGCCATGCTGCGGATGCCGTAAGCCTCCGCCAGTTTCACGAAGTTGGGGTTCAGCAGCGGCGTGGCTTCGTAGTTGCGCTCGTAGAAAAATTCCTGCCACTGGCGCACCATGCCCAGGAAGCCGTTGTTAATGATCGCAATGTTGATCTTGAGCTTCTCCTGCTGGATGGTCGCAAGTTCGGACATGGTCATCTGGAAACCACCGTCGCCGACGATGACCCAGACTTCGGCTTCCGGCCGCGCCACCTTGGCTCCAATCGCCGCCGGCAGCGCGAAGCCCATGGTCCCGAGACCACCTGAGGTAATTAACGACCGCGCCTTTTCGTGCTTGAAGTATTGCGCTTCCCACATCTGGTGCTGGCCCACGTCGGTCACTACTACGGTATTGCTGTTGCGAGTCTCACGCCACAGGTCATTGATGACGTGCGCCGCGTAGAGATGTCCGTTGTCGGGAAGCTTCTGCACGTCCCGCACCGCCGAATCGCCCTTGAGTTTGTCGATGGAATCCAGCCACTCGGTGTGGTCGACTGACTGCACCCGCGGCAGCAGTTCTTTAAGGACTTCACGCAGATCTCCGACCAGGGCTACATCCACCTTGACGTTCTTGTTGATCTCAGCCGGATCGATCTCGATGTGGATCTTCTTGGCGTCCTGCGCGTAGGTCTTGAGATTGCCGGTGACGCGGTCGTCGAAGCGCATGCCCAGGGCGAGCAGCAGGTCGGCTTCCTGAATGGCATGGTTCACCCATGCTTCGCCGTGCATTCCCATCATGCCCAGATTCAAAGGATGGGACGCAGGAAACGCTCCCAGGCCCAGCAGAGTTAGAGCGACTGGGATGCCCGCCTTTTCCGCGAGAGTCAGAACTTCCGCCATGGCACCGGAGACGATAATGCCGTGTCCAGCCAGGATCAGCGGCCGCTTGGCTTTGTGGATCAACTCCAGCGCCTGGGCATACTCGGTTTCTTCCGGCGAAAGGTCGGGACGATACCCCGGCAGCTGCGGCCGGGCGGCTTCCCAATCGAATTCGCAGGAAGATTGCTGCGCGTCCTTGGTGATGTCAACCAGCACGGGACCGGGGCGGCCGGAGCGAGCCACATAAAATGCCTCGCGCAGGACCTGGGCCAACTCGCTGGCATGGGTGACGAGGTAATTGTGCTTGGTGATCGGCAGAGTGATGCCGGTGATGTCGGTTTCCTGAAAGGCGTCGGAGCCGATCAGCTTGCTGCCCACTTGTCCGGTAATGCAAACAATGGGAGAAGAATCCAGCATAGCGGTGGCGATGCCGGTGACCATGTTGGTCGCGCCCGGTCCGGACGTCGCAACCGCGACTCCAACTTCGCCGCTGGCGCGGGCGTAGCCATCTGCCATATGCGTGGCGCCCTGCTCGTGGCGCACCAGGATGTGATGGATATCGCTATGCTTCAAGGCGTCATACGCCGGCAGAATTGCGCCTCCTGGATAGCCGAAGACGTGCTTTACGCCTTCCCGCTCCAGGCATTCCCACAAGATTTGTGCTCCCGTTTTCGTCATGGACCCAGTCCTTAAGTCTTGAATGTGGGCGCGAGCGCCCCGCTCGTGCGGCGGCGGCAACGACCTATATTGTTCGAAACACATCAACTCAACGGCTCGCTGTTTGCGAAACTCGCGGTGTCCGTACCACTGCCGCACGAGCGGGGGCTCGCGCCCACATCATACGCCCCAGAGATAATCTTCCTGCTCGCCTTCGTGGGCGGCATGGGCGGCGTGGGCCTTTTCTTTCGCGCCTACCGCGTCCGGATGTGCCGGCTGAACGTCTTCTTTACTTACTGCCGCCATCCAGGTGGACGCCGTCTTGCCGGCGCTGTCCGGAAGGATGGCGGTCCGGCTGGGCACATCGCGGACCAGGTCGAGCAAGTGTCCGTCTTCGATCGTCTTGATCCGGTCAGCCAGGGCCACGAAACGGCGGTAAACGTTGTCCAGTTGCGCTCGTTCGAAGGTGAAGCCCAGCTTCTCGTAGCGCACTCGGAGTGCGTTCCGGCCGGAGTGCTTGCCCAGCACCAGGGAATTACGGGGGGCGCCCACGGACTGAGGCGCTATGATCTCATAGGTCGACGGGTCTTTGATCATTCCATCCTGGTGGATGCCGGCTTCGTGGGCAAATGCGTTCCGTCCCACGATGGCCTTGTGCGGCTGCACGTAGACTCCGGTGATTTCGGACAAGAGCTGGCTCGACGGAAACAGCTGCTCGGCCACGACCGCGGTCTCATACGGATAGTGCTCCGCCCGCACCCGCATCACCATGATCAGCTCTTCCAGGGAAGTATTCCCGGCCCGCTCGCCGATGCCGTTCACCGTGCATTCCACCTGGCGCGCGCCCGCGCCTATGGCTGCCAGTGAGTTTGCCACAGATAATCCCAGGTCATCGTGGCAGTGAACCGAGATGGTCACGCCGTCGATCCCTCGCACCCGGCGGCGCAAGGTCTGCATCAATTCGGCGAATTCTTGAGGAACGCTGAAGCCGACGGTGTCCGGAATGTTGAGGGTGGTCGCGCCCGCCTCGATCGCCGCCTCCAGGACCTCGCAGAGGAAGTTGATGTCGGTGCGGCTGGCATCCTCGGCGGAGAACTGGACGTCTTTACAGAACGACCGGGCCAGCTTGACGCCGTCGCGGGCCTGCTCCAGGCACTGCCGCCGCGAAATCTTGAGCTTGTGCTGCAGGTGGATGTCGGAAGTGGCGAGGAAGGTATGGATACGGGGGCGGGCGGCGCCTTCGAGGGCGCGCCAGGCCCGCTCGATGTCGCCCGGACAGCTGCGCGCCAGGGCGGCGACAATGGGACGGCGCAGCTCGCGCGCCAGCACCCGCACCGCCTCAAAATCTCCGTCGGACGCAATGGGAAATCCGCCCTCGATGATGTCCACGCCCAGGCGGTCGAGCTGGTGCGCCATGCGCACCTTCTCGGCCACGTTCATGCTGCAACCCGGCGACTGTTCTCCGTCGCGCAGGGTGGTATCGAATATGGTTACGTGCTCTGCTTGAGCCAAGTCTTCCTCCCCGGCCGCCAAGGCCACGCCTGAACTGGTTCCCTGAACTCCAGAAACTGAAAAGGCCATCATCCGATGCGGTGGATGATGGCCTCTTGCTGATCCTGATTTATGCTAAATCATCCGCCGCTTTTTTGAGGTGCAAGCACCAGGCCAGGAATGGCCACGCTAAGGGCGAGAAGGCGCACTCGCACCTCCCGGGCTGCACGGCTAGCGACAATGATTATTCGATCCATAGGAACTGACCCAAATCTGTGTATCACAGGGTAGCGGGCGTCCCTGGCCCCTGTCAATCCAAATTGCCGCTTTGACGCATCACTTTTTTCGATGGATCGACGCCGCGAACGTGCTCCTCGAAGATCTGTTTGAGCCGGTCGCTCAGTGGTTCCGGTTTGCTGCTCTGGCCTTTGACCACGAAGACTTCATGGCAAACCGAGCATTCGCCAGAAGCGGCCAATCCGACCTGGAGCCGGGCAATCAATTCCGGTTTTTCAAGCATGCGTCATGCTGCCACAGATTTGTACGCTGGATATTGTCTCCGAAGGCACCTCGGCGCCTCTTAACCGACTTCAGACCTCAGACATCGGACCTCAGACCCCCGCCATCCGATCCCCTGCTCCAGCGTCTGAGGCTCGGATGAGGTCCGACGTCCCAGGTCTGAAGTCCGATTTTGAGGTAACGAGACCGACCCATGTCCTTCCGTGATCTCCTCATGGGGAGAGACTAAGGAGGATACTCATGCTGTGGACGCCCTCCCCCAATCCAACTCGGGTTTTCCCAAGTACGATTGCTCTAACCTAGACCGTTCTAACCACGACTCCCCTAACCAGGATCGCCCTAACCAGGATCCCCTTAGCCAGGACCGCCGTAGTCAGGACCGCCGTAGTCAGGAGCGCCGTGCTCCGCGATTGAATCTGTCCGACCTTACCCCCGCGGTTCTACGATTCGAAGATGGCCATCGCACCCAGGGACAGCTGGAAGTGATCTCGCTCACCGGGGGCATTCTTGGCCTGCCCAAACCGGTGGTTCGAGCGTCCCGGGTGAAGCTGATGTTTGTGACCCCGACCGGGCCCGTGCTGGGCACGGCGGAAATGCTGAAGCCGGTTTCCTGGAACCAGCAACCCTTTCGCTTCGTGGGACTTGAAAAAGACGACCAACGGCGGCTCCACGATTCGATCCAGTCATCGTTCGGTCAAGTCAACAAGGACCAGGAGTGGATTGACAAGTATCGGGCTGCGCTGGACCAGCAGCCGTCTCGGCGCCGGCGCCTTTTCAGCTCACGCCTGGCGGCCCTTACCCTGGCAGCGCTGTCTTTGGGCAGTGCGATCTACCTTTTCAGCCTGTTCAACACTTTCAATATCCATCTCTACTAGCGCGGGCGCGCCCACCCGGAAGATTCAGTGCGCGGCGAACGACTGCACCGCTGTGTTCTCGTCTTCAAAAATCTGAAACAGATTCAGCACCCCAATCAGCTTCAGGGTTTGCACCACAAATTTCGAGGGCGTGACCAGTTTCACAGCGCCGCCCCGCTGCTTGGCCGACGCCATGGCTTTGACCAGGATCCCGATGCCGCTGGAATCGATCATCGGCACTTCGGCGAAGTTGATGACCAGGCGCGTGTCCCCGGCAGTCATGGCATCGTCGATGGTCTGACGAAAGCTATCCACTCCAGGACCCAGCCGTAAGGCGCCGCGAATCTGTACGACCTGAACATCTGATAGCCTGCGGACATTAATTTCCATCGTGCTCCTCTAGGGCCAATCCGCGCCCAACGCGCCAACCGCCCGCCACAATTGACAGACGGAGACCGATTTGTTAGATTGCCCGCTCAAGTTACGGGAGCCGCCGCGAATTTGCAAGTGCGCGGGACCCTCGCCCTCCCCCTTTTGGCTTCGTTGTCCTGAGATCGGCAACGGGTAGCTGCCTGAGCGCGCAATGCCGAAGTCGACCTCCGTCGATGTGCAGGCCCGGTTCCTGAGCGCCCTGCTCCTGGAACACGAAGCCCAGCCACGCGCCTTTCTGTTGGCCCAGCAAATTGCGGAAATGCTCCCTGCCGCTGCCGCCGTGGTCTACCTGTTGGAAGAGCATGGAGGCGCCACCCATTGGTCGGCCAAGGCCACGGCCGGCGATCTTCGACTCGACGACAAGCTGATCCCGCTGGACGTGGGCGCGTTAGGCCAGCTCGCCAGGCAGGGCCAGTCTTTCGTCCTGGCGGGGGCGAAGCTTGTCCGCGAAGATTACGCCCACCTGCATGCCCGGCGCACCCTGCTGTCTTTAGCTTACGTACCGATCACCTTCCATCAGAACCTTATCGGGGCAGTGGAAGTGGCTACTTTTGCAGAAGTCATGAACCAGGCCGATCTGGCCGCCGCAGTCGAACTGGTCGAGTATGCCAGCCCCGCGTTTTCCAGCGCCGCCCGCTATGAAGCCGAACGCAACTCGCATCTCGAATCCGTCGCCCGCTTGACCCAGCTTTACGATGTAGAGAAAG
Source organism: Terriglobia bacterium (assembly GCA_963742495.1). GTDB lineage: Bacteria > Acidobacteriota > Terriglobia > Terriglobales > Acidobacteriaceae > JAIQFF01. The sequence goes on from CAVULZ010000005.1 coordinate 88,429, forward strand.
TCTTCAACGCCACTTTGGAAATGAATGAGCTTGCGCCCATCATTACCGCCAAGGTGCGCGAACTGTTTGTGGCTCAGGCGGCGAATCTCTGGATGGTGAAAGACGAACGTGAACTGCTGCTGATGGACCAGGCCGGGCGCGACGGCACATGCCCCGTCGGCACTTTGGAAAAGAGCGGTGAGGGCTACGTGTCTGCTGTCTCTGACTCGGGCGAACCGTTGATCATTGCGGATGCCAGCGACCCGCGCCTGCAGCGGCGAAACGCAGGCCGGGAGGGAGGAGTCTTCTCCGCCATCCTTGCACCCCTGGTCGCCAAGGGATTCGAAGTCGGCGTGCTCGAGGTCATTAACAAGCTGGATGGCACTCCGTTCCAGGACGACGACCTCTTTCTGCTCAATTCCGTGGCCGAAACGGCAGCCAACGCTTTGAATAACGCCGGACTGTTGCAGGCGGAGCGCAAAGTCGCGATCCTCGAAACCCTGGTTAAGGTGAGTGCCGAAATCACGTCGACCCTTGATCTGGACCGGGTGCTGGACGCCATTGTTAGCGGTCCGGGCGCCGTGATTCCTTACGAAAGAGCGGCCATCGCTCTGGAACAACGAGGCCGGCTCAAGATTCGCGCCGTCACCGGCATGCCCCGGATCAACCCGCAAGATCCGGAGGTAGTCCGTCTGCAGGAGTTGCTGGAATGGGCATCTTTATCCAGGGACGAGGTGTCGTTCTCCCAGCATGGCGAACACTTCGAAGATCCGCGCCCGGAAACCCAGGCCAAGCTGGGCAAATACTTTGCCGAGAGCGGCAAGCGCGGGTTCTACGCCGTGCCCCTGTCCGACGACGATGGCCGAGTCGGCATGCTGTCGTTCGAGAGCAGCGACCCGGGTTTCCTCGGCCCGGCGCACCTGGAGATGATCAAGATTCTGTCGGCGCAGGCGACCGTGGCGCTGCGCAACGCCTCGCTTTACCGGGAAGTTCCTTTCATCGACCTTCTGAAGCCGGTGCTGGACAAGAAACGCAAGTTCCTTGCCCTCGAGAAGCGGCGCCGGGCATTGCTGGTCGCAGGTGCAGTCGCCGTATTGTTGTTCCTGTTGATCTTCCCCTTGCCGCTGCGCGTGGTGGGGGACGCCTCGGTCAGTCCGGCGCAAAGCGTCCTTATACAACCTGAAGTGGAAGGCGTAGTGCAGCGGGTGTTGGTTCGCGAAGGCGATGCGGTAAGCGCCGGAACCGTGTTGGCCAACCTTGCCGACTGGCAGTATCGTGCTCAGCTGGCCGCCGCTCAGGCCAAGTATGAAACCGCGGTTTCCCAGATGAATCGGGCATTGAACAGCAATGACGGCGGCGAGGCCGGCATTCAGCGCATCCAGGCCGACTACTGGGCCTCGGAACTGGAGCGGGCTCGGGAGCGCCTCGATCACACGCAGTTGCGTTCACCCATCAACGGCGTGGTCGCAACGGCCCACGTGGAAGATCTGGCGGGCCGCAAGCTGCTGCCGGGCGACACCTTTGCCGAAGTCGTGGACACCTCCCGCGCCGTGGTGGATGTCGCCATCGACGAAGACGATGTCCTGCTGCTTCATCCCGGCGAGAAAGCCTCCATAAAGTTGGACGGATTTCCCACACGCACTTTTCACGGAGTGGTCACCGTGGTCAGTCCGAAAAGCAAGACCCAGGCGGAGAACCGTTATTTTTACGCGCGCGTTGCAGTGCCAAACCCCGACGGTGCGATTCGCGACGGCATGCAGGGTCGAGGCAAGGTTGTAACCGGATGGAGTCCTGCTGGAAAGGTGTTGTTCCGGCGGCCCGCCATCTGGATCTGGTCCAAGCTATGGTCCTGGTTTGGATGGTGAACGGGGCAGCGCCGGCGGCACACGATGAATAGAGAAACCTGGGGTCCGATGAAACGCGCGGTCACGCTCGCTCCGCTGATGATCCTCGCGCTGGTCCTGGCCAGTTGCAGCGACGCTAGCGACACTTCCAAAGTGGCTGCAGCCCCGCTGGCAGCGCGCCCTGCCGCGTCCGATCCTGCTCCGTCGACTCCCGCCCCCGATGACAGCGTCTTCGTCGCCTCAGGCCCCGTGGTGGTGGAGAACCAGGTGGATGTGGCCGCGCTTCGAGAAGGCGTGGTAGTTTCCATCCTGGCCGAGCCCAATACTCGCGTTCGCAAAGGACAACTCCTTGCCCAGTTGGATGACCGGCAGATTTCCGCCGACCTCGACGCTGCTTCCGCCAAGACCCGCTCCATCCAGGCCGACCTTAGCAACTGGCAGGCTGAGACCAAAGTCCTCGAATCCGATTTAGCCCGCGCGCAAAAACTGTGGGAAGCAGGCGTCTTCACCAAGGAGACTCTGGAGCACGCGCAATACAAAGTGGAAGCGGACAAGTTCGAGATCAGCCGCCAGACCGAACTGCTGACCAACGCCCAGGCCACCGAGCGCTCGCTTGCACTGGAAAAAGAAAAGACCCGCATCACAGCCCCATTCGACGGGGTCGTCGCCCGTCGCTATGTGCGCGTGGGACAAAAAGTCGGGATCAGCGACCGATTGTTCTGGGTCACCGCGGTAGCGCCGCTGGAAGTGAAGTTCACGCTGCCGGAACGTTTCCTGGGAAAGATAAAGAATGGGCAAACCGTAAACGTTGATGTGGCCGACGGAACCTCTGGAGTTCATCACCTCGCCGCGATCACCGAAATCAGCCCGGTGGTCGATCCCTCGAGCGGAACCATCGAAGTGCTGGCCCGCCTGCAGGGGCAGGTTTCGGACTTGAGGCCCGGAATGCTTACCACCATTCGATTGGCGAATCCGAAATGAACATCCTCGAAGCTTTTGAGGTGGCGCTGCCCGATCTTCCCGCGCAAGCTGCGCAGCGCCGGTACCCCAAACTCGATCCTCGGGTCATCTCGCGGGAACATGTCGAGCAGGGCGAGCGTGTGGTGCTGGCGAAAATGCCGGGAACCGAGGTTTACGTTCGGTTCAGCCCTCTGCAGTGGCGATTGCTCGAGCTTTTCAATGGAGAGCGATCGTATAAACAGATTTCAGATCTGCTTCTGCAGCAAGCCAACGTAGCCTTTACGGAAGAGCAGGTTAAGGAGTTTGCCTCCCACCTGGAAGGGCAGGGCGAACTCTTTTACCAGACGCCTCTGGAAAAGAACATTACCCTCCGACAAAAGCTGAACAGTGAGCGCCAGAAACGAGGCCGCTTTCACATCGCCGATGTGACCGACATCACCATCTTCAACTGGCCCCACGCCGACGATTATCTGACCAGGATTCAGCCTTACTTTGAATTCATCTACAGCACCTGGTTTGTTGTGCTCACCATTCTCCTGTTCGGCGTCATGGGCTGGATGTGGGCGGACAAATTCGGCGAGATTTGGAACGACAGCTTTGCCTTCTTCAACTTCACCAAGAAGAGCGTCTGGGACCTGGTTGAAGTGTGGTTTCTGTTTGGCGCCCTGGCTTTCTTTCACGAGTCCGGCCACGGACTCACCTGCAAGCATTTTGGCGCCAGGGTGGAGAAGATGCAGTTCATCCTGATGTATTTTCAGCCTACTTTCGTCTGTGACTGCACCCAGGTCTGGATTGTGGGCGACAGGAAAGCCCGCATTTCCACGATAATTGCCGGAATCTGGATCGACTTTATCCTCTGCATGGCAGCCACGACCGTATGGTGGGGGACGGCCACCGGGATGTTCATCCACGACTTTGCTTACAAAGTCATGATGATCACCGGCATTGGCGTGACCCTCCTGAACCTGAACCCGCTGATCAAGCTGGACGGCTACTACCTCCTGGCGGAATTGATCGACGAAACCGACTTGAAGGAACGCTCCACCGGTTACGTCTCCAGCTGGATCCGCAAACATATTTTTCGGCTGCCGGCCGAAGTGGAATGGGTTCCCCGGCACCGGCGAGTGTTGTACGCCGTGTATTCCATGATGTCAGGCGTCTATAGCTACCTTCTGATGATCCTGGTGGTGGTGTTCGCGTACCACATCTTGAGTGCTTATACCCCGGAGTGGGCCTGGCTGCCTGCTCTCCTGTTGGCTCTACGAATCTTCAAGACCCGGATCACTATGTTGGAGAGATTCATGAAAACTGTTTACCTCGACAAGAAGGAACGGATCGTCGCGTGGTTCACTCCATTTCGGGTTACCGCTCTGGGTGCCGCGGTCCTGGTCTTCCTGTTCTTGCCCGTCTGGCCCGCGTTCGTCAGCGGCCGCTTCGTGCTGGAGCCGGTTCGCAGAGCCTTGATTCACACCGAAGTGCCTGGAACTGTGACCGGAGTTCTCATCGGCGAAGGACAACCAGTCTCTGCGGGCGAATCCATCCTGCAATTACGCAACCTGGAACTGGAGTCGGCAACCGCCCTGGCCGCGGCCGATTTGCGCAACGCTTCTGCCCGGGCCACCCAGGCCAGCCTGCGCTATGAGAATTTTGGACCCGCCGAGCACGAACGCCGGCAGTCGAGTGAGCGCCACCGCAGTTTCGCCGAAGAGACGAAACACCTGCAAGTCGTAAGCCCCATAAATGGCACCGTAACTTCTCCGCGGCTCCATGATCTCCTGGGCACATTCTTGAGGCCGGGGACTGAAGTCGCAGAAGTGGCCGACTTGTCAACCATGGCAGCGCGGATCTACGTTCCAGAATTCGGCATGAGGGATGTTCATCTGGGAGCGCCGGTCCGGCTTCACGCCGAGTCGGCGTTCAAACCCTGGTCTGGGACTTTGGCGTCATTGGCGCCTGCACCCTCTTCCATCGAAGCCGGTTTGATCGAGGCGCAGAACCTGGAAGGCATCCGTCCTCCCAGGTTTTACATTGGAAACGTGGAGCTGCAAAACCGGGGCGAGCTAAGGGAAGGGATAAGCGGGGACGCCAAGATTCTGGTCGGCCGTCGCAGCGTGGCGGAGTTCATTTGGCGCTTTGGCCGGGATCTGGTGGGCCGACGCATGTGGTGAGGGTCACGCCGAGCAATCCGCGGAGCAGGTAAAAGGGCTGCAAAATCTCGGCAGCCCTTTTTCTTGCCTGGCCAACCGAAGTTGGTCATCTGTCGAGGTCCCAGGGACGCCTAGCTCGGCCAGAGGTTGCCCCGCGAGAGCTCCGGCGCACTAGCCGATGCGGCGCGTCATCTTCTTGGTAACCCTCTTGGTCGGCTTGAAACCTGCGTGCGCCAGAGGCGCTTTCGCCGGTTTGACGTCTTGACGGGCGGCTGGGGTCAAATTGGAAGTCTCGGGAGTCGCCAGAATGGCGCTCTTCACGGCTGATCGCTGGCTGATCAAGGATTTCTTTTGGACCGACATGACATCCTCCATCGAAGTTGAGTTCTTAAGGTCTGGAACTGCGGGTCCCGATTGCCTTACGCTCCTGCAATAAGCAAGAGCCGTGCCAAACCAGGGCGGTGTCCTGCTAATAGCAGGAACGAATCAATTGAATGAGATAGGCCGCGAGACATCTGTGGAAATCAAAGCCGGCGCGGAAGGCAACGCGTCGAAGGTTAAAAATTAACCTAACCTGGGTTAATAATTAACCCTGTAGCCCATATTTCCGGCAGAGATACTTCATCTTCTGCGCGTTGATCTGAAGCAGCGCGGCTGCCGCCACCTTTTTGCCCCCGGTCCTGCGCAATGCCGCCTGCAGGTAGGCCAGTTCGATCCGCGCGATCTCTTCGTCGAACGAAATGCCTTCTTCCGGAATGAGCAGTGCCTCCTGCTTGGCCGTGCTTCTGTAAAGAATCTGCTGCGGCAGGTGCTTGGCTGTGATCACAGCGTTCGATCCCATAATCACCAGCCGCTGCACCAGGTTCTCCAGCTCGCGGACATTCCCCGGCCAGTCATGTTCCTCGAGAATTTCCAGCGCATCCGGGTCCAGACGCTTGAGCGGAAGGCTGTTGGCGCCACAATACATGCGCAGAAAGTGATCCAGCAGGATGGCCACGTCACCAGGCCGCTCGCGCAAAGGAGGAAGAACGATGGGAACCACATTGATGCGGTAATACAGATCCTCGCGAAAGCGTCCCGCACGCACCGCCTGTTCCAGGTCTTCGTTGGTGGCGGCAATTAGCCGGAAGTCAATTTTCTTACTGGTCCGGCTGCCAATACGCTGAACCACCCGCTGCTCCAGCACCCGCAGCAGTTTGCTTTGTAAAGAGAGTCCCAGCGTGCCAATCTCATCCAGAAACAACGTCCCGCCATTGGCCGATTCGATATGCCCGGCACGGGATTCGTGGGCGTCGGTAAATGCCCCCTTTTCATGGCCGAATAGCTCGGCCTCGATCAAACTTTCCGGCAGCGCGGCGCAGTTCACGCTGATGAAAGGCTTGTCCTTGCGTGGCCCGCTGGCGACGATGGCTTGCGCCACCAGCTCTTTTCCCGTCCCACTTTCTCCGCGAACCAGCACATTGACGTTGCTCTCGGCCACCCGGCTGATCGCCTCATACACGAGTCGCATGGGTTCGCTGCCGCCAATCATCTGACAAAACGAGTTTCTTGCGCGCGCCTCTTCCCGCAAGCTGCGGTTCTGGATTTCCGCTGAGCGTTCCTCCAGCGTCGCGCGCAGGACGGCCTGCAGTTCCTCGAAATCCACCGGAGCGACGAAGCATTGGCCGATCCCGGCTTGTTCAAACCGGTTTCGCGCGGCCTTGTTGTGCGACCGGGTGAACCCCAGCAGGACCAGGTGTTCATCCCGTTGCCGCAGGGCACGCACCAGCCCGAGCGTTTCATCGTCGGAGGCACAAGCGGTTTCCAAGTCAAGAATGACGGCTTCGACCGAAGCCTCGGCCAGCAGCGGCAGCACCAGCTCACCGGAACCCAGGAGCGTGGTGTGGAAGACGGACGCCAACACTTCCTGGGCCGGATGCTGTACCGATTCATCGGTGGTCACAATCGCGATGCGCGGCGCCGCTCCCGTAGGTATAGTGTCCAGTGCCATGGATCAGGCCTCTCGGCGTTGGGGCCGCGTGGGGTCAGCCAACGATAAGGCGGGAATTATAGGTCAATTTCTAACCCCTGGCAGGGGAAATTATCACCTCGAGCATATGTTAGCTTGAGAGACTACCAAAGAAGGAAAAATGCTGGCGGCAAGCAAGCTCATGGGTTTTGTGCCTACTCGGGATTCTCTAAAAGCCCGCGCCTTCTACGAACACAAACTGGGCTTCCGGTTCGTCAGCGACGACCCCTTCGCCCTGGTCATGCAAGCCGGCGAAAGCAGCATCCGAATCGCCAAAGCCAAGGACTTCACCCCCGCGCCTTATACCGTAATGGGTTGGGAAGTGTCCGACATTGAGGCCGTCGTCAAATGGCTCACCCAGCGGGGCGTGGCCTTTGAAAAATATCCTTTCGTGCAGGATCGCGAACTGGGAATCTGGACCACGCCGGGCGGCGACAAGGTCGCCTGGTTCAAAGATCCGGATGGAAATGTCCTGTCCGTAAGCCAGCACAAGTAAGCCACCACGTGGCCGGTGATAGGAAGCCGGTGGCAGAAAAAATAGGGAGGCAGGCACCACCGCCCTGCCTCCCTCGGGGAGAAACCAACGACCGTTACATCCCGCTGTTGCTGGCCGTTTCCTCGGCCGGGTGCAGTACCCGGAAAGTGTTGCCGCCATTTGACCAGACCAGCACCAGCGCGTCCTGTCCCTTGGGCACGCTGCTCAGCGCCTTCTGAACCTCGGCCGCACTCTGCACCGGCTTGCGATCGACTTCGACGATCACATCGCCGGACTGTAATCCAGCATTGTCGGCCGGGCTGCCCGGCTGCACTTGCTGGATCACCGCTCCATGCAGATCGCTGGGCGCCTGCAGTTGCTCGCGCATCTCTGGGGTCATATCCGACAGACCCACTCCCCAGCGTGGTTTGCCGCCGCTGGCGTCGGAGACTTCGTTGCCCGATTTGTCCCGGCTGCCCATGGCTTCGAGCGTGACTGGGACGGCGACGCTCTTGCCATCGCGCATGACTTGGAGATGGACTGTGGTCCCCGGATTCTGCTGTCCCACCACCACCTGCAATTCACTCGCGTCGCTCACTTCCTTGCCATCGATCTGAGTGATCACATCACCGACTTTCAGGCCAGCCTTGGCTCCCGGCGAGCCGGATTCCACCTGGCTCACCACCGCGCCTATCGCGCTGTCCATGTGAAAGAACTTCGAGTTGTCAGGCGTGACATCGGCAATCCCGATTCCGATGTAGCCGTGCGTCACCTTGCCATACTGGATCAGCTTTTCCACCGTGGGGCGCACGATCTGCGTCGGAATGGCAAATCCCATGCCGGAGAACGAACCCGAGGGCGAGATCAGGAAGGTGTTGATCCCGACCACTTCCCCGCGCGCATTCACCAGCGGGCCGCCGGAGTTTCCCGGATTGATGGCCGCATCGGTCTGAATGAACTGCCCCGGCTTGCGGGCGTCATCCGAAGACATATTGGGACGGTTCAACGCGCTGACGATGCCGCGCGTAACCGTGAAGCGGAATCCATAAGGATTGCCGAATGCCAGAACCGTCTGGCCCGGGTGCAGTTTGGTGGAATCGCCCCAGGGCGCGTTCGGCAGGTTGTGGCCGTCCACCTTGATGACCGCAAGGTCAGTCAACGGATCCGTGCCCACCACTTTGGCGGGAAGAATGCGGCGATCGCTCATGGTGACCCGAACGTCCGTCGCGCCCTCGACCACGTGGTTGTTGGTGACGATGTAGCCGTCGGGCGAGATGATCACGCCGCTACCCAGCCCATGCTCAACCCGCGGCTGTTGCGGCCGCATCTGATGGCCGAACTGACGGCCAAACTGCTGACCAAATTGCTGACCAAAGAACTGCCCGAACGGGCTGTCTTCCAGGCCATCCGGCAGATCGCCATTCGCCACATTGGTTTTTGCCCGCGATGTCACCGTGACATTCACGATGGCCGGGGTGACCCGCGCGGCCAGGGTTTCCATCGCGTGGTCGAGCGAAAGCAGCGCCCCGACATTGTTGTCATCGAGCGGCGCCGTTGTAGGCGTCGCCATGGCCGCCGCCTTCGCCGGCATGGCCTTGACAAAATCGTAGGTCACGAACGAGCCCACCAGCGCGATCGACAGAATCGGGATGATGAGATGTCGCCCCACTCCATTTTTCCAGCTTTGCATCCAGCTCTTCATTATCTTCTCTCCTGTTTTAGCAACTAATGATTTAGTTGTTGGGGTTAAAAAAAAACTTAAATAGACTTTGCCGCGACTCCCGCCAGTTTGTTCTGCACCGGGCCGACCACGGTCACTCGCCACACGCACAAATCCCAGACCACCGCGCCCGAGGCGTCGTATCCCCGGGTCTGTACAACTTCGGTTTGGGTCACAAGAAACAAGGTCTGAGTCCCCAGTCCGTCGCCGTTCATGCGGGCGCGCAGCGGCAGCGCAGCCTTCACCTGATGTTGCGCCACGCTGGAAGCGATGTCAGGCCGGCTGGCCGGCTTCGGCGCGCTCTTGACCGCTGGTTTTGCAACCCGCGCCGGGACCTTGAACTTTGCGGGAACCACGCGGGCTCCCATCTGCGACATCTCCGTCGCTTCGAAATCGCCGGCGGGCGCTGTATTGGTTGCCGACAGGGAAGCTGCGCCGTTTTCAAACGACACCAGCCTGGTGGGCGCGTAGGACAATGCCATAAGGCAGGCCAGAGATACGCCGCTCACCAGGACCGGAGCCGGGCTCCACACTCGCGTGCCGCGCGGGCGGTTTACGTCCAGAATCTGGGTGACGCGCAGCGATACATTCCGCAAGCGGTCGACCGCGGCCTGCGTCAGCGCAAGCCCGCGCCGCAGCAAACTCTTCTCCGCCAGCGCCACCAGGCACTCCGCGTAGGCGCGCGGGCTCGTGGTCTTAATTTCTGCCAGCACCATGTCATCGCACGCCATCTCGCGTTCCAGCGCCAGCTTCTTCTCGATCCACCACACCGCGGGGTGGAAGAACAACAGCGCTCCTAAGATCTTCTGGATCAGGTTGGTCCAGTCATCCCGGCGGCGCAGGTGGGCCAACTCGTGCAACAGGATCGCATTCAGTTCCGCGGCGGAAAGCTCCTGCATGGTCCAGGATGGGATCACCACCAGCGGCTTGGTGAAGCCGATTGCGGTCGGTACCCGCAGATGATCCGATACGCAGAGCGTGACCGCTCGGGGTGAGTCGAACTCCGCCAACGTCTTTTGCACCACCGGATCAAGAGCTGCCGCATCGACCGGCACGCAGCCCTGGCGGAGGCGGTGCAAATGCCAGAACCCGATGGCGACTCGGAACAGGCCCGCGAGCGCCAGCAGCAGCCACCCGGCAAATATGTAGAGCGCCCACGCAGCCGGCAGGGAGATTTCGGACCGCTTCGCAAGCTCAGTGCCGTTTGCAGTCCAATCGCCGAACAGCGGAAGCGCCGCGATTCCCAACAGGGCCGCGAACCAGACGGCAAACCGCGTCCCCGAATTCCGCGCCCTCATGGCGCGCAGCAGCAACCAGGCCAGCAGGGCGATCACCATGCCCTCCGCCGTGCAGTTGACTATGCGTTCGGCGGAGAGCTGGGCCAGCGGTTGCAGATGGAGGGCGCTGGTCATCTTTTCTCGTTCCTCGTGGCGGGGCTCGGTTGCAGCAATTCCCGCAACCGCTTCAGCTCCGCGGCTTCGAGACCCGCATTTTCAGAACTCAAGTCTTCAAGGATATTCAGAACCAGCAATTCGTGGGAGTTTTTAAAGAACCGGCCGACCAGATGACGGATTTCGGAGCGCGTAGCTTCCTCCCGCTCCATGATGGGCTTATAGATGTGCGCCCGGCCGTCTTTCACGTGCTCCAGGTAACCCTTGTTTTCCAGCACGCGAATGGTGGTAAGAACGGAGTTATAGGCCAGCGCCGGTTTTTCCGGAAGCGCATCCAGGACCTGCTGGACGGTGGCCGAGCCCTTCTGCCACAGGACGTCCATCAGCCGCAGTTCGGCCTCGGTCAGGGTTTCAGACTTTCTGCGCGGCAAGGGCCGTTCTCCTCATGTCTTTATTAGACGCAGCAAGGGTCGCTGAAGTCAACTAATTCTTTAGTTGCTTGAAGGGGCCATTTTGGTTGCCCGGGGGCGGGCCACAGACCACGTGGGGACAGCCGCCCACGGCTGTCCGGCGGAGCAAGGCTCCGCCCGGTTCCTGCCCGTCCGGTACCTCTGCGGCTCAAGCCGCCCTGAAACATCGTCTTCCCTTCAGTGAGGGCGTCATGCTGAGCTTGCGAAGCATCTGGCGTGGAGCTCTTATGAAAAGCAGGGCGCCAGGTGTGCAACTGCGCGCAAGATCCCTTCGACCTCGCTCAGGGCAGGCTGTTCGGGACTAAAGTCCCTCAGGATGACGCCACTTCGAATTGCATTTCAAACTCAGCCACTACCCTCCTTCGCCCGTGCCCCCTTTGAGCTTTCCGCCCTCTTATGCGACAATTCTTCGCCGCATGGGAGGAAACATCAATGTACAAGCGTGTTTTGGTGGTTTTGCTCTGCGTTTTCGCACTCAGCGTTTCCGGCTTTGCCAAGAAGCCCAAGAAGAAGGCGGTCCAGCCGGGCGCTCCCGACAAGGTCTACCTGCAGAAAATTCTGGACGGCTGGGCCGGCCTCGATCCCGCCAAAGTGGCACAGTACTACGACCAGGGCGAGTACAACTTTTTCGACATCACACCCCTGAAGTACAACGATTGGGCCGAGTACGAGAAGGGTTCTACGGAACTGCTGAAGGGTTACAAAAAGCTGAAGCTGACCTTGAACGACGATGCCCAGATCCACACCGACGGGAACCTGACCTGGGCCACCGCGACGGTCAAGGAAGATGGCCTCACCACCACCGGCAAGCACGAATTGGCGAGCTTGCGCTGGACTCTGATTTTTGAGAAGCAGGCAGGTAAGTGGATGATCGTGCACGAGCACATGTCAGAGCCAATACAGTAAAACTTACTGTTCCCGGACGGGGCGTCCGCTCCGTCCGGCCCGTTCCCAATTCCCCGGGCCATTCCGACCTCTGCTAACATGTTGCTCCCATGCCCGATGCCCCGTCGATTCTTGGGCAAACGGTCTCCCACTATCGAATTCTCGATAAGCTGGGCGGCGGCGGGATGGGTGTTGTCTACCGGGCCGAGGACACCTCGCTCGGACGCCTCGTCGCGCTGAAGTTCCTGCCCGACGATATCGCGCACGATCCTCAGTCCCTTGAACGTTTCCGCCGCGAAGCTCGCGCCGCCTCGGCTTTGAACCATCCCAACATCTGCACCATTTACGAAATTGGAGAACACGGCGGCTTGCGCTTCATCGTCATGGAATTTCTCGAAGGGAAGACTCTGCGCGAAGCCATCCTGGGCCGCCCGCTTGAGACTGACCGCCTGGTTGACCTGGGCATCGAGATCGCCGACGCGCTCGATGCGGCTCACGCCAAAGGAATCGTGCATCGCGACATCAAGCCGGCGAATCTTTTCGTGACCGATCGCGGCCACGCCAAGATCCTCGACTTCGGCCTGGCCAAAATCAGTGCGCCTGTCGGATCGAAGTCCAGCGAAACCCCGACCATGACGGAGGAGCATCTCACCAGTCCCGGCAGCGCATTGGGCACAGTCGCCTACATGTCGCCGGAACAGGCCCTGGGAAAGGATTTGGATGCCCGCACCGATCTGTTCTCCTTCGGCGCCGTTCTGTACGAGATGGCCACGGGAACGCTTCCCTTCAAAGGGGACACATCGGCGGCATTGTTCAACTCCATTCTCAACAAGGAGCCCGCTTCGCCGCTTCGTGCGAATCCCGATTTGCCCGTCGAACTGGAACGCATTATCAGCAAGACGCTCGACAAGGACCGGGACGTCCGTTACCAGAGCGCGGCCGATCTGCGCGCCGACCTGACCCGGCTCAAGCGCGACACCACCTCCGGCAAAGTAAGCGCCGCCCGGGGGTCAATTGCGGAACCCGGGAAAAAGCGCCCCTGGCTCTGGCCAGCGGTTGCTTTGGCGGCTATGCTCGCGATCGCTGCGGTGGCCTGGTGGCTGCGTTCGCCGCTGCCACCCCCAAGATTGGTTGGCGTTACTCAGATTACGAGTGACGGCCTTGGCAAAAACGCATCCATGTTTACCGATGGAGCGCGTATTTACTTTGGAGAAGTCTCGGCGGAGCGCTTTGTTCTCTCGCAGGTCTCGACCCGGGGCGGTGAAGTAGCGGCCGTTTCCACTCCGCTCCTCAATGCCAGCGCCATCGACATCGCTCCCGACCACTCGCAATTGCTGGTCGTAGCTTTTGTGGGAACGGAATCGGACGCTCCGCTCTGGGTAGTTCCCCTGCCCGCCGGCTCCCCACGCCGCCTGGGTGACATCACGGGCCACGACGGCGCTTTTTCGCCGGACGGACAACAACTGCTTTTCGCCAATGGAAGCTCTCTGTTCCTGGCCAAATCAGATGGCAGCGGACCTCGCAGGTTGCTGGCGGCGGCGGGTGTCCCGTTTTTCCCCAGATTTTCACCGGACGGCTCGCGCATTCGATTTAGCTTAGGCGATCCGCAACGGAATTCCAGCACTCTGTGGGAAGTCAAACCCGACGGGACCGGGCTGCACGCGGTGCTTCCCGACTGGCCTGACCAGGGCGCGGAGTCTAACGGACAGTGGACGCCCGACGGCGCTTACTACCTCTTCACCCACGCAGAGGGCACCGCCACCAATATATGGGCGTTGCCTGAGAGGCGCGGCTTCTTCCACAAGATTTCGCCGGCGCCGGTTCAGCTCACCACCGGTCCGCTGATTTACGATCATCCCGTACCCAGTCAGGATGGCCGCAAGATCTTTGTCACCGGCCTGCAGGCGCGTGGCGAACTGGTGCGTTACGACCCCCGCTTGCAGCAATTCTTGCCGTTCCTTTCCGGAATCTCGGTCGATCAGGTTGACTTCTCGCCCGATGGCCAGTGGGTCGTATACGTGGCCGTCCCCGAGGGCACGCTCTGGCGCTGTCGCATCGACGGCAGCGAGCGTCTGCAGCTTACCAACCCGCCTCTGTTCGCCATGCTTCCCCGCTGGTCACCGGATGGGAAGCAGATTGTTTTCTCCGCCGGGCAACTTGGAAAGCCCTGGAAGATTTTTCTGCTGTCAGCGCAAGGCGGAGCGGCACAGGAATTGCTTTCGGAAAACCTTAGCGAGATGGATCCCACCTGGTCGCCCGACGGCAAGCGGCTCGCCTTTGGACGTCTGGCCTTCGCGGACAACTAAAGATATCGAGGTTCTGGACTTGCAGACGCACCAGGTTTCCGTCCTGCCCGGGTCCCAGGGCATCTTCAGTCCTCGCTGGTCGCCCGATGGCCGCTTTCTGTCGGGAATCGCCAACGATTCGCGCAAGCTGGTGCTTTTCGATTTCCAGACGCAAAAGTGGACGGACTGGGTGACTCAGACCACCAGCCTTGGTTTTCCTGCCTGGTCGCGCGACGGCAAGTATCTTTACTACGACAACACGTATTCGAACGACCTGTCCTATCGCCGGGTGAAAGTAGGAGAGACCAAGTCGGGAGTGGCCGTGAGCTTGAAAAATCTGCGCCGCTATTTTGGTTCGGTTGGATTTTGGAGCGGCCTTGCCCCGGACGGCACGGCGCTGTTTGTCCGCGACATCAGCACCCAGGAAATCTACGCCCTCGATGTGCAGTTGCCGTAAGAACCGCTGTCAGCTCTCAGCCTGCAGTGAAATCTGAGAGCTGACAATTCTTTCGGGGTCAATAAGCCTTAAGGAAGAAGTACACCGTCATCCCGCTTCCCACCAGAATCACAAATCCCCGTATCCAGGTCTGGGGCAGCTTCTGCGCATAGTGCGCGCCAAAATATCCACCCACCAGCGCGCCCGCGATCATGACCATGGCCTGCGGCCAGTAAATCGCTCCCTTTACGACGAAGACCACGGCAGCCACGCCGTTGATGGCGACTCCCAGAATGCTCTTCAATGCGTTCATGGCATGAATGTCGGTCATGCCGACCGCGGCCAGCATGGCCAGGTTGACGATGCCCACGCCGCCGCCGAAATAACCGCCGTATACAGCGACTACGAGTTCAAAAAAAGACGCGCCAAGGATGGCGGCGGTGGTGGCGCCGTGCCCAACACTCGAAGCGCGGCGGCCCGCCAGTCTCTTGCCGAAGAGGAAGAGCAGCGTCGCTCCCAGCATCAGCCAGGGCAGCACTCGCAGGAAAGTGTGTGCCGGCGTCCGCAGCAGAAGAACTGCGCCCGCGATTCCACCCGCCAGGCTAGCGATCAGAAGCGGCAGCAGCACTCTCCGGGGCACATCCAGACGGTTGCGATACGCACCACCGCTGGCGGTCACGCCCGTCCACAGGGCGAGCGTGTTAGTGGCGTTTGCTGCAATCGGCGGCACGCCGGTGAACAGAAGTGCGGGGAAGGCCACAAAGCTGCCTCCGCCCGCGACCGCGTTGAGAGCTCCGCCCACGATGCTGGCAACAAAAAGGAAGATGGCGTGTTCGGGAGTCAAGCGTAAAGGTTTACCACAAGTGCCGACCCGCCACGAACCACGTGGGAACAGCTGCCACTTCGGATGGATGATGGAGGACGGGCGTCCTGCCCGTCAGGCAACGGCCTGGGCACGACGGGCGGGACGCCCGTCCTCCATCGGACCAAGAGAAGCCTGCCCTACATAGTCAGCTCATTTCGTCTTGCTACCGTTTTGCATCCGCCGCCGTCTGATGGCAGGAGCGCGGAGGAGTGTTGATGCAGATTGGGCAAACCTATCGGCTGGCATTCATCGTCCTGGCCTTGACTTGCGTGGCGGGCGCACGGCAGAACAACGCCCCGGCACAACCCAGGCCCTGCTCCGAGCCGGAGCAAAAGCAACTCGAGTTCTGGGTCGGCGAATGGGACCTGACCTGGCCGGGGAGCAATCCGGGCGAGCCGGCCCACGGGACCAACAGTGTCCGGCGAATTCTGGATGGCTGCATCGTCCAGGAGAATTTCTCCGGCGGCGATGCCATGCATCTGCGCGGGCAGAGCGTCTCCATCTTTGACATAAGAGCGGGCAAGTGGAAGCAGACCTGGGTGGACAACGAAGGCGGCTATCTCGATTTCACCGGTGAATTCAAAGATGGACAGATGATCCTTGCCCGCGAGGCCACCCGCCCCGACGGCACCAGGGGACTGCAGCGCATGGTGTTCAAGAACATCACCCACGATGAATTCGACTGGAACTGGGAGGGATCAAAAGACGGCGGCAAGACCTGGACCGTAGTCTGGCCAATTCATTACAAGCGAAAGTGAAAGGCGGACCTCGGACGTCAGACCTCGGACTGCGAACCCTGCTCCCCGGGGCTGTGCATAAGCTAAGTTGAAACCTGTCCGGTCTAATGCCTAGGTTCGGGGGTCTGAGGTCCGGGTCCGGACTCTGAGGCCAGACGCCCGAAGTCTGAGGTTCGCCGCCCGAAGGCCGGTTTAGGTCCCAGTCGCGGCCGCGGCGCGCGAGGAGACGCGTTCCCGAATGTCGCGGGCCTTGCTGGCCAGGTTGCTGCGGGTTTCTTCTCCACTCGCGGGAGCCAGCAGCAAACCTACGCCAATGCCGATCCCCAGACCCAACAGGGCCGCCGCGGCGGTGCCCAGAACGTGGCTGTCTTCGCCACGAATGACCTCGGTGGCGCGGCTGACCCGGTCGGCCGCGGTTTCGTAGGTGTCCTGCGCTCTCGAGCGCAGGTCGTCCACCGTTCCACCCATACGGTTCCGCCAGGAATCCAGCAGATATACGCCTGTGCCCAGCAGAATATTCAAGAGAACTTTATCTTTGCGCGATCCCATTTCTTTGCCTCTTCTCGAATTCTCGAAATTAAGTTACTGCTACCAAGATGCCAGAGTTGGGGTAGCGGTTGGCAGCCTTTTTTTCCACAGCGCCTAAACGCCCCGACCCCCGCGTACTTTTTTGGGACTCGGGTCCGGCGGCTGTTGTATAGTTCCGATTGCTTACTTTTACTTTCGTTCTGCCAGGCCGCCGCAAGACTGACGACCGAAGACTGACGACTGGAGACTGGAGTGGTTATGACCTCGAAGGCCCAATGGGTGCTGGCGCTTCTTCTCTGCGTCCCGGGAGCCCAGGCGCAAACTGCCGATACGACCGCTGCGGCTCATCCCCCGGCCCAGATCGGCTACAAGTCGGCGGCCGACGCCGAGCAGAAGAAGACGCTCCTGCTGCGCGATTTTCATCCCGTCTCCATGCTGCACGTCCCCGCCCACCCGATCGCCCGGGCGAAGTTCTACGTCATCGACGTGCACAACCACACCAACGATGCCCTCGGTATAGAGGAACATATGCCCCCCGAGCGCGTGATTGAGATCATGAATAAGACCAACGTCAAAACCGTCGTGATCCTGACCGGCATGTGGGGCGACAAGCTGCAGCACGTCATGGATGAGATGGTGAAGCCTTACCCGGGGCGGTTCATCGTGTTCACGCAGATGGATTGGAGCAAGATTGACGACGCGGATTTCAGCCAGGAGATGGTGCGCCAACTGGACGACGCGGTCGCTCGTGGCGCCCGCGGCCTGAAACTGTTGAAAGACTGGGGCCTGGGAGTGCGCGACAAGACGGGCAAGCTGGTGCCGATCGACGATCCGCGGATGGATCCGGTCTGGCACGAATGCGGGCGCCTGGGCATTCCAGTTTCGATCCACACCGGCGATCCCGAGGCTTTCTTTTTGCCGACTGACGCGCACAATGAACGTTACGAGGAGTTGACTGAGCATCCCGACTGGAGCTTCTACGGTCCGCAATATCCCAAGCTCGAGGAGTTGCTGGAAGCGCGCAACCGCGTGTTTGCCCGGCACCCCGAGACCCGCTTCGTTTCGCTGCATATGGGCTGGCCGGAGAACCTGGGCTGGGTGTCGCGCATGCTGGACGAACATCCCAACGTGATGGTCGAGTTCGGAGCGCGTGAAGCTGAACTGGGGCGGCAACCCCGGCAGACTCGCGAATTTTTTCTCAAGTATCAGGACCGCATCATGTTTGGCACCGACAACGGAGTGGATGAGGAGATGTATCGCAACCACTTCCGCTGGCTCGAAACTGCCGACGAGTCGTTCGATTACTGGGGATATCCCGGGCAGGGACGGTGGGAAATTTATGGCCTGGCCTTGCCCGATCCAGTGCTGGAAAAGATCTATCACGTGAATGCAGAGAAAATGTTCAGCCAGTTCAAAGGCGGGAAACCATGAAAACTGATCATGCGGGAAAAGTATTCCGTTACTGGATCCGCCAAAGCACCCTCCTGGTGCTTGGCGGATTATTTCTCCTGAACTTGAACTGCAGCCGTCCCCCCGCGAAGACCGAAGCTCCGGCGCCAGAGCCCTCGCAGATCAAAGTAGAAGTAAGGCCGGGCGGGCCGATTGTCCTGACTACCAGTTCATCGGAGTTCCAGATATTGCCCTCCGGATCCATCCAGGCGTCGCTGCTCAAGGGCGGCCAAAGGCTCACCCTGGACGAACCGGGCGCGGGCAGCAGTGACCTTCTGTTACAGGGTGGCAAGCCGGTCGTTTTTGCCTTGGACTTCAGCGCGGCCAAGGTTCAGGACAGTTCCGGCAAGCTGGGCCGGGGCAAGCGCGTGGAAATCCCCGGGGGGGGATTGACTCCCGAGGCTTCCAGCATTCAGCGGACGCTTGAAATCGAGGTCTACGACGATTTCCCCAACCTGCTGCTCTCGAGCGCGGAATACAAAAACACGGGCACGCAGGACTTTCACATCGACCGCGCCATTGAGCAGCAGCACAAATTCAACGCCAGCCTTGCGGAAAAGAACGCGCAGCCTTACGACATGTGGAGCTTCCACGGGGCGAGTTATGACTGGGGCAAAGACGATGTCATCAAGCTCGGACGCAAATTCGCCCAACCCAACCTGATGGGCGCGGACGTGAAAGGCGGCTATGGCGGCGGCATCCCGGTGGTCGCGTTCTGGACTGCGGAAGTTGGAGAAGCGGTAGGTCATGTGGAAACTCTTCCGCTCACCCTGTCGCTGCCGGTCAAAGTGGAAGCCGATGGCGCCGCCAACGCCAGCGTGGACATTGCGGCGGACACCACCCTCAAGCCCGGAGAAACCTATTCCACCCCGCGCAGTTTTGTATCCGTGTACGCGGGCGATTTTTACGAACCCCTGCACCTGTGGTCGAGCGTGCTGCAAAAAGAAGGCTGGGAGATCCCCAAGCCTTCGGGCGAAGCCTACAACGTGAGCTGGTGCGGATGGGGTTACGAATTCAACGTCACTCCGGCGCAGATGCTGGGCACGGTCCCGAAGCTGAAGGAATTTGGCATCAAGTGGGCGACGCTGGATGATCGCTGGTTTAACACTTACGGCGACTGGGACCCTCGGGCCGACACTTTTCCTGGCGACTCCATCAAGAAGATGACAGATGACTTCCATAAGCAGGGCATTCTGGTGCAACTCTGGTGGCTACCCCTGGGCGCGGAAGACGGCCAGGGCAAGTGGGAATCGCACAAATACATCGTGTCCAAAGTGGTGCAGGAGCATCCCGAGTGGCTGATCCTCGACAAGCAGGGAAAGCACGCGCGCATGACGCGTGATCTGGCGACGCTGTGTCCGGCCGTGCCCGAGGTGCAGGCCTACTACAAGAAGCTGACCGAGAAATTTATCGGCGAGTGGGGCTTCGATGGTTCCAAGCTCGACAATATTTATAGCGTGCCCATGTGCTACAACCCCGCGCACCATCACAAGTCCCCGCAGGATTCGGTCAACGCCATGGCCGACGTGTACAAGACCATCTTTCAAACCAGCCGCGCCCTTAAGCCGCAGAGCGTGACCCAGAGCTGTCCCTGCGGCACGCCGCCTTCGCTTGCCTGGTTGCCCTTTATCGATCAGGCGGTCACCGCCGATCCAGTGGGAGCGGTGCAGGTGCGGCGCCGCATCAAGATGTATAAAGCCCTGCTGGGGCCGGAGTCGGCGGTCTATGGCGATCACGTCGAACTGTCCTCTATGGATCGCATCGGCAATAACTGGCGCGAGCACGGAGAAGATTTCGCTTCCACCATCGGCGCGGGCGGCGTCGTGGGCACGAAATTTGTATGGCCTGACCCGGGCCCAAAATTCAAGGCCGTGGCACTGACTCCGGAGAAAGAAGAGCACTGGAAGAAGTGGATCGATATCTACAACCAGAAGATGCTGTCGAAGGGAACGTTCCGCAATCTCTACGTCTACGGATACGACACGCCTGAAGGTTACGCCATCGAAAAGGACGGGAAGATGTACTACGCCTTCTTCGCGCCTTCGACCGCCCCGTGGAAAGGCCAGATCGAGCTGCGCGGCCTTACGCCGGGAAGCTATCACGTGCGCGACTACGCCGAAGGCAAAGACCTGGGAACGGTAGAAGTCACGGCCGCCGCAGCCCCCAGGCTCAAGACAGAATTCCAAGATCATCTGCTGCTGGAAGTGAGCCGGTAGCGAGAGAGTGTGTGGGGCGGGCGAGGGCGCCCGCCCCCCACCCACACGGTCAGTGCTCGCGCAAGAACCTTTCGCGATAAGTCTTATCGCGAAAAGCTTCGGTTCCTCCGGGCCGGGTCACGGAAAGCGCGCCCGCGCGGTTCCCGCTGGCCAGGCAGGTCGGGAGATCGGACCCGCGGAGATATTCGTGGAGGAAGCCGGCGTCGAAACTGTCCCCGGCCCCGACCGCGTCGACCGCCGTGACCTGGAGTGAAGGCCTGGTGAAACGTTCTTTCCCGCGCTGCGCCAGGGCGCCGTCGTGACCGAGTTTTACTACCACCAGGGGAACCATTCCGGCCAGTTGCTGGATGGCAGTCTCCGGGTCGTCGGTCCCGGTAATTCGCGTGGCCTCGCGCGCATTGGGCAGCAGCACATCGACGTATTTCAACAGATCTTTCAAGCCCCCGCCCCATTGATCCTGCGGATCGTCATTGGTATCGAGCGAGATAGTCAGCCCGGCCGCTTTCAGCCGGCGAAACAGTTCGCCGACATCGGGCCGCAACCCCTGCTGCAGATAGAGCGAGGAAAGATGGAAGTGGCGCGAGTCCGCAAGGTAGTCGAAGTCGAGATCTTTCAACGAAAGTTCAGCGATCGTCCCGGAGTAGGTCAGCATGTTCCGCCAGCCGGCGCGCTGCAAAACGATAGTGAGCCCGGTCGTGGTTTGGCCTTGAACCCGCCGGACCCGCGAGATATCGACTCCGCTCTCCGCCAGGCGATCGAGCGCAATCTTGCCGAGCGGGTCTTCGCCGATCAGCGACTGAAACCCCACCCGGCTTCCCAGCGCCGCCAGATTGTGGGCCACGATGGCGGAAGAACTGCCGAGCGTAAGCAGCATGCGGTCGGCCAGCAGCTCCCGCTCCGGCGGAAGTTCGTTTGGCAGGCCGTAGAGGATCAGGTCGAGGTTCAGTTCTCCGGCGATGGTAACGTCAAAACGGGGCATGTGAGCGGACATTATAGACGGTGCGGTTTGCGGCGCCCGCTGACAGAAAGAGCGGCCAGGGAGTTACGCGGATTCACTTTGCTGGTGATGGTGGACGCTAGTTGACGATCTTAGGTCCGCGGGGCTGGAAGTTAAGCATCTTCGTGCTCTTTTATGAACGCCGGTTCTGGGGAATGACGAACGCACCGGGGATTCGGCGGTCCAGCGTTGCCAAGACGGCCTCGTTGGCCCTGGCGAGCTCCGCAAGGTGCCCATCGGTGGTTTGCTTTGGAGTTCGGACCCATTTGGGGAGACGGGAGATGTCGCGGTCATCAGGAATGAAATTCCAGCGCATTCCATCGCCCCTCTTTACCTTGAGCAAAAGCTCGCGCGCCTGCGCGACAGACGAGCCATACTGTTGAGCCTGTGCGAGCACGCGCACAAAGCCCAGTTCGGTGATCGAACATGTCGCCATCTCCGGAACGCTCCTTGCGCCAAGGCGTTCCAGCCAACCCGCAACCCGCGCATGAAACTCATGCTCCAATAGGGCGAGCGCAAGCAGCGTATTCACGTCCAGCAGGTAGATCATGGAAAATCGGCGAGGATTTCGCGCACCTCGGCGCTCGTCAGTTTGGGAGCCTTGGGACCGGCGGTTAGAACCGGCAAACCAGTGACCGGATCCCGAATGATACGAGGCTTTCGCGAACGAACTTTTCGCGGAGTCAGGACAATATGTTGTCCTTCGACTCTGACCTCCAGCGAGTCTCCCGGTTGCAGTCCGAGTTTGCGCCGGATCCTGCCCGGGACGACAACCTGGCCCTTGGTTGAAACTGTAGTGTGCATGGTAAGACTATCTTACCAGAAATGAGGTTCCCGCAAAGGAGGAATGGTGGACCCGGAGAGACTTGAACTCCCAACCCCTGCGTTCGAAGCGCAGTGCTCTATCCAGTTGAGCTACGGGTCCGTCTGAGATGCCGCCAACAATTGTAGTGCACAGGCATGATCTTCGCCCATCCACGAACCGCGTAGGGGCAGATGTCCTCATCTGCCCGGCGGAGCGCAGCTCCGCTATATCTCGCGCGGGGCAGAACCCAGTCGAGCTGCGCTCGACCGGACAGCTGAGGACAGCTGTCCCTACGTGGCCCGTGGTGAATCGCCAGCTATAGCAATAGACTGAATCATCACGAGGTGAAGCGATGTCCGAAACGAGACAGTCCGAGCCCTGGCTGCGAGGCACGTTGGCGGAAGTTCCAGCCGTGCAGCGGGCAGTCATGCACGCTCTGCAACTTGCAGAAGAGGACTTGCAGCGCCGGTGCGGCAGTCTGAGCGATGAGCAACTCAATGCCCGCCCGGGCGGATTGCCTCCGCTAGCTTTTCATTTGCGCCATATCGCAAGAAGCCTGGACCGCCTGCTGACCTACGCCGAGGCGCGGGACCTGAATTCGGAGCAACTGGCGGCGATGAAAGCCGAGCAGGATCCCGGAGCGGTCCGGGAAGCCGTTTTTTCCGAACTGAATTCAGCCCTGGCGCGGAGCATAGCCCGGATTCAGGCATTCGATGCAGGCACGCTCGAGCAGAAACGGATCGTGGGCCGGAAACAGTTGCCCACGACCGTCGCAGGCTTGCTGGTGCACGTCGCCGATCATACGCAGCGTCATGTGGGGCAGGCGGTCACCACCGCAAAAATCGTTGTAGCCGGACTTGCTTGATGGATTCGGCAAATTCCCATGCTGAATCTCTCACCGCCGACGCCGCCGCATCCCCTGAACTCGCGACCGGGCGGCAATTCCCGGTAAATGATATCCTTCCCGACCATGGCCGTCACCATGCAGGACATCGCCCGCGACGTGGGCGTTTCAGTCGTCACCGTCTCCAAGGTTTTACGCAACAAGGGCGAAATAAGCGCTGCCACCCGCCAGCGAGTATTGCGGCGGGCCAAGGCGTTGAATTACCAGACCAACTGGATTGCCCGCAGTCTGGTGACGCGTCGCACTTTCACCATCGGACTTCTGCTGCCCGATTTTACCCACCCCTTTTTCGCGGAGATTGCCAAAGCGGTGGCCGAAACCGTGCGCCCCCATGGTTATCACGTCATCATTTCGTATTTCGATGAAAATCCCGAACTGGAGAGAAATGAGGCCGAATCTCTGCTGGCCCGGCAAGTCGACGGACTGATCCTGGCATCGGCGCAGCCCGGAGCCAAAGCGTTCGCGGACCTGCAAAAGCGCAAAGTGCCATTCGTTCTGATTGACCGCCCGATTGCGGGAGTGCAGGCCAGTTTCGTCGGGGCCGACAATAAAGCCATCGGCCAACTGGCCACGGCTCACCTGATCGAACAGGGATGCCGTCGAATTGCGCATTTGCGCGGCCCCGGAATCGGTATCGCCACCGGACGCATGCAGGGCTACCGCGCCGCCCTGGCCAAACACGGCCTGGAATTCTTCCCGGGGTACGTCATGGACGCCGGCTATCAGGACGATACCGGCCACGAAGCCATGCTCAAGCTGCTGCGAAAGAAACCGGTGCCCGATGGCGTTTGTTGCTATAACGACCCGGTAGCGATCGGCGCCATGCGAGCCATTTCCGAGGCCGGCCTCAGAGTTCCCGAGGACATTGCCGTGGTGGGAGCGGGCAATGTCCACTATTCGGATTTTCTGGCGGTGCCGCTCACCACGGTCGACCAGGGAACCTGCGAGATCGGCAAACGAGCCGCTAACCTCCTGCTCGAGCGCATTGCTTCGAAGCGCTCTCTGCGACCCCACAAAGTCCTGATCGTGCCCAGACTGGTGGTGCGGCAATCCACCCGGCGCAAGAAATCAGGCTGCGAGACGACCGCAGTGAATTCCGATGAGCGAAAAAATTAGGGAGGACATGACCCGATGTCGGCCAAAGCCACGATTCTGATCGCGCTGTTGACCGTGCTGATCGCGCCCGGGCTGCTGGCGGCGCAGGAAAAGCCTCTGGTCAGCACGCCCCCGATGGGCTGGAACAGCTGGAATAAATTCGGATGCAACGTAAGCGAAGACATGATCCGGCAGATGGCGGACGCCATGGTCAAGTCGGGCATGAAAGACGCCGGCTATCGATACATCGTGATCGACGACTGCTGGCAAGTGGAACGCGACCCCAGCGGCAACATCGTGCCCGATCCCAAAACCTTCCCCTCTGGGATCAAGGCGCTGGCGGATTATGTCCATTCGCGCGGGCTCAAGTTTGGGATCTATTCCGATGCCGGGGTCAAAACTTGCGCCAAGCGTCCCGGAAGCCTGGGTCATGAATATCAGGATGCGTTGCAGTACGCCGTCTGGGGTGTCGATTACCTGAAATACGACTGGTGCAACACCTCGACCCAGGACGCGCAGGCAGCATACGCGCTCATTCGGAATGCGCTGAATTCGACAGGCAGGCCCATCGTGCTGAGCATTTGCGAGTGGGGCACGGCCAAGCCGTGGCTCTGGGGCGAAAGCGTCGGTGGAAATCTGTGGCGCACCACCGGCGACATTCGCGACCAGTGGGAAAGCAAGGACCACCACCATCTCGGCATGCTCGACATCCTCGATCTACAGGTTGGAATCGAGAGTTACGCCGGGCCGGGCCACTGGAATGATCCCGACATGCTCGAGGTGGGCAACGGCGGCATGACCACCGACGAATACCGGGCCCATTTCAGCTTGTGGTCCATCCTAGCCGCGCCCCTGATTGCGGGCAACGATCTGCGTGACATGAAGCCGGAGATCCACGACATTCTCACCAACCAGGAAGTGATCGCCGTGAACCAGGACCCTCTGGGCAGCGAAGGGCGCCGCGTGCTCAAAGATGGTGACCTGGAAGTTTGGTCGAAGCAAATGCAGGACGGCAGCCGCGCCGTGGTCCTGCTCAATCGCGCGGTCACGGAAAAAGAGATCGGTTTCTCCTGGGAAAATCTCGGCTATCCCAGCCATCTGAGCGCCAGCGTTCGCGACCTGTGGCAGGCGAAAGATCTGGGGCAGTTCAAGGGGAAATTCTCGGCTGCGGTGGCGCCACACTCCGTAGTGATGCTAAAAGTCGCGCCCTGAGTCGCAAGGTAGCGCCGGCCTCCGGCCGGCCCGATGGGCGGGCAGAATGCCCGCCAGACCGCCTGCCAGACGCCAGGTCGAGGTGTAGTTTGCGCAAAAACAATCCCACCTTGTCATTCCGGGGCCAGGTTTATCTCACGGCTGAGTGATGCCGCGATTTGGCCCGGGCAGTCCGCCGCTGACCATACAGGCCTTACCTAAAGAGATTACACGTTCTTGCCGATGTCTCCGCCATGAACGGTCAGCTAAGGTTGAGCGGAAGTTCAATCATGCATCGCGGAGGAATTATATGAATCGGGACGAGGTGAAGGGCAAAGCCAAAGACGTCGCGGGCCGAGTCGAACGCCAGGTCGGGGAATGGACCGGCGACGAGAAAGCCCAAGTCAAAGGAGCCGCCAAGCAGGTGGAAGGAAAAGTCCAGAATGCCTGGGGCAAAGCGAAAGACGCAGTGAAGAAGCCCAGCACAAACGAAGCCGGGAAGGACCAAGCTGACCGCGAAGAAGCAGAACGAAAAGATCGGCGCGCCGTAAACGAGTAGGCCGCAGCCCTGTCGGGGGAACTCGCGGGCGGGTTCCCCGCTGGTTGCTGATAACTAGTGACTTTGCGGAGCCGCTGGCACGGTGCGAACCAGTGCCGCGCTCAACTCATCGGGCAGGAATCCAAATGGCCCGGGCTTGCTCTTATACGCAATGCGGCCCTGGGCGTCGATCAGATAAATGCGGTCGGGCCACCCGGTGTAGGCCTGCTCGGTGGAGTTGCCAAACTCATCGAGCACGCTGGGAAACTTTATCCCCAGCTTGCGCACGCAAGCCCCCGCGATGAACGCCCTCTCCTCTTCATTTTTCGGACTGGCGAAGACTACCTGGTCCTTGATATTGCTCTGCATCTGCCACACGTCGCTGGGATGCGCTTCCGTGATGTACACCACCAGAAACGCCACGCGATTCTGGTACTGCTCGTAGAGTTTGTTGAGCGCAGGAACCTCCCGCCGGAAGGGCGGTCAGGTGTAGCTTCCAAACACCAGCACCACCGGCTGCCGCTGGTTCAAAGCGGAGAGCTGTACCCGTTCTGTCTTGTCCAGCTTGAGCAGGGAAAAATCCGGCGCCGGATCGCCAACCTTCAGGTGCCCGGCCCGGGCCCGCATCCAAAACGTTTCAAACGGAAACAGGAGAAAGGGCACCGGCCCCGGCATTTTCGCCATGACCCGGCCGAACCTCTCCGGAGGCTGATTCATGGCCCACCAGATGTAGCTTCCGAATGCCAGGTAGACGACGACCAGGACGATAGCGGCGATTAACATTCGTTTACGGGCGACCGGGCCCGGTTTCAGGCGCTTCTTGAACTCGTCCCAGCGCATAGCAGCGCACTCTAGAGTGTGACCGCCGACTCCAGCAATAGTAGGGAAATACTAGCACCCACGATGATGAGCGCGACTTACTCAAATTGCGACCTGGTTGGTTTGACCGAGGCACCCCGGAGGATCATCCGCACTTGATGTTGTTGTTCCCGATTACCTCGAACACCGACAAAAGATGGGTAAGGCCCAGAAGATGTCGAATCGGTTTGCCGATGTTGAACAGCAGCAAGGCGCACCCCGCCGATTTTGCGGAAACGTACAGCCGGACCAGGGTGCCCAGGCCCGTGCTGTCCATGTGGGTCAGGTCCGTCAAGTCCAGCAGGATTCGTTTGGAACTTGGAATCAGCTGGCTGACCTCGAGGTAAAGACGATCGTTCACTCCCGCCACCAGCCGGCCGCTGCATCGTACCTCGGCGTCGTCGCCGGTTCGCTCAACGGCAAGGGTCAGGAGACTTGCCACTGCTTGGTCAGACATCTGCACCGCTTCTTGGAAAGGCGTCGAACAGGTTGAAATGCTGTCGCGCGATTGTACACATAGAGGCGGGAATGGAAAAGCCTGTCGGAGGGATGGCAGTGGTGCAGTTTGCGCAAAATCAATCCCACCTTGTCATTCCGAAGCCAGGCTTATCGGCGAGGAATCTGCTTGCTGCCAGCAGCAAGCAGATTCCTGGCGCGACCATACCGCGTTTCGGAATGACAATCTCTTAACAGGGGTCTTCAAACTGCACCACTACCAGAGGGACGGCACCGGTACAGTCGTAAAGCGAACCAGCATCAGGGTAGTGGGCGACTTTCGAGGTCCCCACTAGCAGCATCAGGAAGTTATCGCGCAGTGAAAGAAGCTGCAAGTCATCATCGATCGTCACGATCCGGATGGTCGTGGCGATACCTCCAGTAGGCTCTCTGCTGCTCCCGGCGGAGTTTGTAGAAGGGACGATAAACTTCGTGCCTCTCCATCCCCCAGCTCCGGTACCTGACGTCTTCGCGGCTATCCCAGCGATGGTAGTCCCTGTGGTCCCGGTCGTAATACCGCCGCTGGTCCCTTTCGTACCGCTCTCGGGACTCTTGACGGTTGTCGTCTCGAAAATTGTTGCTGGCCTGGAGCCCGACCGGAGCAATAAGAGCCACACCCAGGACAAGTGATCCTAGATACTTGTGCATAAAATGCATGTCGTCCTCCTTAGTCCGGGTTTACCTACTGCATCCCGGTCTGCGGCGACTGTATGCTTCTTGCCTTCAGGAGTATGTGCAATACAGATCAGTGTCTCCATCAGCATCGGTGAGCCAGAGTGACCAGCAGGAACTGATCGTCGTTTCACCAGGTTGGTCGTCAGGCTGTCACAAGAGATAAGGGGATGGGACTAGGCAAGGTTACGGTTCGGCCGGAACGGTTTTTGTAATTCTATCGATTGTTTCTTAGGTGACGTAATCAGGGCTTTTGCACTACCCCTGATTTAGCGTTCAACGGGTACAGCAGCGCGGGTCGCCGCGACGAAAGATTGGTTCCTGCAGCTGATCCTTTTTTCTTCTATCTGCACCCGGAACGCGTTCTGCTCCCTACAGTTTCAGCAGTCTGTCAAAAAAGGACCGATAGCGCTGTAGGGCAACCCGCAGGTCTTCAGTAGACACGTTGTCGCCGCGGTCCCACTGCTTTTCCAGGCCCGATCGCTCGTTGGCGAAACCCTCCGCGAGTCGCTGCATCACGGCCGCGACCAACTTGTCGGCGCCTTCGACCGCCCGGCGCGGTTCGTCCACGAAGCCGGTCTGCAGGTTGCTCCACTGTGATCGGAAATCTCCCACCTCCGATTTAGAAAACAAGGGCATGGGCTCAGAGACCGTAGTGGCTCCATCCGGAGTTTTCGGCTCTTGGCCCTTCACCAGCATCGGTCCCTCGGGCTTTGACGAAATGCCGTCGCCAGCCGCTTCGGTTACCGGAAGTTCCTCATCCATCCTTTTGAGTTCAGCCATCACGCCACCTCTTTCCTTTCCACAATCATTGGTGCCTGCACCAGTTCCTCAAACAGAGAGCGGTAGTGAATCATTGCCGTTCTCAGATCTTCGGTTGTGGCTTCGTCTTTCCCAACCCGCAGCGCGATCTGGTGCGCAGACCTGTAGTTCTCCACTACCCGGGGATGATCGACAGAAATGTCGGCCGCGCGTTGATCAAAATCGGATACGGGATAGCCACGAGTTTTCATTAAAGAGGACACCAGGTCATCGGCTTCTGCCACGGCCCCTTTTGGGGAATCAACGAAACGAGACTGCACCGACGCCCACTGTTTTGAAAAGCGTTCGCGCTCCAGCGGATCAAGATCGCGAATGGTAAACTTCTCAACCCGCTTCTCGCGATCCGCTAATTTCGCTTCTGCCTTTCGTTCGGACCCATGTTCCAACACCGCCCGCTCATACTCGGGCCCAAATTTCTGCCGCAGGTCGGCAGTCGTACTCCTGCGTTGCCGTATGTACAGCCAGGCCAGCACTGCGATGATCAGAACCACCGCGGCCGCGAGCACAATCAGCTTCGGATCCATCAGATTTAAATTCATCGAAACCTCCCTGTATCAAGAATGTCCACAGCCCGGAATATGTTCAGAGGTCCAGCGGCCCTCAGAGCCTTGTTAAAGGACAAGTATCAAACTTTAGGTTTTGGAAAACTGATCAGAATTGATCGTGTTGTAAAAGCAATGCCGTGGCATCTAGCCGAACCTGCGGCCGCTACCTATCACTTCGGTCGCAAATCCGGCTCACTCACGGCCGTGAGTCCATTAAGCAACGAAACCGGGACGAAATCGTGTGAGCAACATCACCGCATCGTGGTAGCGCTGTCTCGTTCCGACCATCCAACCAGAGTGAGGAACTTTGCGGTCGCCCATTGCGTACTCTTAGCATGCGCTTTTTCGTACTTTTCCTGGTGTCTGCGCTTTGCTCTTGCTCTGCCGCCGCTCAACCGAGCTGTCCGTTAGTGAACGATTCAGCGCGAGCAGGCCTGCGATCTGACAACCAGCCTCCCACGCTCGCTCACTTTCCACTACAACTCGAGATGCGTGTTCCTTTCGAGCCCACGGCATTTCCCAGCGAAGGCCGCAATTATCTGATGTATGAATTGCATCTGACGAACTTCGGGGGAGCTCCTCTTAACCTGAGCCGGATCGACGTGCTCGATGCGGACGCTGCAGCCGCCCAACCGATTGCCATCTTTGAGCAAGAGCAGCTTGAAACCATGCTGCAGCCTGTGGGCAGCACAGTGGCTGGACCGAAAAGAAACGTCACCATTGCCGATGGCCGGACCGCCATCGCTTTTATGTGTATAGCGTTCGACCGCGGCTCGCATATACCAACCAGACTGCTTCATCAGGTTGTGACGACCGACTCTATGGCAGAAGGGGGCGTCATCTCCACACGTCACACTGCGCTGCATGTGCTCTGGCCGCCGCTGGAAGGAGCAAACTGGGTTGCAGATGATGGCCCGAGTAATGACCAGGACAACCATCATCGACGCGGAATCTTCGTTCTCGATGGCCGGGCTGTGATCTCGCGACGCTACGCAATCGATTGGGAGCAGGTCAAAGACGGTGCGACGTTCTCTGGCGACTCGCGGGACGTGCACTCTTATTTTGCCTATGGGAGGCCCGTGTTGGCCGTCGCCGATGCCCGGGTGGTCACGGCAAGAGATGGCCTTCCCGACAATGTTCCCGGACACGGCGAGTCGTTCCATCCCGCCGTGCCTATTACGATTGAAACAATTGCAGGAAACACGATCACCCTCGACCTCGGTGGCGGTCAGTTTGCATACTACATGCATCTTCAGCCGGGCAGTCTGCGAGTGAAGGCAGGGGACCGCGTGCGGCGCGGGCAGGTGTTGGCGCGCATCGGCTGTACCGGCGACGCGCGCGAGCCGCATCTGCATTTCGAAGTCACCACTTCATCGAAACTGGGGTCTGGCGAAGGTGTGCCTTATCTCATCGACCGCTATCGTGGCAGGAGCGCGAGTGGCGGGTCTATGGAACTGCGCGTACACGAACTGCCTTTGGATCATAGCGTTGCCGATTTCCCGGGAGTCCAAAGTAAACAATAGTGAAGCGCATGCCTTGACGACCGCAATTCTATTTGTGTGACGGGCAAAGCGGAAAGTTACCTGTTGTAATCGGGCGTTTGCAGCAACCATCTGCAAACAAGGTCTTCAGGGAGGAGTTGACTGCTGATGGCTCGCGCCGGAAGATTTCCCCCTTCTTCAGTAAATCAGTTTCAGCGAGAACTGTATCTGGCGTGAAGGTCCGGAGGTCTTGCTAATGACGCCAAAGCCGCTCCCCCGCAGAATATTCGATGGCAGCCCAAAATCCACCAGGTTAAATACGTTGAAAAACTCGGCGCGAAATTCGAGCGTGCCAAACTCTGCGTTACCGCGCCGGCCGAAGGGAGTGTCCTTGATCAGCGCGATGTCGAAATCCTTGAAGCCCGGCCCGCGGAAGGTGTTGCGCCCTAGGGTGCCGAAGCGGCCGTGGTTGGGCCCGGTGCCGCCGGGCACGTTGATGGGAATCGAAAAGAATGAGGCGTTGTCCGCGCCCCGCCCGAAATAGTCTTCGCGTACCGCGCCGCTGGTGGAAAAATGCGGCTGTTCCACCAGGTCGGGGCGGTCGGTCCCGCCCGCTCCCACGCCGGTCTGCTGCACTCCCGAGTACACGCTGAACGGCGATCCGCTGGTCAGCGTGGTGATATTCAGGAACTGCCAGCCTCGGATGAGCGTTCTTCCCAGCGGCCGCAGAAAGCCTACCCGCTGCAGCGGCAGCACCTGGATCAGGCTCAGAGTAAAGGAATGAGTCGCGTCGAAAGTGGACGGCCCCTTTTCCGCGCCCGGGTCCCACGGATTCTGCGGCAGGGTCTGCAGCACCACGCCTGCTCCGCCCAGCACTCCGCCCAGCACCGAACTGGTGTCATCCAGGGACTTCGAATACGTATAGCTGGCCTGCAATCCCAGTCCGGCGCGCGCGGAATTCTTGCTCACACTGGTTTGCAGGGCGTGATAAGTGGAGTGCGACCGGCTGGTCATCATCAGCTCCGGCCCGAACCCCCCGATCGCTTTTCCCGTGGAATCGAACTGGGTAAAGGGCGCGAACGCCGGATCGGCGCCGCCATAACTGTTTGGCGAATATACGCTCGACAGATGGACGCCGGCCGTGCCCACGTAGGCCGCGCTGAATTTCACATCGCCGAAATCGTGGTCGATACCCGCGGTGACAGTCTCGATATACCCGTTGCGGAAATTCTTGGCGAAGCCAATCATGGTGATCAGTTGGACCTGGTTCCCGGGCGTGAGCGCCCGCAGATCATCCTGGTAGCGTTGCAGGTCCACTTGCGTGTTCGGGGGCACGTGACTGGCGTCTCCGTTAGGAAATAGAAGCTGCCCCGAAGTGGTGTACGGAGGCGGAAGGGTTACCGGCACGAACCGGTTCTGGAAAGGCAAGGGAACACCGGGCAACGCGTTCGCGTAAAGGCTGGTCGCGAGCGGGATGCCACCGGTAATGAAATTGTCCTGCCACAGGTTGGGGAGCATGGTCGTAATCGAGGCGCCGGCGTGCAGCACGGTGTGGCTGGCCACGGCATAGTCGACCGACAGCCGCGGTCCCCAGCCGTTCCAATCCTGGTCGTAAGGAGGTTGTGGGTTGTAGAGGAAAATCTGCTTCGCCTGGTGGTCTGAGTAAGGAACGTCGTTCCCGTTCGCGTCAATAAACTTCGGAAGCGACGTGCGATTCTCCGCTTCGTGGATCCGGCTGCTCACTTCGTAGCGCAGTCCATAGTTGATGGTCAGGTTGGGCCGGGCTTTCCAGGTGTCCTGGAAGTAGAAGTTGTAGGCCTCGCGGCGGACTGCGGCTTCGTCGAAGCGGTCGCCGGTAGGGGTCACGTCCGCTGGCGCAATGATGCTGTACGAATAGGGCGTGGCGGTGAGCAGGCCGGTGAGCGAGTCCGGCAGCGGATCTCCCGGCTGAATGTCGTGCGTGCCGCTGGCCGAGGGGATGAGCACGGGAGAGTAAGCCGTGCCTCCGCCGAAAGAGTAACTCCCGTTCGGATTGCTGCCGAAGATGGTGGCATCGCGGTTGGCCCGTATTTCCACGCCCCACTTGAAGGCGTGGTTGGAATGCACATAGCTCATGTCCTGTTTGAGCTGGTAGAGATTGCTGAACGATCCGAAAATCGAGCCGCCCGCGGAATTGAATCCCTGAAAGAGTCCGTCGCCGAATTGCAAGGCCGGCTGGGTGTGATTGATGGTGGGGAAGAAGGGCGTGCTGCGAATGTAGCTGAATGAAGTGTCGGAAACAAAGTGGGGAGAGATAGCCCGCGAATATTTCACTCCGGCGTTGCGCTGATGATCGAAAAACTGCACCCCAAAACTGGGGTCAATCGCGGTTTGGTCGGGATTGGTCACCGGCCCGGTCACCTGGTTGAGGCTGAACCGGGTCAACAGCGAGGCCTTGTCGGAAATCTTGTGATCGACGCGTACCGAAAACTGGTCGGTGCGAGTGTAAATCTTCGAAGATGCGGCGTAAGTGCGTTCACCATAAGCTCCCTTCGGATCGTTGGGTAAGGGATAGGTATCGAGCACCGGAACAATCGCCGGGTTCACCGGCACGGTCAGCGTGTCGCCGGGAAAAGTCTCGGTGTCGATCCCCTGGCGCTCGGCGGCGGTGGGGACGGGAATCACCTGCGTCGTCCCCAGCACCTGGCGAAAGCCCTGGTACTGGCCGAAATAAAACGTCCGGTCGCGTCCGTTGTAGACCCCTGGAAGCACCACCGGGCCGCCGTTGGTAAACCCGAATTCATTGCGCACAAAAGGAGGAATGCGGCGCTCGTCGGCCACGCTCTTATGATCGAAATAGTTGCGCGCGTCGAAGGCGGCATTGCGGGCAAATTCGAAGAAGCTGCCATGCACCTGGTTGGTGCCGGACTTGGTTACAACGTTGGTGAAGCTGGCGGCCCCGTGGCCCATCTCCGCCGGAATCACGCCGGAGCTGGCCTGCACTTCCTGGATGGCGTCCACGTTGAAATTGGAAAAAGTGGCGCCGCCCATCTCCGGATCGGTCGTGTCAAACCCGTCGAGCGCGAACACGGTGGCGGTGCCGCGCTGCCCGTTGACCGCGAATTGCTGGGTAAAGTTGGCGGCGCCATTGGCGTCGGTCATGGTGCCCGCCGCCAGCAACAGCAACTTGCTGAAGTCGCGCGCATTCAGGGGCAGGCTCGAAACTTCTGAGCTGGTAAGCAGCTCGCCGCCGCTGCCCTGCACCGAGATCGCTTCGCCGGACGGCAAAATTCGCACTTCCGAATCCTGGGACGACAACTGCAGCGTGAAGGTAAGCTGGGCCCCTTCGTTAACCGCTAAAGGCTTCGCCCAGCTCCAGGTTTTGCCATCCCGTTCCACCGCCAGCTGGTAGTTCCCGGCAACGATCTGAGGGAAGGAGAATCCGCCGTCTGGCGACGTACCGGTAACGTACTGGCGGTCTCCCGCGATCAAGCTCAGTTTGACGGTTGCCGTGCCGATGGGCTTGCCGGCAGCGTCGCGCAGCATTCCGTGCCACGACGCCAAAGCAATAGCCGCGGCACCCGCAGCCGCCATCAATACGGTGGCGAGGCACAAGGCACGCAGAGTTTCCCCAAGACGGAAGAACATTGCAGGGCATTATATCCGGGCCTGAACGCCGGCCCGGCGGAACTCAACGAAACACGTGGAGACGCCCCGGCTGTCGGGTCGAGCGCAGCTCGACTGCTCTTTGCCGGCCGGCTTAGCGGAGCCCAGCTTCGCCGGATAGCCGGGGCGGTTGTCCTCACGTGAGGGATAGCTCCCCGCACGAGCGAGGAGCTCGCGCCCACATCAATTCCTTCCCGGCCATTGCGGTATAGTAGCGACTTCAGGACCACGCATGGCGCGTCTGCCGATGCTTCGAGAAGTCCCCATCCTGTTGCGGGCGTCTGCCTTGGTCTGCGCCATCCGCCTGGGTCTGTGGATGGTCCCGTTCGCCAAGCTGCGGCAGGGGGTCGCTGCTCTCGCACGTCCCCGCTCGCGGCGGGAGACCTGCTATTCGGTCGAGCAGCTCAGCTGGGCGGTGCGCGCCGTCAGCCGCTACGTGCCCCGCGCTTCCTGTCTTACCAGGCTTTAGCTCTGCACATTCTGCTGCGCCGGGAAGGCTTGCCGTCAAGGATTCAGGTGGGCGTCAGCAAAGCTGCGGGACACTTTGAAGCTCATGCCTGGGTCGAAAGCCACGACCGGGTCGTAATCGGAGATTCGGGCCTGCAGCGCTACACTCCGATGATAGTCTGGGACTGACAGCGCGCATCAATCCTCTAGGAACCCTAAGTGCAGCGCCCAATCACTCGGCTGACAAACTGCGAGGCGGCCGCCTTGGTGGGAAAGCAGTCAGCGAAGCGCTCCAGCAATTCGGCCGCCAGCTGGGCAGAACTTCGTTGTCCGTCGAAAGCGCTCAGCAGGTGCTTCTCGGCTTCACCCTTCCGCGAAAGTTTTGGCGTGTAGCTGGGCAGTTGTTTTTTTACCTGCGCCGGATCGAGTGGGAAATTCCACAGTGTGGAGTGGTCGAACCGCGCCTTGATCGATGAAGGTTTTCGGCTGATTTCCGACGACTACCTGCTTCTGCGTAAAGTGGATTTGGGTCAGCCCGGAGGGGATTGGGTGGCGATTCCCAGCTATCCCGGGGTCAGGCTCTGGCCCGAAACCAGCGACGGAGTATTCAGGGTCCCGCCGGAAACCGCCGAAATCGCCCACTACACCGACAAGCGGCGGGTCAGCGATCCTGCCCTGGTTCCCTTTGCCCAGGGGCCGTCTGCTCTCCGGTGTTTGTACTTCCTGGACGCCGAACGGGATGCGTCCCCACCCGAGCCGGCCATCCTTCCCTGAGGCCAAGGGACGCGTTCATTAAACTGGTAAGCTGTGCCTTCAATCTGGATATCCGGGACAAGACGCAGCTGGGACGTCAGTTTGAAGCCATCGGCGAAATCACCAGCCGGCTGCCCTGCTTCCAGCTGGAGTATGCGCGAGATTTTGCCGCGTTGCCGGCGGTCCGGCGACTTATTCTCGAGCAATCGGTAAGGAGCGAGTCATGACTACCCTGGCGCTGAGCGACCAGCTCAGGATTCCCGAAGAAGTTCTCACTAGCAAAGTCGGCGAGGAAATGATTCTGCTGAATCTTCAGACTGGCATGTACCACAGCCTGGACCCGATCGGTACCCGCTTCCTCGAATTGCTGCAACGCACCAGCCGCCTGGATGAGGTTCATCACGCGCTGCTCGAGGAGTTCGAGGTCTCCACCGCGCTGCTGGAATCCGACCTGTTGAAGCTTTCGCAGGACATGCGGGCGAGAGGCTTGCTGGTCAAGGGCGGGGGGTAAAGCATCATCCGCGCGCTGTCGGCGTCGCGGTCGTTGCCCGGGCGCGCAGCTCACCAAAGAAGTCCGGGAGGTCCGGACGAAACCACCCCGCAAACGCCGTCTTGGGCTCATCCCCTTCCATATCGGAAATCCGATGCTGTAAGCGCTCCGAAATCCTGAAAATCAAGGCGCTCCCCGGCTCAGTGTTCGCAATCTCGGCGAGCATACGTTGGGATTCATATTCCCGAAGTTGAAATAATCCCCCTCGAAAAGGACGGGAGCTGAGATTCAGGCTCATGCCCACCAGCCGGGCACCGATCGTGTCGTCATGCCAGTGATCGTAATGACCAGCCGCCGCCGTCATGCGATAGATCCTGCCCTGGAACCCGCGTAGCGGAGTGCAGCCGGTGATTTCTTCTAGCAGGTTGCGAAAATCCGGCAGGTTCGCGATGAAGTGCAGAAGGTTCAGTGCGGGCAGGTCGTCCAGTGAATATTCCTCGCCTACATCCGGATAAATTCTGGTTTCCCACCCACCCTGCTCCAGGCGCCGCTGAACGAAGGCCAGCAGAGATGGCGCCAGTAGCCGGGGAAGGCGAACGCAGTGCACAGTGTTGAATTCCTCGCGCAGCCCCGCGGCTTCCTGGCCATCCATGGTCATGCCAACGTGGCTCAACTGGATCAAAGATGCCTCCCGAAAGTGGCCGTCTCAAAGAATAACGATGGCCGTCCACGGTTTTGCCACAAGCGACAATCGAGCCGGTTCAGGGAGAGGATCGAGGGGCCATGCCCAGAGTCCGACCCGCCCACTTGCATGCCAAGCGCACCGGACGGATCAGATAATAAAGGAAGCCAAGGGACCGGGGAAGCCGCACCCATGCAAGGTCGGGAAGCCGGGGCGCAAAAATTACCGTCGCAAAGTAGCCCAGCCTGTCCAGGGGTCCGGTAAGTACGCGCAAATGGCGAAAGGCCAGGGTCGCCTCCGGGGAATCTTCAGGCATCGGATCCCGAGGGAAAATCCGCAAGGGCTCTGGAAGGGTGGCCGGAGAACAGGGTACGGGGAGTGGTGTTCCCAGCAGAAGCGAGGTCACGGCCAGGGTGTGCCGAATCACTCGATCGAGTTCCATGCGCCCAGCTTTTTCCATCGCCTTCTGCCAGTTTACTGCCCCGGACAACGCGGCCTGATGAATGTCTGCCAGCCATTTCAGGATCTGCCAGTCATGGTCCGCGGCGTGTATCGAGAGGTAAAGAAATTCCCACTCCGGGCTGAAAGAAAATGCTGGCTGTCCGAAGCAAGTTTGCGGGCGGGCCTCGGCCCAGAGATCGTTCACGGCCTCCTCATTTTTGGATGAATGCTGTACCAGTTTCCAATGGACTTCGACGACGAACGAAATGCCCCGGCCCTCGCGGACTGCATGGAAATGCCTGCCATGGCGGAGAGTGAGCTGCGAAAAGTACGGGTGGCTCGACTCGGCGTGATAGCCGGAAGCCAGAATCAGCTGGATGGCTTGGGTCACGTCTTTGGGCGGAACCAGAATGTCGATATCAACGCATACCCGGGCCGCGGCATCGCCATAGAGCGCCTGCGCCAGGGCGACACCCTTCAGCGGGATAACCCGTATTCCGGCCTCACTGAGTAATCCGAGCACCCGGGCCAGTTCTTCCGCCAGCAGCTGGTTGCGGAATGCGTTAGTCAGGAAAAGGCTTTTCAGTTCGGTCTCTACCGCCTCCGGAACGCCGGGGAATCCCAGGTCCCGCAAGTTGCGATAAAGCAGCGGGTAAACCTGGTGACTGCCGGCGCGCTGCAGAATCACGGGCCACTGCAGCGGGGTCGCGAGCAGTGCCTCGGCGCGAGACCGTTCTTCGGATGTGAGCTGTCTGCGCGCGAGCAGCAGACAGAGTTGGTCCTCCGCAGGCAGGTTGTCGCGCATCACTAATCTCAAGTCTCAAATCTCAGGCGGGTTCTCATCGAAGTCGAAGATCCTCGGCGATGAAGGCATGCCGGCCACGTACTCTGCGCGCATAGTTAAGCCTGTCCTGTCTCTGAGTCGATGAGATGCGCGCTCACACGTTGGGCTTGGCAGGCTGCTTCGGTGCGATGTTCTGGGCCATCACCCATGCCGCAGACGCAATCGCCCACGAGATGAAGAACGCTGTCCATGGCAGCCGTGTTTTCGGCGCAGCCAGGATCGCAGGACCCCAAACCATCAGCGTAAACAGGCTGATCATGCCCGCTTCCGCTCCCGCGGCCACCCGCGGAAAGATCGAGAACAGCACGCCGAGGCCGCAGGCCATCTGTCCCACGCCGGTCAGGTAGGCCCAGCCAATTCGATAGGGGAGCCAGGCTGGCACCAGCTCAACCGTCTGCTTCACATATACGAGATGCGAGAGCCCGATCGGCAAGAGAGAAACTGCAAAGAGAATCCGTGCAAGGCGGATGCCTTTTTCGCCCGTGAGGAATGCCAGCGCCGATCCCGCTGGCAGCCCGGCCATCTCGGCGAACAAAACCCATCCTCCGGCCAGAAGCACTGTAAGTTCGCCCAGGCCGAGCCAGACCGCTTCCATCTGCGGCGCCACAAACAGAGCCGGCACCTTCAGCAAGGCCCACAGGATGAGATACGGGAACAGGATGCGAATCGACCAGGCCGCCGTGGCTCTTAAAAGCAGTCCCACACCGCCCAGTAGCATGATGAGGCCCGAACCATAGGCGAGCATCGTCCGCCCCGGGACCCAGGGGGCGACGGGCTGCCACACCAGCGCGAAGTCGCCGTAAATCAGGGCCAGGATCCCCAGGCCGATCATTCCGGCGGCGAAGAGGGTCAATGCCGGTTGCTGGCTTCGCGTCATCGGCTTCCAACCCTATTCAAAGCCCAGAGTCATGTCAATCAGACGAGCCCATCGTCGTCGGAGCAGTCTTCAGTCGTCAGTCTTCAGCCGTCAGAAACCTTGTCGTCAGGAATGATCCTGTGCGGCCCTGGATTTGCTGACGACTGAAGACTGACGACCGACGACTCTTTCGCCGCCCATCGAATCGGCGATAATGGAGATCCGATGAAGATTGCGTCAGGCATGCGGGTCGCAGGTTTTTGCTTATTGCTCACGAGTCGCGTGCTGGTCTCTGGTCTGGCCGCAACGGTCGACGTGACTCAATTGGGCGCCAAGGCTGACGGCACCAGCCCCGCGGTCACTACGGCCGCCTTCCGCCAGGCCTTCCAGCTGGCGGTCTCGGGAACGTTGCTGGTTCCGCCCGGGACTTACCTTCTGGATAATTCAGCCGGTCCTGTAATGGTCAAGGATTTCAGCGGCGAGTTGCGCTTTTCAACCGGGGCCAAGCTTCAGTTCACTGCCAACACCCATGGCGGCCTTTGGTTTCTCGGAGGCAATAGGGCTCGAATTTACGGCCTGCGTGCGGGCTACCTGTCTCCGCCTCTGGTTCGCGTGGGCTCTCAGGAAGCCATCAAATTCGATGGCACCACGGACACGCTGCTGACCGACGTCAATATCGAGAACAGCCCCGCCGCCGGAGTACTGTTCTTCAATTCCATCCGCCCTAAAGTGGTGAATGCGCTGATCCAAAATACCCGGGCCGACGGATTGCACTTTGCCAACTGCCAGGACGCGGAAGTCCTCAACCTCACGACCTCAGGCACGGGCGACGACGGTCTCGCATTCGTGAACTACCTCTCTTCTCCTGACCGGACGGGTGGCGTGGCGAAAAATATTACCATCAGAAACTCGGCGGCACGGGGCATCACCGTGGTTGGCCAGTCGCTTGTCCTCATTTCGGGCTTTCTCGTCGAGAACACTTCTTCCAGTGGAGTGCTTTGTGGCCAGGATTCGTTTTGGCAGACTAGAATCCCGACCGGAGTGCGCTTTTCCGACGGTCGGATCAAGGCCGCCGGCCGCTTGCAGCCAGCCGTCGGAAATACCTTCGGGGTTGAAGTTCATAACGGGAGCTGCGCCTTTTCCGAGATTGAAGTCAGCGGCTCCGCCGATCGCGGCCTTAGCGCGTTTGGACCAGACCGCACTCTCGCGGTGAAGGACGTTCGGGTGAAATCAAATCTGAGTGGAGACGGGTTCAATATTCAGGTGAACCAGGCCGACATTTCCAATGCCAGAGCCGAGGATTCTCCCGGATACGGATTCTTCTTTGGAAATTGTTCGTCCGTGTCCGCGTCGCGTCTGACAACTCTTAATGTCTCTCAGAATAATCCGTTGCACCGCGCCATCTGGTTTGAAAATGTGCGGGAAATAAAAGCCACGGACCTGAGCATTGAAGATAGCCAGTCCGCTCCAACCGGCTACGTCCTGGGCGCCTATTCATCGACTGTTGACCCGGGGGGATACATCCGCGGCATCTCAGCCCCGATCCCGGCTGGACGACTGCTGGTGGAGAACGGCGCCCCCAAGCTCATAATTTCAGGGATTCATCCCTGATCCCTGCGCCGTTTCCCGGCGCTAAGGCGGGAGACGGCGGTTGGGTGTGGTGCCGGGCTTATCGTTGGATGGCTGAAGCGGGCGTGACACTCTTAGGAGATTCTTCTCTTGCGAGGGTTGCGGACCCGGCCATCGTACACTCAGGGTAGACGCAGACATGGCAGCCAACGCCCTTGTGCTCGAAGACGTGGTGAAGTATTTCCCGGTGCCGCAAACCGGGCTGCGCGCATTTCTTAATCCCTTTTCGCCGCTCACCCATCCCGCTCTGCTGGGAGTCTCTTTCCAGGTTGAGTCCGGCGAAGTCGCTGCCCTGATCGGAGCCAACGGCTCTGGCAAGTCCACGTTGTTGCGCATCCTGGCCACCCTGCTGGTGCCGACCCGCGGCCGCGCCCGGGTCTTTGGACACGACGTCGAACGCGAGGGCTCGCAGGTCCGCGCCCGTCTTGGGTTTCACTCCGCCACCGACGGCGGCTTCTACGAGCGCCTCACCGCCCGCCAGAACCTTCAATTCTTTGCCGCCATGAACAATCTGTTTGGCGCGGAAGCGGAGGCGCGTCTCGAAGAATTGACCGGGCTGATGGGAATGGCCACCTTCATCGATAGCCAGGTGCGCACCCTTTCTACCGGGCAGGTGCATCGCCTGGGCCTGGCGCGGGCCATGATCCACGGTCCCAGCATGCTGCTGCTCGATGAACCGACGCGCAGTCTGGATCCCATGGCTGCCGCCGACTTCCGGAGGTTTCTGAAAACTCAACTGGTCGAACGCCAGGGCACGACCATCCTGTTCGCATCGCACACCCTGGCGGAAGTCGAACAACTGGCCGACCGGGTCATCCTGCTGGACAAGGGAAAAATGCTGGCCTGCGACTCGCCCCGCGGCTTGCGCTCCGCAACCGGGACGGCCACGCTCGAAGAGGCACTGGAGCGGCTCACTCCTCCCGGTTTCCTGGCCGAGGTGTCCTCGTGAATTCCCAGCGCATGATGCGCAAGGTCCTCGCCTTTTTCCATCGGGACGTCGCCATCGCCCGCAGTTACCGCATGGCCTTCGGACTCGAAATTCTGGAAGCTTTCTTCGGAGTCGCGACCTTTTACTACCTCTCGCGATTCGTTTCCAGCCGGGAACTCAACCAGGCCCTTCCCCCGGGCAGCGACTACTTCGGCTTTGCCCTGGTGGGCTTCGCGTTTTTCGACTATCTCACTGTCTCGATGAGCGCCTTCGACAGCAGCATCACGGAAGCGCAGCAGAATGGCACGCTCGAGGCCATGCTGGTGACGGAAACCCCGCTTACCATGATCCTCATCGCCTCCGCCGCCTATCCATTCGTACTGCTGGCCATGCGGACGGTTATCTATCTGGCCTGGGGAGTGCTGCTTTTTCACTTCCCGATTCACCAAGCCAACTGGCTGGGAGCGACGGCTATCCTGGCCGTTTCGGTCCTGGCCTTTGCCGGCCTGGGAGTGATTTCGACCAGCTATCTGCTGCTGTTCAAGCGCGGCAATCCCGCCCGCTGGCTGATCGTGGGAGCATCCAGTCTGCTGGGCGGCATGATGTATCCGGTATCGGTGTTGCCGGTGCCGTTGCAGTGGCTGGCGCGGCTGCTGCCCGTTACTTACTCGCTCGAGGGCATGCGGCAGGCCCTCCTGGCGGGCGCCAGTTTCGCGCAGCTCTGGCCGGCGGTGCGGGCCCTGCTGCTGTTCGCGGTTGTCCTGCTGCCCCTTTCGAGCCTGGTCTTTGCCTGGGCCCTGCGCCGCACCAAGATCACGGGTACGCTCACCCACTTGTAGATTTTTCGGACCTCACAAAACACCGCGCCTCGAACCGGCAGGCTCACGAGATGATCTACGCCCCGGCTCGAAAGACTGAGTACAGCCCGTTGCCTCCAATCTTGCTGAACGCCGGATACTTCATCAGTACGTGTTCCAGCAACGGGTTGTGATAGAGCACGTACACGACCCGCGGAAATTGGCTCAGGGAATGATCAAGATTGGTCATCACATCGATCAATGCGCGCTCCGGCAGGGGGTTAAAAAGGTAAAGCAAGATGGGCTCCGGCGGGAAGACAAATTCTCGCGCATCGCCGCACACCGTCTCGAGCGTAAAGCAGCGCTGCGAATCGCTGTGGTAGGCATTCAGGTTTTCCTGCGCCACGCGATGCAAAGCGGGAAGCAGTTCGATCCCGAGAATGCGGCGGAAAGGGTAGTGCGCGGCCATCAGCAGTACTCGCCCTTTGCCCGAGCCCAGATCAACAAAAGTCAGCCCCTCGAAATCAATTTTCAGGTTCGCCATCATCTCCTTGAAAAGCGCGGGATCGGTGGGTTGGTAGGCCGAATGAAACTGTCCCAGCAGGCGCTCACGCCAGCCTACGGTCGCGCTGGTGGTGTTGACGCGGTAATCCCAGTCGTATTCCGCGTCCCCGTAGCGCTGCCGCCGCCGCGCGGGCGTGGACTCCCGCATGAATTCCCAGATGTGGCTGGCAAAGCTCCTGGCGGTCGGCAAAAACCCGCAACATCCCAGATTCTCTTTCCACCATTGCTCTATGGTCGAGACGAGGCCCGAAGATTGCTGGTTGATCATGGCTCGGCGTTGCTTCACCGGGAGTG
The DNA here is from genome assembly GCA_963742495.1 of Terriglobia bacterium. Lineage (GTDB taxonomy): Bacteria > Acidobacteriota > Terriglobia > Terriglobales > Acidobacteriaceae > JAIQFF01. The sequence goes on from CAVULZ010000005.1 coordinate 131,597, forward strand.
CGGCGGCACCGGGAGACCCAGCCAGGCGTTCACCAGGCCCAGGGTTTCGTGCACCACCGACGTCACATCGCGGGTGTTGCGCCACCAGTGATCGGCATCGAAGGGATCGTCGTGCGCGCCGTGGACCATGGCCCTGGGATCGCTGCCCACGAGCCTTTGCCACAAAGTCCAGACTCGCCGGGCGTGCTGCGGCGAAGTGACCAGAATGATCGTTTTCTTTCCCTGTTGCCGCATTTCGCGGCCCACTTCCTGCAGCTCCTCCTCGGTGTTCACCACCGGTTCGGGAAGGACATGAATCGCGGATTCCGGGACGCCCTGGTGCATCAGGATCTGGCGGTTGTAGTCTTCTTCGCCCACAAAGTGGATTCCCATCTTGGCCAGATCGTCCGACGGATTGTCTGGCCGGCTGAGCCAGACTTCCGGGGCATCACCCATCGCAAACACCTTCGCGGCTTCCAAGGCGCGCTGCGGCATGGCTCCGCCCACGACGAAGATCACGTCCGCATGGGAAAGAGGATCTTCGCGGTCGAGCCACCGGCCCGTGCCACGAAACACAACCGCAGCCGCCACCAAAAGCAGCACGGCCAACACCCCGAGTCTGGCTCGTCTCATGCTGCCATCTTAATGCCTTTCTCGCGTAGGGGCAGGTGTCCTCACCTGCCCGGCCGGGCAAGGCCCGGCTACGCGGCGGCAAACCCCGGCGAGCTAGCGCTCGCGGCCCAGATGAGGACATCTGGGCTTACGTGTGTCCTCTAGAAGTGAAATCCAATCTCGGCCGTCAGCGCGCGAGGCGTAACGTAATGCGTCCCGCTGAAGGTTGACAGGAAGTTGTACAGCGCAACCCGGTTGGTCAGGTTGATTGCCGTCAGCGTGAGACTCCACTTGTAGCGTTCCCCGTGGAATAGATTGTCGTCGCCCACGGCCAGGTCAAAGAGGTGGCGCGGCGCAACCCGCGGCGGATTGGTATCGTCGTTCTCCGTGCCCGGCGCGGGCAGCTTGATGAGCGTGGACCCATACTGCCCCGCGGGACAGACCGCGGGCAACGCCACCGTCGGGGTTGCATGGAGGCTTCCGCAGAACAGTCCCGCCTGAAATTGCTGGTCGGCGGTGAGCCCGCTGAGATCGACCGAGGTCGCGTCCGCAACCGGCACTTCGCCCGCGACCAATCCGCTGTCATAGCGCCAGTTGAACCCAACCCATGGTCCGGTTTTCCAGGGCTGGTATTGCACGTGCGTGGTCTGGTTGAAGCGTTCGTCGTGATCGATGCGGAACGCGGTGAAGGCCTCGCCCGCGGTCCCTGAAGGAACCGCGCCGGCGCCGCCGATTTGTGGCGTGAAGAAACGCGCCGCCACGCTCGAAAATACCATCAGAGCCGAAACTCCGTGGAAGTCAGGCACGCTCACGCGTCCCGCAAATCCTGGAATCTTCGAGTTGTGCCATTCGATGGGGAAAGTGATGGGAGTGCTTCCCAGCACGCTGAAGTCGTAGGCGTTGTGGGTGTATTTCCAGATATATTCTCCGGAGAAGACTACATACTTCCCGAATGCCTGTTGCAGGCCGGCGTGGAACTCATTGCGCCAACCCGGACTGAACGGGGTCGCCACCCCGGGCGTCACACAACCAAGAAGCGAAGCCAGCACCAGCGAATCGCATCCCGTGCTGGCCAGAACCAGGTTTTCATTGAACGGGGTCTCCAGGACCCGGGCATAGGAAACGCGAAGAATCGTATTGGTCTTCTTCACGTTATAGGCGACGCCCAACCGCGGCTCCGCTTCCCGATGCGTCGTGAGCCCGTTATAGAGATCGCCCCGCAAACCCAGGTTGAGCGACCAGCTTCCTTTCGTGATCGTGTCCTGCGCATAGAGAGCAAGCTGTTTGACGTCGGTGTGTCCGTTGAAACCGAACAGCCCGCTCGCGCCACCGGCGCAACCGTCCGCAGTCGCGGGCGTCGGCCGGGTCAGGTCGAAGCAGCCCAGCGCGTTGAAGAAACCGGCATTCGCGGTAAACGGCGCCGGATAAAGACCCGGGTTGGCTGAAACCGCCGATCCGCAGTTGGCGGGATCGTTCAGTCCCGGGCTGCCGACCCACGGCACTGCGTTTCCGTTGGCGTCGAAGCAGGGAGCATTGAGAGCCGGGTCCACGATTCCGAAGCGCGTGTCTTCATCTAGGAAGGTTTGCTGATAGGTGGCCCCGGCTTTCAGGTTGTGGATGCCCTTCACGTAGGAAATATCGGAGCGCAGGCCGGTATTGGCCAGCGTTCGGTTCTGGGTCACGCTCTCTTGCTGGATAGGCCCGAGATCGGAAAACGGATTGGCGCTGGGATAATAGTTGTACTGGTCGCGCCGCACGAATGCGCCGAAGGTGAACACCGCATTGGGACTGAGCAGCCGCGTCCAGGATGGCGCGATGTTGAAAGTCTTGATCTGCGAGCGCTGGTCGGTGGGAGAAACCGGATTGCCCGCGACCGGGTCGGTCACTCCGGCATTGAGATTGTCGAACGAATTGGGGGTTTGAAACCAGGAACGGGTGAATCCCAGGTTCACGTGAATGGAGTCCGCTTTCGAGAGCTGGAAATCCACCCGGTCAAACAGGTTCTCCTCGTTGCCCTTGTCATGAAATACCACAAACTCCGGGGGATCGAGAAACCGGCCGCTGTTTAATCCGCTGGCCGAGATAAAGTTTCCCCACTTGGCGCCGCCGTAACCCAGGTTGACGCCGAGGTCGGCCGTGCCAAAGCTGCCATAGGAACTCGTGACGCTGCCTTTGGGCGAGGTCATCCCCTGCCCCGAGCGCGTGGTCACGTTGATCACCACGCTGGTCTTCTCCCCGAATTCGGCCGGAGGTGCGCCCGAAATGACTTCCATTGACTCGATCGAATCCAGCGGAATCTGGTTGGAAAAAACCTTGCTCTGCTGGTCGGTGATGGGCTGGCCATCGACCGAAAACGAATTCTCCGCGTGGTCGCCCAAGCCATGGAACAGGCCATTCGAATCGGCGGCGATGCCGGGAGAAGACAGTGTTACCAGCGAACTTACCGATGACGACCGGCTTTCCAGAGGCATCTTGTCAAACAAACCGCGATCCACGTCGGTGTGAAACGTCGAAGTATTTTCCAGCAGGTCCTGGCCGGTGCCTTCCACGGTCACGGTTTCGGTCGAGCCCTTTATCTGAAGCGTGATACTAAGGGTCACCGGGACGATGGATTGCACATCCACGTCCTGAACAAACGCGGCGAAGGCTGGCCCAGAGACGGTGAGGTGATAAGGATTAAACGGGACATTCGGAATGTCGAATTTTCCCAAGCGGTCCGTGCTGACCGTGCGCTCAAAGGCGCTCACCGGGTTGCGGATCTCGACGATTGCGTTTGGTACCACGGCGCCGGTAGGATCGACCACCGTGCCCCTGACCGAGGTTGAATTCCCGCCCGATTGCGCCGTCGCCTGAATACTGAAGGCCAGGAAGAAAACCGGTATGAAAGCTGCAAACCACGACTTCTTAAGAAACGCCAGCATGAGTCCTCCAAAAGTCTGAGAAAAATGGAAAGAGGTTGCGCTTAAAGGCGCACAAAATCTCGATCAGCTCTTTGGATTTCTAGACTGTGGGAGGCGGGCGAACGCTGAGCGCAAACGCCACCAGGCGCTGCTGGGCAGAGACCGGCGCGGACTGGAAAATAAATGGCCGAACCAACGTCTGTTTGGGTAAGACCGATGTGGCTTGCGGGGAAACCGAATGCGCGGCCACGCAGACCGTACATTTCGCCGCGTCGTTCGCGCCCGAGTGGTGGTGCGTAACCAGCGCCACGGCTGAACACAAGGTCAGCAGCAGGCACAGCCACGCTATCCGTTTCGAGAATGACCGCATAACGATGACCACAAAAGTCAGGTTCTTAAAAAGCTACACCGAAGACGCCAGCCAACGCAACCGGCAGTCGGAAAACCAGGCACGGTGGTAACCCGATGAAGACATGTGGGCCTGCGTATTTCGTGGAGGTCCGCCAAGAACCACGTAGGGGCGGACGCCCTCGTCCGCCCAGCGGAGCGAAGCTCCGCTATTTCCCGCTGCCGACATGAGATAGTCGAGCCCTGCTCGCCCGGACAGCCGGGGAGCGGCTGTCCCCACGTGTTTCGTGGCGAACTACGGTCGCTTGAGGTGAATCTTGCCGCGGAACGAACGCAACTCAAAGCGGGACCCGGTAATCATCCCTGGCTTCAGCAGCAGGTTCCCGGGGCCGGACGCGGAATAGCCTTTGGCAATGGGAAATTCCGGATCGGACTGTCCCGCGATGGACCGCGCCTTGATGTCAACCAATGCGCTGGCCGGAATCGAAACGTCCAGGTCTCCCGAATGACTGCTAAGCAGGTACTCTCCCGTAGAGCCGGGGTCGCCCTGATAGGAGATTCGACCGCTGCCTGAGTTTACCTCGACGGACGGCCCGGTCACATTGCGGATGGTTACAGTGCCGCTTACCGACTGGATGTCCAGATGACTGTTGCGAATGTCCGTCAAGGTGATTGGCCCGCTGAGAGTCTTCACATGCAGGTGGGCGTCGCTGATGTCCGTCACTTCGACCGAGGCCGCTGCGGCCTCCAGAATTACATCGCCACGCAGCCCTTGTGCCCGCAGGGTTCCGTCCGACGAACGCAGACTGACGAACGCGTCGACGGGGACCAGCACGGTGTAGTCCACCAGGTCGCTGCCCGGGCGGCTGGAGACCGACCGGAGCTCAATGCGATCGCCGTGCTGCTCGTTCACCAGGCTTACCGCGTCGGAATGCGATACGGTTTCGATCATGACCTGCCGGCTTCCCGAAGGCCTGACCGTGATCGGACCGTAATTGTTGGTGATCGACACCACCGCGTTGGGTCCGACGTTGTAGGTGAATTCCTTTTTTTCCTGCGCCGCGGCGGGCAGCGCCAAAAGAGAGATCAGAACCACAACTTGCGCTGGTATTTCGACCCTGCGAAGACCCATAAATACCCCCCGCCCTACAGAACACCAAACTCCCGCAGTTATAACCGTTCTTGGGTCTGACCTTCAAGAAAGGACTGCTCGGAGAGTGTGTCTTCAGTTAGCTAGATGCATACCTACCCGCAATCGGAAGCCTGGCCTGACCGGGAAATTCGCGGGTAGGAGGTGGAGCAGCTCTATGGCAAATAGCATGGTCGATCTGTCACAGGGTGGAGCAGGCCTTCAGGCCTGCATAAACTGCCTTCGTGCCCTGGCTCCAGCCCCCGAGGTGCTTCAGCTGCTGCAGGCGCGCAGAAACCGTCTCTCATGCAGCAGGTTCACGACCCACATCCGGCTCGCCGGTTTGACGCTTTTCCGCGGCACAAGCTAAAATAGCTGGGTTTGCCTGTACTCACGGTTCCGTTCTGGAGCCGCCCCGCATTCGTTGCCCAAAGCGCCGACGCGGAACGCAAGCACAGGAAATTCAGCAGGTTTCCCGCAATCGCGCCAGGCCGCGACGGGCACAAGATTGGACGGAGGCATAAGTATGTACGCGGTCATCCGCGCCGGTGGTAAACAGTACCGGGTGGCGCCCGGCGATGTGATCCGGCTGGAGAGCCTGGGCAACGGCACCGACGGGAAAATCGAGTTTAACGACGTGCTTGCCGTCTCCGGCGAACCCGGCCAGATCGGCCGTCCGCAGGCTTCCGCGCTCGTGACCGGCGAAGTGATGGAGCAGGGCCGCGGCGCGAAAATTCTGATCTTCCACTATAAGCGCAAGAAACAGTACAAGAAGCTGCGCGGGCATCGCCAGGGATACACCGCGGTTCGCATCACCGAGATCGCCTACGACGGACAGAAATTCACCGCCCCCGAGCTTCCCAAGAAGGAAGCCAAGCCGAAGAAAGTCAAGCCGGTCGAGGCAGAAGAGGCACCCAGGGTCGAAGCGAAGGCAAAAACTCCAGCAAAGAAAGCAGCTAAAAAGCCGGCGCCAAAGAAGTCAGCGCCGAAAAAGAAAAAGTAGCGCCGGCCCTTCGGTTACGCTCAGGACAGGCTCCGGCTGTCCGGCGGGCATCCCGCCAAGCGGGTAGCCGCTGCCGAATCTGAAACTAGAAACCAGGAACTGGAAACTGAAAATCAATGGCACATAAAAAAGGTCTAGGCAGTTCACGCAACGGACGCGACTCTAACGCGCAGCGTTTAGGCTTCAAGGCTTTTGGCGGACAGGTCGTCCCCGGCGGCACCATTATCGTGCGCCAGCGCGGCACGCGGGTCAAACCAGGTCTCAATGTCGGCCGCGGCAAGGACGACACTCTCTTCGCCAAGATCAGCGGCCGCATCAAGTTCCTCGACAAGGGTTCGATGGGCAAATTCGTCATGGTCGAGCCTCTCGAAGCGAAGTAGCGGTCGAAAGATCAAGCAGGGCCGCGGGAAGCGGCTCGAAGCCTCGGCGCGGGCCGGGGCATTTTTATTTAAGCTGTCAGCTCTCAGCTGTCAGCTTTCAGCAAAATTCTCCGCCGAGCGTGGCTCGGCCAGGACAGCCGGGGCGGCTGTCCCACGTGGCTCGTGGTGGGCTGACGACCGACGACTGACGACTGTGTTCATCGACGAGGCAAAAATCCGGGTCAAGGCGGGCGACGGCGGCAACGGCTGCATGGCCTTTCGCCGGGAGAAGTTCATCCCGCGCGGCGGCCCTTCGGGCGGCGACGGCGGCAAAGGTGGCGACGTCATCATGGAATCCAGTGAACGCCACAACACGCTGGTGCACTTCCGCTTCAATCCCGAATACAAGGCGCAACGCGGGCGCCACGGCGAAGGCTCCAACCGCACCGGCCGCGAGGGCGTGGACGTCCTGCTGAAAGTCCCGGTCGGCACCATCCTGTACGACGACGAAACCGGAGAAAGAGTGCACGACTTCTCCCATCCTGACGATCGCATCGTGATCGCCTGCGGCGGGCGGGGCGGGCGGGGCAACGCGCGTTTCGCCACCTCTACCCACCAGGCTCCGCGGGAGCACGAACCCGGACGTCCCGGCGAAGAGCGCGTCTTCCGCCTGGAGTTGAAGCTGCTCGCCGATGTCGGCCTGGTCGGCTATCCCAACGTGGGCAAGTCCACGCTGATCTCAGTCATCTCGGCGGCGCGGCCGAAGATTGCGGATTATCCTTTCACCACGCTGCAGCCCAACCTGGGCGTGGCGGTGGTTGGCCAACCTCCCAACGAGAAAAGTTTCGTGGTCGCCGATATTCCCGGATTGATCGAAGGCGCGCACACCGGCGCGGGCCTGGGCACGCAGTTCCTGCGGCACATCGAACGCAACCGTCTGCTGGTGCACATGGTGGATGTCTCCGACGCCAGCGGACGCCCCGATCCCGTCAAAGATGTGGAAGTCATCGCCGAAGAACTGGCCAGCTTCGGAGCTCATCTGGAAGACAAGCCCGTCATCATGGTGGCCTCCAAGATCGACATTGCCAATAAAGAAAAACTGGCAAAGCTCAAACGCTACTGCAAGAAGAAAAAACTCGATCTGTTCCCCATCTCCGCCGTGACCGGCAAAGGAATTGACGACTTGAAGTATGCCATCGCGGAAAAACTTGAAGAGCTGATAGAACTCTCTGAGAACTGACTACTCACAACTGGGATCTGGTTTTCATATAACTCACCTGCGATACAAATCTTCCACCGCCCGGTGCACCCGATCCGAAAGCTCGTCCAGGTTGCGCAGCGTATAGTCCGCAGTCGAAATAGGCTGCCCCACCCGCATCTCCAGCTGCCGAGGCTTGATGTGGTAGGTATTCATGGGCAGCAGCTCGAAGGTTCCCACCAGAGCCACCGGCACAATATCCACCTGCGCTTTGATCGCCAGAAACAACGCTCCCGGCAAAAAAGGCTTGATGTCGCCGTCCGGTGTGCGGCCGCCTTCCGGGAAGATGACAAACGGCATGCCGCCTTTCAGGCTCTTCAGCGCGGCCCGGATGCTGCCGATCGACCGCGCCGGGTTCTGCTGGTCCACGCAGATTTGGCCCGAGCGCTTGAGGTGCCAGCCCACGATCGGATACGAAAGCAATTCCTTCTTGAACGCGATGCGAAACTCGAAAGGCAGATAAACATACAGCACGGGGATGTCGAGCGCGGACGCATGGTTGACCGCGTAGACGTAGGGCTTCGAAGTGTCGATCGCATCCAGCCCCGTCACTTTCGTGGGCGAGACAATCGTCTTCATGATCAGCTTCGACCAGAAACGCGCGAAGCCATGCAGGATGCGGCCCTGGTTTCCGAACAGTGACGCCGGAACGGAAATGATTCCCAGGACGACGGTGTAGGTCCAGATCAGAGGATCGAAGATAAAATACGAACGCAGCCGGCTCGGCCATCCGTATCGCCGGAAAGTGGCTGCCCTCGCTGGTTGCGCCGGGGTGGCCGCCTCCGCCAGTTCCGCCGCGCGGTCCATCTCAATCGGTGTTTTCACGGATGGCACTGCCTGTTTAGATGCGCGCGCCGAGCCCTCGCATCGCCTCTCCTACAATGTATATCGATCCGGTAATAACCACCACACTATCGGGCCGCGCCGAAGTCCGTGCCCGCTCGATAGCGGCCGCCACATCCGTTGCTTCTTCCATCGGGGCCGCCGTCCGAGCCGCCGCCTCTCGAATCTCCTGCGGACTGGCCGAGCGAGGATTGTCGGCGCGAGTCACGATCACGCGGTCCGCCAGCGGAAATAGAATTTCCGCCATCTCCCCAATCGCCTTGTCCCGCATCGCGCCAAAAATAAACGTCAGCGATCGATCGGGATCGCCAGCCGACAGAGTGGACCGCAGCGCCCACGCTCCAGCCGGGTTATGGGCCACGTCGAAGACATATTCGGGCGAGCTCGCGGTAGCGGCAATCACCTGGAATCGCCCCGGCCAATGGGTCTGCCGTATGCCCTGCTCTATCGAGGCAGCCGTCACCGGAAATCCCTGCCGGCCCAATTCGTCCGCGGCCGCGATCGCCAATGCAACATTCCTCAACTGGTGGCGTCCCAGCAACGGAGTCTCCACCATGATCTGTTCGCCCATCACCTGGAGCGGATAGCGTGACACCGGTGTCTTGGCCGGGTTGGCCGCCAGGTATTCGGCACTCGCCGGACTCACCGGCGGCACATACGGCACCGCATTCACCGCCCGCGCACCCAACTCCAGAATCGTATTCCCGATGACATCGTTGGCCTGCGGCTGCTGGGGCAGCGTCACCACCACGCCCCCGGGCCGTATGATTCCGGCTTTCTCACCCGCGATCTCGGTCACCGTCTCGCCCAGAAATTTCTGATGGTCGAGCGAGATATCGGTGATCACGCTGACTCGCGGCTCCACCACGTTGGTCGCATCCAGCCGGCCGCCCATGCCTACCTCGAGCACCGCGATGTCGACCCTAGGGCGCGCGAAATACTCGAACCCAATCGCCGTCAGCATCTCAAAAAAGCTGGGATGAAACGGCAACTCGCCCTCACTGACCAGGCGCTCGGCGGTGCGGTCGACCAGAGAGTGGACTAACCCAAAATCGTCATCGCTGATCTGCTCTCCCCCGATCTGTATGCGCTCGTTGATGCGCACCAGGTGGGGAGAGGTATAGAGCCCCGTCCGCAATCCCGCAGCCTGCAAAATCGACGCCAGCGTCGACGCGGTCGAACCCTTGCCATTGGTTCCCGCAATCAGCACGCTGGGGAAATGCCGCTCCGGATTCTCCAGCGCCGCCAGCAAGACACGCATGTGCGCCAGGTCGAACTTGTGCGACGGCGTCTGCGCCAGTTCATGGCCCAGGGCGTACATGCGCGCGATGGCAATTTCGTAGGAGGACATCAGCCAAATCCTAGGGTAGCAGCTTCACCTCCGGGCCTTCGAGAGCATGCCGTCGAAACGACAGACTCAATGGCCGAACGGGGGAGCAGGGGATCTCGACGGAACAACTGAGAACCGAGAACGAACAACTAACTACTGGGTCTTAGAGCCCGCGGTTTTAAGCTGACGTCTGAAGGCCGGCGACTGAGGTCCGGTCCATAAAGTCCAAGGCTCGCGAAATGTACGATTTCAGTTGCCGACGGTGCACCACGGCATCCAGCATGCCGTGCTCCAGCAGGAATTCGCTGCGCTGGAAACCCTGAGGAAGTTTCTGGCGAATCGTCTGCTCAATCACCCGCGGACCGGCAAATCCGATCAGCGCCCCAGGTTCGGCGATGTTCAGGTCGCCCAGCATGGCGAAGGAGGCGGTCACGCCCCCCGTGGTTGGGTCGGTCAGCACCGAGATGAATGGGACTTTGGCTTCATCCAGGCGCGCCAGCGCAGCCGAAATCTTGGCTAGCTGCATCAGGCTGATGACCCCTTCCATCATGCGCGCTCCGCCCGACGCGGAAACGATCACGATGGGTACCCGGGTTTCAGTGGCCTGCTCAATGGCCCGCGTAATGGCCTCGCCCACCACCGCTCCCATGCTTCCGCCGATGAATGCATACTCCATCGAACTGACGATGACCGTGCGCCCATTCAGTTTGCCGCGCGCATTGATTACGGCGTCCTTTAACCCGGTGTCGGCCTGCGCCTGCTTCAGGCGCGCCGAGTAGGCCTTCAGGTCCACGAATTTCAGGGGGTCGGTCGAGGTCAGGTTGGCGTCGGAAACCTCGTATTCGTTGTCATCCAGAAGCTGGGCCAGGCGGGTGCGCGCATCAATGCGGAAGTGCCGGTCGCACTTGGGACAAACGTTGAAGTTCTCTTCCAGGTCCTTCTTCCAGATGATCTGCCGGCAGGTGTCACACTTCACCCACAGCCCCTCGGTGCGAACCTTGCGCTCACCCGAAGTATCCAGCTCACCGGCTTGTCGTTTGAACCATGCCATAAATCAGTCGTCAGTCTTCGGTCGTCAGTCGTCAGCCGCACCTCAAAACCTTTCGCTAGCTAAGGCCGTCGGCGGCGGCGAAGGGCTGAAGACCGACGACTGACGACTGACGACGATTTTCAGTACTCAATCCCTCTCTGCGCCATCACGCCCTTTTCGTAGGCGTGCTTGACCTGGCGCATCTCGGTCACGGTGTCCGCGACCTCGACAATTGTCGGATGGGCGTTTCGCCCGGTCAAGATAATGTGCACCATTTCAGGTTTGCTCTTAAGAGTCTCCACCACCTTGGCGGGATCGAGCATGCCGTAGCTGATGGCGTAGTTAATCTCATCCAGGATGACCAGGTCCCAGGCGCCGGAATTGATCGCGGTAACAGCTTCCGCCCAGGCCTCTTCCACCATCCGAACATCCTCTGGATCCGGCTTCTCGGCTCCGACCTTCACGAAACCCCGGCCCATCTGCTTCATGACGAACTTGTCGCCAAAGGCCTTCACCGCATCCAGCTCCCCGTAATGCCAGGAGCCTTTTAGAAACTGCAGCATCAGGACGCGCATTCCCTGGCCGACCGCCCGCAGGGCCGTGCCCATGGCAGCGGTAGTTTTGCCCTTGCCCGGGCCGGTATTCACGATGATGAGACCACGGCGGATGTCCGGCATACCGGCAAGTCTTCGATTGTATATGTTCTCGAGAATGTGGGCGCGAGCGCCCCGCTCGTGCAACGCTATCCCACTGACCCTAAACGAGAAATGATAGGAGCAAGGAGTGACCCAAACAAAAAAGCACGGGCGATGACGCCCGTGCTCCATCGGTCTTCAAAATAGGAAAAAGGGAATTGCAGCCTACGGCATTTCAATCACGGATCGCAGGTCCACCTTGGGATCGGCCACCGGCGACTTCTCGTCCCCGATCAGCTGGATGGTCACCCGCAATGCATTGATCTCTTTCTTCACCTGAGCGACTTCCTGTTCCTTGCTCTTCAACACTTCAAACGGATTCTTCATCGCAATAAGTCCTTTAAGGGGAGGGCTGAATTACCCAGCAATCTTCCGCTGACATCCCTACTCTATGCTTTCTCGGGGACGAGATGGAACGTCACGAAGGTACACGCCTGAATTCCTGGGTTCTCTCAATGCCCCAGGTGATAGGGATGGCCCTTTAGAATGGTGAACGCCCGATAGAGTTGCTCCAGCAGGACGACTCGCGCCAGCTCGTGCGCCAGCGTCATCCTGCCCAGAGAGAGGACCAGAGTGGCCGCCTGCCGGGCGTTTTCACTGAAGCCATCCGCCCCACCCACGGCGAACAGCAGCGGAAGCGGATTCCGGTCATGGTAGTCGCCCAGAAATCTGGCCAGCTCTTCCGAGGAAAGTTGCTTGCCCCGCCCGTCCAGCAGCACCAGGGTGTGCCGATGGCGAGCATCCCGCGCACCCAATTTCAGAACCGCCGCCTCGTCTTTGAGCGCGACCCCTTCAGCCTCGGCAAAACGCGTCAAACGCTTCAAGTACTCATCCGTCAGAGACTGGATGGCCGCGTCCTTCGTCTTGCCGATCCACGCAACTTTGATTTTCACCAGCGTCAGTTTCCAGTTTCCCAAGAACAAGTTTCTGGTTTCAAAACACTGGGAACCGGAAACTGGGAACCGGGAACTGGTTCTTTCCTCTCCGGTTTCGAACCCGGAACCCGGATACCGTTCCTAGGCCCGCTTCTTCCTCACACTGCGCACCGCAACCCGCCTCTGTTTGGCCGGCCCAGCCACCAGGTCCGCCGGCTCCATGCGCCGCGCCGACTTCCACAACCGTTCCAGATCGTAAAACTTGCGCGCCTTCTCGGAAAAAATGTGGACCACGAAATCCACATAATCCAGCAGCACCCACTCCGCCTGCCGGTAGCCTTCGATGTGCGTCGGCCGCAACCCGGATGCCTTCAGGCGCAGTTCCACCTCGTCCGAAATGGCCTGGACCTGGCGCGGGTTGGTCCCGCTGCACACCAGGAAATAGTCGGTGAACGCTCCCGACCCTTTTTCCAGTTCCAGTACGGTGATTTCTTCCGCCTTCTTTTCCAGGCAGGCACGGATGGCTTCAGACACTTGCAGTTTCGAATCGCTCTTGATCATCATCATGCGGGATTGGTCGTTAGTCCTTGGAGGTCGAGTCGCGTCGCACTCTCATTGTAGCCGAGGTTGAACAATCGGGAGGACGGCACCGCCCTCACGCGGGTGCCCCGTCCAAGCTATGCTTGGGCGGGAGTTTTCGTCATTGCCGCCAGCGCCCAATCAGGTACAGCACCAGCGAGAGCACCACGCTGACCAGGATCGACGTGGCCAGCGGAAAGTAGAATGTGGTGTTCTTGCCGCGATAAACCATGTCCCCCGGAAGCCGCCCCAGAGGCACATGAGCGCGAGCCAGCAGCACGAACGCCACTCCGGCCACGATGGCCAGCGCGCCCGCCACGATCAGGACTTTGCCCAGGTCCGCCATGAGGTCCCAGTTTAAACTTCCTCCACAGGTCTGAATGCTAGAATCTCGCTCCATGAAGTCCTGCCGGCTCGGCCTCGTCTTTGTCGTCGCTTCCAGCTTCCTGCTGTCGGCGCAAACCGCCGCCTCCCCCGAAGTTGATATCACGGGCGAGCCCCATCATCATCTGGCGCTCGAAAACGAGTATGTCCGCGTGTTCAATCTGGAAATCCCGCCCCATGGCGTCACCCTGCCGCACCGTCACGGCCACGACTACATCTCCGTGACCCTGGGAATATCGCAGGTGGAAAACGACGTCGCCGGAAAGCCCCCAGTCAAGCTCACGCTGCAGGACGGCGAAACCCGCTTCGTTCCCGGCGGCTTCAGCCACCTCGGCAAAAATCTGTCCGACCGGACCACCCGCTACGTGATCATCGAACTCCTGCAGGACGAGAAAGCCCGCCACTCGCCCCCACCCCCATGGGATGAGGAAAGGGGCCTGCACGTCCTGAACGGCGGCACCCGCGACATCCTGTTCGTCAAAGACGGCGTGCGCGCTTCCGACATCGAACTGCAACCCGGTGGAGAAGTCCCCAAACACCATCACACCGGCCCCCACCTGATCGTGGCCGTGACCGATCTCGATTTGCGCAGCGACATCGAAGGCCGGGGACCGGCGCAAATTCAACTCAAAGCCGGAGACGTAGCCTGGACAAAAGGTGGCGCCACCCACGCCCTGACCAACATAGGCAAGCAGAACGCAAAACTGATCACGCTGGAATTTCCGTAAGACCTGTGAAACCGCCACTGCCCACGTGGGGGCAGGTGTCTCACCTGCCCAGGCCGAGCGAACCTCGGCAAGCTCTGGCCTCTGGGTGCAGCCTGTGTGTGCAAGGTTGTCCTTGGTCGCGGGCGACTCGCCCGCGTGGGAACTCTCCCGCCTGCCACAGCAAGATACAATGGGCCGCCATATGGCAGCATGGGCAACCCGCCTCGGCCTCACCCGTGAAGCTCTCCTCCACTCGGCCCGGACCGCAGTCGCCGCAGTCATGTCGATGCTCCTGGCACGCGCCCTGAAGCTACCGGAATTTTACTGGGCGCCCATCTCAACCATAGTGATCCTGCTTTCCGTCACTGATCCGCTGGCTCTCGCCTGGCAGCGCTTCGTTGGCACCGCCCTGGGTGCGGCGGTGGGCGCCCTGATCGCCACCTTCGTCCAAGTCAACTGGATGGTGTACGGAGCCGGAATCCTGGTCTGCGGCGTCCTCTCCGCATTGCTGCGCCTGGGCAGCGCCTATCGCTTTGCCGCGATCACGCTGAGCATCATCCTGCTGATCGCGCACGCCGCGCCGCCCTGGGTCGTTGCCTATCACCGCTTCGTGGAAGTGTCGCTCGGAATCGCGGTGGCGCTCATGGTCACGGTGGCGTGGCGCCTGCCGCCGCCAAAGTAGTGAAATTATTTCGTAAGTGGGTTGCCGGATGTTTTTTGAGCGGCCGATCCGCGGTGCAAAGAGAATGCGGAAGATATTCTTCTTGCGAAGTGCATTTGTCTCGTTCACTTTTCTAATCTTCCTCTTTTCCTGAGTGACAGGCAAATAAAAAGCGAATACCAAAATTGCCTAAGCTGCACACGAATGGGGAATCTCGAGTGCCGACCCAACTTCGTAAACACCCCCTTGCGCTTTCTAGCATTCATCTGATATAAATAATTCATCGAGAGCAGTGGTGTGGCTAGCCGGGCGTATTTTGTGAAACTCTCGTCGCTCGTCCGGCATCTAACTAAACACAGGTAATTCCTGCAAATCAGTCCCGGCCACGGGGCTTCATTCGGGGACAAGGTTCCTCGAAGGGTTTAAGCGGTGTTCGCAAGAACCTCCAAGTGATCTTTTTTTCAAACTGATGCTCTTCCGCCTCGGCTTGTGCCGAAATGGCATAGGCGAGTAGTGGAAGACGCGTTTCGTCGCGTGCGCAGAGCTCCTCTTAATCGATTGATTTGAGAGTGATTTAGCTCCCCGGCTGTGGAAAACAGGTGGATATCCTGTGCCAGCCATGGGTTGACAGTGACCGCGCAAGACGCGTAGTTTGTACAAGTTTCGAGGACAGGCAGGTTTGTGTGATCGCGACTCGCTCGCGTGAACGCAGGTCTGCTCTGAACTGAAAGCGCCCGCTCAGGCGGTAGCGGATCGGTTCTTTGACAACTAGGTTGAACGTGCCAGTCGTGAGAGGAAGGCTCGGGTTGAAATCCGAGCGATCTCACAAGATAGATCCACCATGCCTCTTCGAGGGCGTGGTGGCAGTCTGCCAACTACCCGTCGGCAGACGACAGGTTTCAAATGAGAGTTTGATCCTGGCTCAGAATCAACGCTGGCGGCGTGCCTAACACATGCAAGTCGAACGAGAAAGTGGAGCAATCCATGAGTAAAGTGGCGACCGGGTGAGTAACACGTGACTAACCTACCTTCGAGTGGGGGATAACCTCGGGAAACCGGGGCTAATACCGCATAACATCTTTGGAGTGGAAATTCTGGAGATCAAAGGAGCAATTCGCTGGAAGAGGGGGTCGCGGCTGATTAGCTAGTTGGCGGGGTAACGGCCCACCAAGGCTTAGATCGGTAGCCGGCCTGAGAGGGCGCACGGCCACACTGGAACTGAAACACGGTCCAGACTCCTACGGGAGGCAGCAGTGGGGAATTTTGCGCAATGGGGGAAACCCTGACGCAGCAACGCCGCGTGGAGGATGAAGTCCCTTGGGACGTAAACTCCTTTCGACCCGGACGATAATGACGGTACGGGTGGAAGAAGCCCCGGCTAACTTCGTGCCAGCAGCCGCGGTAATACGAGGGGGGCAAGCGTTGTTCGGAATTATTGGGCGTAAAGGGCGCGTAGGCGGTGCGGTAAGTCACCTGTGAAACCTCTAGGCTCAACCTAGAGCCTGCAGGCGAAACTGCCGTGCTTGAGGGTGGGAGAGGTGCGTGGAATTCCCGGTGTAGCGGTGAAATGCGTAGATATCGGGAGGAACACCTGTGGCGAAAGCGGCGCACTGGACCACATCTGACGCTGAGGCGCGAAAGCTAGGGGAGCAAACAGGATTAGATACCCTGGTAGTCCTAGCCCTAAACGATGGATGCTTGGTGTGGCCGGTACCCAATCCGGCTGTGCCGAAGCTAACGCGATAAGCATCCCGCCTGGGGAGTACGGTCGCAAGGCTGAAACTCAAAGGAATTGACGGGGGCCCGCACAAGCGGTGGAGCATGTGGTTCAATTCGACGCAACGCGAAGAACCTTACCTGGGCTCGAAGCACAGTGGACCGGGGTAGAAATATCCCTTTTCGCAAGAACTGCTGTGGAGGTGCTGCATGGCTGTCGTCAGCTCGTGTCGTGAGATGTTGGGTTAAGTCCCGCAACGAGCGCAACCCTTATCGTTAGTTGCCAGCGAGTCAAGTCGGGCACTCTAGCGAAACCGCCCCGGATAACGGGGAGGAAGGTGGGGATGACGTCAAGTCCTCATGGCCTTTATGTCCAGGGCTACACACGTGCTACAATGGTCGGTACAAACCGTCGCAAACCTGCGAAGGGGAGCTAATCGGAAAAAGCCGGCCTCAGTTCGGATTGGAGTCTGCAACTCGACTCCATGAAGCTGGAATCGCTAGTAATCGCGGATCAGCACGCCGCGGTGAATACGTTCCCGGGCCTTGTACACACCGCCCGTCACATCACGAAAGTGGACTGCACTAGAAGCCGGTGAGCCAACCGCAAGGGGGCAGCCGTCCAAGGTATGGTTCATGATTGGGGTGAAGTCGTAACAAGGTAGCCGTAGGAGAACCTGCGGCTGGATCACCTCCTTTCTAGAGAGAACGTCACGGCACTTCCGCGGTTCCACTCATCTGAATCTTGAGCTTTCGAGTTCTGGATAAAGACCAGTGGAAATTAAACATACGGAGGACGTTGCCGTGTACCCTGTCCCGCTTCTTGATAACCCGCAAGGGCAAACCTGTGAAGTGGAATAGGAAACCCGTTCGGACCTCTCTTGCTCGAGTCCTATCCGCATGATGGTCAGTCCCGGCTTAGCTGGGATGTACGTTCAACCTTGTCCTCGAAAAAATATTGAGCTTCTGGCTACTAGCTTCTAGCTCCTGGCTAAATCTCTTGACGTCTGATTGATTGAAAGACGAAAAGATTTGGCTGGAAGCTAGCGGCTAGTGGCTGGAGCCGGTGATAAAATTCAGGCTCCGGATAATTTTGTGCAGAGTAAGACCGGGCCTGTAGCTCAGGTGGCTAGAGCGCACCCCTGATAAGGGTGAGGTCGGTAGTTCAACTCTACCCAGGCCCACCAAAAACAGTCCTCAGTCGTCGGTCCTTAGTCGTCAGCAAGTTCTCGCTGATGGCTGACGGCTGAAAGCTGAAGGCTGCAGTTAAGGGGCTGTAGCTCAGCTGGGAGAGCGCCTGGTTTGCAACCAGGAGGCCACCGGTTCGATCCCGGTCAGCTCCACCAGAATTCATCGCGAAAGCCGGATTGATGGCGATTAGTGACATTCTCAAGGCTGTTGGTGAGTTCGTCATTATCGCCGGCTTGATCATTCTGAGGGTGTGGGCGATTGCGAAGGCTCATGACAGAGCTGATGAAAGACGGGATCTGGAAGTAAGGACGTTGTTTGGTAAGGATCAGTGGTGGCGTCGAGAATGAGAGATCAAGCCACTGGATGACCAGCGCAATGTTGGGCGCCAACTGTGACAACCATGATTCTGTTCACGGTTCAAGAAAGTCGCTTGGCGCCGAACATTGGGTTGGAAAGACTTTCGAAGTTTGCACACTTCGGAGTCGAGTAAGACCCATACCTGCTTAGGCAGGGTGATCCAGCGCAAGCTGGTGAGGACGATATTTGACAACTGAATAGATTGGGCAATCTACAAGGCTGTAAATTTTTATGAGTGCCTAGAGAGAAGCCTGCTGGTGTGCGGAGGAGTTTCGCATTTCAGATCTCAAGTCCCGGATTCATCCGGAGCAAGAGATCCGGGATGTGAAGCAGTGATCCCGTGCGAGGAGCAGGCAGACAGGCCCATAGAGTTGATGCGGCGTGTTCGAGCGGATCAGCTAGTAGCCAAAAGCTAGGAGCTAGAAGTTCGAATGTGTCGAGTAAATTTTATGGTCAAGCTACTAAGGGCGCATGGTGGATGCCTTGGCAGAAGCAGGCGATG
This sequence comes from Terriglobia bacterium, assembly GCA_963742495.1. GTDB lineage: Bacteria > Acidobacteriota > Terriglobia > Terriglobales > Acidobacteriaceae > JAIQFF01. The sequence continues at coordinate 150,055 of CAVULZ010000005.1, forward strand.
AAGGACGTGGCAAGCTGCGATAAGCCTCGGGGAGCCGCAAGCAGGCATTGATCCGGGGATTTCCGAATGGGGAAACCCACACAGGTAAAACCTGTGTACGTCCCAATGAATCCATAGTTGGGAACGAGCGAACCCTGGGAAGTGAACCATCTCAGTACCAGGAGGAAAATAAAGAAACCTCGATTCCGAAAGTAGTGGCGAGCGAAATCGGAATTAGCCTAAACCAGTCATACCTTCGGGTGTGGCCGGGGTTGTAGGGTCGACAACAGTAGAGTTAACAATCCAGTCGTTAGCCAAATCCCGCTGGAAAGCGGAGCCATAGGGTGTGATAGCCACGTAGGCGAAAACGAACTGGACTCGAAGTCGATACCTGAGTACCGCGGAGCACGAGAAACTTTGCGGGAAGCTACGGGGACCATCCCGTAAGGCTAAATACTAGCTTCTGACCGATAGTGAACCAGTACCGTGAGGGAAAGGCGAAAAGAACCCCTGCGAGGGGAGTGAAATAGTACCTGAAACCGTGTGCCTACAAACGGTGGGAGGACTATGCCGCGTAAGCGGAAAGTCTGACCGCGTGCCTATTGCATAATGAGCCGGCTAGTTATTCTTGTCAGCAAGGTTAAGCGAAAGCGAGCCGTAGCGAAAGCGAGTCCTAATAGGGCGAATCAGTTGGCAGGAATAGACGCGAAGCGGGATGATCTACCCTTGGCCAGGCTGAAGGTAGGGTAAAACCTACTGGAGGGCCGAACGGGTGTTTGTTGAAAAAAGCTCCGATGAGCTGAGGGTAGGGGTGAAAGGCTAATCAAATTCCGTGATAGCTCGTTCTCTCCGAAATAGCTTTAGGGCTAGCCTCGTGTGATTTGTCGTGGTGGTAGAGAACTGAATGGACTATGGGGCTTTCCAGCTTACAGAATCCAATCAAACTTCGAATGCCATAGAACAACAAGCACGGGAGTCAGACGGCGGGGGCTAAGCTTCGTCGTCGAGAGGAAAACAGTCCAGATCGCCTGCTAAGGTCCCCAAATTCAAGCTAAGTGGGAAAGGAAGTCGGAACGCCCAGACAGCCAGGAGGTTGGCTTAGAAGCAGCCATCCTTTAAAGAAAGCGTAATAGCTCACTGGTCAAGCGGTCCGGTGCCGACAATATAACGGGGCTCAAGCTTGGTACCGAAGCAGCGAATGCACATCTTTACGGGTGTGCGTGGTAGGAGAGCATTCTCAACAGTTTGAAGCTAGACTGAAAAGACTGGTGGACGGTTGAGAAGAGACCCTGCCGGCATAAGTAGCGATAACGGAGGTGGGAACCCTCCGCGCCGAAAGTCTAAGGTTTCCTGAGAAAGGTTAATCCGCTCAGGGTCAGTCGGATCCTAAGGTGAGGCCGAAAGGCGTAACCGATGGACATCCGGTTAATATTCCGGAACTCCCTTGTATTCGTTATTACGATGGGGTGACGCAGTAGGATAAGCAGGCCGTCCTATGGCTATGACGGTTGATGCGTGTAAGGTGTTTCTCGTAGGAAAATCCGCGAGGAAGTTATCACTGAGACGCAAAACAGTACTCCGTATGGAGGAAAGCTGCTGATTCCACACTGCCAAGAAAAACCTCTAAGGAGAATGTAGGGGATCCGTACCTCAAACCGACACAGGTAGACGAGGAGAATATCCTAAGGCGCTCGTGAGAACAGTTGGTAAGGAACTCGGCAAATTAACCCCGTAACTTCGGGAGAAGGGGTGCCGCATTAGGGTGTTAAAGCCTGAAGCGGCCGCAGAGAAATGCGCACTGCGACTGTTTAACAAAAACACAGGTCTCTGCAAAGTCGAAAACGACGTATAGGGGCTGACGCCTGCCCGGTGCTGGAAGGTTAAAGGGAGAGGTCAACCGCAAGGTGAAGCTTCGAACTGAAGCCCCAGTGAACGGCGGCCGTAACTATAACGGTCCTAAGGTAGCGAAATTCCTTGTCGGGTAAGTTCCGACCTGCACGAATGGCGTAACGAAAGTGCGACTGTCTTGCCGACTGACACGGCGAACTTGTAGTGCCGGTGAAGATGCCGGTTGCCCGCAACTAGACGGAAAGACCCCGTGCACCTTTACTATACCTTTACTATGAACTATGGCACTTGCTGCGCAGGATAGGTGGGAGGCTTTGATTCCAGGCTCTCGGGCTTGGAGGAGCCACCGGTGAGATACCACCCTGCGAGTTCTGTGGTTCTAACCTACTCCCGTAAACCGGGAGAGGGACATAGTAAGGCGGGTAGTTTGACTGGGGCGGTCGCCTCCTAAACGGTAACGGAGGCGCGCGAAGCTACGCTCAGGCTGTTTGGAAATCAGCCGACGAGTGCAAAAGCATAAGCGTGGTTGACTGCGAGTCCTACAAGACGAGCAGGTACGAAAGTAGGCTTTAGTGATCCGGTGGTTCTGCATGGAAGGGCCATCGCTCAACGGATAAAAGGTACGCCGGGGATAACAGGCTGATCGGAGCCAAGAGTTCATATCGACGCTCCGGTTTGGCACCTCGATGTCGGCTCATCGCATCCTGGAGCTGTAGAAGGTTCCAAGGGTTAGGCTGTTCGCCTATTAAAGCGGTACGTGAGCTGGGTTCAGAACGTCGCGAGACAGTTCGGTCCCTATCTGTTGTGGGCGCAGGAGATTTGAGAGGACCTGTCCTTAGTACGAGAGGACCGGGATGGACGAACCTCTTGTGTTCCAGCTGTCGTGCCAACGGCATAGCTGGGTAGCGAAGTTCGGTTGTGATAACCGCTGAATGCATATAAGCGGGAAGCACTCCTCAAGATGAGATCTCCCAACCCGTAAGGGATAAGAAGGGCCCAGGAAGACCACCTGGTTGATAGACGGGAAGTGAAAGCGCAGTAATGTGTGAAGCTTACCCGCACTAATCGCCCGTTCGGCTTGACCATAAAATTTACTCGGTGCATTAAAACCAGCTGTCAGCTCTTAGCTTTCAGCCTTCAGCTAGAACCTGAGCTGAATGAAAGCAGCGTTTTTCTCATCCGCTCGAACCTGGGATGGAAATTGGAAAAACACGCTGACACTGGGCGCCGACGAGTTTGTGAAAGCAAGCTAGCCTTGGTAGCAGTGGTTGAAATCGGAAGTAAACCAAGAAGAAAGTAAGCCACACCCAATCTATTCAGTTGTGAGGCATCGACCTCACGATCTTTGAAAATCAGCTATTGGCTTTTAGCCGTTAGCTCTTAGCTTGTTTCCTACAGAAACTGGAGACTTGCTGGAAGCGCGACCGGCCAATAGCGGAATATTCAAACGACATTGCAGCCAGTCGTTTGCCGGACGGGTTGAGCGCAAGCTCCTTGACCGGCACGGCAAAGCTAAAAGCCAAAAGCTAATAGCTAAAAGCTGCGTCAGTTGTCGGTGATCTTACCGCGGGGGATCCACCCGTTCCCATACCGAACACGGAAGTTAAGCCCCGCAGGGCCGATTGTACTGCACGCGAAAGTGTGTGGGAGAGTAGGTCGTCGCCGGCTTAAATAAAGGCCACGTTGCGAAAGCAGCGTGGCCTTTTCCGCTTGGGTGCTTTTAGTCAGCGACGAGGTTGTGGGGCCAAATTTGGATCGCTAGGTCGCAAAGATGCTCCTGCCTTGAGGGATGTCTGGCTGGGCCTGGCGACAGTTAGGGCGCAAAGCGGCTACGCTGTACTCCTTGCCGCAAATAGATTATTGACGGGTGAGGCCCAGAAACGTGTGTCGACCGCTCTGTTCTCTCTTATCGCGCGCCATAATGACCTGACCCCCTGCTTTCGTTCACGTAAGAATACGACAACCTTGTGCTTCGCCTTTTCTTCGGCCTATACTTGGCGCGTTATGAGTGGATTGGAATTGAGGGATCCGATTCACGGTTTCATTTACCGTGAACCGCTTGAACAGCGCATCATCGATACATGCGTTTTCCAGCGCCTCCGACGACTGCGCCAGCTCGCCATGGAATCTCTTGTTTATCCTGGGGCAGTGCATACCCGTTTCGATCATTCGATCGGGGCATTGCACATCGCTAGGGGGTTGTGCGCCAAACCTCAGTGAACACCCAAAAGCGGCCATACAAGAACACCTGAAAAGCGGCCATACTTTCAGAAGAAACGTCCAGGACATTGACAGCAGCGGGAGGGTAAGTAGCCTCTCGCAACATGGCGAATGTCTTGAAGGACGAGAAGAAACAGCAAATCATAGCCTTGGGACGACTGGGATGGTCTCTGCGAAAGATCCAAGAGGCCACGCGAGTGCGTCGAGAGACCATCAGCGCCTATCTGAGAGGCGCGGGTGTGGAAATATGGCCGCCGGGAAGATGGAAGCGCGAAGGTAAGGCAAAAGCGGCCATAGAGGTGATCACCGGCTCGGATGCAGCAAAACCGGCCATTGCGGGGCCTGGCGCTCGCCTCAACCCCAACCCCAACCCCAACCCCAGCCCCGAAAACCTTTCTACGAAGGGAAAAGCAACCGCAACTTCAAAACCGGCCATAGAGGTGATCACCGATTTTGGCGTTGGGTTGAGCAGCAAGGAGTCAGAACATTCGAAAGCCGTGGGTTCGGCGAGCACCTGTGAACCCTATCGGGAAATCATCGAGCTGGGTCTGAGTCGAGATCGCAATGCCATGGCAATCTGGCAGGATCTGGTGTCCGACTACGGATTCCAGTGTGGCTATCAAAGCGTTCGGCGTTTCGCTTACAAATTACGTGGAGCCCAAGTACCACAAGCGCGGGCGGTGATCCTCACCGCTCCAGGAGAAGAGGGTCAAGTCGATTACGGCAGCGGGCCGATGGTACGCGAAGCGCAAAGCGGTAAGTATCGACGCACCCGTTTGTTCGTGCTCACGCTGGGCTATAGCCGCAAAGCAGTACGGTTGCTGGTCTTCCGCTCCAGCACGCGCATCTGGGCCGAGCTCCACGAGAAGGCATTTCGTCGATTAGGCGGTGCTCCGCGCATCCTGGTGCTGGACAATCTCCGCGAAGGCGTACTCGTCCCCGACGTCTACGACGCCACCCTCAATCCCCTCTATCGCGACGTGCTCGCCCATTACGGTGCGGTCGCCCTGCCCTGCCGGATCCAGGATCCAGATCGAAAAGGCAAGGTGGAGTCGGCCGTGGGCCACGCCAAGAAAACCCCTCTCAAAGGACAACGCTTCGAGAGTCTGGAACAAGCGCAAGTCTATCTGGATCGCTGGGAAACGAACTGGGCCGATACGCGCATCCACGGCACCACCAAACGACAAGTGGCCGCCATGTTCGCGGAAGAAAAACCAACCTTGCTCCCGCTGCCTGTGGAACCGTTCCGCTATTACCAGTACGGCGAACGGGTGGTGCATCTGGATGGCTGTGTCGAAGTCGAAGCCGCCTACTACGGTCTACCGCCAGGCTGGATTGGACGCGGAGTGAGAGTCCAATGGGATGAACTTTGCGTTCGTATCCTCGATCCCAAAACTGGATTACTCCTGCGAGAACATCTACGTCAGAAACGGGGCTGGTACCGCATTCAGCCCGAAGACCATCCCCAGCAAACTCCTTTCCGTGTGGTGCAGTTGCTCGGCCGCGCCGGCCGAGTGGGCACCCATGTCGGTACACTCTGCAACCTTATCTATAGCCAGCAAGGCGAAGTGGGCGTGCGGCGCATCCTGGGCGTTCTCTCTCTCGCCAAAAAGTACGGCACCGCTGCCGTCGATGAAGCTTGCGCGGCAGCCCTCGAGATGGGCGTGCACGAATATCGTTTCGTCCGTCGCTACCTGGAGCGTTGTCCGCAAGCCCCGCTCAGTTTGCGCCAGGTCGATCCCCTGATCCGCGAACTGGTGCACTACCGTGATCTGATCCATACCAAAACCAAGGAGCAAAGTGAATGAATCTCATCGAGTTGAATCGTGCTTTACGACAACTGCGGCTGGGTGGAATCGCGGCTGTGCTGGAGATGCGTCTGCACCAGGCCCAGGTCGAATCCATGGCACCCATCGATCTGATCTCCTGCCTGGTCTCCGACGAACTCACTCGTCGTGGCGACCGTTTGCTGGAACGTCGACGCAAGCAAGCCCAGTTTCGCGATCCGCAAAAGACCCTCGATAACTTCGACTTCACCTTCAATCCCAAGATGAATCGCAGTCTGATCTTCGATCTGGCCACCGCTGCCTTCATCGCCCGTCACGAAGACTCACTGCTGGTCGGCCCACCCGGCAGCGGCAAAAGCCATCTGGCACAGGCCATTGGCCAGGCCGCCATCCAGCAAGGCTATCGTGTACTCTACCGCGAGACCCATACCCTGCTTGAGGAACTCGCCGAAGCCTCGATCGACGGTACGCGCAAGCAGCACATCGAGTCATTAGTTACCGTGCCCCTGCTCATCATCGACGATCTGGGCATGCGCAAGTTATCTCTAACCGCGGCTGAGGAACTCCTGGAGATCATCATGCGACGCTATGAGCGAGCCAGCACCATCATTACTTCGAACCGACCTGTCGATGACTGGGGAAAACTGCTGGGCGACAGCGCAGCCGTCACCGCCATGCTCGATCGCCTGCTGCATCATGGCCACGTGCTGAAATGCGGTCCCCGCAGTTGGCGCACAAAAACAGGCTTGCCTCCGCAGCAGGTGGCAGGATAGAACAACCTATGTCTTGGACGGCTTCTAAAGTATGGCCGGTTTTGCACTGATCATGTATGGCCGCTTTTCAGGTGATCACTGAGGCCAAATTGCTGCCCAACGAAGACTCGCGGCGTCTTGTTAGATTAGCGGCTTTACTACACGACATTGGCCATGGTCCTTTTTCTCACGTATCGGAACCACTGCCCTCAGTGGTCACCCCAAAACCGGCCAACGGTGGTCAGGGCAAAACCGGCCAACGGAAGAGGCCGGGGACTAAGTTGTTCTACCCCGCAGCCTCGTGTGGAGGCAAGTCTATTTTCGTACGCCAACTCCGTGGACCGCATTTGAGTACATGACCGTGATGGAGGAGGCGATCGAGCATGGCGGTGACGGCGGCGCTGTCTCCCAGCAGTTTGCCCCAGTCCTCCACCGGTCGGTTGGATGTGAGCAAGGTACTGGTGCGCTCATAGCGTCGCATCACGATCTCCAGCAGTTCCTCGGCGGCGGTGACGGGCAACTTGCGCATGCCGAGATCATCGATGATAAGGAGCGGAACCGAAGCCAACAGTTCCATGTGCTCCTTGCGAGTTCCGTCGATGGTGGCTTCGGCCAGGTCATCGAGCAGTTTGTGGGTTTCGCGATACAGCACGCGATAGCCCTGTTGAATGGCCGCCTGTCCGATGGCCTGGGCAAGATGACTTTTCCCGGTGCCGGGCGGGCCCAAAAACAAAGCATCTTCGTGACGGGCGATGAAGGCGCCGGTGGCCAGGTCGAAGACCAGACTGCGATTCATCTTCTTGTTGAAGTTGAAGTCGAAGTTGTCGAGGTTCCTCTGTGGGTCGCGAAACTCGGCCTGCTTTGTCCTTCGCTCCAGCAGGCGATCGCCGCGACGAGTGAGTTCGTCAGAGACCAAGCAGGAGAGGAAGTCGATGGGGGTCATGGCTTCGGCTTGAGCTTGGTGGAGACGGGTTTCGAGCACGGCGGCAATACCGCCCAGCCGTAGTTGCCGTAAAGCACGATTCAACTCGATGAGATTCATTCTTTTGACTCCTGGGTTCTGTGGTTGATGAGATCGCGGTATTGCACCAGCTCGCGAATGAGGGGATCGACTTGCCGTAAGGTCAGTTGGGGACCACGTTCGAGATAGCGACGAACGAAGCGGTACTCATGCACTCCCATTTCGAGGGCAGCCGCGCAAGCATCCTCGACCGCGGCTGTGCCGAACTTCTTGGCCAGCGAGAGAACACCCAAGACGCGGCGGACACCCGGTTCGCCGAGCTGGTTATAAATAAGGTTGCAGAGTGTGCCGATGTGAGCACCGGCTCGGCCGGCTCGCCACAGTAACTGGGAGACGCGCAGCGGTCTCTGTTTCGGGTGGTCCTGTTCTTGAATGCGATACCAGCCACGTTTCTGGCGCACATGCTCCCGCAGCAGCAGACCGTTTTGGGGATCGAGGATGCGAACGTAGAGTTCGTCCCACTGCACTCGGACCAAGCGTCCGATCCAGCCCGGAGGGAGGCCGTAGTAGGCGGCCTCGACTTCGACGCAACCGTCCAGATGCACGACCCGTTGGCCCTGTTGGTAGTAGCGGAAAGGTTCCAGGGGCAGGGGAAGCAAGGAGGGTTTTTCTTCGGCAAACATGGCGGCGACTTGCCGTTTGGTGGTGCCGTGGATGCGCGTATCGGCGCAACTGGTCTCCCAATGGTCCAGATAGGCTTGCGCTTCTTCCAGGCTCTCGAAGCGTTTTCCCTTGAGCGGCGTTTTCTGGGCGTGTCCGACGGCGGACTCGACTTTTCCTTTTCGATCGGGATCTTTGATCCGGCAAGGCAGGGCGATCACGCCGTAGTGGGCGAGCACGTCGCGATAGAGTGGATTCAGAGTGGGATCGTAGATGTCGGGGACGAGCACGCCTTCGCGCAAGTTATCGAGCACGACGATGCGCGTACTGCCCGCCAATCGGCGAAACGCTTTCTCGTGCAGCTCGGCCCAGATGCGAGAACTGGAACGGAAGGTGAGCAAGCGTACTGCCTTGCGGCTGTAACCGAGCGTCAGCACGAACAATCGTGTGCGTCGATATTTGCCGGTCTGCGGGTCGCGGACCATCGGGCCGGTGCCGTAATCGACTTGGGCCTCTTCTCCGGGCGCGGTGAGAATCACCGCCCGCGGCTGCAGTGGTTGGTTTCCGCGAAGCTTGCGAACGAAGCGTTTGACGGTCTGATAGCCGCCGCCGAACCCACTCTCGGACACCAGGTCCTGCCAGATCGCCATGGCATTGCGACCACGGCTCAGACCCAGTTCGATCGCCTCACGGAACGGTTCGCAGAAACTGGTGGACGGAACGTGCTTGGGACTTTTCCGTTCCGAGTTGCTCAACTCCACGCCAAACCCGGTGGTCACCTCATTCTCATTGGCCGGTTTTGCGGTTTCTGCTTTTGCTTTTTCCTTCGTAGAAAGGTTTTCGGGGTTGGGGTTGGGGTTGGGAATGAATGTATTGGCCGGTCTTGCTGCGTCCGACCCGGTGGTCACCTCGTTGGCCGGTTTTGCCGGCGGTCGCCGTCCCCACGCCCCAGGCGGCCGCACTCCGATCCCGGCCGCTTTCAGGTAGGCACCGGCGGTCTCCCGACGTACCCCGGTCTCTTGCTCGATGCGCCGCAGTGGCCATCCGAGTCGTCCCAGGGCTATAACTTGTTGTTTTTTCGCTTCGCTCAAGACGTTGCTCATACCGACGAAGGCTACTGCCTTTCGTCGGAGTCAACGTCCCCGAGCCTCATTCTCGTTGGCCGGTTTTCAGGTGACCCTCATTGGCCGGTTTTGGGTGACCGCTGA
>CAVULZ010000006.1:0-213785 GCA_963742495.1 Terriglobia bacterium
ACTTCCGGCTTGACCGGCTTCTGCACGAAGTGGCGAGCCCCGCGCTGCAGCGCGGCCACGATGTTTTCCTGATACCCCACTGAAGACACCATGACAATGCGTGCCTCAGGATGCTGGGCTACGATCTTCTCGGCCGCCTCGATCCCTTCCATCTGGGGCATGGTGATGTCCATGAGCACGATGTCGGGATTGGTGCGGTCGTATTCAGTGATGGCGGTCATGCCATCGCCGGCTTCACCCGCCACCTGGCCGCCGAAAGTCTCGACGATTCGAGCCAGGTTCTTGCGGGCGAAAACAGAATCGTCCACCACCAGGTAGCGGACCGGTTGACCGTCCTTGCTGCGTTTTAACGATGCAAATTGCTCCATAACCCCTCCTGCCTTGGTTGCAAAATCGAACTGCGATACTTACTGCAAAACTACTCCCGCCCAGCGCCGGCGGCTTTGCCGCCTTCGCCGGGTTCGTTCCCAAATCCATTCCTGCGATCTGCCATGGCCTGGGCCTGCAGAGTGTTGGCCAGAATGTCCAGCCCGACCATGCGCACCGCGAAGCCGCGATCGATAGCCGCTTTCGGCATGCCGTACACGACGCACGACTCCTCGCTTTGAGCGATGGTCATTCCGCCCGCGGCTTTGACCGCTCCCATCCCGGACGCGCCATCGTCGCCCATTCCAGTCATCAGGACAGCCACGCCCTTGGGACCGAATTCGTCGGCCAGGCTTTTGAACAACACGTCGGCGGAAGGGCGGTGACCATTGACTCGCGGCTCATCACTCAGCACCGCGACGTCTCCCAGCGGCAGGCGTTTTACCTTCAGGTGCCGGCTGCCGGGACAGATAAGCACCCGTCCCGCCAGCAGCACGTCTCCCGACTGCGCCTCCTTGACCGCGACAGCGCAGACTTCATCCAGGCGCCGGGCAAACATTTCCGTGAAGCCTTCCGGCATGTGTTGCACCACCACAATAGCGGCGGGAAAATCCGCCGGCAATTGCGAGAATACATACTGCAACGCCTGCGGCCCTCCGGTGGAAACGCCGATCGCGATCACTTTCGACGGAGTTTTTTTGGCATCGAGCGGGGCCTTCTTTCCCGCCCGCGGGGTTACGCCCACCGGCCTGACCGTGACGCCCCGGCTCTGCGCCGCGGCTTTGATCTTGCTGATCAATTCCGCCGCGATCTGGGGCATGCGGGCGGAAACGTCATTGGGCTTGGCCACAAAATCAAACGCTCCCAGGGACAGCGCCTGCAGGGTGATGGAAGCTCCTTCCGTGCTGTGGGAGCTCACCACGATGACGGGCAGGCGGTGGCGGCGCATGATTTCCTTGAGCATGTCGATGCCGCCCATGCCCGGCATCTCCAGATCCAGGGTAATGACCTGGGGCTTCAGTTCTTCGATTTTGCGCAGGCCGAAATTTCCGTCCATGGCGGTGCCCACGACCTCGATGGAACTGTCGCTCTGCAGGATCTGTGGAATCAGCTTCCGCATGAGCGCGGAATCGTCCACCACCAATACGCGCACCGGGGTCATAGGCCCGCCTCCGCCGCCGCGGCGCGGAGATTTTTGCGGTCGGCGTGCGAGAGCAGGATTCCGGACACGATGCTGTCGCTTTGTTCCGGGCGAAACTTGCTGTGACGCTCCACAATCGCGGGTAGATTGACGATGAGCACCACCCGGCCATCGCCCAGGATGGAAGCTCCGCTGATCAAGTCAGTGGCCACGGTCTGGTCATCGAGCGCCTTGATCACCAGCTCTTCTTCACCCTCGAGGCGGTCCACGATCAAACCCAGCTTGCGTTCACCCATGGCAATCACCAGCACGAAGATTTTTCCCGAGCCGGCCTTCTCGTCCGCTCCCGGGGCGTATCCCAGGCGGACCAGAGGCAGGACGCGATCGCGCAACTGCAGGACTTCGTAGTTCTGCACCTGGTGCACGTCAGATTCCCGGGCGCGCGCGATCTCCGCGACCGCGTTCAGGGGGACGGCATACAGCCGCTGCTCCACCCGGAACAGCAGCGCCTTGATGATGGCCAGCGTGAGCGGCAGCTTGAGCCGGAAGGTCGTGCTCTGTCCCGGGCGAGTCTCGATGTCGACCGAGCCCTTCAGGCGGTGCAAAACGGTCTGCACCACGTCGAGGCCTACGCCGCGGCCCGAAACCTCGGTGATCTCTTCGGCAGTGCTGAACCCGGGCCGGAACACCAAGGCGAGAATTTCGGTTTCGTCCAACCTGTCTGCCTCTTCCGAGGTCAGGAGACCCTTCTCGAGAGCTTTGGCTTTGACTTTTTGAACATCAATACCTGCGCCGTCGTCGGTGATTTCCACGATAACCTGATTGCCGTGGTGGTACGAAGTGAGATGGATGGTTCCACGCGCCGGCTTTCCGTTTCGCAACCGCTCTTCCGCGCTTTCGATGCCGTGACTGACCGCGTTGCGCACCAGGTGGGTCATCGGTTCGGCGATCACGTCAAGCAGGCTCTTGTCCAGATCAGTTTCCTGGCCGCTCATCACCAGCCCGACTTCCTTGCCGCACTGCTTGGCCACGTCGCGCACCATGCGGGGAAAGCGGCGGAACAGCTGCTCGACCGGCACCATGCGGATTTTCATGACCGAATGCTGCAATTCACTGAGCACGCGCGACTGAAAAGCCATGGCATCGCTGAAGCGGCCCCGCAACGCCTCCTTGGGAACGTGGCGGGCGAATTCGGTGAACGCCTGCTGCAGCATGGACCTGCCGATGATCAGTTCCCCCACCAGGTTGAGCACGCTATCAATGCGCTCGGCGTCCACCCGCAAAATGTTTTCCGCGAGTACCGGGTGATTGGGCCTGGCGACCCCGGCGTGCTCTTCGACCGGCTCCGGCGAATGTGCATTCGGAGACGCAGCCGGCGGCGCGGCCAACTTTGCCTTGGGCTCCGCGGCCTGTACCAGCTCCACCACAACCCTTGCGATCACGGTGGGAATTCGGCATGACGCGGACAACTGGTCAGCCGATCTCTCGCTGGCCACGAGCAACTCCAGGCGCTGGGTGCTGGCCGGGGAACCCGCCTCGGGGCGTGCTCCCAAGACTTCGGCGCATGGCGCCAGCCCGTTCAGAACCAGTTGCCGGGCCGCGATCGGCATGGCGCAGTGCGGATCGATTGCGGCCGTGATGTGGTACACGCTCTTGCCCCGGGACACGGCATTCTGGATGGCCAGCTTCTCGTATTCAGTCCAGGCAGCAGGAGCAACGCCCGCCCTGGCTGCCTTCTTCTTGGTCGTGCGCTTCGTTACTCTGCCCTTGCCTTTGCCTTTGGGCGGCTGCGAAAGCTCACGAATCATCCTGGCCAGGGGCGTGGATGAGGGCAGCTTCCCTTTGCGGCGGTACGCGGTCAGCATGGCGCCAAAGGTGTCGGCGGCGGCAAAAGCGACCTCAGCCAGACCGCCGTAAGAGGATACCGATTCCAAGGCCAGGGCGTCTTCCAGTTCGTGGGCCGCATTGCTCAGCTCGCGAAAGCCGCACGCCGCGGCATCGCCCTTGATGGTGTGGACGATGCGCCGGATGCTGCGCACCAGTTCCGCATCCGTCGGGTTCCGTTCCAGCTTCAACGCCTCTTCGTTCAGCGACTGCAGCAGTTCCTGCGCGGTCTCGAAAAAGAGTTCTCGCATTTCCGCCCCGCGCTCATCGGAAAACTGGGTCATGCCGTCACCTCGACCTTCTGGTAGGCGGTTCCACTGTTGCGATGGACCATGGCGAACTTGTCGGTCAGGGCCAGCAGGCTTTCCGCGTGGCCTACGAACAGGTAGCCCTGGAGATTGAGGCAGCGCGCGAACTTTTCCAGCAGGCGCTTCTGTTCGGGTTCGTCGAAATACATCATGACATTGCGGCAGAAGATGACGTCGTTGCGTTGCGGCAGGTATTCGGTCTTTAAGTTGTGGAAGTCGAAATGAACAATTTCCTTCAGCGCCTTCTTGATGGCGTAGCGGTCGCCGGTCTTGTCGAAGTAGCGCAAGCGGTAGCTGTAATCCACTCCCGCCATCTGAGTTTCGGAATAATTGCCTTCCTGGGCCGCGCGCAGGACGGAGTAGTTGATGTCGCTGGCGATGATCTCCACCTTCCAGGGCGGTGGAATCAGCGGCTTGGGCGAAGGCACGGCTGCGGATTGCGGATTGCGCAGGTAGTAATAAGCCAGGCTGTCCGCGATCAACATGGCCAGGGTATAGGGCTCCTGGCCGGTGGAACAACCCGCGCTCCAGATGCGCAGGGAGTAGTCGCGTTGCGACTGCTTGCGCCGAATCAGGTCGTCGAGGATGTGCTTGTGAAACAAATCCAATTGCGCCTTGTTGCGAAAGAAGCTGGTCTCGTTAACGGTGAGGTTTTCCAGCAGCCGGGCGAGCTCGGCCTTGCCTTCCTGGCTGATCAGCAGGCGGTAGTAGCTGTAAAACGAATCGAGATGGCATTCCTTCAGTCGCCGTTGCAGACGGTCCTGCAGGAAATGGGTGCGCCGCTCGTCGAAGTGCATGCCGCACTCCTGGTAGACGAGCACCTGCAGAAGCTTCAGTTCGGCTTCGCTAAACTGCGCAGGTACGCTGGATGTGCCCATGAGTTCCGGTTCGTCCTTATGCCTTTCTTCGGAGGACCGCTACTTGGCTGCAGCAGCGCCGCGCGCCACGCCGTTTTCTGCTTCTGCTGGTTCTTTCCTGGCCCCGCTTTCGAGCAGCTTGGCCATGTCCAGCAACACGATCAGCCGGCCTTTGTATTTACCCAGCCCGGTCACGCAGTTGAGTCCGCCGTCGTGCAGCGTCGCCGGCGCAGGCTCGATCTCGGCCGTCGGAATCTTGATGACTTCGGAAGCGGAATCGACAATCAGGCCCGAAAGACGCCCGCCGTGTTCCACCACCAGGATGCGGTTGCGGCGGTTCAGTGCCCGCCTGGCCTCGCCAAAACGCTTGCGCAGATCAATGACCGAAACAATCTTGCCGCGAAGGTTGATCACGCCTTCCATGTAGTCCGGAGCGTCCGGCACAGCCGTGATTTCGGGCACGCGCACGATCTCGTGCAGTGAGGTGATGGGAACGCCGTAGGTCTCGCGCCCCACCTGGAATCCGACAATCTGCAATTCAGGGTTCATGCTTGCCCTCTGGCCTCAGGCTCGGGCGCCGGCCGCGGCGCGCCGGGCGCCGGCCGCCGCCGCTGGTTCTTCGTAGCGCGCGGCAACGCGCTCCGTCTGCTCGAGAGCAAAGCGGTGCATGGCATCCAGCAGCTCGCGGGACATCTTCGACATCTGCTCCGCCGAGGCGGCCAGTTCGGTCGAACCCGAAGTCGTCTGCTGCACCAGTTCGCGCATGCGCTCCATGGCCTTCACCACGGCCTGGGCGCCGGATGCCTGTTCTTCCACCGCGGAGTTGATTTCGTGCGTGATTTCGTTCAAGCGAGTGGTGGCGCGCGCGATCTGCGACGAGCCATGCGACTGCTCATTGGTGGCCGCGCCAATCTCCTGGGCAAACTTGTAGACCTCGGTCACCACGTTCGAGATCTTGCGCAGGGCAGCGTTCAATTCCTGGCCCAGGCCGAGACCGTCGTTCACGATGCCGGTGCTGCGGTCCATGTTCTCCACCGCCTTGCGCGCTTCTTTCTGGATGCTCTGGATGAGTTCGGAAATTTCCTTGGTGGACTGGGCCGATTTTTCCGCCAGCTTGCGCACTTCGTCGGCGACCACCGCGAATCCCAGGCCATGCTCGCCGGCCCGCGCCGCTTCGATGGCCGCGTTGAGTGCGAGCAGGTTGGTCTGCTCCGCCAGGTCATCAATGACCTCGATGATCTTGCCGATGTCATCCGCCCGCTGTCCCAGCACGTCGATAATCTCGCCGGAGGAACGGATGGTGATGTTGATCTTGTTCAGCCCATCGGTGGCCTTTTCCATGGTGTTGATACCGCTATGGACTTCTTCCCGCGAGCGATTCGAGATGTCGAGAAGGACCTTGGCGGTGTCGGCCACGCGTTGAATGGAGGCCACCATCTGATCGATGGAGGCCGAAGTCTCGCTTACGCTCGAGGCCTGCGTCTGGGTGTTCTTCACCATGTTCTGCACGTTGACGCTCATCTCGTGCATGGTGCTGGTCACCTCGTCGATGGCGGACGCGGTCTGCAGGCTGACTTTGGCCGAGTCATCCGAGGCGCCAGCCACCTGGCTGGAAGCGCTGGCCACCTGCGAAGCGGCGTCGCGCACGTTGCGGACCAGGTTCCTCAGGCCATCCACCATGCGCACAAAAGCATTGCCCAGGGTGTCATCCTTGGAGCGCGGCTTGACCTCCACCGAAAGATTTCCCCCGGCGATGGCCTCGGAGACCGATGCCATTTCCTTGAGATAGCTCACCATGCTGTTGAAGGTTCGGCCCAGTTCCCCAATCTCATCTTCGCGCTTGATGTCGATTTCGTGATCCAGATCGCCTGCGGTGCCGATCTTCTGGGTGACTTTGATGAGGTCGCCCAGCGGTTCGGTAATCGACTTGGCGGTGCGGAAGGCAATCAGGCTGCCCAGACCCAGCGCGGCCAGCGTGCCTAGAAAGGCAATTCCGATGGTCCAGTTGCTGGCCGAATCATCACTCTGGCGCCGCTCTTCGAGCACGCGCTTGCTTTCCTGGTCCGCCAGGTCAAGGTATTCGGTCGAGTTCTTGACCCAGGAACTGGCATCCTTCTGCAGGTAGAAGATCTGCAGTTCAGCCACGGTGGAGTTTCCCTGGTCCACTTCTTTCCGCTTTTCCATCAGCGGCTCGGCAAACTCATGGGCCCAGCTCTGTTCCGTCTGCTGCACTTTCGCCAGCGCAGTTCGCTGTTGCTCGGATGTAGCCAGAACGGTGGCGTTCTGCATCCGGTCCGCCAGGAGGCGGGCGCCCTCGTTGACATGGTCGGATTCGCGGCTGTCTCCGCTAAGCAGGTAGTTGGTCAGATAGAGGCGGTTCTGCATCATCTGAAATCTGATCTTGTCGGTGGCATCCGCCAGTTGCAGGGCCTGGGAGGCAGCGGCCTTGGCGCTGTGTTCGCGGTAAACCGCTGCCAGGTTCACGGCAAACAGCACCACGACCATGACCAGCACTGCTCCGAAGCTCACATAAAGTTTTTTGCCGATCGTCATGCTCTTCCTCCACTCTCTGCTACCGACTTAGGTTTTCTGCGATGGAAGGCGGGCGTCCCGCCCGTCCCCCATCACGGGTGAAACTTAAATTCCACGATGCCGCTGCTCTCCGTCGGACCCGCCTCGAATCTCCACTGCTTCATGGCGTCCATGGCAGCGTTTACCAAAAGCGGGTGCCCGCCAACCGGCTTCGAGCTCTTGACCGTGCCGTTCGGCGCCACCACCACAGCCAACCGCACGGTACCCTCTATGCTCATGCGGCGAGCCACCTCGGGGTAAACCGGCAAGACCTTGGTCTTAGCCTTGCGCGACAATTCCTCAGTGTTTGCCTGCTGCTTCGGTTGATCCTGGGCCGCGGCTGGCACGGGGCCGAACCACTCCGCTCCCGCGGTCGCCAAGCAAAGCGCAAGCATCAGACCGACTATCCTCTGGCCTATCGTTACCAAGCGCACAAGCGTCTCCTGGGGTAGAGGCAAAATCCCCCATGCGGTCAAGTGCAATGCCGATGCCAGCCCGAACCTAGGCGCCGCAGGAGGCAAACATCCAGGCGTAAGCCAAACTATCTAAATAGTTTATTGGCAATTAGACGCGCGCCAAAGAGAGCTCGATGAAGGATTAGAATCGTCTCATCGGCGGCTTGTTATCTCAGGGTGAGACGCGAGCGCAATCGTCCAGCCGGTTGTCACCATCTCGGCACCCGGCCCGCTTATTCCCTTGACTCAAAATGAGAATGCAGTCTAATTTGCTGTATATCAACTACTTGTAGATTTCATAGCGGGTGGACGGTGACCGATTGACCATCTCTGCCGAGGATGCGGCGGCACAGCGTAGCAATCCGCGCTCAGACGATGCTTTTCAGCGCCTCCTGCTGAAGTTCTCCGATGCGGCCGCTCAAGCTACCCCGCCCCAGGCGCTCATCCGTCTGTTTTGTCAGGCCACTCGGGAATTTTTTCAGGTCGATGGCGCCTATTACTGGCAGCGCGTGTCTTCCGACGAATTGCTGGGAGCAGAAGCCGACGGCGTGATGGCAGACCGCTTTCCGGGGACCCGGGTAAAAGCCAGCCAAAGTTCGGTAGCCATTGCGGCCGAAGCCATCCGTCAGCAGAAAACCGTGTACGAAAATCAGCTGGATCCGGCCCGCTATCTCATGGCCGCCGAGTATCACGCGCGCTCGATCATGGCCGCTCCGCTGGTGGTGAGCCACGAGTCGATCGGCGCGGCCGTCTTTCTGCATTGTTCCGATCCCGACTTCTTCAACCCCGACCTGGCGGCCAAAGCCACTATCCTGGCGGGACAGCTAGGCAGCCTGCTCGAGGCCAGCCGTCTCACCCAGATTTCCCGGGAGGAACACCGGCGCACCAAGATTCTGGCCGAGGTCGCGCAAGCGATCCATTCCGCTCCCCAGTCTGCGGCGGTCGTCGAAGCCGTGGCTGACCGGCTCCGGGTGCTGCTGCGCACCCGCCTGGTCTGCATGATGCTGAAGGAAGCCACCGGCTTCAGTCTGCGGGCGGTCGCCGCCGAGTCGGTGCAGCTGGCCGCTTCCGTACGGGCCCGGCATGATCGCCGGGGATTGCAGTTTGCCGCCGATCTGGCCAGCCGGGCAGTGGCGGCGGGCGAGCCCATCAGCGTGGCCATTGATCCCGCGACTCACGCCTTGGGCGAACTGGTTCCCCCCGGAATGTTGATCGCCGCTCCCTTTCGCACTTCCCAGACCCAGGGCGCGGTCCTGATCTATCCCCGCCCGGAGGGGGTTTTCAGCGCGGAAGAAAAATCGCTGATTTCCGTGGTCACCGGTTTTGCGGCGGTGGCCATCGCCAACGCGGAACTCTACAGTACGGCCCGGGCGCGGGCCTACGAACTCCACCAGTTGCTGGACATTTCCGCCGAACTCGGCTCCATCGGCCAGCTGGACGAGTTCCTGCAGCAGTTTGCGCTGCGCGCGGCAGATTTCCTGGGCTTCGGACGAGGCTTCATCGGACTGCTGGAAAACGGTTCCTTCCACGTACGCTGGGCAGCAGAAAACGGCCAGAAGATGCGAGTGGATTTCCTGCTACCACCCGGACCCGCGAGCCGCGCCCTGCTCAACAAAGAGGTCTTCTGGTCGGACGATCCCAGCAAAGTCCCCGGCATCAACCTGGAAATCCTCACTCAGTACGAAGTTCGGCAGCTGTTGACCGTCCCCCTTCTCGATACCGAGGGTGAGATCCTGGGAATGTTCGGCGTGATGGACCGGATCGACCAGGAGGGCATCTCGCAGGAAGAGATTCGCCGGGCCCGCGCCCTGGCGGCGCAGGTTGCGGTAGCGCTGGAGGTGACCCGCAATCTGCATCAATCCGAACAACACCGCCGGCGGGCCGAATCGCTGATGGGATTGGCCCTCGAACTCAACGGCCATTTGCGCCTTCCCGACTTTGCCCGGAGCTTTGTGGCCCGTGCCGCGGACATCCTGGGCGCGAAGTGTGCGGCGCTGGTGGTCAAACAAGAGACCGGCATGGAAACCCTGGTCATACGCGGGACGGACGGACGTGAGGTTGAGGACCGTGCGTTGCTGCGGCGGTTCAGCCACGCCATCGAGCAGGCGCTGGAACGAAAACAAGGCGCCATCGTCTCATCGGGTGCAACCGAATTAGTCGGCGCAGCGCTGGCCTCCGAGCTGGGTGGAAACCAGGGCACGCTGGTAAGGCTGCTGGGCGCTTCGGGAGAATTGGTGGGTGTCCTGTGCCTGGGAGATCGCGAACAACCCTTAGAGGATGACAACCAAGTTCTGCAAGCCATCGCGGGGCACGCCGCCGTCGCGCTCGAAAATTCCCGCCTGTTCACCCGCATGGACCAAGCCAACCGCCACTGGGTCGAGATCTTCGACGCCATCAGCGATTTCATCGTGGCCCACGACGAGGCCGGCAACGTTTTGCGGGTAAACCGTTCGCTGGCCGAGTTCATCGGAGTCCAGCCCCAGTCGCTCATCGGGGTCAACATGTCCGCCCTGTTGGCCATGGGCAATGCTCCACCGCCGCGGTCTTGCCCATTCTGCCGCAGCACCAGCGACGGCGACGACGAATATGTCCATCCCGTGCTGGAACGCACTTACCTGGTTTCTACGTCGCGGGTCCACGGCGCCAGCAGCGAGGGCATGCAGACCATCCACGTGCTGAAGGACATCAGCGACCGTCTGGAAGTGGAGCAGCGCTACCGCGAACTGTTCGACAACATCCAGGAGGGGCTGTTCTTCGCCACTCCCGACGGCCGCTTCATCGAGGTCAACGACGCGCTGGTTCGGATGCTCGGTTATGGCAGCCGCGAAGAGTTGCTGCAGGCCGATGTTCGCACCCAGGTTTATTTCTCGAGTGAGGGCCACGAGGAACTTGCCCGCAAAATGGAGGAGCACGGCGTAGTGCGGAACCACGAGGAGACGCTGCGCCGTCGCGACGGCTCCGCCGTCTATGTGCTCATCAACGCCTTCGCCGTCCGCGACACCCAGGGGCGGGTCATGCAGTTCCGCGGCCTCATGCTGGATATCAGCGGGCTGAAGAACTTCCAGGCAGAACTGCAGCGCGAGCGCGACTTCTCCGGAAAAATCCTGAACAACACCCAGAGCCTGATCCTGGTGGCGGATACCGCCGGACTGATCAGCTACGCCAACCGCCGCTGGCAGGATATGGGCTACGAGCAGAAGCAGTTGCTGGGACGGCCTTTGGAAGACCTGGTGGCGCCCGCCCGCCGCACCATTCTCACCGAGGCCCTGAGCGCAACCCTGGCGGGCCGCCAAGTCGACAATCTCGAACTGCAGATCCTGCGCGGGGACGGCAGGATCGGCCACTTCTCCGTCAACCTGAGTCCCATGCGCGACGAGCAGTCCCACGTCAGCAGCCTGGTCGTGGTCATGACCGACGTGACCGATGCCGCCAGCCTGCAATCGAAACTCATGCACGCGGAAAAGATGGCGGCGGTGGGCCAGCTGGTTTCAGGCGTGGCCCACGAAGTCAACAATCCCCTGACTGCCATTCTCGGATTCGCCGATCTGCTCATGGAAAATCCCGAACTGCCGGAGAGCGCCCGCAAGGACATGCGGGTCATTCTGCAGGAGGCGCAACGCACCAAGCAGATCGTCCAGAACCTGCTCAGCTTTGCCCGCCAGATGCCGCCACAGAAAAAGGCCCTCCAGCTGAATCCCATTCTGCGGCGCACCGTGCAACTGCGTTCCTACGATTTCCAAAGCCACGGGGTGGAGGTCATCGAGCGCCTGGACCAGGAACTGCCCAGCGTGATCGGCGACTCGCATCAGTTGCAGCAGGTGTTCCTGAACATACTGAACAACGCCTACGACGCCGTAGGTGAAACCGGCCGCCCGGCGCGGATCGAGATTACGACCACCCACAAAGGCAACTCGGTTGAGATTTCGTTTCGCGACAACGGGCCGGGAATTTCGCACCCCGACCGCATTTTCGATCCCTTCTTTACCACCAAGGAGGTGGGCAAGGGGACCGGCCTGGGCTTGAGCATTTGCTATGGCATTGTGCACGAGCACGGCGGCGAGATTCTTTGCCACAACAACACCGGCGGGCCCGGCGCGACTTTCGTCGTACGCCTGCCCGCAACGCCAGGAACGGCCTCAGTCGGGGCCGCAGCCGGAGTCATACAACGATGACCACACAATCTGTTACCAAGCCCGCAAGTTTACCGGTGTTGCTCATCGAGGATGAGCCCGCCGTCATGGCCTACGTCCGAGCCACGCTGGAGCGCAACGGCTACTCCGTGGTGTGCAGCGAGTCCGGCGCCGACGGTTTACGGCTGTTGGAATCGGGAGAATTCCTGGGCGTAGTTTCCGACATGCGCACCCCCGGCGGCGTGAACGGCGCCGACGTCCACGCCTGGGTCGCGCAAAACCGCCCCGAACTGGCCGCCCGCATCGTCTTCATCACGGGTGATATCGCCAATGAAGAGACGGTGGCCACGCTGCGCGAGACCGGCGCTCCCTGCGTCGAGAAACCCTTCCGGGTGCAGCAGTTCATTTCAGTAGTCGAAAAGACCATGGGGAGGGCCGTGTGAACGAAGACCTGCGAATCCGCCTGCTGATCGTTGACGACGAGCAGAGCATCCGCCAGCTTTGCATGACCGTGGGCGAGGCCCTAGGCTTCATCTGCATGGAAGCCGACGGCGGCGAATCCGCTCTGGCCCTGCTCGAAGAGCAACCCGCGCACATCATTCTCACCGACATGGTGATGCCCAACATGTCCGGGCTCACCTTCCTCGAGAAGGTAAAGAAGATGCTGCCGCGCACCGAAGTTGCGGTCATGACCGGCCATGGGTCGGTCGAAACCGCGGTCCAGGCCATGAAGCTGGGCGCCTATGACTACATCAGCAAACCTTTCTCTCCGCTAGAAGAACTGCGCCTTTTCCTCCGCCGCATGGCGGAAAAGGTTCGTCTGGTGGAAGAGAACGAATTCCTGCGCGAGCGCGTCGATACCGAAACCGAATTGCATGGAATCGTGGGCGCGTCGGCCAAAATCCAGGACGTGCTGCGCATGATCTCGCGCTTGAAAGACACGCACACGCCGGTCCTGATCACCGGCGAAAGCGGTACCGGCAAAGAACTGGTGGCGCGGGCCATCCACTTCCGCGGTTCGTTCGCCAAGCGTCCTTTCGTCGCGGTGGATTGCGGGTCGCTGGTCCCGACCCTGATCGAGAGCGAACTGTTCGGGTACGAACGTGGCGCATTTACCGGCGCCGTCAAAGCCAGGACGGGGCTGTTTCAATCGGCCAACGGCGGCACCATCTTTCTGGACGAAATCGGCGAACTGCCCCAGGAGATGCAGGCCAAGCTGCTGCGCGTTCTGCAGGAAAAAGAGGTCCGGCCGGTGGGCAGCAACCAGAAGATAAAGGTTGATGTGCGGGTGATTGCCGCCACCAATCGCGATCTCGAAGCCGAGTATCGCAATGGCACTTTCCGCAAGGACCTTTACTTCCGGCTTAACGTCGTGACCGTGCACCTGCCTTCGTTGCGCGAACGCCGCTCCGATATTCCCATGCTGGCGCACTGGTTCCTGGAGCGCTACGCTCGCGGCGGATCGATTCAGATCACCACCGCCGCCATGAAATCGCTGCTGCAATATGACTGGCCGGGAAACGTGCGCGAACTGGAGAATTGCATCGAGCGCGCCGTGGCCCTGGGCGACCGGCGAACCATCGACTTCAGCGATCTGCCGCCCGCCATCACCACCGCCATTCCGGGCGAGGCCGGGATGGAATCGCAATCCTCCGGACTCACCACCACCGACCTCGAGGACATTGAGCGCACCACCATCGAGCGCGTCTTCGAGCAAGTGAAAGGCGATAAGGCGCTGGCCGGCAAGATGCTGGGCATCAGCCGCGCCACCCTCTACCGCAAGCTCAAGCGCTACAACATCGGAGGCCGTGAAGTAGCGGCCCCAGTCCAGGCATTGCAGTAGTTCGTCGTAGCGCCGACTTTGTGGTGGTGGCCTAAATAGAATTAGCCCACTACCCACTTTGTCATCCCGAGCGAAGTCAAGGGACCTTGTGTTTCTGCCGCGAGCTAAATTCGACTCCGCCGTCTCGTCGGCCGGCGCCACGTGGCCACCGCAAGCAAACCCAAGGTCTTTCGACTTCGCGAAGGCACTCGCAAGCAAGTCCCTTCGCTCCGCTCAAGATGACAAGGTTGAAGAGGGAATGAGACGGTGTTTCATTCTGAGACAAACGGCATCAATTTAGTCTCGCCACCTCGCCCACCGATCGGACACTACCTCAATAGTAATCAATAACTTAGCTTAAATTTACCGTCCTGGTGACTTTGGTTGCGAGAGTGCACTCTCACTTGCCGATGCGGTCCGGGTGCCCACGCCATGCTAACCGGCAGGCTCGGGGACCCAGGCCGCGTCGACCCTGGAAACCGAGGTATCCGCAGTGTCCACACAGGCCACGGGCCGAGCACGTGTCGGGCAGGAGAGCTGCACCGCCAAGCTGGCGAAGTTCTTTCCCGAGGCCAGCCCGGTGCGGATTCCGGTGCGCCTGACTCGAGTCGTGGGGGATGGAAATGACTGTACCGAAAGCACGGTGATCGAATTCGGTACGCCCCGTGAAGTGTTGTTCTCTTCGACTCTGCCGCTGGAATTTGCGGACCGGCTGAAGGTGCAAAATTCCGATGGAACGCTGGACGCCGAAGCCTCCGTCGTAGCCCTGCAATATACCAGCGGACGCACCGCGGTGGCCGCGCGCTTTACCCAGGAAGTTTCCAACTGGATCGTGAAACCATGACTCTGAAACCGAAAAAGCAGGACCTGGCCGCGGAGTGGCGCGAGGCGCGCCTGCTCCACCCTCTGTACAACACTTTGGGGCGGGAGTTTGTGATCGAGCTGCCCGCTTGCCCAGACCTGGAATCCGGCCTGGAAGATCCGCCGCAGGAGTCGGTCGAGCAAGCCCGCCAGTGGTTCCTCGAAATGGACCAGAAGATCCAGGTCCATCAACTGCGCCAATTCCTGCAAACCACAAATCTGACCAGCGAAGAGGGCCTGCAAACCCTGCTGGAGCACCATCTCAACCGGACCACCCGGGTCGACTCGGACCGCGACAAAATCGATTTCCTGCTGGTCCAGTTCTTCTCCCATTGCGCTCCGTCCCGTCTGGAAGACACCGACGTGGACCTCGGCTATGTGGCCCAGACGCTGGAGCCGGTTCTGGGGAGCGTTGACCTGAAGGTTCCGTCATGGCTCGAACCCATCGACGATTTCATTCAGTCGGCCAACGATTGCCGCAGTTTGAATGAACTGCTGACCAGCGGCATCCTGGAAAAAGGCAGAAAGCTCAAGATTTCGGCGGGAGAAAATTACTTCGAACCCATCGCCATGGTCGCATTCACCCGCTTCAGCTTCCTGATGCGGCGGGTTTTCTTTCGTCTGATGCACCAGGACCTGAATACCATTCTGGATGGACTGCGTGAATTGGAAGCGCGCGGCGTCGACACCCTGGACTGCCGCTCCGCCCAGTTTTCGGCGGACGAGCCGGTGACCCGGCTGCGCATGATCTGCCAGTCCTGGAAGGTGATGTTCCACGCCGAGTACTCTTCCGGCAGCCCGTTGCGCATGCTGGTGGATCTGCGTAATGTCGTGGATGCGGCTCTATCGCGGACCAGCAAGAAAGCGGCGAATCTGCCATCTCAGCCGGCCGCGGGAAAAGCCAAAGCGGCCGCCGCGGGCGTCCAGTTTGCGCCTTCCAGTTCCGAGGTTGCAGAGTTCGAGGTCACGGCCGCTCCCGACTGGGACTCGTCCGCTTCCCAAGCCGACCCGGGAGACGACGACAAAGTTTAGGTGCAGATCATCGCCCCACAGGCGGAGTGAGCCGCAAGCAGTGATCGGAGAGCAGAACTTGGATCAGTCGACAGTTTTAATCATCTCAGACGACGCTGACTTCTCCCGCGCCGTCATGGACCGCTGGCAAGGCGAACGAAACGCTCCCGCATTTACCCTCATGAGCGGCGACCTCTGCCGCGACCTCGATGCCGGCGGTTTCGACATGGCCGTGGTAGGCGCGGTGCGACCCGACGTTCTGGCCGCCGTCTTCAAAGCCCTTGATCCGGCCGGCAATCCCGTCCTGTTTGTAGACGACGGAAAGCAATCCGCCCATAAAGCGCGCCAGGGGCGCCCCTACGTCACAGTCTTGCGGCAGCAGGAAGGTTGGATGGATGCGCTCCTGCTGGTATCCACGGAAATCCTGCGCCACGGGCAAACCCTGGCCCGCGCTCACCGCGCCGAGCAGGCGGTCAAATCCCTGGAGCGGCAAGCCACCCTGGGCCGCTACATGCTGGACGTTCGCCACACTCTGAACAACGCCCTCACCTCGGTGCTGGGGAATTCCGAGTTGCTGTTGCTGGAACCGGGATCGCTCTCGGTGGCCTCGCGCTCACAAATCGAAACCATCCGCAACATGGCCGTGCGCATGCACGAAATCCTGCAGCGCTTCTCGTCCATCGAAAAGGAATTCAACGCGGTAGAACAGCAGGCGGAAAACGAAGCCAGAACCCGGGTTCGGGCCGCCGCCGCGAGTTCCTGAAAAGACGCAGAGTAGCGCCGGCGCTGCCAACCCTCCCAACCCCGTCATCTCGAGCGGAGGGAAGGGACTCGCTTGCGAGTCCCTTCACGAAGTCGAGAGACCTTGAGTTTGCTCGCGGCGGCAGGCCAGCGGTGACCAGAACCGGCAGCGTCGGATTACCATCGGCAGGAAGCAAATCTCACGGCGCCACCGACGCCACGCCCGCATTCCTGCCGGCGCGACCCAAGGCTTCATCCAGGGTAGCGAGCTCCAATCCATTTTCAAGAGCCAGGTCAAGATAGGCAGCGTCGTAAGCGGTCAGTCCATGCTTCCGGCTGAGGGACTGGATCCTTCCAAACACAATTTCGGTGGGGATTCGTTCGAGCGCAACCGGGAGCACCGACAGGTCGCCGAGGAAACTCCGTATCATCTCCCTTGAGATGCGCTTGCGTTTCTCTCCGGAGAGCAATGCGTTCAGCACTTCGTGCGGCCAAAATGAGGGTGCGAGGGCGGTGTCGCCTCGCTTGAACCGATCGGCCACCCGCTGGGCCAATTCAGCATTTTCATCCGGAAAACACCAGGCCAAAACCACCGACGCGTCGAGGACAAACCGGCTCACCGTCGCCCTTCATTGATCAGGTCCTTCACTTTGAGCCCACCCAAAGACAGATTGTGGCGCTTTCCGAAATTTGCCAACCGGTCGGCGGCTTCGGCGGCTGAGCCATCCTGAGTCGACATACGTTCCTTCAACAGCTCCCCCAACAGTCGCGAAACGCTGGTGTCCCGGCGCGCCGCCTCGATGCGCGCCCACTGCGCGACGTCCTCTTCCAGGGTCACAGTCACGTTCCGCAGGCGGCTTTTTGATGACACGAAAACAGTGTAACACGAAAACAGTGTATTCGGGGCATAATTGTCCAAATTGACTAAAATGGACATTTTATTTTAATATGGAATTATGCGAAGTGTATCGGCCACCGAGGCGAAGCAGCGCCTCGCTGCCTTGTTGGACGCGGCCCAACGCGAGCCGGTCGTAATTCGCCGCCAGAACCGTGATGTCGCCGTGATTATGTCAACCGGGGAGTACGAGCGAATTCGCGACCTGAACGCCGCGGAATTCCAACGCTTCTGCGATCGCGTTGCGGACCAGGCTCGAGCTCGCGGCTTGAACAAAGCAACCCTGAACCATCTACTACGAGATTGATGCGTACGCGCCAGCGCATTGTCGGCGACACCAATGCGCTGGTCAGCCGTCTTCTTCTACCCGCTTCGGTTCCAGGGCAGGCCGTTCGCAAGGCCGTTGACAATGGCATCCTGCTGGTTTCCGAAGCTACGATGAACGAACTCGCCGATGTCCTGGCACGCCCGAAATTCGACCGCTACATCACGCTCGAAGACCGTCAACAATTCTTACGCCTCCTCGGACGCCTCGCCGAGTTCGTTCCCATCGTTTATCCCGTTCATGCGTGTCGCGACCCCAAGGACAACAAATTTCTCGAAGTCGCATTGAATGGCAACGCCGAGTTGATCATCACCGGGGACGCCGATCTGTTGGCACTCCATCCGTGGGAGAGAATCGCGATTGTGTCGCCTGCGGATTACTTGAAGAGATGATGGCTCACAACCAGAATCACATTTGCCCCTGGTCGGTCCACCCCTACCGGCCTACGCGAACAAAAATTCCTTCGTCCGCAATTCCTTGATCATATCCCGAAGTTTGGCCGCTTTCTCGAACTCAAAGCGCTTGGCCGACTCGCGCATGTCGCTTTCGAGCTTCGCGATGTAGGCATCCAGTTCTTCCTGGGACTTGAAGTCGGGCACGCCATCGACTTCGACGTCGGTGAGGTCGGCGTAGTCGGCTTCGATGATCCTGGCCAGGGACATTTCGAGCGGACGTACGATCGACTCCGGCGTGATGCCGTTGGCCTCGTTGTAGGCGACCTGGATGGCGCGCCGGCGGTCGGTTTCGCTGAGCGCTTTCTTCATCGAATCGGTCTGACGGTCAGCGTAGAGAATTGCGCGTCCGTTCAGGTTACGGGCGCAGCGGCCGATGGTCTGGATGAGCGATCCGGCCGAGCGCAGGAACCCTTCCTTGTCCGCGTCGAGAATCGCCACCAGCGACACTTCGGGAAGATCGAGCCCTTCGCGCAGCAGGTTGATACCAATCAGCACATCGAACTCGCCCTTGCGCAGATCGCGCAGGATTTTCACCCGCTCCAGAGTCTCGATTTCGGAGTGCATGTAGCGGCACTTTACGCCGACTTCGCTGTAATACTCGGCCAGGTCTTCCGCCATGCGCTTGGTGAGCGTGGTCACCAGCACTCGTTCCCCGCGGGCCACGCGCTCGCGGATTTCGTGCAGCAAGTCGTCGATCTGGCCTTTCACTGGCCGAATTTCAACCGGCGGATCGACTAGGCCGGTGGGACGAATAATCTGTTCCACTACCACGCCCGCCGACTTGGTCAGCTCGTAAGGGCCGGGCGTGGCGGAAACGTAGATGATCTGGTTCATCCGGTGTTCGAATTCTTCGAACGTCAGCGGGCGATTATCCAGCGCCGAGGGCAGGCGGAAACCGTATTCCACCAGCGTCTCCTTGCGCGAGCGGTCGCCGTGATACATGCCGTGCAGCTGCGGCACCGTCTGGTGCGATTCGTCAATGAACATCAGGTAGTCGCGCGGAAAATAATCGAGCAGCGTCGGCGGCGGCTCGCCCGGCAGACGGCCGGTGAAATGGCGGGAGTAGTTCTCGATGCCATGGCAGTAGCCCATGGCCTTGATCATTTCCAGGTCGTACATGGTGCGCTGGTGCACGCGCTGAGCCTCCACCAGGTGGCCTTGTTTTTCCTGCTCTGCCTCCCACCACGCCAGTTCTGTCCGGATCGACTCGACCGCCTTCGACCGTGTCTCCGGCTTCATCACGTAGTGCGTCTTCGGATAGATCGGCAGGCGCACATACTTCTGCTTCACGGTCCCGAACAGGGGATCGATCTGCGACAGCGATTCGACTTCGTCGCCCCACAACTCAATGCGATACGCCATGTCGTCGTAAGTGGGGAAAATCTCGATCACGTCGCCGCGCACCCGAAAAGTGCCGCGCCGGAAATCGCCATCGGTCCGTTCGTAGAGAATCTCGACCAGCTTGCGGGTAATGTCCTCGCGCTTGATCTTCTGGCCTTTTTCCAGAAAAAGCAGCATGCCGTAATACGCCTCGGCGAGACCCCAGGCCGTAAATGCAGCTCACCGAAGCCACGATCAGGCAATCGCGCCGCTCAAACAGCGAACGGGTCGCGGAGAGCCGCAGCTTGTCCAGTTCGTCATTGATGGTGGCTTCCTTCTCGATGTAAAGGTCAGCGGCGGGAACGTAGGCTTCAGGCTGGTAGTAATCGTAATAAGAAACGAAATATTCCACGGCATTATGGGGAAAGAAACTCTTGAATTCGTGATAGAGCTGCGCTGCCAGGGTCTTGTTGTGCGCCATCACGATGGCGGGCCGGTTGGCCTGCTCGATCACCTTGGCCATGGTGTAGGTCTTGCCCGACCCCGTGACCCCCAGCAAAACCTGGTGTTGCTCGCGATCGAAAACACCCCTGACCAGGGACTCAAGCGCGGTGGCCTGGTCGCCGCGCGGCTTGTAGTCGCTGACTAGCTTGAAGTCCATAAGAATCGGCCCTGCCCCCTCACAGAAGGCAATATCGGCGAGTGGGTATCTCATGATTATAACTCGTGAGGTTAAGACTGTTCCGGGGGAGAGTCTCGCGCCCGCGGCGCTCGGGGCAAAACAAACGGCGCAAGGGTTGAGTCCTTGCGCCGCCGGTCTATTTCTTTTGGGCCGTAATCTAAGGAAGTTTGAAGTTCACCGTAATCTGAGTTTCGACTTCGACCGGCTGACCATTCAGATAGTACGGTTTGTACTTCCACTGCCGCACCGCGTCCATGGCGGCGCGCCCCAGGACCCGGTCGCCGCTCAGTTGTTTGACGCTGGAGATGCTGCCCGACTCGGCGACGTTGGCCTGCAGTTCGACTGTCCCTTCGAGATGCATCTGCCGCGCTTGCGCAGGATACACCGGCTGGACTTTCTTGATGATCAGTCCCTGCGAAACGCCCTGCGAAATTCTCAGCTTCTGCTGGGGCGCTTTCTCGGCATTGATCGCGTTGGTATTGACGATGCCAGACAACGCCCTGGTAGTGGCGCCACTGGCGATGCTGGTAAGGGCGGGCGCTTGCACCAACTCCTGCGCCTCGGGTTCAGGCCGCGGCTCGGTCGAGGAACCGTTCTTGACCATCAGGACCGGCGCCGCTTCCGTCTTGTCAGTCGCGGGGGCTTTGACAATCGTGATTTCATCCTCCGCGGGCGTCGCCTTGGCTGGGCTTGAAGTCTTGACCCCGGGACCTTCCGCGATCACCGCAGCTGAAGGCTTGGATGGAACCGGAACCGCGTTTGCGCCACTGAGATCTGGTTCCCCCTGCGGCGACACCATATCGCCGGTAGCGGGTTGGGACTCCGGGGCCGAGGCCGCAGGCGGTGGCGGTAACGCAGGCGTTGCCGGAGCAGCCGATTGGGGCGCCGATTGGGGATGCGCCGACTGCATTTTCGTCCAGCCGAAATAACCCGCGGCCGCGAGTCCAAGCAGCACGACCGCGATCAGCAGGGTCTTCTTGCTGCCACCCCCATCGGAAGCTTGCTGGTTGTCATCGAGCGAGCCAAAGCTCGGCGCTTCCACGACCGTTGCGGATGAGTTTGAATCCCAGCCATCGCCCGCCGATGGGTCCTCGATCCTCTTGACCGCGTCGGTCGGAGGTACGGTGATTGCGCTCGCAGTCGGCTCCAGTCCCAACTTCTTGGCATCGGGAGCGGGAATTTCCTTGGCCCGGGCTGGTGCGGCGGCTGCGCCCGTCTTTCCCAACGCGATCCCAGATTGTGCACTGCCGGTTTGCGGAATGCCTTGCTGTATAGCGCTGGCCTGCGAGGCGCCGGTCACACGCGGGGCCGCAGCGTCAAACTCGGATTTTCCCGCGGCTTCCGCGGCTTTGCGCAGGGCGGACGCCATCGGCTCCGCCAGGGGCTTGCGCGGCTGCCAGGGATACTGTTTCGAAGGGTCGGATTCCGCCGCCGGCCGCGCTGAATTGTCGGCGCTCGAAACCGGGGAGTCCGGCATGTACTCGAGCAAGGCGGCGTCCGCAGGATCGGGCGCGGGCATGGGCTCCGCATCGAGCTCGAATGCGGCAGCGCTCAGCGATGGCGGCGCTGCAATTTTTTGTGGCGGCGGAAACGGCGCGGCTACCGATGGTTGCGCAAACATCGTCGGAGGCGCCCCGCTCGGTGCCGCTGCGGCCGGCTTGGCTGCCTGTCCCTTGCGCAGCAGGCCGCGGGCAACCCGCAACGTGCCTTTGGATTGCTCTACATGAATGGGTTTGGTCAGAACCAGATTCGCGCCCAGGCGAAAGGCCTTGGCCACGCCCGCCTGCCCCTCCACCACCGCAACCGCCAATGAAGCCTGGTTCGAACCTGAGTTGCGGGCGCTCTTGAACAACAGGGCCGCGTTCTGCTCGTTATCGCAGTCCACCACGATGGCATCGAAGTGCTGCACCATCAATTTTTTTACCGCGGCAAAAGGTTCGTGGCAGGGCTCGACATTAAACTCGAGTTCACTCAACACCTGGCTCACTACGCGGGCGGTTTTTTCATCCGGGCAGAATAAGAGCGCTTGGTAACTCATAGCGTTTAATGGTAGGTAGGGTGCTCAGGAGCGGCAAGTTACTGTGGTAATTGGCGAGTGCGAGATTGGCATTGGGCGTGCCAAATTCTCCCCAACTTTGCCGGCCGGCCGAGCAAACGATGTGGAAGCCCTACGTCTGCAAGGAATCAGGTTCTTCGAACTGGCGGTTTTCCCATGACTTGGGGATTTAAGGGCTGGTCCGATGATGAGCATCCGGTTTTGCTTCGAAGGCCAGCGGTGATCTGACCGGTTCTAAAGTCTCTAGACCAACGTGCCCGTCTCGGCACTGTCATCCCGAGCGAAGTCGAGGGACCTTGTGTTGGACGTCGAACTTTCTCTGGATGCAGGCAGCAGGTCTTTCTACTACGCCCGAGATGACGATAAAATCACTGATAGTCGCTCAGACTCAGCGAGTACCGGCAACGGCGAGCGCAGCCTGTGTGGCTTCCAACAAGGCTTCCGGGCCGACAGGCTTTCCAGTAGCATTCTCCATCCAGAGATCCGGCGTCACGTCCCCCATCTTCGCCATACGTTCAAACTCCGGCCCGATCGATCCTGCCTTCTTCATCTGCTCCTCAATCTGAAACGCAATCATATGTCCGATGGGATAGTCGGGCAGGTAGAGGAACGAATCAATCATGTGCGAATAGATCCCGAGAAGCACCACATCTTTCTTATGAAAGACCGGGGCGTAGTACTGGTTCCAGACGTCTTTCGAAATCTGTACCGTGGCATCGTTGAGTTCTTTCGGCGTGGCGTGGGGGTGGTCATACATCCAGTGCCAGACCGCCATGTCCACTAAGGCGACGCCGGCGATTTCGTAAGTGCCCCAAAAATCATTCAGCGTCTTTTCTGACTGGCTGCGGGCATCGGGCGCGGGCAGACCGAGCAATTCGAGGTCGTGGCCCTGGAAAACAAAGGCCAGCGCCTCGGTGAATGCGGTGTTGGGAACGCCTTTCAGCAAGGTGTGGTCAATATCGTTGAGGGAGAAAGTCTGCTCGACGTTATGTCCCATTTCGTGGACGGCGATGTTATAGCCTTTGTAATTCATGCCGCTCTTTTCTACGCGGGTCCGCAGGTGCGCCTTCTCCGCGCGCATTTCCGCGCCCATGGCGTGACCGGAGCCGCGCGCCGGGTCCACGATGATATTGTCGGCGACGTGCTGCGCCCGCTCGGGAGAAAATCCCAGTTTCATCAGCAGGTTGGGAATGTCCTGCTGGTAGGCCTGCGCGGTCGGATATTTCTTCGCCACCATCTGATCCAGTTGCGCCTCGGTGTACTGGCTGCCCGGCCGGAAGCCGCTGTACCAGACGTCAAACGGCTCCAGAGGACGCTTCAGCCGCGCTTCGATCAGCTTCGCCACCTGCGGAACCAGCGGCGACGTCAATACCTGCTCCAGCATGGCCCGGACCCGCGCTTCCGGAATCTCCCGATCTTCGTCGAAGCGGCGAGCGATCAGCGTGGGCGCGGTGGGCGAGTAAGGATCGGCTTTCTCGGAAGCGAAAAAAGTCTTTTGCAGGGTGGCATAACGAGTGTCGGGTTCGCGCGTGTTACTGGGTTTGGCGGCAGGCGTCGCGGCGTCCGAATCCTTGACCGCCGCAACCGTCACCTCGTTGCTGAACGGATTCCAATCGAACCCGGGATTGTTGATGACGGCTGCGGGGATCGTCTGGGTGACGATGCGCTCCATCACCTGCTGAATCATGCGCTGCTTGGCCAGGCCGCTGGACGCATCGGCATAGTCCGCCTTGATCTCGTCGCGCAAGTTCCAGTGGCTGAGCAAGCGCATCTTCGGCGGGAACAGGCGCTGTCCCCGGGCATCGAGCAGGTGGTACATCCAGATGTTGTATTCCGCGATGTATTGTTCCGCTTGCGCTCCGGCCTGCGCGATCCCCAGGTTCACATCCGCCGGAATGCGCTTGGAAAAGCCCTCCGCCAGCCGTACCTCGGCCCACTGCCGGCGCGACCATGATGGACCATCCTTGAGGCGCTGGTCGAGCGTGGTCAGAGGGAAATTCAGCAGCACCACGAAAGCGATTTTGTTCTGAAAGAAATCGTCTAAAACATGGGCCGAGGGATCGTAGCCGGCGATAATTTCGTCGAACGGAAGCACCGGGCCGAGATCAAGGTCCGACTGCTGGCGGAATTCCCGGTTGATCTCGTGCATATGTCCGCCCAACTGTTCCAGCAGACTCTCGAGGCGGTTGAACATCGTATCCAGCGTGGCCTGGTCTCCGGCGAAGTTGGCGCGGACTAAATCCTCGAAGACGGACGCGTCGCCGTCTTCGGCGCGCCAGAACTCAGCCACCTGCCGCAATCCGCGCTGGGCCCTGGAGCGCTGCGATTCGCCGTACTTGGCGACCAGTTCCCTTTCCATCCTGGCGACAGAATCTTTGATCCAGGGCGGGGCGACTTCAGCTGCAGGCGCCGTGCTCGCCATAGAACTCTGCATGGGAACCTCCCAGGAATGAACTGGCGGCACGAAAACCGCAACCCCAACCATGAGCAAGACAACATGAACCGCACGCCGCATAGGATATCTCCACCAAATCGAGGCCGCCGGCAGGCTAGTTCTGCTCAGGCGTCTGCTGCTTTCTTCCGACCGCCGAACCCGGTTGCGGATAAGGCAGTGAATTGCTGATCTCCGAAATATCGGCGGGGGTGAAATCGGGAAAGGGCAATTGGTGTTCGTCCCGCCACTTGTGTACTTCCTGCGTGGCCTTCTCCGCCTTTTGCTTGTCTACGCCGGTGTCACGGCCGAGATAGACGGTCTGCGAAGGGAAGGCGATTCCGGTGCCCGCCGCATCCACAATATCCATGATCCGAAGCAGGATATCTTCGCGGACCGCCAGGAACTCCGCGATGTCGCGG
Source organism: Terriglobia bacterium (assembly GCA_963742495.1). Taxonomy (GTDB): domain Bacteria; phylum Acidobacteriota; class Terriglobia; order Terriglobales; family Acidobacteriaceae; genus JAIQFF01. The sequence continues at coordinate 24,734 of CAVULZ010000006.1, forward strand.
GTCAGGATGTAGCAAAATATTTCCATGCCGAGCGAGCTCTCGTCGAACGAGACGAAGCGGTTACGGGCGCCTTCGGTCTCCACCTTGGGATGCTCGTAGAGCAGGCGGCGCACTTGCACCAGCACATAGCGCATCTGGTCCGGCGAGGTCTCATAGCGCAGGCCAATCTTGGTGTTAAAGAGGATTTTGTCGCGCCGGCTGAAATTCTCCACCGTCATGGTCGCCAGCGATCCGTTGGGGATGGAGAGTTCCGTGCGATCGTTGGTGCGGACGCGCGTGGAGCGCAGGCTGATGTCTTCCACCGTGCCCACGCGGTCCCCGAAACGGCAGAAATCACCCACCCGGATGACTTCGTCGCTGAGCAGTGAAACCCCGCCCAGCAGGTTCTCCAGGGTCTTCTGCGCAGCCAGAGCCACGGCGATGCCGCCGATGCCCAGCCCGGCAAGCGGTGTGGTCAGGTTGACGCCGAGAGTACCGAGGATGACGAAAAGGGCCAGGACGACGATCGCGACTTTCAGTATGCGTTCGCCCAGAATAATGAGCGAGCCGGTTTCCATCCGCCCCGAAAGCACGGCGCGGTGCCGCACGCTCCGCATCACTTCCCGCAAAACCCGCCATAGCAGCCAATTGGCCCCGATCGCCGCCACCACTCCGGCGATCTGCTGGTAGTGATGCCGTTGCAGCACCGGAATACGGAGGTAAGAAACCAGAATGCCGTGGGCGAGGACTCCCAGCACCAGCCAAAGCGGCCGCTCGAACGAACTCCACGCTGCGGCCACTGCATGCTTGCGATAGTGGGCCCAGAAATACCAGGGCAGCCTGAGGATTTGAACGCGTGATCCATCCCAGCAACGCGGCCGCCGGAATTGCCAACAGGATCGCGATCCACTGCCACCAGGGAAGCCCCAGGAACTGGTGCCGCACCAGGACCTGAGGGAGATGCGTTTCGACTTGATGGACCGCCGCCTGTTCGTAGAGTTCGGGGACCTTGGCCAAAGTCTCAGAGGAGATGAGCCAGATTCGTCCTCCATTTTCGGAGACCCGGACGAGAACGAGATCGGCGTCGACATCCCCGGAGGTCAGGCTGCCCACTCTTTGCTTGTCCAGGGGCACGCCTTCCTGCGGCGTCCCGTCGGGCTGATTGCTGATGCGCCGCAGGTCGCCGGAAAAGGACCGGTCAATCACCACTTTCAGTTTGGAGGCGATATCGTCGCCTTGGGTCAGGCGGCGGGCAGGGGACATCTGCAGATACTGGGCCGCAATCGAATAATTTCCCGCCTGGGCGGCCTGAAGAAATCCATACAGCGTGCCGCTTGGCGTATCGCGACCGAGAGGATCGGCCGTGGCGCCATTCGTGGCGCTTCCCGTCTTGGCCGGCTGCCCAGGCAGCAGTTGATAGGCCAGCGCCGGGGAAGCGATGGCCAGGCAGAGAAGCAGCCAGCGGGTTCGTTTCAACAAAGCCAACATGATCCCCTTCGGCGTAGCGCCAACGCAACGCCCTCGCTCAACTCTTCTTCGGCCGGTATATGTCGGTGCTGGTGCCAAAGAAGACTTCAGCCGCTTGCATCACCGTCTCAGAGAGCGTGGGATGGGGGTGAATGGTCAGGGCAATGTCTTTGGCCAGAGCGGCCATCTCCACCGCCAGCACGCCTTCGGCGATCAGTTCTCCCGCCCCTACGCCCACGATACCGACCCCAAGCACGCGTTCGGTCTGCGGATCGAGGATAAGTTTGGTCAGGCCTTCGGTCCGGTCCACCGTCATGGCCCGGCCCGAGGCGGCCCAGGGAAATTTCGCGACTTTGATCTCGCGGTTCTCCTTCTGTGCCTGCGTCTCGGTAAGCCCGCACCAGGCGATCTCGGGATCGGTAAACACCACAGCCGGAATGGCCGCCGGCTCGAATGCGACTTTGTGTCCGGCAATGGCTTCGACTGCGGTGCGCCCCTCGTGCGAAGCCTTGTGGGCAAGCATGGGCTCCCCGACCACATCGCCGATGGCGTAGATTGCGGGATCGCTGGTTTGCAGCTGCTTGTTCACCTGAATAAATCCGCGCGGCCCGACTTGCACTTGGGTCTTGTCCAGGCCGGGAATTTCAGAATTCGGTTTACGCCCCACCGACACCAGAACCTTGTCGAAGACTTTCTCGCGTTCCTTGACTTCGGGACCGTCGAAGGTCACGCGAATGCCGTTGCCTTCGTCTTTCACGGCAGCCACCGTTGTGTTCAGCATGATGGAAGCGAAACTTTTTTCGATCCGCTTGTGCAGGGGAAGAACCAGATCGCGATCGGCGCCGGGCAGCAGGCCGGGAAGCATCTCAACCACGGAAACCTTCGAGCCCAGCGCCGCATACACCGTGCCCAACTCCAGGCCGATGTAGCCGCCGCCGATCACCAGCAAAGTGCCCGGCACCTCGCTGAGATCCAGCGCGGAGGTGGAATCCATGACTCGCGGGGTGTCGAGTTTGAAAGCAGGAATGATCGCGGGACGCGAGCCGGTCGCGAGGATGATGCGATCGCAAGTCAGGCTTTCGTCGCCGCCGGCGGATTTCGCAATCCGCAACGTATTCGAATTCTCAAATGCCGCGCGTCCCTGAATGTATTCGACTTTGCGCTGCTTCGAAAGGATACCCAGGCCGCCGGTCAGCTTCTTGACCACGCCTTCTTTCCAGGAACGCAGGCGAGCCAGATCAATCTTGGGATCGGCGTACTCAATCCCCCAATTTTTCGCATGACGGGCTTCATCGATCAGCTTGGCCACGTGCAGCAGCGCTTTCGACGGAATGCAACCGCGGTAGAGGCAGACTCCGCCTGGATTCGCCTCCGGATCAATCAGCGTGACTTTCAACCCGAGATCGGCGGCGAGAAATGCCGCGGCATAGCCGCCCGGGCCTCCGCCCACCACTGCGATATGCAAGCTTGAAGTTTCAGTCATTCGTCAGAAGGTTTTTCACCACACAGGGCACTGAAGACTCAGAGGAATGCGGCGGGATTTCCTCTGTGTCCTCCGTGTCCCCTGTGGTTTCAGATTTTTCATTCGAAGTCTATCCCTGCACCGAAAGCAGGAAAGGCTGTTCGAACGCCTCCGCGATCCAGCGCAGGAACCGGGCCGCGTCGGCGCCGTCGATCAGGCGATGATCATAGGAGAGCGAAAGCGGCAAAACTTGCCGGGGTTCGAACTTGCCGTTCATCCAAACCGGCTCCATGCTGGAACGTGACAGCCCCAGAATCGCAACTTCAGGGAAATTTACGATGGGGGAAAATCCGGTGCCGCCAACACCGCCAAGATTTGTAATCGTGAACGTCCCGCCCTCCATCTCTGAAGGGGCGAGCTTTTTGTCGCGGGCTTTCTTCGACAGCTGAGTCAGCTCGGCAGCCAGTTCAACAATATTCTTCTTGTCCACCTCGTGCAGCACCGGGACCAGCAGGCCGCGGTCGGTGTCCACGGCGACGCCGATATTGATGTACTGCTTGTAGATGATTTCTTCCTTCGCCATGTCGATGCTGGCATTGAATTGCGGGAAAACTTTCAGCGCCGAAGCGCACACTTTCAAAGCGATGGCCGTCACCGTCATCTTGCCGCCGGCTTCCTGCGCTTTGGGCGCGAAGCGGGCGCGCAATTGCTCCAGTTCCGTGATGTCGGCTTTGTCCTGCTGGGTGACGTGCGGGATGGTGGTCCAGGCCTCCCATAGATGCTGGGCGGTCTTGCGCCGCACGCCGCGCATGGAGACGCGCTCGACTTTTCCGAATTTGGCGAAATCGGGCAGCTCGGGTTGCGCAAATTGGCGTCCCCCTCCGGCTTGAGACGCGGCAGCGACGGAACTCAGCAAGGCTTTGGCGCGCGCCTTCACGTCATCTTCGCTGATGCGTCCACCCGGGCCCGAGCCCTTCACGTCATAGATATCCACGCCGACTTCTCGCGCCAGGCGGCGGACATGAGGCGCAGCCGGCGCAGGCGCGCGATGCTCCGTTCCCGCCACCTTGCCCAGTTGCTCTGGCATGGCAAACGTTTTGGGTGGCGGCGGCGGGGGCTGGTCCGGCAGGAAAACCTGGGCGGGAGTTTTTCCCTCGGCCTCAATGGCCGCCTGCACTGACAGCCGGGCCTCGTGCTGTTCGGAAATGTGCTCAACCGGAACATGCTTTGCCTTCTCCGGCGCCGACGTACCGCCCTCCAGGGTGAAGATCACCTGGCCGACTTTTATCTTCTGGCCTTCCTTCACCCGAATTTCTTTGACCGTGCCCGTCACCGAGGATGGCACCTCGACCACGGCCTTGTCGGTTTCCAGTTCCATGACGGGCTGGCCTTCGGAAACTTTGGAGCCCGGAGAAATCATCAGCCTTACCAGATCGCCCTGATCAATGTTCTCGCCCAACTCGGGCAGCCTGAAGTCAGACGCACCAGACGCGACCGGAGCGGGAGCGGATGCTGCTGAGGCCTGAGCAGCGGGCGCCGACGGCTTCGAAACCGGCGCAGGTTTTTCCGCCGGCGCTTTCGCGGCTGGGGTCTTGGCCCCGTCGGGCTTGGCTTCGACCGCCTTGGCTTTCGCTCCCGCCCCATTTTCCACGGTGAAGATCACCTGGCCGACTTTTACTTTCTGGCCTTCCTTGACGCGAATCTCGCTGACTGTGCCGGTAACGGAAGACGGAACCTCGACCACCGCTTTGTCGGTTTCCAGTTCCATCACGGGCTGGCCGGCGGTGACGCTGGCGCCGAGCGAGACCATCAGCCTCACCAGGTCGCCCTGGTCAATATTTTCGCCGAGTTCCGGAAGCTTGAATTCTGTCACTGATCGTTCACTCCCAAACTGGTTCGATGTGGGCGCGAGCGCCCTCGCTCGTGCGGCAGCCCCACAGGCCCAGCACGAGTGAGGCGCTCGCGCATGGTCTTCGTAGCGCCGCCGTCCCGGCGGCGCTACGCTTTAAGTATTTGCCGGATTCGCTTTGTCCGGATTGATGCCCAAATCTTTTACGGCCTGCTGCAGCACTTCGAGCTTGATCGCCTTGTCGCGCTGCAGCGCCGTCAGCGTGGCCAGCACGATATGTTTCGCGTCCACCTCGAAGAAATCGCGCAGCGCAACTCGACTTTCGCTGCGCCCGAAACCGTCGGTGCCTAAAGCCATCAGCGGACCAGGCAGCCACTGGGCGATCGATTCCGGCAACACCTTCATGTAATCGGAGGCCGCTACCAGGACGCCCTCCGCGTCCTTCAGCGCCTGACTGACAAACGGCACCCGCGGAGTTGCACCGGGGTGCAGCATGTTCCAGCGCTCGCAGTCGTTGCCATCGCGATAAAGCTGTTTGTAGCTGGTCACGCTCCACACATCCGCCGCCACGCCGTATTTTTCTTCGAGCACCTGCTGGGCCTTGAGGACTTCGTACATGATGGTGCCACTGCCGAAGAGCTGGGCGCGCAGTTTGGCGTCTTTCTTGGTTGACGCACGGAAGCGGTAGATGCCCTTCAGAATACCCTCGCGAACATCTTTTCCTTCCGGCATGGCGGGCATGGGCAAGGGCTCGTTGGTGACGGTCAGGTAATAGAAGATGGACTCCTGGTCGACATACATGCGCTTGATGCCGTCCTGAATAATGACACCGATCTCATAGGCGAACGCTGGGTCGTAAGCCAGAAGGTTGGGAACGGACAGAGCAAGCACGTGGCTGTGACCATCCTGGTGCTGCAATCCTTCGCCCGCCAGTGTCGTGCGGCCGGCGGTGCCGCCGATCAGAAAACCCCGCGTCCGCATATCGGCCGCCGCCCAGATGAAGTCTCCAATGCGCTGGAAGCCGAACATCGAGTAATAAATAAAGAACGGGATCGTATTGATCCCGTGATTGGCGTAGGCGGTTCCGGCGGCAATAAACGAGCAGATCGACCCGGCCTCGGTGATGCCTTCCTCGAGAATCTGACCGTCTTTGGCTTCCTTGTAATAAAGGAGCGTGTCCATGTCTACCGGCTCATAGAGCTGGCCCACGCTCGAGTAAATGCCCACCTGGCGGAAGAGCGCTTCCATGCCGAAGGTGCGGGCTTCGTCGGGGATGATGGGCACGATCAGCTTGCCGACTTCCGGATCGCGCAAAAGTTTTCCCAGCAGCCGCACGAAAACCATGGTGGTCGAGACTTCACGACCGTCCGTGCCTTTGTGAAACTCCTCGAAATGAGCATCCGAAACCGGAGCAATCGGCTGGGAACGCACCTTGCGCTCGGGGAGGTAGCCGCCCAGCTGCTTGCGGCGCTCCAGCATGTAGCGGATTTCCGGACTATCGTCCACTGGTCGATAGAAGGGTGCATCCTGCAGGTCATCATCCGCAATGGGGATTCCGAAGCGCGAACGGAACACGCGCAGTTCATCTTCGTTCAGTTTTTTCTGCTGGTGGGTGATGTTCTTGCCTTCACCCGCCTCGCCCAGGCCATAGCCTTTGATGGTCTTGGCCAGAATGACCGTGGGCGCTCCCTTGTGCTCGGTGGCCGCCTTATAGGCGGCGTGCACTTTGATGGGATCGTGACCGCCCAGCCGCATGCGGGAGAGCTGTTCGTCGGAAAGATGCTCCACCATCTTCAGCAGGCGGGGATCGCTGCCGAACAGGTTGTGCCGGAAGTAGGCGCCGCTCTCGACAAAATATTTCTGATACTGGCCGTCCGTGATCTCGCCCATGCGCTTGACCAGGATTCCGTCGCGATCATTGCCGATCAGGCTGTCCCAGTCGCTGCCCCAGATGACCTTGATCACGTTCCAGCCGGCGCCGCGGAAGATTGCTTCCAGCTCCTGAATGATCTTGCCGTTGCCGCGCACCGGCCCATCCAGGCGCTGCAGGTTGCAGTTGATCACAAAGATCAGGTTGTCTAGGCGCTCGCGCGAGGCCAAAGTGATGGAGCCCAGCGACTCCGGCTCATCCATCTCTCCGTCGCCCAGGAACGCCCAGACCCGGCCTCCGGTCGATTTCTTCAATCCACGATTTTCCAGGTAGCGAATGAAACGCGCCTGGTAGATGGCCTGGATCGGACCCAGCCCCATCGAGACCGTGGGAAATTCCCAGAAGTCGGGCATCAGCCAGGGGTGAGGATAAGAAGACAGGCCGCCGCCGGGCTTCAGTTCACGCCGGAAATTCTGCAGCTTCTCTTTGGGAATGCGGCCTTCCAGGTAGGCGCGGGCATACATGCCGGGTGCGGCGTGGCCCTGGAAGTAAACCAGGTCGCGATCTCCGGATTCAGTTCGGGCCTGCAGAAAATGATTGAATGCGACTTCATAGAGCGTGGCCGCGGAGGCGAACGTGGAAATATGTCCGCCAATGCCGCTCTCGATTTTGTTGGCCCGCACCACCATGGCCAGTGCGTTCCAGCGCACCAGGCTCTTGATGCGCCGCTCCATTTCCTGGCTGCCGGGAAAAGGCGGCTGCTGCCGCGAAGCAATCGTGTTCTGGTAAGGAGTAGTCGCGGTAAAGGGAAGGTTGACACCGGCGGCGCGACGGGCGTGCAGCGAGAGTTGCTGCAGCAGGCGTCCGGCCCGCTCCGGGCCGCCCTGCGACAGGACATAATCCAGCGAATCCAGCCACTCCCGGGTTTCGAGAACTTCCACTCCATTGGTCGTCTGCGTCTCAGCCACGTCTGGTTTTCTCCATCAGCGAATGCTTAACATGATAGTCAATTATGCGGAATTTTGCTGGCACGCCGGCCCGCGCGAAATCGAGGTGGCCGCCCTGCGCACTCCATCCCGATTTGGCAAGCGCTATAATAGGGTTCGTCTAGCTCTCTCTGGCATAAATCTTACCAGCAACCCATAACCGGAAACGCCCATCACACCCGGCTAAGTTTTAAGGACCGGTATCAGGAATTCAAAAAGCAGGAATCTGCAAATTTAGGAAATCCAAAGAGGAGAATCCCGATGTCCAAGAAAACCGCGGGCCACAACGGTGGCATTACCGCCCAGCCCCACTTTAACCAACGCGCTGCTGAAATCCAGAAGTACGGCACGGTAAGCCATGCTTTGCCCTTGGAACTGGCAGAGCCCGTCCGTCTGGAAATGACCGAGCATCTCAACCAGCTTCTGGCCGACACCATGACCCTGCGCGATCTGTACAAGAAATCGCACTGGCAGGTCGCCGGACCCACTTTCTACCAGCTTCATCTTCTGTTCGACAAACATTACGGCGAGCAGTCGGAATTGGTTGACACGATTGCCGAGCGCATCCAGCTGTTGGGAGGCGTGAGCCTCGCCATGGCGGCCGATGTTGCGGAGACCACCAAGATCGAGCGGCCGCCGCGCGGACGCGAAGAAGTCCCAGTCCAACTCTCACGCCTGCTGGACGCCCACAAGGTCATCATCGGCCAGTGCCGCGAACTAGCCGAGCGGGCGGATCAACTGGGCGACGATGGAACCAACGACCTGGCGGTCAGCGACGTTCTGCGGACCAACGAATTGCAGGTATGGTTCCTGAGCGAGCACCTGGTGCATATGCCGCTGGTCACTGCCCAGGACTGAACGGCTCTTCCTCGGAAATCAAATCAGAAATCCGGATTGTCGGGGCCGACCCTAAGGTCGGCCCTGATTTTTGCCCGCTACTTTCGCAATGCATTCACTGGTAACCGGGTTACTCAGGTAATCAGAGACCGTACGGAAGAGGGGCAAGCGCTGGACGTGATCGCCTAATATGAGCCTGGGTTCCTGAATTCAGTCAGCTCATGGCCACACACCCGGTCAAACATCTCGGCCGATACCAGATCAACGCCCGCATCGGGCGCGGCTCCATGGGCGTTGTCTACCGTGCCCTGGACCCAAAAATCAACCGCATGGTCGCCATCAAGACGGTTTCCCCTGCCGGCTTGGAGCTGGATGCCGAGCGCGAATATCGCGGGCGCTTCGTGGTGGAGGCTCAGGCCGCGGGCCGACTCTCGCATCCCGGCATCATCACGGTGTTCGACGTCGGCGAGGACCCGGAAACACGATCGCCTTACCTGGTGATGGAATACGTCAAAGGCAAGTCGCTCAGCCAGATTCTGGGCGCAGAGAACAAGCCGTTGCCCCTCGCCACGGCGCTGCAATTGACGCAAGAGGTGGCGGAAGCCCTCGACTACGCGCACTCCCAGGGAGTCGTCCATCGCGATATCAAGCCGGCGAATATCCTGGTCACCCCGGACGGTCACGCCAAGATTGCGGACTTCGGTATTGCGAAGTTCAACCAGACACAACTGACCCAGCACGGACGAGTCCTGGGAAGCCCGGCCTACATGGCTCCGGAACAGTTGAGTGACGAAGGCGGGGACGCGCGCTCGGACTTATTCTCCCTGGGCGTAGTGCTGTACTTCATGCTCACCGGTCAGAGACCTTTCCAGGGAAACAGTATCGCGACCGTGTGCTTCAAACTAGCCAACCACGAACCGCTGGCGGTGGCAAACTATGACATCAGCTTTCCGCCCGCGCTCGATCTCGTGGTTTCAAAGGCGATCGCCAAGAACCCGGCCCAGAGATATCAGTCCGGCAGGGAAATGGCCCGCGACATTCAGCGGCTGCGGGAAAGCTGCGGGCTGGTTCCGAGGGTGGATCTGAAGCAAGAGCGAATTTCGCAATTGCCGGACGACGCAACCCGAAACACGTCCCTCGTCCGGTCGTCGCTATCCAAAAAACCCTCCCTGGCGGATGCGGATGGCGGCATCGCGAAGATGGCCTTGCCGTCACTGGCGTTGACCCGGAACCGCCTGCTGGCCTTGGGGCTGGTGGCCGCCACCGTCATGTTTGTGGTTTTTTCCCGAACTTACGAGATCGAGCCACCGCCGCCGCCCCTGCCTCGCCCGCCAGCCATCAGCCCGGTGCAGACCCAGGCCGTCGACATCCCAGCCCCACATCGCCCGGCCAACGCAGAGCTTGATCTGGAAATCGAACATCCCTTCACGGATGCCCGCGCTTCGCTCTGGCTGGATAGCCATCTGGTGTACACCCAGGCATTGCACTCTGACCCCAAAAACCCGCTGCTGGTCTTTCGCAAGGCCCAGGGCCGCGAATCCCACAAGCTCGAACTGAGGTCAGGAGAGCACCAGGTAAGAGTGCGAGTCCAATCTCAATCCACCGCCTACGATCAGTCCAGGACGCTCGCGGTCAATTTTGCTCCGAAAGGCGAGAGAACGCTGCTCGTCAGCTGCGACGGGAAGCACAACCTGCTGCACGTTACCCTGCAATAGAGAATTGCCCGGTCCAGGCCGTCCGCCCCCTTTGCTGCCCGATTCTCCATCCTGCCGCCTTTCGCGCAATCAGCCCATGTGTAACAATCTTCTGAAGGCGGGAGAATTATGGACCAACCAGCGAAGCCCTTCACCTCCGGGGGCGCGGACGCGCGCCGGTGGATGGCACGGCTCATCATCGCAGTCATCCTCGGGGAGGCCCTCTGGGGCTTGATCGTTTCGGTCGTGAACAATGTGTTTGTGCCGTGGTTGGGCGATGTGATGGGGCCATCTTCCGGATTGCCGACTTCCTTCACCCAGCGGCCCTACAACTATCCCGACCTGTTCGTTTCCGTGTTCGAGTTTTGTATTGCCGGGCTGGTGGCGGCGGTAGTCAACTATTTCTTCCAGCAGCCAACCACGAGAAGAGTCAAGACATCGAAGAGTCCGGTTCCAGCTGTGCCTCCAGGACCGATACGAGTAGTTCCTCAAGTCGCGCCGTCAGCCGCCCTGGCCGAGACGGCACCGCCGCAGTTCGGGGTTATCCCAGCCACATCACCGATGCCCGACCCAGCGCAGGACGCAAGGTTGTATCCCGTCATTCCGTCGATCCTTGTCCCCGCTGCTCCTGATGGAGGACGCTCGTCCCCGTCCGTCCCGCAACCGGCGGCGGCTCCGCCGGTCGCGACCACAGCGGAAACCAAGCCAGCAGACATTGCTAGCGCACCCGCGAACCCGGTGCCGCCGAGTCCCGTGCGGCCCACGCCCAAGGCCGAGCCAGTTAAGGCCGAACCAGCCAAGCCGAAGAAGCCGAAAAACGTCTACTACAATATTGTGGGTGAACCGGTGTCGTCGGATGATGACTAAAGCCAGGGTCGAATCAAAAATTATTGGGGGCTGACAGTCCAATGGAGGGCGGGCGTCCCGCCCGTTGGGCACAGGCCACTGCAAGACGGGCGAGGACGCCCGTCCTCCATCTGCGTGCGCGGCGAACCGCCTACAGCGTGCTCATAAACGCCACCAGGTCGGCGGTCTCGTCCGGACTTAGCCCCATATTGAAGCGCTGATCGTAGAAGCTGACCACTTGCTCCAGGGTCGCGGCCGACCCGTTATGGAAGTAAGGCGCGCGCGCCGCCAGATCGCGCAAGCCCGGGGTTTTGAATTTGCCGATGTCGGCGCATTTGCCGGTGATCAGCGCCCGTCCCGGATCGGTGGTGGTGGTTTGCGTGCCGTCATTGCAACTGATCACGTAGTAGGGCAAATCCGCTGTCGGAGATGTGGTTCCAATGTTCATCATGGCAAAACGCGGGTCGGTCCCGCTGCCAACGTTGGGCGCGTTGTGGCAGGTCGAGCAGGTGGCCATGACCTGGTCCTGGCCCAGAACATCGTTGAACCCGGCCACTCCGGAAATAAGCATGGCGCGAGTGTTGAACAGCACCTGTCCGCGCGCGATCGATTGCCGCGCCGCGGCATTCGGGCCGCCCGCGTTGGCCCACCGGGAGTACAGGTCAAACGCGTTAGGATTGAACTTGGCGCCGGAATTAATCCCCTGGCGAAAAGGCTGCAACGCCAGGAAGAGCGGGCCGCCGCGCGCGCCCTGCGCGATCAGGCTTCCCGCCTGATTGTCTTCCGACTGCGCGGTGAAGAGCGAGCTCTCGAGGTCCACAATCTGCCGCAGTTGCGAATCCGTCGGCGGATGTGTCGGCTCGGTATGCACCAGGATCGCGTCTCTGGCCTGGCTGCGCAAGTTGGGCTCACGCCCGTCCCACATGATCCCGGTGAGAAAACGCAGGTCGGTAGAGGGAAGCGGCCGCCGGTAAAGAGAGGGCCGGCTGGCGGTGGTCTCCGGACAGCTGTAAGGGTCGGTGATCGAGGTGATGGTGAAATCGGCGTTGGCCGGCACCGGCAACGACATGCGGATCAGGCCCTTGCTCAACAGCAGGCTGTACGCCGAGGTTCGGGCCGCCACCGTCGACACGTCGGCGTTGGGACAATTGGCCCCATCCACCGGACGAAACACGGGGTCCTTCCCCTGGGTGGTCTGGAAGCGCTGCTGCAGTTGCGGCGGAGTGATGGTCCATCCCTCGCCGGGATCATGACAGCTGGCGCAGCTTCGGCCATTGGTCCCCAAATCGTCAAAGAACGGATTCGAAAGCTCGACCGGGCCCAATGCCAGCGTCCTGAAAGTGCCGCTGGGATCACGGAATGGCAACAGGTTCGGAAGATGGAAACCCGCGACCGCGCTCAGCGTAAACCCCGCCACCACTAACCCGGCAAGCGCCAGCAACACCCGGAATCGACTCATCGCAACTTGCTCCTTGACTCGGCCCGTCAGCAAATCCGCACAGCTTGGCCCAGGCTCTTGAATATGGGGGGAAATCACACTAGGGGAGGGAGCAACACGTTACCATATGGGACTCGAAAATCAAGGCGATTTATAGGAAGGCTCGTACTGTTTCGTGCGCAAGTTTTTGCGCACCATGAACGGCTACCAGCCCCAGGAATCCGCGTTGGTGGCGCAACGGAATGAGGCCCGCCGCTTGGTCAGCGCCGCGGGCCCTTGCCATCACTGCCAAAGACTTTGCAGGTGTGACGCACTCTCCGCCGGGAGCGCGTCTTCCGTAATCTGGGGTGCGGGTGACGGAATCGACTAGACTCGAGCTGACGGGAGAGCGCTCAATCACGCTCTCGGAGTACGGTCTCTCCGCGTAAGGCAAATGACGGTCAAGGCATCAAATCGCGAAAACAAGCAACCGAGCGTTGCCCCCAACGGTGAGGGAACACGCCCTGATCTGTCATGTAAAACCTGCGGTCACGTTTTCGCCAGTTTTCTGGAAGAGATGGCGGAGCAGAACGCCAAACAAATGCCTGACTTTAAGCCCGGGAAACTGACCGGACGTCCGCTTGATCTCACTTGCCCAAAATGCGGCGAGACCCACGACTATGCCTTAGAACCCTCATCGCAACCAGGAACCTCGAAGGGGTAGACCCTCGAAGCAGTCTGCGGGAGCCGGACCGGGATGGAAGAGTCCAGATGACACGGATACCCTCCATAAAATGCACTTCCCGCCCAAACTGTCCTTGTGAGTTCTGTGTCCGCCGGCGATCGCTGCCCTCTCGGCGCGAAATAGAGGACCGGATCGCGGAGGATTTCATTCGCTCAATTTCCCGGAAGAAAGCTTAGCCCGTCGCCGCAGAACCGCTCGAATGGAAGAAGCCGAGTCGTGAGGGCAAATCGCCTCTTTAGAACACCTGTCGTAGGGGTGCGTGCGCGCTGACCTAGACTTCGCGGCGCACGCCTCGCTTGCGGGTGCGTCGATTGATCAGCAGGGCGCCCAGGCTAAAGCCGAACATCCCCCCGAAAAGCGCCGCGGTGAGCATCACGGCGGGTGAGGAACTGGGGGTGGTGCGCGAGAATAGAGCTGACGTGTATGCCAGCGAGAGCGTCCAGAAAGCCAGCCGAAGGTACATGGGGAGAACCTCTAGATAGATTGTGCCATGAGTCGGGCCGCAAATAAAGAAATTCGGCGGTTGGGCGGCGCTTCGCCCGCCACAGACCTTCTCGGAGACAAACCAATGGTGCTCGAAAACGGATTCTTGTTCATCCCATGGATCAAGCACGAAAACTCGATCTGCCTATACGTCTAGGCGGCTTTTGACACACGCGCCGTGTCGCCTTCAATCGCGAAGCTGCGTTGGCAAATTCCTTCCAGAGTCTCGTTGAGCAGGGTTTTGTCCACCCCGGCACAGCGGATGAAATCACTGATCGATAGCATCCCCTGAAGCTGCAACTTTTCGTCCACCACAGGCAGCCGTCGCACTCGCTTGTCCCGCATCAATTGCAGTGCGGTTTCCACGCTATCCTCGGGATGGCAGCAAGCTGGGTGCGATGTCATACATTCTTTTACCCAGGTCTGTGCCGGATATTTCCCCGGGGCCACTACCCTGAGGCAAAGATCCCGGTCGGTTACAACCCCAGCCAGCTTGCGATGAAGCAGCTCTTCCACCACTGGCACGATACCCGTGCCCGCGTGATCCATCAGGGCGGCCACAGCTTCGACTGTCCAATACTGCGTGCAATAACTGGGCTTCGAGGTCATGACGTCTTTTACTTGCATGGCACACCTCCTGCTCGAAGGTTAGCAAGACCAGGAAATCGGGACAGTAACCAGGATCACCCCGGCCTGTGATCGGAGGACACTGCCCGAACCGTCGTATGACGATTGCACTCAACTACCGCGTGCTCCACGTAGTCCCCACAAGGGCCTACTCCAGCACAAAAATGTTCCTTCTCGCGCACATCTCTTTAAGAATCTCCGGCCACACGGTGACGCTGACTTCCCCAAGGTGAGCTTTGCGCAGCAACAGCATCAAGGTGCGCGACTGCCCGATGCCACCGCCGATCGAAAGCGGAATCTGATGGTTGAGAATGGCTTGATGATAGGGCAACTGCAGAAAGTCAGACTGACCCGTCATCTCCAACTGTCTTTTCAGCGCGTCGGCAGTGACGCGAATTCCCATCGAAGTCAGTTCATGCCGCCGCTGAGTGACCGGGTTCCACACCAGGATGTCGCCATTCAGCCCGTGCGTGGGTTTACCCGTCTGATCGTGGGTGTCGGTCACCCAATCGTCGTAGTCCGCAGCGCGCATCTCGTGCGGGTAGCCGTCTCGCAAGGGGTAGCCGATTCCGATAATGAAGATCGCGGGAAACTTCTTGAGTACTTCGGTTTCCCGTTGTTTGCGGGGCAGGTCGGGATACATCGCCAGAAGTTCTTCCGCATGTAAGAAGACCAATTGCTCGGGCAGATCGGGATAACGGGGGTCCTTCAACTGCGGAAACATGCCTTGAGCAAACTTTTCAGCCCCCAACAGCACTCTCCAGATCTTCGCCACCACCGTTTTTAGAAAAACGACATTGCGCTGTTCCGGTGTGATCGCACGCTCCCAGTCCCACTGGTCCACGTACGCAGAATGGTCGTGGTCCAGAAAATAGTCCTTTCTTACGGCGCGCATGTCGGTGCAGATGCCTTCCCCCGCTTTGCAATCGAATTGTCTCAGGGCGATGCGCTTCCATTTGGTGGCAGCCTGCACCACCTGCGCTTCGACGGGATGGAGGTTGTGGTCGTTCGAAATGTGGAACTGAACCGGTGTACGCGAGCCGTCGCGATCCAGCATGTCGTTGACGCCGCTCTTCACATCGACGATAAGCGGCACCTCGACCATCATCAGGTTAAGCTCGCTGCACAGGTTGTCTTCGATGTAGCGTTTTACGCGGAAGATGGCCTGCTGGGTCTCTTTCGGACTCAGCAGCGAGTGATAGTCTGAGGGTAGAATCTTTTCCAGTTCGCGGTAGTCGCCGACGCCCGGTCCCGCCAGGTCGGCTGTCTTGTCCATGATAAGAGTGCTCATAAATTTTCTCCTTGTCTATTACCCACACAATCAGCGCACTGACAGATTCTCAATCACCCTGCTGATGCGCTCGAAGGCCCAGTCAATCTCGTTCCTTGTGATGACCAGGGGTGGTGAAATCCGCAACACCCGGTCGTGGGTTTCCTTGCACAGGATTTGTTCTTCCTTCAATGCCTCACAGTATGGCCGAGCCGGGCTGAGGAGTTCGATCCCGATCCATAGCCCTTTGCCGCGCACGTCCTTCAGATCGCGACTGCGCAGGGTCTGCAGCAAGCTCAGAAAGTAGGCCCCCAATTCTGCGGAACGTTCGACCAGCTTCTCTTCTGTCAATACTCGCAGAGCAGCGCGAGCTACGGCACACCCGAGCGGATTGCCACCGAATGTGCTGCCGTGGTCTCCCGGCTCGAACTGCCTCATGATTTCCCATGACGAGAGCACGGCTGAGACCGGATAGAAGCCGCCGGAGAGCGCCTTGCCCACGATCAACACATCCGGCTTGATGCCTTCGTGCATATACGCGAACAGTTTGCCGGTCCGGCCAAAGCCCGACTGAATCTCGTCGGCTAAAAGAAGAACGCGGTTCTCACGGCAAATTTCAGCCGCACGCTTCAAGTATCCCTGCGGAGGCACAATGATGCCGGCTTCCCCTTGAATGGGTTCGACCAGAAAGGCACAGGTGTGCGGAGTGATGGCGTCTTCCAGGGCCTGCGCGTCGCCGAAGGGGACAGCTTTGAAGCCCGGCGTGAAGGGCCCAAAGCCGTCGCGGTACTGACTATTGGTTGAGAAGCTCACCTCTGTGATGGTTCGCCCGTGAAAATTATTGAAGCATACGATGACTTCCGCCTTCTCTTCAGGGATGCCTTTGACCTTGTAGCCCCACTTGCGGGCGGCTTTTATGGCGGTCTCCACGGCCTCGGCCCCAGTGTTCATGGGCAGCGCCATGTCATAGCCGGTCAGCTCGTGAAGCTCTTTGTAGAACAGGGGAAGCTGCTCATTACGAAAGGCTCGCGAAGTCAGAGTCACCTTGTGTGCCTGCTCGATCATGGCCTTCAGAATTTTGGGATGGCAATGGCCCTGGTTCACCGCCGAATATGCAGCCAGGCAGTCCAGATAGCGATTGCTCTCGCTGTCGTAGACCCAGACTCCCTGCGCCCGCTCGATCACTACGTCGAGAGGGTTGTAGTTGTGCGCTCCGTACTGATTTTCCAGCTCAACCACGTCACGCGTGTGCAGACTCTCTTCGCTCATCAAACCGGTATGCATAAGACCTTCCTCTCAATCGTTCTCTAACAACAAGGTCAACAGCGCCATCCGCACGTAGAGCCCATTCTGGGCCTGCCGGAAATACCGGGCCCGCGGGTCTTGATCCACTGATTCGTCAAGTTCCACGGTGCGTGGCAAAGGGTGCAGGATGAGCGCATCCTGCTTCATTTTCGGCAAGAGGGCTGAGTTAATCGCGTACCGCTGCAGGTTTCCGCCGCTACGCTCGGGCCGGATGCGGGTTTGATACACCACATCCACCTCGCCAATGACGCGGTCCATGTCGGGCTCGAGTTCGTAGTGCACGCCATGCTCATCCAGGTAGCCAAGGATGTCGGGTTTCATCTGGAGTTCGGGCGGGCTGACGAAGAAGATCTTGACGCGCTCGAACTTGGCCAGAAGGTACGCCAGTGATCGGGCGGTGCGGCCTTTGTCGAGATCGCCGATGATGGCGACGCTCAGGCCATCGAGCGGGCGTTCGCGGTAAATGGTGTACAAGTCGAGCAGGGCTTGCGTGGGATGCTGGCCGCCCTCGTTGTCCCCGGCGTTGATCACCGGGACGGGCGAGACTTGTGCCGCGCGTTCAGCGCCCCCTGCCTGATAGTGGCGGATGACTATTACATCCGAGTAACCGCCGATGATTCGGATGGTGTCTTCAACCTGTTCCCCCTCAATTGCCGAGGAAAACGCTTGTGCATGTTCCGTGGAAAGGACCCTGCCGCCCAACCGGTGCATGGCTGCCTCGAAGGAAAGCCGGGTGCGGGTCGAGGGCGCATAGAACAGCGTCGCCATGATGCGATTCTGGTATTCGAGAGAACCTCCGCGAGCCACCACCCGCTCCATGCCGCGCGCGCGATCGAACAGTTCCATCAACAAGGGCACGGTGAATTGCTGCGACTCGATTACATGCCGCAGTTTCCCGTCGCGCTTCGGCTTGGCTTCTACTCGCCCGCTTTTTATCTGCACCACCTCCGCAAGTCCATGTTCTTCCATAGATCACCCGCTTTCGACTGGAAGCTCTATTCGTCCACGCACCTCGAGGGCAAGCGAACTCTCCTCCAACACCACGCGAGTACCGGTGAATCCGGCCACAGCACGGCACAGGTTCTCGGCGGAAGTGATGATCGCTTCCCGCCTCTCACGGGTTACAAAGCGCAAGACGGATTCGACTTTGGGTCCCATATTGCCCGGTGGGAAGTGACCTGCCTCGGCGTACTCCCGCAATGCCGCCGGGGCCGCCAAGAGAATCGGTTCTTGGGTGGGCTTCTTGTAGTTGAGATACACGTAGTCTGTATCGGTCGAGATCAGGAAGAGATCCACGTCAAGACGTGAGGCCAGCAGGGCGGAGGCGCGATCTTTATCAATGACCGCCTCCACCCCCTGCAGTCTTCCATCTCTCCAAACCACAGGGATGCCGCCGCCTCCGCAAGCGATGACCAGCACGCCCCGGTCAAGCAGATGGCGAATTACATCCAGTTCCAGAATCTCCACCGGTTCGGGTGAGGGCACGACGCGACGCCAGCCACGCGCTGCATCCTCGACGATCTCCCAGCCCAACCGTGACCGGCGTTCCTCGGCCTCGGCATGCGAGTAGAACGGGCCGATCGGTTTCGTCGGTCGCTGCATTGCCGGATCGTCCGGCGCGACAACCACCTGGGTAAGTACCGTCACCACGGGCACGCGCAGGCCGGCCCGCCTGAGCTCGGTATCGAGAGATTGCTGCAGCAGGTAGCCGATCTCACCCTGGGTGGAGGCATCACAAACATCAAGCGGATGTCCCGGAACCTGGCTCGCTGCCCGTTCCGAGCGCAGGAGGGCCGCGCCGACCTGGGGACCGTTGCCATGCGTGAGGACGATGCGATAGCCGTCACGAATCAGCCTGACGATCTCCGCCGCGGTGCGCTGGGCGTTGGCCAACTGCTCGGCGATGGTCCCCTTTTCGCCTGCGCGAATCAGGGAGTTCCCCCCCACCGCCAGCAATATGGTTTTCATCGCTGCTCCTGCTATGCGTGCACAAGTTCCGGCATCGCCGCCGGACGCATCAGACCTACGGACACGTCCTTCATCAATTCCAGCATGATTGCCTTCTCGGCATGCAGGCGGTTCTCCGCCTGTTGAAAGACAACCGAGCGTGGGGAATCAATCACCTCATAGGTCACTTCCTCGCCACGATGCGCGGGCAGGCAGTGCATGAAAATGGCATCAGGTTTGGCGCAGGCAAAGAGCGCGGAGTTGACCTGATAGCTCCTGAAAACATCACGCCGCTTCCCGGCTTCGGCTTCCTGGCCCATGCTGGTCCATACGTCGGTGTAAATCGCATCGGCTCCAGCAGCAGCTTCTTTCGCATCGTTCGTGATCCGACAGCTGCCCCCAGTCTCGCTGGCTCTTACCTGGGCCCAGGCAATGGCGTCCGCTCTGGGCTCGTAACCGGGAGGGGTGGCAACCCAAATCTCGGCGCCCAGCTGTGCGCCCGCAAACATGAGTGAATGCGCCACGTTGTTGCCGTCGCCGACATATGCAATCTTCAACCTGTCCAAATTGCCCTTTGTCTCCCACAAGGTGAGGTAGTCCGCCATGGCCTGGCAGGGATGACTGTAATCGGTCAACCCGTTGATCACGGGGACCCCGGCGTAATTCGCCATGTCTTCCACGATGTCGTGCGCAAAGGTCCGGACCATGATGCCTTGCACCATGCGCTCCAGGTTCTTGGCCACGTCATATACCGATTCACGCTTGCCGAGCCTGATCTCTGAAGGAGAGAGGTACAGTGAAAACCCGCCTAGTTGCTGGATCCCGACGTCGAAACTCACTCTGGTCCGTAGTGAGGGTTTTTCAAAGATCATGGCCAGCGTCTTGCCCTTGAGCGTATCGGTGTAGGTGCCGGGGTGGGCTTTGATCTGTCGCCCCAGCAGCAGCAGATATTCGATCTCCGATGCCGAGAAGTCCCGGATCGAGACGAAGTCCTTGATGTTCATCGTTCCACCCCCGCTGGCACTTGAAACCGAGCCAGGATCTCGACCAACCCCGGATGAGTGAGTTCTTCCACTCTGTAGGTGACGCGCAGACTTGGCTTGTCGATCCGAATCACTCGCGCCAGGTCGATCGGAGTGGCAATCAGGACCAGGTCACACGGTACGCGGTTGATGGTCTCCTCCAGTTCATGGCGCTGCATGAAGCTGTAGCCCATAGCCGGCAGAAGATTCGTCAGGTGGGGGTACTTCTCGTAGGTGCCGCGAATCGACCCGACTGCGAAGGGCTTCGGATATACCAATTCCTCGGCTCCAAACTGCCGCGCTGCTACCACTCCGGCACCGTACGGCATTTCACCGTGGGTGAGAGTCGGGCCGTCCTCGACCACCAGTACACGGCGTCCTTTCACCAGTTCCGGAGCGGACACCGAAACCCGGCAGGCAGTTTCAATGATCCTGGCCTTGGGATTGCTTACGTGGATGTTATGCCGGACGGTCTCGATGTCCTGCCGCGCCGCAGTATCCACCTTGTTGATCACGACTACATCGGCGCGCCGAAGATTTACTTCTCCAGGGAAGTACGACAGTTCGTGTCCGGGACGGTGCGGGTCGGCGACTACGATTTCAAGATCCGATTTGTAGAACGGCGTGTCATTATTTCCGCCATCCCACAGAATGATGTCCCCTTCGTCCTCTGCGCGCCGCAGGATACGCTCGTAATCTACGCCCGCGTACACCACGGTACCGTCACGAATATGTGGCTCGTACTCCTCGCGCTCCTCGATCGTGCACTGCTGGAAGTCAAGGTCCTCCATAGTCGCGAAGCGCTGTACGGCCTGTGCTGCCAGATCCCCGTAGGGCATGGGATGACGGACGACCACCGGATTCCAGCCTTGTTTCCGAAGCTCGAAGGTCACCAGTCGCGACACTGGGCTCTTGCCGCAGCCCGTGCGCACGGCGCAAACCGACACCACGGGGACGGAAGACTTCAGCTGGGTATGCTCTGTTCCCAGAAGCCAGAAATCCGCGCCCGCAGCCACAGTGCGCGAGGCCAGGTGCATCAGGTTCTGGTGCGAGATGTCGCTATAAGAGAACACCACCGCATCCACGCGCTCCGTAACAATCAATTTCTCTAAATCTCTCTCTTCAAAGATCGGGATTCCGTCGGGATACTGCAAATCATCGGCCAGCTCCGGCGGATATCGACGATTCGCGATGTCGGGGATTTGCGTGGCGGTGAACGCAACTACCTGGTAATCGGGATTACCGCGAAAAACCACGTTGAAATTATGAAAGTCCCTGCCTGCCGCGCCTACGATGATGATCCTCTTCATGGCCCACCTCGAGCAAGTCTGGCGTTATTTTCTCGCCAGGCCGGGAGGCGCGGCTGTGCGGGTTATCACCGCTGGGTGTGATCACAGACACAAGGCGAGGCTGCCCAAGTCTTTTCGGCTCGATTTTCGAATAGCCGGGCCCCCGGTGCCCTGCACCGGCCATGGACAGCATCAGCAAGGTACCAGAGGCAGGTAGCTCCAGGCGGCTACGTAGGACATCGCCGTAAACCTATGCGACGCGTTTACGTTCGGTCCGCGCCCGTTCCACATATTGTCCCGCTTTAACATCCACACGCACAATTTCGCCGGGAGCGATGAACAGCGGGACTTGAATTCGGACTCCGTTTTCCAACAAGGCTTCTTTCCAGGCACTGTCCTGATGGGCATGCGCAGGCGGTGCGGTTCTGGCTATGCGCGCCTCGGCCACGGCGGGGAAGAGAACGCTGATCGGTTTCCCCTCAAAGAATTCGACCGGCAGCAGCATTCCGGATCGCAGGAATTTCTCGGCCACTCCCACCATGGCGCGGGGAACTTCCACCTGCTCGAAATCATCCGGGTTCATGAATATGCAGTTGTCGGCGTCGCTGAACAGAAACTCGAGGATCCGCGGCTCAAGGTGTACATCTTCAAGCCGTTCTTGTGGCCGGAAATGCTGATCCCACATGCTGCCGGTGGTGACGTTGTTGAGCTTGGTCTTGACCACTCCAGTTAACTTCGCCGTCCCCGCCTTGAACTCAGCGTCCAGAACTTTGTAAATATCTCTCTCGATGCGGAGGACCATTCCGCTCTTCAATTCCGATGCAACGACCATGGCAAGCCTCCTTAGCGCACAACACACGTATAAACCAGAATCCCACAAGAGACAGTGACCACGATCACTGCACCCGCCTCGGCCCAGTGTTATAAAGCGCCCAGGTAACTTTCCCTCTACCGGATCGCGTAGTGAAGCGGAAGAGGGGCGGTTCAATCTTCGGCTCAGGAGGTTCCTATGAGCACCGCAAGGGTTATTCCATTCACCAGTGATTCCTTGGAAAGCACCGCCGTAATGGAACGATACCGGAAGGCCTATCAGACCGCGCAGAAAGCGATCGACTTTGCCGAAACCGTCAAGCTCTCGGGAATTTTTTTGGCGGGTCTCATTTTCATTGCCGCTCTTATGGTCTTTCAATCGATTCCTGCGGAGCGTTCCGGGTTTCCTGTAGCGTCCGCCTGGCTGGTGGCCGGCGCGGTCTTTGTGGTCTTGGCTTCTCGCCTCTGGAGCGTGGTATTTCGCATTCAAGGACAGATGCTGGAGGCCACCATTGACTCGGCCGTCAATTCCTCGCCTTTGCTCACGACCGCCCAACGCGCCCGGGTTATATCATGGCCGAATGGCGCGGCCACGCGACAAGAGACCGCTGCATAGGTTATTCGGTGGTCGGGATCGGATTTTGCACAGCCTTGGCGCGTCCTGCGTGATCATTGGGCGGGGGCGTCGACCTATAGACACACTTCAGCAACGGTACGCAGGACGTCTACGGGAGCGGTGGTAAAACACCATTGTGCGGTAGGCAAACTTGGGGCTGGCTTTCAATGAACTTCGGGCTCTTGCCTGACCGTTCTGCAGGTCAATTGATCGGTCAAGCCGCTTCAGTGGTTCTCTCCGTCCTAAACCGGATGATTCTGGGTTCGACCAACCTTTCAAAATCTTCCCAGCCCAGTCGAATCAATTCCCGGTGAGAGCCTGCATTGAATGCGATCTCTTTGTCCTTGGCCAGGCTTTCATCGGCGAAGACGTCAATTCCGTAGACATTTCCAAATGGCGGCATCGCGCCGGTCTCACACTCGGGAAATTGGTCTTTGAATTCGTCTTCCGACGCAAGCTCCACGGCCTTCGCTTTTGTCGCCTTCTTTAGCAGCCCGAGGTCCACGTGAAACGAAGCAGGAAGCACCGCCATAACCAATTTGCCATCCATCTTGATAATCACCGTTTTCGCCAACTCCTTTCCGGGAATGTGGGTCAGCGCGGCAATGCCTTGTGCCGTGTAAGCCGGCGAATGCGAGATAGCAACGTATTTGATCTTGTGTTTGTCAAGGTATTCTTTCAAGCTTGAGAGCTGCATATAGACCTCCTAAGTCGCGCGACAGGTGTGCAAGCAGAGGAATGCTGCCAGTCAGTTCGCCGACGCAACCAGTATGACCACAACCAGGGCCGCCAGCACGACACTTGCTGTGAGCGAGAAGATCGCATAGAACGGATGCCAGTGGAAACCGTTTCCGTCATGAGTTTGGAGATGAACGAATGTCTTCATGGCAGGCCTCCTTTGCTGATGGATTCCAGTTTGGCTCGATATCCGCCATCATTGTTCTCCTTGTTGGACGGGTCGCGCAGTGATCAAGATCACAGTCCTACCCCACCCAACTCACCTCGTGGCAAATCGTGTCCACCGGCGCCAGGGGCTAGCCATTGGAGGAGAGAAATGTGTATGCTGTCTTTGCCGTCAGGAAGGAGCTTCCGACGTGAATCGAGATAACGCTGTGGACTGCCATCCGTTGCGCAGGCCGGCGCCGTGCTATTCAGGTACGGTGTTGTGGCTTGCTGTCCTGCTCTTCACCATCCCCTTTTCTGCTGCCCAGGAGACGAGTTCCAGGAAGGCCGCGACCCAGGGCAAGGCGATGCCATCCGGCAAAGCGCTATTTGTGCAACACTGCGCTTCGTGCCACGGGGACGATGCGAAGGGAGCAGGTCCGGCTGCGCTTGCCCTCAAGAAACAACCGCCCGACCTCACTACCCTGGCCAAACGGAATCAGGGCAAGTTTCCCTATGATGAGGTCTCCAAGGCAATTGATGGCGACGTTGAAGTACCGGCGCACGGCTCCAGGGAAATGCCAACCTGGGGCCCCCTGTTCCTTGCCCTGACGGACTTGAACACCCGGGAGGCCGAACGCCTTACCACCACGCTGACCGATTACATCAAGTCGCTACAGGTCAAGTGAGCGAATCGCTTTTGCCTTGTCGTCAGGCGTCAAGCGGGCAACGATTCTGCGCGCCACGTCCTCGATCGCACGCTGTACTTCGGGAGAAATCTCGGCTCCGGGATCAAATCGCCGTCCCTCGATCCCGTAGACCTGGAGCCGCGCCGGACGACACTGCAAAGCCTGGGCCAATTCGATCGCCTCCGCCACGCCCAGGCCATGAGTCGAAGCGGATGTTCTTGCGGAAGCCAGAGGCTGCCGGGCGTCCCACGCCTGCACCGTGCCCACCGGCGCACCCGTCACCACGGCATCGACCACGATCACATCGTCAGCGCCCCTCCAGGCCTCGATGAGATCCGCAGCTTCGCCACTGCGCGTTTCGGCTGGTATGCCCAGATTGCGCAGTCGCTCCGCGACCAGGATTCCAGCCCCGTCGTCGCCTCGCAGCCGATTCCCGCAGCCAATGATGAGCATGCTTCAGTTCCCGGCGTCTTCACGCTCCACCACCAGCTTCAGAAAGTGGGTGGCGCAGGAAATGCACGGGTCATAACTCCGCACCGCCTGCTCGCACTTCCAGGTCGCTTCTTCAAGCGGCCAGGCGACCAGCTGCGCCGCATACTCGCGAAGATCATCCTCGATCCGCTTCTGGTTCTGGGAGGTCGGCGGCACAATCTTGGCGGTGACGATCAGCCCGTTCTCATCCAGGGCGTAGCGGTGATAGAGAATGCCGCGCGGAGCCTCAGTGATCGCCTGGCCCACTCCGATCCGGTTGGGGGCCTCCACTCGCGGTGCGGCAGGAGGCTCATATTCGCCAATGATTCGCAAAGCCTCCGCACAGGCGAACGCGATTTCGACTGCCCGGACCACAATGCTCCGGAAAATATTCTTGACCGGCGGCTGCAGGCCCGCATCGACCGCCGCCTGGCGCGCCACTTCAGGGAGCTTATCGAAATTCAGGTTGAACCGCGCCAGCGGCCCTACCAGATACGAGCTTCGGCCTCGCACTACGGAGTGCAAGGCGTTCGAGTGTTTGACCTGTAATTCGACAAAATGATCTTCATATTCGGCGGCGTCGATGTCCAGGCCACGGTTCGACACCAGTCGTCCTTCGTTGAACGGATACTCGTCGGGATGACGAAGGGCTACGAACTCGTAGTCTTGTTCGAAGTCCGGGAACTTCAAACCAGCCGTCCAGCGCACCGTCTCCAGTGAGGCTTCCAGGGCCCACTCCAGATCGGCCACCAGGCCGCGCACCTGTTGCTTCGTAGGCGTCTTGTAGAAGCCTCCAACCGCCGCGGATATGGGATGAATTTCGCGTCCCCCAAGCAATTGCACAATTCGATTGCCAATCTTTTTCAGGCGGAGCGCTTTTTCGACCACGGCGCGGTGATCTCCCGCCATGGCGATTACGTCCTGGTATCCGAGGAAATCGGGCGCGTGCAACATATAGACATGCAGGGTATGACTCTCGATCCACTCGCCGCAGTAAAAGAGACGGCGGAGCAGGCGAACCGCAGGGTCGATCCGGATTCCGAGAGCCCGTTCGATCGCGTGCACTGCGCTCATCTGGTAAGCAATCGGGCAGATGCCACAGATCCGCGCCGTGATGTCCGCAACCTCGGAGAAGTGACGACCACGGAGGAAGGCCTCAAAAAACCGGGGCGGCTCGTAGATCTTGAGCTTCACATCGGCTACCCGTTCACCCACGAGCTTGATGTAAAGAGAACCCTCGCCTTCTACCCGTGCCAGGGTGTCGACACGAATTGTTCTGGTCCCGTGTACGGTCATGTGCGTTCGCACTCCTCGCTGGCTTTGCGGAACTGCCAGGCCCAGGCGTTGAAGCCTCGGAATGCACGTGCCACCTGACTATCCGCTTGTCCCAGAATCCGAAACTGGCTCGTCATGGAGGCCGTATTGGGAGTCTCCATGGGTCCGTAACAACCGTAGCAACCACGATCGTAGCTTGGACACAGGGCTCCGCACCCCGCCTGAGTTACCGGGCCAAGACAAGGCACCCCGCGGGCCACCGTAATGCACACATTCGACTTGCGCTTGCACTCCATGCACACGCTGTACGAGGGAACATTGGGCTTGCGCCCGGCCAGCGTCGCGGTGATTAACTCTATGAGTTGATACTTGTTGATGGGGCAACCGCGCAGTTCAAAGTCGACTGGAACGTGCTCCGCGATCGGGGTCGAGAGCTTCAGCGTGCTGATGAACTGCGGGGTGGCGTACACCACCCGGATGAACTCATCGACATCCTTCCAGTTGCGCAAGGCTTGAATCCCGCCTGCAGTGGCACAGGCCCCGATCGTGATCAGGGTCTTGCATTGCCTCCGCACTTCCTGGATACGCTGGGCGTCCTGATACGTAGTGATCGACCCCTCCACCAGGCCGATATCGTAGGGACCCTTCGACATCGCGCGTGACGCTTCAGGAAAATAGGCAATTTCCACTGCCCCGGCGACTCCGAGCAGCTCATCTTCCGCGTCCAGCAGGCTTAATTGACAGCCGTCGCACGAAGCGAACTTGAAAACACCGATTTTGGGCTTGGGTCTGGATTTAGAGCTCATACTTCTCCAGTAAGTTCCGGATTTGTTCGTAGCGGAAAACTGGCCCATCCTTGCAGATGAAGTGTGGTCCATACTGGCAATGTCCACAAAAACCTACGGCACACTTCATGTTGCGTTCCATGGAGACATAGATATTGTCGCGGCTTAGCCCCTGGTTCTCCAACTCCCGGGTCACGAAACGCATCATGATCTCCGGTCCGCAGACCATCGCCACCGCCGGAGCGGGCTGCAGGCGCGCATACTTGAAGAGCGTCGTAACCACGCCGACGTGCCCACGCCAGCCCAGTCCGCCATAATCCACTGTGACCAGCACCTGAGTGTCGCGATTCCGCGCCCAGGTTGCCAATTCTTTGCGATAGAGCAGCTCGCGAGGACTTCGCGCACCATAGAGAATCAACAATCGCCCATAGTCGTCCCGATTCTGCAAGACCTGATGGATCAGCGGCCGCAAGGGCGCCAGGCCGATCCCACCCGCCACCACGATGACATCCCGTCCCCGCGCGGCCTCTGCCGGCCAGCCCGTCCCGAACGGACCTCGTACGCCCACTCCCTCGCCCACGCGCCGGTTCACCAGCGCATGCGTGGCTTGCCCGACCGAACGCACCGTGTAAACCAGGCGGTCCTGCAGTGCCGGGTCGCCGCTGATGGAGATAGGCAACTCGCCAACCCCGAACACCCAAAGCATGCTGAACTGTCCGGGCTGGAACGAGGTTCGCTGGACTGCGATCTCGGGCTCGAGCCTCAGGGTAAAGGTGTCGGGTGTCTCCTTGGCCACGTCTCGTACCGTGTACGGCTGTGGAAGCATCGGGTCGGTTGTGGTTTCGGTCGTCATGATCATCGCTTGACCGCGTACACGTCGAGCAACTGCAAGCGTGTCGCCTCCAGCCGCTGCTCCATGATCTGGACAAACCGCTTCAAAACCTCATATCCGAGATCGTGGTTCTCCTCACATTTTGTGCGCAAGCACTTTCCGTCAAGGGCGATGGCGCGGACGTCATCTACTGCACGCGCATGGAACTTCCATTGAAAGGGCGGCAGCAGCCATGACCACCCCAGGATCTCTCCTACACTCAGAGTCGCAACGATAATGGGCTTGTGCTGAGGCGCAAAAACCTCCACCGCCACCTTGCCCTCCCGGATGAGGTAGAAGGTATTTGCCGGGTCTCCTTCTTTGAGGATGTAGGTGCCTGCTTTGAACCGCACGTTAGAGGCGCAGCTCACCATCAGGGCAACGAAGTCGTCGTCTAAGCCGTGGAAGAATGGGTGCTCCGCGATGATGCGTTCAAGGGTTTCCATCTTTCCCTCCGTCCCGAATGGCCGCGAGCTCTTCGGTGATGTCGATGCCCACCGGGCACCAGGTGATACAACGGCCGCAGCCAACACACCCCGAACTGCCGAACTGGTCGATCCAGGAGGCCAGCTTGTGAGTCATCCACTGGCGATAGCGCGCTTTGGCAGAGGTTCGAACGCTGCCTCCGTGAATATAGGAAAAACTTTGCGTAAAGCAGGAATCCCAGCGGCGCCAGCGTTCGGCGTGATCGCCGGTAATGTCAGTCACATCTTCCACAGAGGTGCAGAAGCATGTGGGGCACACCATGGTGCAGTTGGCGCAGGTCAGGCAACGGCTGGCCACGTTGTCCCAACGCGGATGCTCAAAGTTCTTATAGAGAAGCTCTTTGATTCCCGCGGTGTCGATGCTGCGAACCTGCTGGCGCGCCACCTCCACCCCCGCTTCGGCTTGCCGCCGGTCTTCTGCCGTAGCTGGAACAGATTCCAACTCGGCGAGCACTTCGACGCCGCGGTCGCTGCCCGTGGCTACGAGGAAGCGATGCCCTTCCCGCCCGATGAGTTCGGTGAGAACAAGGTCAAATCCACCCGACACCTGCGGCCCTGTTCCCATCGACGCACAGAAACAGGTCGCCGCCGCCTGGGTGCATTGCACCGCTATGATGAACGCACCTTCACGATGCTGGTCGTAAATCGGATCGCGGTATTTGTCCTCGAGCAGCACCCGATCCTGTACCGCGATCGCTGCCAGTTCGCATGCCCGGGCTCCCAGGAGCGCATGCGGGCGTTCGGGCTTCACCTCATTGTTCAGGATTCGGAAGGTCCCGCCCTGGCGCTCGGCGGACCAGAGCCGCACTTCCGCCGGATGCATGTATTTCTTCCAGCTCTGTGGTCCCACCGCGTACCCGAACAGGGCCATATCCTCGCGCCGCTTCAGCCGATAGCGCCCCGGTTCCTGTTCGTCAGTCCAACCCGCGGGCAGGTCCCCTGCGGACTCGACATGGTCATAAACGATCGCGCCGTCGCGCAGGGTGGGCCCGATGACTTCATACCCCTTGCGCGCCAACACCTCAATCAGTTTCCCCAACTGCTCTGCGCCCAGGACATGCTCCGCTCGATGAGCCAAATGATCCCTCCACACTTTCAAAAGGCGCACACAAACCCCCACGGCTACGCTTAAGAGATTACTCCTTCATGCTTCTTCCCTGCCGGAAACGGGTGGGAATAATCTCCCCGTTGCCAACTCTAAGCCACATGTTGGATTGGAGTATGGGCACGACGCGGATACCGGCCTGTGATCTTGCGGACAAGTCCGTGAACGCGATGGATCCCCGCACTGTCCGGTAGAAACATGAAAGGACATTCCCCGGGGACCACCTGAATCCCTTGCTCCTGGCAGAATGCAATCGCTTTCCCGCTGACCGAGCCCTTGCCTGTCCCTCTGTACATCCAGACCCGCCGTATGCCTGCCTCAGCGCAGTCGTTCGCAACCATTTCGGTGACCTCCGGGGAAGTCATCAGCAACGCTGCTTCGACGGGAGGCCGAATGTCCTGCACTCGGGCCAAGCACGGCCGCCCTTGCACTTCGGCTAGGTTGGGATTCACGGGAACAACGTCGTACCCGCGCCGACACAGTTCTTCGAACAGTTTCACACTAAGATTCGCGGGATCCCGCGAGATCCCCACCATCGCAATACGCTTCTGGGCCAGAAAATCCTCGATAGTTTCGAGCGGCGCACTTTGAACTGTCATACTTCCCTCCTTTCGCTATCCTTTCAACTTCACTTCGAAAGAACCTGTTCTGTCTCGCACCAATCCAGGCCATGAGAGCCCGCGCTACCGGCATGAACCGGCAAGCGCGTCAGAGAGAAAACTGAGACCGCTTCCTTCTATCTATTATCTTGTCGTGCGGCACAAGTCAGTGACGGGAGTCACACTCTGCAAAAACCTGTCGGCGGCCAGCATTTCTCGTGTCTCTCCGATATGTGATTCCGATCGCCGCACTCACTCTGGTAGCGAGTAAGCCGAAGTTGTTAGCTTCCTGGAACTGGATTGATTCGAGCGAAGTTCGCTATCGGCGTGCTCAGGTTCGCTGTTGAGAAGTTGGAGGCGCGGGTCGGAATCGAACCGACGTATAAAGGTTTTGCAGACCTCTCCCTTACCACTTGGGTACCGCGCCCTAGTGCCTAAATTAGCGCCGTCACCGGCAATTGTCCACCCGGCGCCGCGCCCTGAACATGGAAAAAGCCCGCGCCGGGAGCGGGGCTTTCTCCTCAAAATCTGGAGCGGGAGACGGGGGTCGAACCCGCGACATCGACCTTGGCAAGGTCGCGCTCTACCACTGAGCTACTCCCGCTTGGCGAATCTGATTATAAACAGGTGGCGAGATTGCAGCAATGACGCTGCAACGGGCGTCTCAGTCTGATCGCACGCCCGAACTCTGTCAGGTACAGCACAGCACGAGCGTGGGCGCTCGCGCCTACATTTTCATGGATTGCGCGGTGATGCGGTTGCGTACGTCCCATAGTTCTTTGTAGAACAGGTGTTCCATACGCTGGTGCAGGACTTCGACCGGCGTGCCCATGGTGCCGACCACGCCGCCGCCGATGATCCGCTGGGCCAGCTTGAGATGGTGGAAGCGGAACAGGTGGACGCGTTCGTCAAAATCCAGCAGGCGCTCGGCCACGTCGTGCAGACCGAAAAATTCCGCGTGGCGGCGGTAGAGGTCGTCCACGCTCAAGTTGAGCTTGCTCAACTGGGACTGGAAGGCTTCGCCCAGGCGCGGGCCGATGTGCAGGAGTCCGAGGAAGCCGGGAGAGTCGAGGCCGCTGCCGTGTCCCAGGCCGGCGCGAATCAGGTGGTAGTCGTAGGGCGTGATGGTTTCGAGCTCGTGCAGCATGGAGATGGGATACTCCAGCATGTGATTGCCGCGGCGCAGGAGCTGGGCGGAGTTGAAGAAGTCTCCGTCGGCGATCAGGATGCGGGCCCGCTCGAGTTCCCAGACCACGCCTTTCAGCAACAGCTCCGACGCCTGGTGGACGACCTGGAAGGTCATCTCGTCCGGATGCAGGAATTCTTCCGGCCGTTTCTGCAGCGACAAAAGTTCATCGGTGCGCAGGTAGCGCTCGTAGTCGGACGCGCCTTCTCCCGGCAGAATCGGTTTTCGCAGGTCATCTTCATGCATGCTGGCTATCCTGGCGCCGGAAGCGCGCGATCTGCTTGCTCAATGGGAATAATCGAAACGGTATCCCCGGGGCTCGTTTCCGGAGAGATGGCGCGTGTTGTAATCGAGGAAATAGTCGACGTGCGCATCGTCCAGCGGGAACGACCTGCCCTTGGGATAAGGATATGTGCCCATCGTCTTGAAAGGCAGCGGCTGAACGGTGCTGGCCTCGGCGGCATAGAAGTCCATATCTTTTTCGTAGCCGTTGGCCACGAAGAAGTAATCCCGCACCCAACCCTTGGGCAACGCTGGAAGCTTTGCGGGATCGAAATCAAGAACCACTTCGTCCCCTGATCCGAAAACTGCCAGCCGGTCGTCGTATCCCGTGAGCAGGGGGCGCACGTCGCCGTAGCGGGTGTAAGCCCCCGCGGGCCGGGTGTACGGCCCGGTCGCACTGGCCTTTTCATACACGTACAAAACGTTGCCGGGCGGCTGGTTTTCGATTTTCAGCGGAAATCCGTGAAAGCGCAGATCGGCCCGCGCCAGCGGGACCGGCGTGAGGCGCGCATTTCCGTCTTGTTCCGCGCGATTGATCAGAATGTTGTCCCAATAAATCTGCAGGTTGGTGGTGATGCGGATGCGCTGCGTTCCCGGCGGCAGCTTGTCGGTCAGGTCGGCGGTCATGGTGCGCGGGCCGCCGGCCGGGAAGCCCAGGTCGTCAATCACGCGGGTCCATTTTCCGCTGGCGTCTTGCGCCTCGACGTAAGGCGCGACCGGTTCGATCCCCGATTGGTATGCCGCATACATGCTGGTAGCGCTGAAGTACTCGATCTCGCCGTGCATCATCAGCCAGAGCGGGCCGCCGCGATAAGGTTCGCCGAGATCAAGCTCCAGCCTATGAGTCTGAGTGAAACCCTGGAAGGGCAGGAGATCGAAGTCGCCAAAGTAACGATGCGCCAGCAGAGCGGGCAACACATCGTGGCCATGCTCGTCGCGCGCTGCTGCCGGCGGCACTGCGCCGCGGCTGTAGACAACTTTGAATGGTGGATAGGGCGGGCTGCTGGCGAAATATTCGTTGGGGAACACATCGACTGCGCCGGGATGGTCCACCGCCAGCAACTTCACCTGATCGAGATAGACCGCTTCTTCGAGCGGTTCCATGAAACGGAAACTAAGTTTGCCGTTTTTCTCGCTGATCGAGTTGCGGGCAACCTTTATATATTCCGTCGGCCGCGGAATGTCGCGCTGGCCGGGCCCGGTCCAATGGCCGACCACGCCTGCGCCCAGCATGTCTCCCACCAGTTTGTAGTGGGTGCCGTCCCACGCGAAGAGAGTTGGACATGAACTGCCGCGGCGGTCCATCTCGATAAAGCTGTGGTCTTTCATTCCGGCGATCTGAATTTCGTCCTGGATCACGCCGGAAGGCCACAGCATGCGCACCACGTCGGCCTCCTGAGCATGGCCCAGCCCGACGACGAGGTCGGCTGAGTTCTGTCCCAGGTAGCCAGACGATCCCGCGATCTCAAATTTCTGCCGGTTGGCCCCCGAGAAGACTTCGACTTTCGTGCCAATCGCACTCTTGTTGTCAGCCAGGCCCTTGAACGAAACCCGCAGCCAGTTGTTCTTGTTGCCGCCTTCATTGCGCAGCAGCACCGCCGGGCCGTGATTCTGCGTGATCAGCAAATCCGTGGCGCCGTCGCCGTCGTAGTCCGCCGTCACGATGGCGCGTGGATCTTTGAGCTGGATTTTGTCGAGGCCGACATCGGCCGTGACGTCTTTGAATCCATCGGGGCCGAGATTGCGGAAGAGACGGACTTCGCCTTTGCCATCTTTCGCTTCGCCTACGGCGATCAAGTCGACCCAGCCGTCATTGTCATAGTCGAATGCTGCGACGCCGAAGGCCCGGATCCAATTGGTCTTAGGAAGTTCGACCGGATCGAAACCTTTCTTATGATTGTTCCGCCACAGACTAATTCCGGGCGCAGCGAGCTGAGTGAACGCGAGGTCCGTCCATCCATCATGATCGAAATCAAGAATGGCAACACCCGCCGTGCCCGCCGAAACAGTAGCGCTCCACAGCTTCTGCGGAGCAAATTTCCCCTCACGAGGGTTCTCGAAAACCGTCGGACCGCCCTGCCATCCCGTTACCACCAGGTCGATTGCCCGATCGTTGTTATAGTCCGTCCCCACGGCGCCCATGCTCGGGGAGTCCGCCGCGAGTCCGACTGACTCAGTGACGTCGGTAAAGGAGCCGTTGCCGTTGTTGCGCCACATCACATTCCCGGAAAACAACTGATCCGACGGCAAGGCGATCGCTCGACCTGCCACAGGCGCGGCAACATTGATGAACCGTGTCACGTAAAGATCAAGGTCACCGTCATGGTCGTAATCGACGAAGGTGAGCCCGAGATTCAGTTCGCTGGTCTTGACCTTTGGATTCACGATGCCGACGGCCTCGGTCACGTCTTTGAACGATCCGTCCTTTTCGTTGTGCAGCAGCAAGAGTCGATCCGCGGCGGTGACGGCCAAATCAATCGCACCGTCATTGTCGTAATCTCCTGCGGTGCATCCAATCGCGTGGACGGAAGGATCGAGTCCGGCCTTCTTGGTGACGTCTTCAAACCTGCCGTTGCCCAGGTTGTGATAGAGCACCATGCCGCCATCGGGGCCGTTGTCGGGGAGAAAGAGATCAGGCTTGCCGTCGCCGTCATAGTCCAGGAAGCACGCGCCCGGCCCGAGGAACGATGCCAGGTCGTTGGCTGATCCGGATTGCGGCTTCGAGGCCAGCCCCGCGCCCTCCGTCACCGGCACAAATCGCACCGGAATCGGGGCCAGCGCTTTCTCCGCCGCCCCCACCGCCTCTTCCACCAGCGAATATTTTCCCTGGTCACCGTAAGCCAGCCCGATCGGCGAGCCCAGCTTGTTCAGCGTGATGTGCTGGAAGCGGGCCAGGTGCTGGCGGGCCTGCGCGGCGTCGCCCGACTGCTGGTAGGCGCGCGCAATCCCAAATTCGGCGGAAGCGTGCAGCGGATTCACGTTAAGCGCGTGCTGAAAAGCTTCAATCGCCTGCGGATACTGCCTGAGCTGCGCCGACGCGGCGCCCAGAAAGTACCAGCTGTCGGCATCGCTGGGATCGATTTCGGTGACGCGGCGAAAGGCGTCAACCGAACCCTGCGGGTTATCCGAATTCTTGTATAGCAAGCCCAGGCTGAACCAGGCGTGAGGATCGTTGGGAGCGTTTTTTCCCGCAGCTTCCAGAAGCCCCTTCGCCGGATCGATGCGGGCCAGGTTGAGCAGGGCGATGCCCTGATTCAAAAATGCGATGTGCAACCTGGGGTCGAGCGCCGCGGCTTCCTGAAAGGCCTTGAGGCCTTTCTCGAATAGCTGCTGGTTCATGTAAGCCGCGCCCAGGTTGTTGAGGCGGGCAGCTTCGGCGGAGGGGTCCGGCTTCGAATGAGGATCTTGGGGAGCGGCGGCAAAAATCGCGGCCGCAGCCAGGGCAACGCAGGCGCAGAGCAGGAGACTTCGTTTAATCATGCAGGAAATAAGTAAACCACAAATGGAGGACGGGCGTCCCGCCCGTCGAACCAAGGCCGGTGCATGACGGGCGAGACGCCCGTCCTCCATTACTGGATATTCGGATGCCCGTAGCAGCTGACTTGCTTTTCCAATGCCGCGGCTACCGAAATCACCAACTCCTCCTGCCAGGGGCGGGCCACGATCTGCACTCCGATGGGCAGGCCTTCCGCCGACTTTCCCACCGGAACGGACAGCGCGGGAGTGCCCAGCAGGTTGAACCATTCGGTATAGCTCCAAGCGTCGAGATATTTCACGGTCTTTCCCTCAACCTGCCAGCTGCGCTCGCCGTGGCGGAAGGCGGGAATCGAAGCCACCGGACAAAGCAGCACGGGATGTTCCTGCATCTGGGCCAAGACCTGCATGCGCGCTAGGTCGCGCTGGATCCAGGTATCAAGCAAGGATTGTCCAGTATGAGCCGGGCGCGCGGCCACTCCCGCGGAAAACTCTGTGAGCATGGGGCTGAGTTCAGCTTCGCGGCCCTGGATCATCGGACCCAGCATCATTCCGCCGGCGATGCCAAACAGCTGCCACCACAGCTTGCGAGCCTGCTCGAGCCCCTGCGGGCGGAAGGGTTCCACCTGAAAGCCCGCGTGCCGCAAGGCTGCAGCCGCGGTTCGTACGGCCGCGCGCGTTTCCGGGGTGACCGGCGTGCGTCCGTCATCCTCGAAGTAACCTACGCGGACGCGCTTCAATTCATCTTGATCCGGCCAGCGCAGCGGCACAGGCGCCGCCGAGGGATCGCCATCGTCGGGCCCCTGCATGACCTCAAACAGGACTTTCAGGTCTTCCATGTTGCGGGCCATCGGTCCGACCACGCCCAGCAGGGCGAACGGTCCGAGGGATTCGGGAAAATGTCCGGTCGCAGGTATGCGGCCGGGAGTGGGTTTCAGGCCGCAGATTCCGGTGAAGTGAGCGGGCTCGCGAATCGATCCTCCGCCGTCGCTGCCCACGCCTCCGGCGGACATGCCGGCCGCGATGGCCGCCGCTTCCCCGCCGCTTGATCCGCCCGGCGTGCGCGCGAGGTCCCAGGGATTATTGGTCCGCCCATAAAGAAGATTGTCCGTTTCCCAGGCCATCAGCAGTTCCGGCGCATTGGTGATGCCGAGAATGATGGCCCCGGCCTGGCGCAGGCGGGCCACCAGCGGAGCATCGCGCTCCGCCACGATTCCCGCCCGCAGCTTGGTTCCGGCTTCCCAGCGCAGGCCGGCGACTTCCATCGAACTCTTGATGCTGAGCGGGACGCCGTGCAGCACTGCGAGTTCTTGCCCGTCGCGCACAGCCGCTTCCGCCACCCGGGCTTGCCGCCGCGCTCCTTCGACATCAACCTGCACGAAGGCGTTGAGCCTGGGATTCAACTCCTCAATCCGGGCGAGATGGGCCTCGACCAGTTCAACCGGCGACAGCTGCTTGCGACGGATTTGCTCAGCCATGAATACAGCAGAAAGAAAAGTCAGCTCGGGCATGCGATCTCAGTGTGGAGAAAGTTGAGTCTAGCACGCAGTGTGAGGATTGAAGTCCAGTCCAGATCAGGAGAGAAGCCGGGGTTAGTGGGAACCCGCGGCGGCGCGGCGAACTTTTTCGGCGCGGACTTTTTCGACCCGCAGGCCGGGACGCGAGGCCGTCTTTTTTCTGGAGTCCCGTTTGGCAAACCATTGTTTCAGATATTTTCGCGAAGCCGGGGTCAGGCGGGAAAAGAGCATGCCGGCGCGGCCGCCATCGTCGGCCCAAATGACCTCGCCCATGCCCTCCACCATTTGACTGGTGCCGGGCAACACGAAGCGCAGCGGCACCTGTTGCACCGGGGGCAAAGGTTCGGGAGCCTGCAGCGCCATGCCGTTCTGGTTCAAGTCGAGCACCATTGCCGGAAGCGCCGCGATGCCAAACTGGAGATAGACCAGCGATTCCAGACTCTGCCGTTGCGATTGCCTCCGGTCGGGACGCATGAAGCCGCGGCCGGCGCGCAAACAGCGGACAATCTGCCCGGCCCCGAGCGGCTTGTAAATGATGAAGTTGGCCCCAGCCTGAAAGGTTTCGGAGATTTCAGTAAGTACCCCGATCATCCCGAAAATGACGGGACGCCGCCGCGCCGGCGCCAGGCGCGCCATCCGCGCCACCGTGGCCGCGCCCGGCAGATCGAAGTCGATGACCAGCGCCGAGTAGTGCCTCTGCACGGTCAGGTCGAGGGCCTCCGGGGCCGACAGGCAGACTTCCTGTTCCATGCCGACCTCGTCCAGGGCCTTCCCCAGGACTCGCAGATGCTTCTCTTCGCGGCACATCAGCAGCGCATTGAAGGCCATAAGGCCGCAGCTTACGGCGGCGACCGCCCGCGGTAAAGTAACCCCGGTAATCGCCGGATGCTTACCCGGCGAACCATTTGTCACATGCGGGCCGCACTCTTTCGTAATCTCCCCCTGCGGGGCAGGCGATGGCATAGTGGTAGCGAAGTATGCCGCATTCCAAACAGGGAAACGAGGCGCGGCGCGCCCCTCGAGTTAAATTGGCCGGAACCATACTGGCCATGGTTCGCCTGGAGAATGGCCGGCAGATAAGGGCCCGCCTGCACCAGCTTTCCTTCACCGGCGGCTTGCTCCACCTCGACACTCCGGTGGACGAAGGCATCAAAGCCGAAGTCATGTTTCACGTGGGCGGCAGCACTATACGCAGCAAAGCCGCCATGCTCTTTCCCATGTGGGCCACGCAGGGCTGTCTGCAACCTTTTGAATTCGCCGATCTCGGCGAAGATGATCGCCTGAAACTGAAAGCTGACCTGGAGAAGTTCCTGGTTTCTCCTGACGCGGTTGTGTTCGTCGAAGAACAGGCTTCCGAGGCGACCGCTGGTTCTGGCGAGTAGGCGGCACTTCAGCAATTAGCATTTAGCATTGCTCGTAACTTCCTTTCGATCTTCCAGTCACTTGCCCTTGCGTCTGTTCAGACTTGGGGTCGTCATCTTCGGTAAAATGTAATTTTCCAAATCCTGCTGCGGATGGAGTCCTTATGGCGCACCAGCATTCTGCTCGTTTTCTGGGTATCGTCGATGACGCCAAGAAGCGGGTTCGAGAAGTGAGCATCGACGACGTCAAGGCCCGGCTTGACCGCGGCGACAAGCTTGTCCTGGTGGATGTGCGGGAAGAAAGCGAGTACGCCAAAGACCATTTGCCGGGAGCGATTCACCTGGGCAAGGGCGTCATCGAACGCGATATCGAGGAACGCGTGCCCGAATTGGGCACGCCGATCGTGCTCTATTGCGGCGGCGGATATCGCTCCGCGCTGGCCGCCGACAATCTGCAGAAAATGGGCTACACCAATGTGCTCTCCATGGACGGCGGCATTCGCGGCTGGCGCGAAAAGCGCTTTCCCCTGATCTCATGACGGCCGGACCCGAACTCAGCCGCTGACGAGACCCCGTCTATCGAAAGAATCCCGCAGAAAAGATATCGGCAAAGTACCTCGGTAACTTGATGCCGGCTCTTAATAACGTCAGCATGGAGTGGCGGGAGAATGTTCTCCGCACAGGGGCAACATGCAGCGAGGCAACGGATCTTCGGGTCAGGGAGCGTCAGGAACGGCGTCCGCTCCAGCGCGCGACCACAGCGCCATGGAACGCCGGCTGGCCCAGGCCGGCACTCCCGAGCAATGCTGCGTCGAGCTGGCCAAGGTCTTTGGGGTGCGGCCCAATGAAGTGGCCCTGCTGCGCCTGGAAAATGGATTACTGAAGTTCCTCTGCCCTTTTGAGCTCAGTACCGCGGGATCCATTCCGATTTCGAGTTCAACCGCGGTTGCGGCCCATACCGCGGTCACCAAGAAAATCGAGCTGTTCAATAATTTCACCCGGGTGAAACACGCCAGCATCTTCGAGACCATCAAGCCGGGCGGAGAAAAGAATGACGGTGGGGAACTTCGCCCCGCCACCATTCATAAGCTGATGTCGGCGCCGGTCCTCGACCAGGCGGAAACCGTGCTGGGAGTCATCCAGGTCTGCCACAAGGGCTTCGACCTGGCATCGTCGGGACCGGACTTCACGCTCGACGACCTGCAGCAGCTCGAAATCGCGGCCAAGGCCTTGAGCAAGAGCGCATTCATGCATTTCAGTTCCTAGATCCTGCTTCACCTTCCTCAGCTTCCCTGAAGAGCGGCGGCCTTTAACCGGAAACGGTCTTCCGACCGGCGCGCGATCGCTCTTACCATGCCGCGAAAAATCAGCAGGTGAACGGGATAGAGCAAGGCCCAGTAAAGCTCTCCAGCCAGTCCCTTCGGTTCGAACCAGGCATAGCAGCTCAGAAGCGTGCGGTCCCTGGACTCGGCCAGCAGGATGAATTGCAACCAGGCTCGTCCCGGTAGTGTCATCTCGGCGCGAAACGAAATCCTTTCCCCGGGCACAACCTCTTCGACGCGCCAGAAGTCCACGCAGTCTCCGGCCTGAAGCGTCGCTCCGCCGCTGCGGCCGCGCCGCATGCCTACGCCGCCCAGCCAGCGGTCGATCCATCCCCGCATTTGCCACAGGAGGTTGGCGTAGGGCCAGCCTGATTTTCCGCCCAGGCCCTGCAACACGCCGAATACCTGCGCTGCGGGCGCATTGACGATTATCTGCCGCACGTCGCAGATGTAACCCTGACGGCGGAGCGCAACGTGCCGCACGTCGCGCCCGATCGTTTCGGCAACAGATTTGTCGGGGCCGGTCGTGGACACGGCCTCTTCTACTGCCGCCGCGTACCGCATGGGGATAATTCCGGGAAAGAGTTTCGCCGCACGGTCATTGCTGCATACCACTTCCGTTCTCAGGCCTTCGATCAGTGGCCGCGTGATCGCGGCTGGAATCGGGGTCACCAGATTGAGCCAATAGGAAGACAAGCGAGGCGTGAGCACGGGAACCCG
This sequence comes from Terriglobia bacterium, assembly GCA_963742495.1. Lineage (GTDB taxonomy): Bacteria > Acidobacteriota > Terriglobia > Terriglobales > Acidobacteriaceae > JAIQFF01. The sequence goes on from CAVULZ010000006.1 coordinate 64,279, forward strand.
CAGCAGCCACCTCTTCAATCCCCGGACGCGCGCGTAGGTCAGCATCATGCTGCGATAAGTTTCGATGCTGGCGCCGCCGATTTCAACGATCTCGCCAGCCGACTCAGGCACGGCCAGCGCCGCAACCAGGTAATCAAGCACGTCGCCGATGGCGATGGGCTGGGTCCGGGTCATGACCCAGCGGGGACAGATCATGACCGGCAAGCGTTCGGTGAGACAGCGAATGATCTCGAACGAGATACTTCCGTTCCCCACGATAATTCCGGCGCGGAATTCCGTCAGCGCGGGCCCGAACTCGCGCAGCACCGCGCCGGTTTCCTGGCGGCTCCGGAGATGAAGCGAGACGGAAGAAGTCTGCGAGGTCAATCCGCCCAGATAGATGATGCGTTGTACACCGGCCTGCTTCGCCGCCGTGGCAAAGTTGCGCGCCGCCCGCCGGTCGCGCTCTTCAAAGCCGGCCGGGCTGCCGCCCATCGAATGAATCAGGTAATACGCTACTTCGATTCCCTGCAGCGCCGCCGGCAGACTGCCGGGGTGAAGAGCATCGGCCTTGACGATGCGCGCACCTTCCAGACTGGGGCTGAGTCGGGAGGCGTCCCGCACCATGCACGTAACTTCGTGTCCGCTCTCCACCAGCCTTGGCAGCACTTGGCCGCCCACGTAGCCGGTGGCACCCGTGATCAGGATTTTCATGATTGCCCCGCATTCAATCGCCAGATCTCGAAATTGAGCAGGCTGGCAAAACCAACCCACATCGCGTATGGGACCATGAGCCAGAACGCGGCTTCCGAAAATGAACGGAACGCGATGGCCGTGGCTACGATCGCCGCCAGCAGGGCGAGTATGTCAACGAACGCCATCCCGGGCTTGTGGAGACCGAAAAACAAACCCGACCACGCCAGATTCAGGCCCAGTTGAATAAAGAAGATGATGAAGGCAGCTCGGGGAGCGTTCCATCCTGCGTTTCGCCAGACCAGCCATGCGCTCACTGCCATGCTGAGGTACAGCACCGACCACACCGGCCCAAAGACCCAGCTCGGCGGATTGAAGGAAGGCTTTTGCAGCCGCACATACCAGGTCCGGACCGAGGCCGCTGTCCATACCGATCCCAAGGCCGAAACCGAAAAACAAATGGCAGCGAAAAGCGCGAATGTGAGCCATGGATTTCTAGACACGAGGCCGCGCCTCCAACTGCGCAATCTGCTCGATGTATTGTTTCGAATCGAATTTTCGCCCAGTGCTGGCCAGCGACATGTAGCGGATTTTTCCATATACCGGGCGCTCCGGCCAAGCCCGGTCATGCTTGCCGACAATCGCCCACGCGATTCCCGCATATCCGTTGGGATCGCGCCCGTCGAGCTCGTAGCGGTCATTCAACTGCACCGCGCGCTGGTAGGCCACGCCCACCGAAGGGCTCCACTCCAGAATCTTTTTCGCCCAGTACATGCGCAGATAGTTATGCATCCAGCCGGTCAGTACCATCTGCATCTGCGCCGCGTTCCACAGGGGATCGTGGGTCAGGCCCTGCTCCAGCTGTTCCTCGCTGTAGATCACCGTTCGCCGATCGCGTTTATGCTGCGACAGAGAGCGCCGCGCCCAGGGTTCCAGACACTCCATGCAATCGTAGGCGGGGTTGAAGCGCACGAAGTTGATGGCAAGCTCGCGCCGGACGATCACCTGCTCGAGAAACGCTTCCTTCGCCCGCGCCGGCGCATGGCTAAGCTGCACCGCGCCGGCGATCGTGAGCGGACCAATCTGCCCGAAGTGGAGATAAGGAGAAAGCCGGCTCGTGCCGTCTTTTTCGGGGCGGTTGCGGGTCTCTGGATAGTCGGCTAGGCGCGGGCCCACGAATTCCCGAAGGGCCTGCGCCGCCGGCTTGCTTCCACCCTGCCAGCCCGGAGCCGGCGGGACTGAGCGGTCGAGCTTCCATCCCGCCATCAAATCGTCATGCGGTGAAAGCGAACGCAGGCGCGGCCGAGAAATCCAGCGTACCTGGGCTTTCACGCAGGTTTGCCGCACCAGGAATTGTGGCAACAGAACACGAATGCGCGGCCGGATGGTGCGCGCCGCGAATTGTTCCTTTAACAATAATTTAGAGGGCACGATCACGTCCGCGTCCACGGTCCAGAAGGGCACGCGCAGCCGGGCCGCCACTTTGACTCGCCACCGCTCCGCTTCGCGCAGAGGATTCTCATCCCCAATCACGATGGCAGGCCGGACTTCCCCGCAGAATTTCAGCAGACGATGGTCAGGGTAGGCCCGCAGAACGAATCCCACACGTCGGGCAGCCAGTTCCTGCGCGAGGTCCGGAAGGCCGTCCAACATGAAGCGGTAGTGCCGGAGGTTCGCACGCGGGTAGAACGGAACGGGCGCAAAGAAAACTACCACCGGCTTCTTCAGTTCGTTAGCGACGTGGATCGCCGCATCCAGAGCGGGATTATCACTGGCCCGCTGGGCGCGCTGCATCCAGTAGACGACGCAGCTGCCCTCGGGATCCGGCGCGCCTTTTCTGCGCACCGTGACACGCTCGTCCTGACCCAACTTTTCGATCGAGTTCATGATGGTGCAGCTTAGATGGTTAAAACGGGAAGATACCGAATGGCCTCTTCCCGTTGCCCGACCTTGACACTTCTATTGCCGGTGTCGAGCCCTTCTTACCGGGCCATTACGGAGTCATGTCCCCAGCGGCGTTGAATTGCCTTGAACGAAACCGCCTGGTAGAGGGCAGCCAGGCCAACCAGAATGTAGACCGCTGAACTCAACATTGAAGTCTCACCGAATCGCATGCCGAAGATGGCTGCGACCAGGTCGAAGTGGGCGACGCCCACCAATCCCCAGTTCACCCCGCCCACCACCAGCAGCACTGCCGCCACCACATCAAATGTTCTCATTTTGTCCTCCAGATCTTTTATTGGTTTCTTCTTACTTTGCGCTTGCGCTGATTTGCGTTCGCGATGTATTAACTGTAATGCACAATTATTGTCATGTTGTGAAAATCGACAGGGCCGCCGAAATGGTTTGCTTCGCAGTCAAAAATTCGCCTATTTGTTTCTCCGCCGGAAAACGGGGCCGCCTGTGATCAATAAAACCATCGTGGAGGGCCTGCGACCTTACGCTGTGGGGGAGAAACTGAGGACGCTCCGGTTAAAAAAAAGCATGGGGCTGGTGGAGCTGGGCCAGCACACCGGCTTGTCCCCGGCCATGTTGTCGAAACTGGAACGCGGAAAACTGTTTCCCACGCTGCCTACCCTGTTGCGGATCGCCATGGTCTTCGGAGTCGGCCTGGATTTTTTCTTTGCCGACGAGCGCAAGCGCCACGTGGTCTCGATCGTGCGCAAGCAGGAGCGGCTCAAGTTTCCCGAGAGCGCGGGCTCGAGCGTGATCGCCTACCACTTCGAGAGCCTCGATTTCAAAGCCAGCGAGCGCAAGTTGAACGCGTTCTACGCGGAATTTGAGCCGGTGGCGGCAGAGAGAGTCCGCCCCCACCAGCATCCCGGAGTTGAATTGCTCTACCTGATCAGCGGCAAACTGGAATTGGTCATCGGCTCCGACCCTCACGTTCTCGACGAGGGTGATGCCATCTATTTCGACGCAGCCGTCCGCCACAGCTACCGCCGCCTGGGGAAAAACCGCTGCAGCGCCGTGATTGTGACGGTTTGATTCATCGCGGGCTCGACTGGCTGGATCTCCGGCGAGGGCTCGAACGCGCGGCCAGAATTCGGCCGCGCTGGGCCGGTTCCCGCAACGCTTGGTCGAGCGCAAGTTTCTCGGCGCGAGTCAGCGGGCGCACACTCCCTTTGGAAAGCTCGCCCAGCGGCAGCGGGCCGATTGCAACCCGCACCAGGCGCAGCACGGCAATGCCGAGCGCTGCCAGCATCCGCCGGATGTGGCGGTTCTTGCCTTCGTCCAGAACGATTTCGAGCCAGGTATTGCGCTTGCCGCCGCGCAGGACCCGAACCCTGGCGACGCGCAGCAACTCGCCGTCTTCTGTCCTGACTCCTCTGTGTATTGATTCCAGCAATTGGCGGTCAGCGACCCTGTCAATCTGTACGTGGTAAGTCTTATCCAGGTGCGACGCAGGCGAGGTCAGCCGCGCCGCCCATTCGGAATCGTTGGTCAGCAGCAGCAGGCCTTCACTGGCCTGGTCCAGACGTCCGACGGGCGCGACCCAAGGCAGTGCCGCATCCAGAAACGCGTACACCGTCTGCCGGCCCTTTTCGTCCGCGGCCGTGGTCACGGCTCCGCGCGGTTTGTTGAGCATGAGATAAACCCGGGTAGTGGCGGCAACCGGCTGACCATCCACTTCAATTCGATCGCTCTCCAGGCGAACCCGCGCCTCAGGATCGCGACAGATTGCGCCCCTCAGCCGCGCCCTCCCGGCATGGATAAGATCAAATGCCTCGGAACGGGAGCAATAGCCGAGCTTGGAAAGGGCGCGAGCCAGACCCACATAACGAGAGCGTTTGGTGCCGGCCACGTTTCCATGCTAACTGAAAGAGAGCTGCTATTAAGGAAGAGGATGGTTCATTCGATCCGTTCCCGTCCGTGGCTGGAATCGGTATCCACAAAGTGATCACAAGTGGCAACAATGCCGGCTGTGATTGGTGATAGTCTGTTTTCGAATACGCGGACAACGGGCGAACGCCCCCCGTCCGCCTGATGAAGCGCAGCGACCAGCTTATGACCGAAAAGAACATGAGCCAGGAGAAGCCTGCGGACGATCGGCACCGGGCCGCCCGGAAGCCGTATGTCAAGCCGGAATTCCGCTATGAGCGGGCCTTTGAGACCATGGCCCTGGCCTGCGGCAAGATTCGCGGCACTCAACCACTCTGCCGGTTCAACCGCAAAACGTCATAGTTTCGGTTTCTGGTTTCCGGTTTCCAGTTCCGGTTTCCAGTTTCTGGTAACGGTTTCCGTGCGTGCTTTTCCCTTAAGATTCGTCTAGGAAGCTGGAAACCGGAAACGGTGTGGAAAAGTGCCAATCCAGCTGGTAGCATCCTGCGCATGTTCAAACTACTGGTTGTGATGCTGAGCCTGGTCGCGACCGCGTCCTCGGTCGGGGCCCCGTCGTCCGCCGATCTTCCCACCCGGAAATATCTGAACCTGGCCGCGATCAAGACCATGGTCGCCGCCGCGGAAGCGGAAGCCAAAAAACAGAATGTTGAAGTCACCATCTGCATCGTGGACGAAAGCGGCAACCTGCTTTTTCTGCAGAAGGCGGATGGCGCCTCCCTCAACACCATTCAATTCGCCCAGAAAAAAGCCCGGCACGCAGCGTTCTACGGATCGCCTTCGAAAACCGGGGCCGATGCCGTAAAGAAGGGCGACGTCCAGGTCCTGGCCTTTCCCGATTTCTTCCCCAACCAGGGCGGGCTGCCCATCCAGGTGGATGGCCAGACCCTGGGCGGAATTGCGGCCAGCGGGGCTAAGTCAGAAATCGACGAGGCCATTTCGCAGGCTGGGCTCGATGCGCTTTTTAAGAAATGAGTGAGGCGGAATGCCGACGCCCAAGGCGCCTTAGCCGAAGAGCGTCGTGATTCCGCCTCTGAAACGCTTACTCGTCCGACGAGTCCTGCTCCGAGCTACGATTCGACCCGGCTTCACGCTGAAATCCACTGCCCAATATTTTGGCCACGGAATTCAAGTCTCTGCTCAATGCGCTGCGCCACCGTCCCACGGAATCCTGCGCCAGCTCTTCCATGGTCTGCCCGAAGGACAGCAGGTTGGCCGCGACTTCGGTCTTGACCAGATCGCTCACCGAAGTTTCGATTCCCTTCTGCACGATCTTCAGTTTTCCGCGGGCTTCCTCCAGTTGGTGGTCGAGCTCCTTGGCGTTGCGCGTGCCCAGCTCCTTGAGGACTACATCCACCGCGCTCTCCAGTTGCACCCGCGCCGCGGAGATCTGGTCGCTGGCCATTTGTGACAGGCGGGTTTCCATTCCGGACTCCAGCCGGGTTGCGGTATCGTCCAGCTGCGCCAGGCGGCCGCCCAGAGAAGAGGCTTGCGCCTGCAGCCGTGACACCTCGCCTGCAACCGTCGCCTGCAACTTTTGCATCTCCCGCCGGTAGCCATCGTGCTCCTCACCCAGACGTTGCTGCAGAGCACGAAAATGCTCTTCGCTCTGCTGCTCCGCCCGGGTCCCGGCATTCGCCACCTGCTGTTGAAATTTTTCTGCTCCGGCGTTGAAGTGCTGCCCCACGGCTTCGGCGATCTCTTCGGACAACCCGCGCGCGTTCTGCTCGACTGTCTGCAGCTGCTGTGCTACCTGCTGCCGGAATCCTTCCAGCGCCTGATTGATCTTCTGTTCAATCAGGGTCTTGGCTGACCCCAGCACCTGCGCCGATTGTTCCTGGGTCTGCTTCAGGACCTGGGTCCCCAGGTCTTCGCGCAGCCGTACCCACAATTTCTCTTCCACCTCGGGCGGAATGTGGGAGAGCGATATATCGAAGCGGCTGCGCTTCTGGTCTCCTTCCGCCGCTTTTTCGCGAAGCGCCACCACCTCGGCATGGAGGGGCTGGACGAACTCGGCCACGATGGCGCGCAAATCGCGCTCGCTTATTTGAGATTGGTTCTTGTCAGATACGATTTTCAACCCAGGGGCGCCGGGCCGGTCGCTTCTCGCCGGTATTTTTCGCGAAGGCTGCGTATCGTCGGAATGAATGTCCACCAGCCGCGCCCAGTCTTCCGGACAAGCTTCCAGTCCCCAGAAATTTTCCGGACGGTCCAGCTTCGCGGCCAGCTGCCAGCCCTGCTGACCCGCTCCCATGGGTTTGCAGTCGACCACATGAGCTTTGGCCGCGCCGCCGCCCTTGCGCCGAAACTGCACCGGGATGCCGGCTTCCAACCGGGTGGGAGAAAATATGGCGCAACCGTGCGCGTTGACCACCAGGGTCTCGCATATTTCCGAGAAGGGAGCGCTGGGCTCCAGGCTGGTGACCGCGATGGGAAGAGTGATCGGCACTCGCGAACTGCGCCGTACTGTCTCGGGAACATTCGCACTATGCATGGTGGCCCTCTTTCATGTGACCCGCTTTCATGGTGCTTTTAAAGATCTCGCTGCTCTCGCTGTCCGCGCGGGCTGAAAACTCCGCACCCATACGGTAACGCAACCCGCGCCCGCAAAGGGATTCCAGAGGTTCCTGCCGTGGCGGTCGGTGGGCCAGTTACATTACGCCTCCCTCAGTAACTGAGTAACGAGACCGGGCACTGGCCATATTCCTGCCGCCGATGACCAAGAAACACAGGCGCAGCGGGCGCTTCTCGGGTTAGGGTGAGAACAGCATCAGTTACATCGAAGGGATCGCAAGCAGCCATGACAAATTCCCTCCTGCAACGGCTTATCGAAATGTGCTGCCGCCATGAATTCACCTGGCCGCACGCCGGCATCCACGGCACCGCTTACCAGGCCTGCCTGCTCTGCGGCGCCGTCTATTCCTACGACTGCAACACCATGCAACGGACCGGAAGGCTGGTCGTGCCCCCGGACGCGGGTCATCCGCCGCTGAGTGAGACGCAGGCGGCAAGCGACTAATCGGGTTCGCTGTAGCTCGGTTATCCCCCACCCTCTGTCATCCTGAGCGGAGTTCGATCCATGCGCTGGCAATGGATCGACGCAGTCGAAGGACTGCGAGCTGCAAGAACTGGAATTTGTGGGTTAGATTTGCGTAGGCCCGGAAGTCCTCAGCAGTCACTTCGCTCAGGATGACATGCACATCGGTTCCAGTCGCGATTCTCAGCGGCCCTACCCCTCTGCCGCGGAAGTACAACACCATCCGTTTCCAGCCGGTATCTTGCGGCGCCGGAAATATCTGCCCAGAATCGGCCAGGGGAGTCTTACCGCCGTGAAGATACTGCTGGTGGACGATTCGAAGCTGGACCGGCTGCGCGTCAGCGAGTGTCTGGAGGAGTCGGGTTTCGAGTATGTCGCGGCGGACAACGGGAACGAGGCCTGGGAAATTCTGCAGGCCCCCGACGCTCCCACCTTTGCCTTGCTGGACTGGGTCATGCCGGGCATCGACGGCATTGAACTGTGCCGCCGGATACGCACCCTAGGCTCCAACGGGACATATATCTATACCGTCATGCTGACCGCCAAGGACCGGAAGAAGAATCTGCTCACCGCGATGGACGCCGGGGCGGACGACTATCTGGCCAAGCCGGTCGACCCTTGCGAGTTGCGCGCCCGCATCCTGGCGGGCAAACGGATTCTTGACCTGCAGCAATGTCTCAGGTTTTCCGCCACCCACGATTTCCTGACCAACCTGCTGAGCCGCGCGGAAATTCTGGCCTCGCTCGAGCGCGAACTGGTCCGCACCCAGCGGGAAGGCCGGTCGGCCGGAGTCATCATGGCCGACGTGGACGGCTTCAAGCAGATTAACGACACCCTGGGCCATCCCGCGGGAGACGCGGTACTGGCGGAAGTGGCCCGCCGGCTGAAATCGGACCTGAGGCTCTACGACGTGGCCGGGCGCTACGGCGGCGAAGAGTTCATCCTGGTGCTGCCGGGTTGCGACCTGCAGACCGCCACGCGCCGTGCCGACGAAATTCGCCGCCTGGTCGCCCGGGATCCGGTCGTGACCCCTGCGGGATCGGTTGCCGTAACCGTAAGCATGGGCGTAACCGCCACCCACGGCGATTCGGACTCTACCCTCGAGACTCTGCTGCAGAACGCCGACGCCGCCCTCTACCGGGCAAAGAAAGCCGGCCGCAACCGGGTCGATGGCTTCTCGCTCAACCTCCGCGTGGATGGAGCAAACAAGTCATCGTAGTCAGCGAGAGATTCACGGGCAGCGAGCCGGTGCGTGCGTTGGCCCCGGTTTGTGCCGGGCGACGCACGAGCGCGGGCGCTCGCGCCCACATACTCGCGCCCACATCAACTAGATACGACGCTTACACTTTGATGAACTGAATATCCAGGGTGATGGCGACCTCGTCGCTTACCATCAGGCCGCCGGTTTCGAGCGCCGCGTTCCAGGTCAGGCCGAAGTCCTTCCGGTTGATTCGCGCGTTGGCCGAGAGTCCGATTCGCGTGTTGCCCCACGGGTCCTTGGTCGGAGCGCTCGGCCCGTCGACCTCGAACACAACGTTGCGAGTCACGCCATGGATGGTAAGGTCGCCCGCAACCGTCGGCGTTCCATCCTTGCCCTTGGAGACGCGCGTCGATTTGAAGGTCAGAGTAGGAAACTTCTCCACGTCGAAGAAATCCGCGCTCTTCAGGTGCGCGTCGCGCTGCGCGTCGTTCGTGTTAATGGCGGCCGCATCGATTGAAACCTCGACGCCCGACTTTGTCAGGTCTGCATTGTCGAGATTCAGCGTGCCGGTAACTCCCTTGAACTGGCCTTTAACGTTCGAAATCATCAGGTGCCGGACCTTGAACTCGGCGTTGGAGTGGACCGGATCGATGTTCCAGGTTGTGGTGGGAGCGGTGACTTCAGGTAGAGTTTGGGTGCTCAGTGAGTGGATCCTCCTGTTATACAGATGATCGTTATAACGAATAAGATTCAGGAATTCATTCCGCGGCCCGCCAAGGCCTGAGACGCTACCCTCCGCGTTCTTGGTTGCGGCTATGTCGCGGATAAACAGGAGCCTTCATGGATCGAAAGATGTCCAGTGACCCGCAGCGGCCGAGGGTATTGATTACGCGTCCCATCCAGCAATCAGTGATAGAGCGGATTTCGGAGCATTGCGATGTGCAGGTTCATACCGTGGATGAACCCATGCCGCCCGAACTGCTGGCGGCGGCCATGCGCGATGCGGACGGGGTCATGCCCGCGGGCGTGCGCATCAGCAAGGAGATCATCGACGCCGCTCCCCGGCTGCGCGTGGTATCGAATATCGCCGTCGGTTATGACAACATCGATCTCGAGGCCTGCAACCGCAGGCACATTCTGGTCACCAATACTTCTGACGTGCTTACCGAAGCCACGGCGGACCTCGCGTTCGCTCTGATATTGGCGGCGGCCCGGCGAGTTGCAGAAGGTGATCGCTACGTGCGCGGCGGGCACTGGAAGCAGTGGCAATGGAACTGTCTATGGGGAACCGAGATGCACGGCGCGACCCTGGGGCTCTTTGGCTTCGGCCGCATCGCGCAGGCGACCGCGCGTCGGGCGCGTGGCTTCTCCATGCGAATTCTGTATCACTCCCGCCATCGCGTCTCGACCGCGATCGAAAACGAGCTCGGCGCGAAATTTGTCGACCTCGACACCCTGCTTCGAGAATCTGATTTCCTGAGCCTGCACGTTCCGCTGACTGCGGAGACACGCCACGCCATAGGCGCGCCGGAGTTGGCGCGGATGAAGCCCAGCGCATTCGTCATCAACGCCGCCCGCGGCCCCATCATTGACGAAGCTGCCCTGGTCGAGGCTCTGCAGGCGAACCGCCTCGCGGGCGCCGGCCTCGACGTTTTTGAACACGAGCCTAAGGTTCATCCCGCGCTGCTGGCCATGGACAACGTGACCCTGCTGCCCCACATCGGAAGCGCCACAGCAGAGACCCGCCTGGGGATGGCCATGCTCGCCGCCGAAAATCTGCTGGCCGCGTTGCGTGGAGAACGCCCTCCGAATCTGGTCAATCCGGAGGCGTTGAAGTGAGGAAGCTAGGCTTGCAGGCCGGGTTTCGGTTATCTATTTAGACAACACTTCTCAGGCTTTTCCGGCACCTTTTCCCCGCCCTCTCGAGCCTCTTCCCGGCGGTTGGAAATGGGGAAGAATCCGAAATACATCCTCGGTTTCGTGCAACATTTTGCGGTGGGAGCATCCCTCCCCACGGCGTAGGGCCTCTTAGCCCTTGTGTTGCAATACTTTGGATATCCCTCCTTTGGCCGAAAACCTGCTATTTCAAGGACGGTAACCTGAGCCCGCTCGCCCACCCCCCGGGTTACAAGGGGAAAGGACCATCGTGGACGAGCCAAATTCGTTTGGAAATCCTGAGTTTCAAAAAGACCTCAAGTCTGTCAACGACCCCTTGTCGACGACGGACCTCAACCAGCAGGCCACGGTATATCAGAAAAGATCCGATCTGAGCCAATTGGCGGACCTCGCGGCGCACGACGGCGGAGAAGAATTCCGCCTGGAGCAGGAACTGGCGCAGGCCTGTCTGGCGACCGGCGCCACCGGGGCCGCGATTGCCCTGGTGCGGGGAGATGAAATCGTCTGCCACGCCACCTCCGGCCCTGACGCGCCCGATATCGGAGTACGCCTCGATCCCCGCAACGGGCTCTCGGGTTCGTGCATACAAACCCGCCGCCTGCAACAGTGCACCGACACCGAAACGGACTTTCGCGTTGACCCTGAGGCCAGTCGAACTCTGGGAGTCAGGTCGATTGTGGTTCTGCCGCTCATTGAGGGCGACAAGTTGTTTGGCATCTTTGAGGTTCTTTCGTCCCGGCCCAATGCTTTCGAGCAGCGCGACCTGGATACGTTGCAGGCGGTGACGGATCGCATTGTCCGGAACCGAAGTCAGAATTGGGAATCGACCGCAGCCAAGCCGCCCGGAGAGCTCGCGCCTTTCCTGCGCAAGGACGAAGTGGTTCCGAGCCCTGCCTCCGCATTGGCCGCCGCACTCCCACTCCGGCAGCCAATGCCTCGAAAGACGGACTGGCTGGCAGCCACGCTGGGCTTGCTGGTGATCGCTTCAGCGGTGCTTTTGGGTACGTTGGTGGGTTGGCGAACGGGTTGGCAGAACGCAACCCTTGCGCTTCGCGCCAGTTCGCCGCGCTACCGCGTTGGCGCGAACTTCAACCCGGGACAAGTCGGTCACACATTGTCGGTAGGAGAGGTCCCGCCGAGTTCTGCAGGAACGGACGAGTGCGGGCAATCGCTGGCCGCTGTTCCTGCAATGCAGCCGCCCAGCGGTGGACTGACGGTGTGTCAGGAGGGCCAGGTCATCTTCCGTCTGCCGGCTTCCGCTCTGTTGCCGACTCGGAACTTGCCGAACGCCCGCCATTCGTCCGGCTCGCCACCCGATCCGAAAACGCGATAGTTGTGCCCGGCGCCGCCGGTTGTAATTTCGTCACCTGAACGTTGGATGGTGGGAGGATTGCAAAATGGGGTTGATGCAAACGAATCGAGTAGCGGAGATGGAATCTTCGTTCGGCGATGATCCACAGCGCAAGATTCGCCGGCAGATGCTGGTCGCGCTGACACTGCTGCTGACCGCGCTGGTCCTGGTTCTGATTAAAGATCGTGAATTCTGGTTTCCGTCCGCGCCGGTCGCGCAATCGGAATCAGAGCCGCTGTCGGAGCCGATAGAACAGGCCGTGCCCGCGCCGAGCGCACAACTCGGAGCGGCCAGCACCGCGACCCAGCCAGTTGCTTCCGCGCGGATGAAAGCGAAGCCGCACACGCCTCCAGCGGCGTTGCCTGCCGGGTCAAAGGCAGCGGCAACGTCGGCTCCCGCAGGCGCCAGCCGAACCGTTCTCCCTCCACTACAAGTCGAAGTGGTGGCCGGGGACGAGCACCGCCCAGTTCAGGGCGGCAACAATTCGGTGAAGGTGGATTTGCAGGCCCAACCGCCTGCCTCCCCTGCTCAGGCCGCCTCCGCCAAACCGGCTTCCGGTCCCACCGGCGTGACCGAAGCCGCCGGGCGCGTCCGTATTTCTCCCGGCGCTGCCAGCATTGTTTCACGCTCGGTTGAACCTGATTATCCCCTGCTGGCAAAGCAGATGAAGGTTGAGGGCGCCGTCGTGCTGAATGCGCTGATCGGACGGGACGGAAATATTCAGCAACTCCAGGTGCTCAGCGGTCCCGCGATTCTTTCCGCGGCGGCGCGGCAGGCGGTGCAGCAATGGCGATTCAGACCGTACCTGCAGGCGGGTCAAGCGGTTGAAACCGAGAGCCGCATTACCGTAAATTTCACCATCTGGACTCGCTGATTCCAGCTGCGCGAGCTTCATCATTTCGGGTTCGAAGACTCGTCTCAGCCCTTCCCCGGCCGGCCTCTTTTTGCGGCCGGTCGCATCCGTCACTATGCAAACTCCTGCACAGTCGGGGAACGGTAAGAAGGCCAGGATCGCCTGAATCCCTTGCTGGGCGGCCCCTTTCGGGCTGTCCCGGTGTACAATGCCGTCTGCTTCCACCTCTCCCGAACGGAAGTCCGACCTCTATGTTGTACCGATCCGATTCGAGCGTCGCACCGCTGCCTGCGAGAGCGCCCTTCCGTCTCCGGGCTGGTGGACATCGATTCCGTATCTAACGATTTAAATTAACGATTTAAATAAGGAGAGCATTCCATGTCCGAGACAGTGAAAGTGGCGCGAACCAACCAGAGTTCCGAGCTTGATAAATATTTCAGCTTCCATATCAAGGGGTGGACGAATTTTGACCCCATGAACACGACCCTTGCCCAGGTTGCCGAACGGATCGAGCGGGGTGACGGATTCCTGACGCTGGTCGAGGTATTGCGGGTGGAAGAGAATGTGACCTTGATCGAAGACGAGGAACCAAGGAAATGGTTCGAAAACCTGCTTGCGGCCAAGCGACTGATACAGAATGTGAACGAACTTCCGGCCAGGGTAAGAGACGAGCTGCGCGCCGCGCTGAGAGGCGAGGAAGAAACCGCCCCGAATAAAATTGTGACGCTGGGGCCCGCGCCGGCTGCATCTGTGACCGAGGAAGCCGCCACCCGCATCAAGCGCTGGCCGTAGCCTGGTGGTGGGATCGAGGCGCGGGCAGCGAGAACCACACCTTCGGCGACCGTTGCGCTGACGTCGGTACTGTCATCCCGAGCGGAGTTGGGCCATTCGCTGGCGAATGGTCCACGCAGTCGAGGGACCTTGTGTTTGCTGGTCGTCGCTGCGTGCTCGGACGTCCGTGGCCAAAATCTCCCTTCAGATGCATGAGCTGTGGTTGCGCTACGGGTCCTTCGACTTCGCTCAGGATGACCTAGAGCTGGTGCCATCTTCGACGCAGAGGACCTCCCAGCATCGGCCCGGTACTCGTTCTTCCAGGCGACCTCAGAATCTTGGTACTTTATCTCCATGCCGAGACCACGTCGCGATAAAGAATCCTTCCCGCTGGAAGACGCTCTCTTCGCCGGCAAGCCGCGTAAGGCTATGCCGCATGAGTTCGTGCTCGACGCGATCGCGCCGCTGTCGCCCGAGACCCGCCCCATGTTTGGCTGCCTCGCGGTCTACGTCAAGGACAAGATTGTCCTCATCCTCCGCGACAAACGCGATGGGACGGCAGACAACGGAGTGTGGCTCGCCACCAGCGAGGAACACCACCAGAGTCTGCGGCGGGAATTCCCGAACATGCGCTCGATTCAGGTTTTGGGAAAGAAGGTCACAGGCTGGCAGGTCCTCCCGGCCGACGCGCAGGACTTCGAGCACGCCGCGATGCGCGCCTGTGAACTGGTCCTCGCAGGAGATGGTCGAATCGGGAAGGTGCCGGGAGCACGGCGTGGTTCGAGATCCCGGTCCAAGCGGGCGACAACATCGCCCAAGCCGGCCAAGTCGCCCAAAGCGGCGCGCTGAATTGGGGCAGCCGTCATCGCCACCCGGAGAAGCGGAGTCGGCCTCGTCGGATATTATCTAATGCGATGATAATAAAGGCGTTACTCCGCAGGCGTGATGCCACCTGTTTCCGCCCTTCTGACACTTCTCTCCAGAAAATCCTATAGCGGGCGCTTTCTGACCGGGTATTCTGCATCCAATCCGTGCTCGCCAATCATGACGCGACCGAAGCGAGCTTAGAATTGGAGCGAGGCGGAAAAATCGGAATGCGACAGAGGGAAGGAGCTTTTTCTGCGAGAGCGTTCGTCGCCATGGCTTTGCTCCTGTGTGTGTGCTGGCCCACTGAGACCGCAGCCTACGCCGTCCTTTCCCATGAAGCCATCGTCGACAGCGTGTGGGGCACAAGCATACGCCCCTTGCTGTTACAGCGTTTTCCCGGCGCGACCAGCGACGAAATCAAAGAAGCGCACGGCTATGCCTACGGCGGGGCCATCATCCAGGACATGGGTTATTACCCGCACGGGAGTTTTTTCTTCAGCGACTTGACGCACTATGTGCGCAGCGGAGACTTTGTGCTGGCTCTTCTCCGCGATTCCACGGACATAAACGGCTATGCGTTCGCGCTGGGGGCTCTGGCTCACTACGCCGCGGACAACGACGGTCATCCCATCGGCACGAATCGCGCTGTCCCTCTGCTGTACCCCAAGTTGAAGAAGAAATACGGGGATTCGGTTACGTATGAACAAGACAAGCTGGCGCACGTAAAAACGGAATTCGGTTTCGACATTCTGGAAGTCGCCCGTGGGCGTTACGCTCCGGATAATTATCACGACTTCATCGGCTTCGGAGTTTCGGCTCCGTTACTGGAGCAGGCCTTCCAGGAAACGTATGGCTTGGATTTGAAAGCCGTTCTCTCCAACGAAGACCAGGTCATCGCTTCCTACCGTCACGACGTCAGCCAGCTTCTTCCCAAAGCGACGCGCATTGCCTGGAGTCTGAAGAAAAACGAGATCATGAAGGACCAGCCCGGTATGACGAAAAGGAAGTTTCTCTACAATCTTTCTCGCGCCAGTTACAGGAAGAACTGGGGAAAGCAATACCAGCCGCCTACCTTGTACGAAAGATTTCTTGCGTTCCTGGTTCGCCTCCTCCCCAAAATAGGCCCGCTAAAGGTACTGCAACTTAGAACACCGACACCCGACACGGAACGAATGTTCGAAGCCAGCTTCAACGCGACACTGGATCGATACCGGTTCTTGCTCAGCCAGGTTGGCGCCGGCCACCTGGACTTGCCCAATGACAACTTCGACACCGGAAAAGTAAGTGGGCCGGGGCAATATCGCCTCAACGATGAGACCCATGCCAAGTTGCTCGGGCTGTTGGCGAAACAGAATTTCAGCGGCGCCGGGCCGGAGGTTCGGGCCGAGCTTATGGAATTCTTCAACCATCCTGATGCTCCCTATGCCACCAAGCGAAAGCCAAAAGACTGGGCGAAGGTTCAGTCCAACCTGGAACAATTGAGAAACGCGGTGCCTCCGGTAAACCGGACGGCTGCGGACAGCCCCTCCATCCTCGGAGCGGAATCGAGTGCAATGGCGCATCCCGGTTCCGTTCAATAGGGCTGGCTGGCTATTTTGTCTACGGTTACAACCCCAAGCTGATTCCTCGCCTCCAACACCCAGCAGATTAGTACGCCAATCCATGTCGGCCGTGGTCACACCAGCGCCGCTCCAGAAGTCACGAAAACTTGCAGTGTCCGCAGTAGCGGCCCTGGTCATCGTTTTTTTGGCGGCCTTCATTTTCCTAGCATCACACTGGCCCTTCAGCCGGGACGTGGTGGTGAAGGATCTGGAGGAAGAGAGCTTCAGCAAGGTGGAAGTCGGCAGTTTTCATGGGACATATTTCCCGCGCCCCGGCTGCGTTCTCGAACACGTCGTCTTCCAGCACAATCCCAAAGCCGGAACCCCACCGCTGCTGATCATCGAAAGAATAAGGATTGAAGGCAGCTTTGCCGGGCTGTTCCGACAGCACGTCAAGCGCATTGTGGCGGAGGGCATGCACATCCTCATACCGCCCAAGGGGACGGGTGAATACTTCGAAACACCTCAGAGGCCCAGCGTAGCGATCGACGACCTGGTTGCAGACGGAGCTATCCTCGAGGTGGCCCGGGCCCAGGCGGAGCCGGCGCTCAAGTTTGTCTTCTCCGCATTCAGCCTCAGTCACGTCGGCGGCGACGGTCCGGCATCCTTTAAGGCGATGCTCTCCAACCCGGAACCGCCCGGTGAAATCTCCACCACCGGGGAGTTTGGCCCTTGGAACGCTGATAACGTTGGCAAGACACCCGTATCCGGGGAGTACCTGTTCCAACATGCCGATTTGGGGGTGTTCCACGGAATCAGCGGTCTGCTTTCTTCCTCGGGAAAGTTCAGTGGCGAGCTCAGCCAGATTGCGGTTGACGGCGCCACCGACGTTCCTCTTTTTGCCGTCACCGACTCTCGCCCAGTGCGATTACGGACCCAGTTCCATGCCGTGGTAAACGGCGAGAACGGAGATACCTTCCTGAAACAGGTGACCGCAACCTTCGGGAAGACCACGGTCTGGATGGAAGGCAGCGTAGCGGGAGAAACTGGTCAGACGGGGAAAACGGCCACACTGGAGATGGCGGCCAAGGACGGGCGGATTGAAGACATCCTGCGACTGTTCACCGAGTCGCCGCAGGCCCCGATGTCCGGGATCGTCAGCTTGCGGGCAAAAGTTTCGGTCCCGCCGGGGCCGCGACCATTTCTCGAGAAACTGGAATTGCAGGGCGACTTTGGCGTTGACGCCGGGAGCTTCACAAATTCCGAAACGCAAGCCGGAGTCAACAGTCTCAGCAAAGGCGCTCAGGGAATAAAAGACAAAGGTGAGAGTGATAAGGACGAAGGCGATCCTGAAACGGTGCTATCGGACCTGAAAGGGCGCGCGATCGTTAAAGATGGTACGGCCAGATTGTCGAACCTTTCATTCAGGGTTCCGGGAGCCTTGGCCCAAATGCAGGGAACTTACAGCCTGATCACTGAGAAGATCGATTTGCGGGGAACCCTGAAAACGGATGCTGAGGTGTCCAAGACAACACACGGGATAAAGTCTCTGATGCTGAAAGTGCTGGATCCCTTTTTCAAGAATAAGCGGGGCGGCTATGTAGCGCCGGTCAAAATCACGGGCACCTACCAACATCCATTGTTCGGCCTGGACTTGAGTGACCGGGACAACCCTCCGAGACACCCAGCAAAGGCGCAGGCGTCTGCCTCGCCAGACCCAGTGCGGCATTGATTCCGGTATGCCAATTGGATTTTTGAGCCACTCGCTATCCGATTTCGCACTAACTCGCCGTTTTCAAGGTTGGTCGCTGTCTTTGGCGCGGCGATGGCACGATGGGCTCAATTCCGGATCGCAATGGGAGTGGAAGATGTGTGTTCCGATGGTAAAGCCGAGCACAGACCCCACCAACATATCGGAAGACCAGTGGTCATGCGCCATGAAGCGGCTCACCGTGACCGTCCCGGCCGCGCCATAGGCCAGCACTCGCACCCAGGTCTTAGGGTACTCGCGAGCGAGAACCGTGGCCATGCCCCAGGTAAACATGGCGTGGCCTCCAGGAAACGATGTGTTCATCGAATGATGGCGCCAAAAGTCGCCGTTTCCGTTGCCTTCTCCCGGGCGCTGCCGGCCAGCAATGAATTGCATCGGCGCATAGATGAGGAAAGTGTTGGTCAAAGTTTCCAGTTCCAGACTTCCGGTTTCTTTAGCATGCGGATCCGAGGTCTTGAACCCATAGACCCATAGTCCCGCCGCCGAAGCAGCCAGTCCTCCCAAAGCAATATTGGAGCTGTTCTGATAGCGCTGAAGCGGGCCATCAGGCAGTTGTTTTTCAATCCGCCTGTCAGTGGCGAGTAGAGCCCCAGTTCCCGCCAGCACCAGCGCATCCCACTTGAGGTTGGAGGGCTTGAACGGTGCGGCATACAGTCCCCGCTGATCGGCCAGCCCGCGCCTCAGGATTCGCGCTGCGAATCCATGAGACTGGCCTGTATCGTGCGTTGCGGCGGAGCCGACCGCGCCTTCAGGGGAGGCGCTCATCCGAAGCGCGCTTACCTGAAAGCTGGGTGTCGCCGCGATGTCTGGCGATGGCGGCAACGGTACCGTTTGGGACGTGGCCGCGACCGAAAATACCATCGCGGCCAGCCCGGCCAGAATCAGCTTATGCATTACCATGCGATCTTTTCCAAGGTGCGCCGTGTTACTCGGGTAGTGCACGGTCCCTTCGACAAACGAAGGCCGATGGTCTGGCCCTCGTTGTTTACGCTCGACTGGCCGGTTAGCTTCTGGCTTATGGCCTTTGGCTTCGAGCCAGAAGGAAGATGCCTCGGAATTACTTGCACGAATCGCTGACCATCTTGAGATTCGTGACCTTCAAATGGCCGTGCTCGCTATCGCTCTTTGCCATGCCGCTGTCCTTGGCAGCATCTTTGGCGTCCTCTTTCATATTGTGCATGGTGGCCATCGAGACCACGCCCGTCGCAGTCACGGTGTGACCCACGTGCTCGGCCAGGTCGACTTTGCTGCTCCGCACTTCCCAGGTGCTTCCATCATTCCCGGTGAGCAGAAACTCCTTTGCGCTATCGCCTTTTGACAGGCACCCGGTGATGTCCCTTACGTCTGCCTTTTCCTTGGCAAACCCAAACGTGCAAGCGGCAAGAACCACACACAAAAGTAGATTGATTTTCATGATTTTTCTCCTCTCAAGATGCGCTCTGACCGCGATTGAGATGGCGGAAACATGGAATGCGCTGTATGGACAGGCAATGTTTTTGCGAAGCGTCTAAACCGCAGAAAACAGGATCGACTAACTGCCTCGTCCCAGCCATCATCCGGCTGATCCCCCTTGTCCAGCAATATGCCGCATTCAAGGCGGAAATACTGTGCAGGATTGCTCACCCGCACCTTCGGGTTTCCACACTTTAGTCGGCGACCTGCACCGTTTTATTGCGGTTTCGTGCCGGTTGGAAGAGGAGTCAGGAGCCGCTGTTTTCCCAACTGAAATTGTTGAATTGCCGGCGTAACTGCGACTTTAGCAATTTCCCCGTAGAGGTATGCGGCAACTCCTCGAGAAAGACAAAACCATCCGGCAGCTGCCACTTGGCAAACCGGCCGCAAAGGAATGTGCGCAGTTCATCGCGCGAAACCTGCGCTCCGTCTTTCAGTACTACGCAGGCCAGCGGACGTTCCTGCCACTTGGGGTGCGGAATCGCAACCACTGCGGCCTCTTTAATCGCCGGATGTCCAACCAGTGCGTTCTCCAGATCGACCGAACTGATCCACTCTCCCCCGGACTTGATCAGGTCTTTGGTGCGGTCGGTGATCTTCATGTACCCCTCGGCGTCGATTGTGACCACATCTCCGGTGCGCAGCCACCCATCGTCGGTCCACTTGTCCTGGGCCTCGGGCAGATTGTAGTAGGCGGCGGCGATAAACGGCCCGCGTACCTGCAATTCACCGAAAGTCTCGCCGTCCCAGGGGATCTCGCCGTCATCGGCGACCGCGCGCATCTCCACCAGCGGCGAAGGCAGGCCTTGCTTGGCGCGAACCTCGTATTTGCGGTCTTCGGACCAGCCGGCCATTTCAGGCTTCAGGGTTGAAGTGGTTGCGATCGGTGTAGTCTCCGTCATGCCCCACGGCTGAATCACGCGCACTCCGAACTTGTCGAAACGGCGGAAGAGACTTTCCGGCGCCGCCGACCCAGCCACAATAATGCGTAATCCCTCCACCAGCTTCCAGCGTCCGGGATCGTGCTCCAGGCAGTCGATCACTCCCAGCCACACCGTGGGCACGCCTCCGGTGAGAGTGACCCGCTCTTTGACCAGCAACTCCAGGAGCGCCTCGGGCTGGAGATTGGGGCCGGGGAATACCAGCTTGCAGCCGTTCATCACGGCAGCATGCGGCAGGCCCCAGGCATTGGCATGAAACATGGACATCGCCGGCAGCACGGTGTCCATGCGAGACATGGCAAAGCTGTCGGGCAAGGAGATGGACAAGGCATGCAGCACCAGGGAGCGATGCGAATAGGCCACGCCTTTGGGCTGGCCCGTGGTTCCGGAGGTGTAGCACATAGCTGCCGCGGCGTTCTCGTCAAGAACCGTACAAGTGGGCCTGCCACCGCCCTGCGCCAGGAACGACTCGTAATCTTCATATCTGGAGGGTGTTGGCGATCCACCGAACGGCACGACGAACACGCGCTCGAAGCTCACCTTGTCGGCGAACCTCTCAGATGTCGCCAGAAGTACATCATCCACGATAAGCCAGCGATCCTGGGCGTGGTTGGCGATAAAGGCCAGCTCATCCGGATGCAGCCGAAGGTTGAGCGTGTGCGCCACACCCCCGACCGCAGGGATCCCAAAGTATGCCTCCAGGTGAGTGGAGTGGTTCCACATGAGGGTCGCGACACGGTCGCCTTTCCTGAGTCCCGCATGTTGCAGGCTGGCGCCCAGCGCGCGGGCCCGGCGGTGCAGGTCGGAGTAAGTAGAGCGGCGAACCGAGTTGTCGGGCAGACGGGAGACCACTTCAACCGAAGGGAAAAATTTGCCCGCCCGTTCCAGGAACGAGGTAAGCGTCAGGCCGTACTGCATCATTGTTCCCTGCAAAGTCCTGCCTCCCCGCGTATTGGCGGATTCGAATCGGTTGTCGACCCCTGTCTGCCCGCGCATTGTAGCGCGATCCCCGGTCAGGCGGGGCAGCATCCGAATCCGAGGCGGAATCATATCGCTCAGCTGGCAGCCGCGTTTCGGCTGCAGTTTCACATTCCAGGCAGTTTCACCTTCCAGGCTGGCTCAAACTTGGCGCGGGCTGGTCGTTTTCGACATGCTGGAAGCCGGTAAGGCGATCAGGAATGGCGCCCATGTCGCCGCCCTGGACATTATTCTGTCCCCGCGAGTTTCTCAACGTGCGCTTTGCAGGCTTCAAATCCACGGATGGCATGGCATATGAATTTCGCCACGCGCCGCTGTGGCGGCTCTTGCATATTGACCGGCCCGGGTATACATTTCCAGGCCGCCCGCTTAAAGCGGACCTAAGGAGCCGATATGGGATTTCTGGTATGGATCGTGGTTGGACTGATCGCAGGTTGGCTGGCCGGCCAGGTTATGAAAGGTGGCGGCTACGGCGTGCTGGTGGACATCATTCTGGGCATTCTCGGCGGCATTGTGGGCGGCTGGGTCTTCGGGCTGTTGGGCATCTGGCCTGGCGGGGGCCTGATCGGCTCCATTATTGTGGCATTTGTCGGCGCGGTGATTTTGGTCTGGATTAGCCGCCTGTTGAAGAAGGCCTGATGCTTGAAGCGGACCGGCCACTGACGCCAGCAATTCTGTGGCATGAGTGTAAATGAGAGCCCGGTAGCATCATCGCCGCTCAGCGGTGTCGGCCAGAGCCTTCACCAGGCTACGAGAGGAGCGCGAGCCTGCTGCGTGCCCTAGCTCTCGCGGCCATTGCGTTTTCCCTTCCGGGTGAATGTGGTTAGCAATAATCCGGAAGAAGACCCCGGTTCCGATCGCCCCCTCCCTTACATCCGATTGCCAGGAAGGGACTTAGCGTCAGGCTCAGTCTGGCACTGCGCTTGCTGCTATTCGCTTGTCCTGGGCATTCGGAGAAGATTGTGCATTTCGTCACCGCGGCACATCAGTTAGCGTGGATGGAACATCCCGCAATATGGTTGTTTGAGTCCTGCGCCATCCTGTGGCTCGTGTTACGGGCGGTTCGATCTCCCCTGGCTCGGACCGGCGTTCTGCTGATGCTGTGCGGACTGGGAATGAATGCCCTGGTGACGGACAGCAACGCAGGGTCGATGCCCGTGGTCGGAATGCCGTCCACCGTGCATCCTGCCAGCCCGATGTGGCAGGGCGCGACACTGCAAACCCGGTTGCCACTGCTGGCAGACCAGGCACGGCTCGGACTGTTCAGCCTCGGCGACATCGCTTTACTCGTTGGGGGTATTCTTATCGTGACGATCTGCCTGCAACGGACGCTTTAGCGGGCGGTTCGTGAGGCGCCACCACTTTCCACCACCTGCCATTGAGCGTTCTTCCATTTGTCAATTTCCGCCGCCCGCCAACTCGTGAACGATGTCATTGACAAACGATTTGGCGTCTCCGAATAGCATGAGCGTCTTATCGAGATAGTAGAGCGGATTGTCGATGCCGGCGAAGCCCGGGCTCATGCTGCGTTTGATGACCATGACGGTGCGGGCCTTGTCCACGTCGAGAATCGGCATGCCGAAGATGGGGCTGGAGGAATCGGTGCGGGCCGCGGGATTGGTGACGTCGTTGGCGCCGATCACCAGCGCCACATCGGTCTGGGGAAATTCGCCGTTGATGTCGTCCATTTCCACCAGCCGGTCGTAGGGAATGTCGGCCTCGGCCAGCAGCACGTTCATGTGCCCCGGCATGCGGCCGGCGACGGGATGGATCGCGAACCGCACATCCACTCCGCGCTTGCTGAGAGCGTCATAGAGCTCGCGCACCTTGTGCTGGGCCTGCGCGACGGCCATGCCATATCCCGGAACGATGACAACCTTATTGGCGGCGGCCAGTATTGCGGCTGCTTCTTCCGCGGTCGCGCTACGCGCGGTCCTGGCTTCATGTCCGGCCACGGCCGCAGCCTGAACCTGGCCAAAGGCCCCGAACAGCACGTTGCCGAACGAGCGATTCATGGCCTTGGACATAATGACGGACAGGATGAAACCGGAAGAGCCGTCGAGCGCGCCCGCAATGATCAGGAGCTTGCTGTCGAGAACGAATCCCATCGCGGCCGCGGAAAGCCCGGCGTAAGAGTTGAGCAGCGAGATCACCGTTGGCATATCCGCCCCGCCGATCGGAATGATCATGAGCACGCCCAACACAAAGGAAATCCCCACCATCATCGGGAACAACTGCCTCGCGCCGGGATGCAGCACGAGGTAGCCGGCCCCGGCCACGGCGATGGTGAGCAATAGCAGATTGACCAGGTTTTGACCTTTATAGGTCAGCGGGCGCTGGGGCAGGACTTCCTGGAGTTTCCCGGCCGCCATCAGGCTGCCGGTGAAGGTCAAAGAGCCGAGAATGACTTCGACGGAAAGAACCGCCATGGTAAAGCGGGGAAGATCAGGGCTGCGCAGATAGAATTCGGCGGTGCCGACCAGGGTAACGCAGAAAGCGCCGAAGGCATGGCTGAGGGCCGTCCGCTGAGGGACGGCGGTCATGCGCACCAGGCCGAGCGGGATCCCGATGCAGGTCCCCAGTACCAGCGCGATCGCAATCCACTTATAGTCGACGATGCCGTGTTGCAGAAGAGTACCGCCGATGGCCAACAGCATGCCAATTTCGCCGGCCCGGACACCGTGGCGGGCCGTACTGGGCGAGCTCATCCATTTCAGCGAGAGAATGAAGAGGATGCTGGCCACCAGGTACGTGATTTCGATGACGGGCTGAGTGACGGGCAGAGTGTTCATGGCTTGGTGGGGCGGCTGCTGTGGAACATCTTGAGCATGCGGTCGGTAATCAGAAAGCCACCGACGATGTTGCTGGTGGCGGCGATGATGGCCAGCATGCCGAGAAAAAAGGAAAGCCGGCTCTCGTGCCGGCCTACCAGCACGATGGCGCCCACCACGGCGATGGCGTCCAGAGCATTAGTCAGCGACATCAGCGGAGTATGGAGTAAAGGCGAAACTCGGCGGATGACTTCAAACCCAATGAAGGCCGCCAACATGAAAACGAAGAGGCCATTGATTAACGTGGAACTCATTCTTCCTCCAGCTTCAGAAAATCTCTTACTGACCGGCGCGCTTACCGCCAATGAATCTACCGCCCGCCTGGAGAAACCAACGCAGGTTGCGAAAAGAACTCGCGCACGCGCTGGTTGACCAGTTCGCCGCCGCGGGTCAACAGGGTTTCGCGAATGATTTCGTCTTCCAGGTCAAGCCGCAGCTTGCCGTCCTTCACCAGGTGCAACAGGAATGCGGTAATGTTGCGCGCGTACATCTGGCTGGCATGGTAGGGCACTCCGGTGGAGACGTTGATCCGGCCGATGATGGTGACGCCGTGGGCAACCACGGTTTCACCCGGGCGCGTCAATTCACAGTTTCCCCCGCGCTCGGCCGCCAGATCAACAATCACCGAGCCGGGCGCCATCTTTTTTACCATTTCTTCGGTCACCAGCGCAGGGGATCTCTTTCCGGGAATCACGGCCGCCGTAATTACAACATCACTCTCGGCCACCACGCGGCCCAGCAGCTCGCGCTGCCGCTGATAGAAGGACTCGTCCTGCTGCGTGCCATAACCGCGCGCATCCTGAGCATCCTTGGCCTCGATCGGAAGCTCGACAAAACGGCCTCCGAGACTCTGCACCTGCTCCTTGGCCGCAGGGCGCAGATCATACGCCTGGGCCACTGCGCCCAGCCTGCGTGCCGTGGAGATAGCCTGCAATCCGGCGACCCCGGCGCCAATCACAAACACCCGCGCCGGCGTGATGGTTCCCGCCGCTGTGGTAAGCATGGGGAAAAACCTGGGGAGCGTGTCGGCCGCGATCAATACTGCCTTGTAACCGCAAATCGTTCCCATGGAGGACAGCGCGTCCATGCTCTGAGCGCGCGTCGTCCGCGGTATCAGTTCGATGGCAAAAGAGGTAACGCCGGTGTCGGCGATTTGCCGGATCACTTCCAGCGATCCCAGCGGCCGCAAGAATCCAATGAGAGCCTGCTCCCGACGCAAAAGAGGAAGGTCGGCCGCGCCGGTGGCATCATTCGAGCCATAGCACAGGACCTGGACCATAATATCGGCCGCGCCGAACACGGCAGCCCGGTCGCTGAGAATCTTTGCGCCCTTTTCGATGTAGTGCTGATCGGGATAACCCGCTTCCACCCCAGCGCCAGCTTCTACGATAACTTCAAAGCCCGCCTTCAGCAGGCTCGGCAATACCATGGGAACCAAGCCCACGCGCCGCTCACCCGGATAACTCTCTTTCGGAACGCCGACAATCACAAGGTCTCTTCCTTCCTAGCGGAGGTTCTTAACGTGATCAGGAAGTCGCGGACGCCAGACGGAGCGACCGCTCTCCCGAGAGACAGTGGGAACATTGTAAAGCTTCCCTAACCGCAGCATGGCACCCCCGGAGCCTCTCGCATGAAAAATCATGAAAGCCAGCCAAGCAGGGCTGGCGCTGACTTATTTCGGGCGGCGGCCGCAGGCACGGTCACAATACTCTGACCGCCGGGGCGACCTCATATTGTCTGAGTCCTTTCTCCCGGGGACGCAACCAATGGTTATCAGCTAAGTTTGATTCATCCGCAGTTGAAAACCGGTTCAGCCAACCAGCGTCAGCCCTTCTCACCTCGCAACGACTCTTCTCAGCCGAAAATCAAAAATGGAAATAGGAATACCAATGGAACAAGGAACAGTAAAGTGGTTTAACGACGCCAAAGGCTATGGCTTCATCAGCCGTCAAAATGGGGAGGATGTCTTTGTACATTTCTCCGCCATTCAGGCTGGCGGCTTTCGCAGCCTGCAAGAAGGGCAAGCCGTGCAGTTCGACGTGACTAAAGGCCCAAAGGGCTGGCAGGCGGAGAACGTTCAAGCTGTCTAACCAGCAACCCGACGATGCCCGCTATCCGAAAGGATTGCGGGCATTTTTCGTTTAGCCACTACTCGTCTGTCCAGGAGATGATCATGGCGTCCGTCCGCTGCGAAGCACCGTACCATGGCGAATGAAATGCGAAATCGCTGAATTTGCGGAAACGAGAAAATATCCCTCGGCGCCGGCCCGAGAGCATCTTCAAGATGGCTCAATTTGTGCTCCAAACAGGTAGCTGTACGGGGCCTCATACGTGGTAAAGTTGTCGACTTGACAACACCGGGCATGGCCCGAAAAGTAACCTGATTTCGTGAGGCTTTCGAGCTTGTCAACTGATCCAGCGAAGAATTCCGATGGGCGTGGCGTGAGCGGCAGAGAGGGATTTGGTAGTTGAACAGTCTTGTGTGCGCTACTAAGGGTGTGCGCTTCAAGTTATGTAACAAGTTAATCAATTGTGCCCAGTCCAGACTTCATGACCAACCCAGCAGCACGATCGTCCACCAGGCTGTTCAAGCGGATTGTTGTTTTTGCTCTGGTCAGTGTGTGGTTTGCCTTGGCGAGCGCCAGGGGGTATGCGGCTGAAGCCAACAATCGCACGCCTGAAAAAGGCCTGGCCCCGATACTCGCCTACATATCGTCGGGTTGGGACAACCTGACCCGCTCGATGATGGACTGCCAGACAGTGATTGATTCCAAGCTGACCGAGGCTTCTGTCCTGTACTTGCCAGCAGATTTTCCCGCTCCCGCCGCAGTGCAGGACCTGCAGAAGCGCTGCAAGATTCAAGTGCGGCCGCTGCCCGCAGTTGTGACCGCGCCGGGACAAGTCGATCCGGGAAAGATCGCCCCCGGCCTGCTCTATCTGGCGAACAAGTATGTGGTCCCGGGGGGGCGATTCAACGAAATGTACGGCTGGGACAGCTACTTCATCATTCTCGGGCTGCTGCGGGAGGGACGCGTCGATCTGGCCCGGGGCATGGTGGAAAATTTCTTCTTTGAAATCGAGCATTACGGCACCATCCTGAATGCGAATCGCGCCTACTACCTCACTCGCTCCCAGCCCCCGTTTCTTACCTCAATGATCATGGCGGTGTACGAGGCCGAGAAGGCGGCGGGACATGAAAACCGCGCCTGGCTGGAAAAAGCGTACGGCTACGCCAGCAAGGACTATGAAACCTGGAACCGGGAGCCTCATTTGGCCGGGACCACCGGCCTTGCCCGCTACTACGATTTTGGAAACGGTCCGGCTCCCGAAAGCTTGAAGGACGAAGCTGGCATCCATCGCAAAGTGGCCAACTATTTTCTGCTGCATCCCGAAGTCGGCCGCGACTACCTGGTGGAGAACGCGCCTGGATCACCTCCGCCGGTGGGATTCCGATTCTCCGTGCAGCTGTGCGATGCGGCCACGACCATGGCCAGGCCGGAGTGTGAGAAGGCCAGCGAAATTTATCTTAGTCCGGACTACTACAAGGGCGATCGCTCCATGCGCGAATCCGGCTTCGATATTTCCTTTCGCTTCGGACCCTACGGGGCCGCCACCCACCACTATGCGCCGATTTGCCTTAACAGCCTGCTCTACAAGACAGAGAAGGACTTGCAGGAGATCAGTCAGATTCTCGGCCACACGGAAAACGCGCAAAAGTTCGAGCAGCGCGCCGAGGAGAGAAAAGACCGGATCCAGAAGTACCTTTGGGATCCGGCTCGCCGGCTGTTTTTCGACTACAACTTTTATACCGGCGTGCGTTCCTCCTACGAATACGTCACGACTTTCTATCCGTTGTGGGCCGGGCTCGCCACACCCGAGCAAGCCCGTGAGTTGGCGCATAACCTGGGCCTGTTCGAGCAGGCCGGGGGGCTGGCCATGAGCACCACGGATGCGGACGTGCAGTGGGATTACCCTTACGGCTGGGCGCCCACCCAGATTATCGCCATTGAGGGTCTGCGACGATACGGGTTCAACGAGGAGGCCAATCGGATTTCGTACAATTTCCTCAGCACGATCGCGGAAAACTTCCGCCGCGACGGGACCATCCGCGAAAAATACAACGTGGTGACCCGCTCCTCAAATTCGGGAGTCCACGCGGGATATCAGCAGAACGTGATCGGCTTCGGCTGGACCAATGCCGCGTTCCTGGTTTTTCTGCACGAACTCCCAACGGATATGGTAGACCGTCTGGCGAAAGAGCAGGCGGGCACGACATCCGCCGCGACGAAATGATTCTGGGTGTGCCGGACCGGCTAGGGTTTGGCGTCGCTGCTTTCCTGTAACTTCTGAGCGATTTGCAGTTCCCGCTCGGCGTCTTCATTTCTGCCCATATCACGATAGGCCTGGCCCAGAAGATGGTGGGCCACGGAATTGTTTGGGTCCATTCCCAAAGCATGTCGCAGAGCTCTTACCGCGAGCTCCGCTTCTCCCTTTTTTTCCAGAACTTTTCCCATCAGGATGTACGGTCCGGTTGAGGTTGCATCGAGCCAGATGGAGCGCTGCAGGAGCCTTTCGGCCTCGTCGAATTTCTGGACGCGGGAGTAGGCGTCGGCCAGCTTGTAATAAGTTGGCGCATGGCCCGGGTTGATGGCCAGTTCCTGCTGGAAGTCGCTGATGGCTTCGGGGATCCGGGACTTGTAAAGATGCAGCTCTCCCAGAAAGAAATGGGCCAATGGAAGTTTGGGATCAAGCGCAATGGCCTTCTGAGCGTATTCCTCGGCGATGGGGTCGAATTCCTGGCGCAACAGCATGCGCGCGGTGAAGAGGTAGCTGGCGGCCGAGTCAGGCGGGACTTCAAACATGCGGGCAAAGGACTTCCGCGCTTGCGGGTAATCCTTGGTCTGGATGTAACACAAACCCAGAATGTAGGACGCATCCACATTGGCCCTCGGAAACCAGGCCTGGGCCTTCTCGAGCTGCGGAATTGCCTCCGCCGGCCGTCCCGAAAGGTAGTACGAAAGGCCCAGGAGTTGGATGGCTTCCTTGTTTTCTGGATCTTCGGTCAGTGCCTGCTTGAGCGGGTCAATCGCCTTAATGTAATCCCCCTTTTGGTAGTAAGCGGTGCCCAATTCGAAAGACAAGCCTTTCAGGGCTGGGTTCTTGACGGCTAAGTCCGAAAGCTGCGACACCGCCTCGTCATATCGTCCCTGCTGCAGCAGCCTTCGCGCGTCGGCGAAGTCTGTATCTGTGCGCGCGGATTGCGAAGCCGTGCCGGGAATCTGGGGAGGAGGAACGGCCGGAGATTGTGCCCACACCACAAAGCAGCTGGTGCACAGGAAAGCCGCCGTCCATCTGAACCATCTCATCGAAATCGTTGGGACCAGGAGGCTCATGACAGAAGACATTAAATTGAATTATTGAAATTAGAACACAAAGATGTGAAGAGGACGCGATACGGCCCGGGGGAACCTCAATGCCTCGAGGCCGTGGCATCAGTTCCCACAATCAGGCGGGGTGCGATTCAATCTCCGTAAGGCATCTTTCGCCGCAGCCATGTCGGGATTGAACTCCAATACTCGTAGCGCTGTCGCGCGCGCGTCGTCGAACCGTTTCTCGTCGCAGAATGTTACCACCAGGTTCATGCCCAGATTGCTTCTGGCGGGCGCATGCCGAAAATCGCCCTGCCACAGTCCGACTGCCTGGCGCAGCTGTCCGCCCTTGGCCTCGATGACACCCAGGTTGGCGCCGGCATCAATCAGGTCCGGGTCCAGACTGAGCGCTCGCCGGTAGAGTTCACTGGCCTGGCGGGTCGCGCCATGCCTTTGTTCGATGTAGCCCAGCGCGCTCAAGACCTGCGGATCATTCGGGAACTTTGATGCTGCCGAGCGCAACAACTTCAGCCTGGGGATCCCCCGCATCCACACCTTCATTCTCCAGGGATTCCCACGCCAGTGCCAGATCGCGGACGTCCTTTTCGGCGTCGGGGGAATCCGGAAAGGGAACCAGGCGCAGCCTCTGGGGCGGAAACTTCGAGTCCCGCGATGCCTGCTTCGAGGTTTCCGGAAAGCGGGGAATACGGTGGTCGTTCCCCTGAGTGTGCGCGACATCGGTACTAGCGGAGGCAGGCATGTGGCACGACATGCAGTCGGGCTGCGTGGCATGGTGCCTGGTCCCGAAATCGGCGCCATGGCAGGCCAGGCACTTTGCCCGGTAGTACGAGACCCGCTCTTCGGCGGAAGGCTGATAGTGGGGATCGTGACAGCTTGTACACGACATGCCATCCCCGGATTTTTTCTTGCAAACGCTCTGCGCCAGGGCTTCCACCTGGCTGACTCCTCCCAGCCGCCCGCCCTGGGCGCCAGCCAGAATGTAATAGCGAATGTACTGGGAAAGCGACTCGCCGGGCTGGAACTGGTAGGCATGGCGCCCCGGGCGCTCGATCGCGACCTTGCCCTCCAGATGGCACTGCATGCAGACGGCGTCGCGGCGCTCGGGCGAGAGCCGGGCGGGATTGACGATCGAGCCAGCTGCGGCTGCGGTTTGCCCCGCCGCGACGTGGGCGGCGCCGGGTCCGTGGCAGCGTTCACAGGTGATCCCGGCGTAGAGGAAGGGCGGCACCGGATAGAGGTTGTCGGTTCCCTCGACCGGCGCCCGCATGCCGCTAACGTGGCAACGCAGGCAACTGGTATAGGCGGGCAGGTTGAGGGGCATTTCGCGCGCATTCTGATACGCGGGCGCCATGTCCCAACGGCGCTCGTTGCTATACCAATTCACCGGCGATTCGAACAGGAACCCGTCCTGGGCGAACAGGTAGCTCAATCCGCGGCGTCCTGAGCCAATGTAGTACAGCAACTCCCGTTTGCCCCGCACCGCTGGATCCCCCGGCCGTTCGAAGCTTAGCCAGACATGTCCGGCTTCGGAATAAACCCGGTAGTGCACACCTGAACTGGGATGGACGAAATCGGCCGGAACGACATTTTCAATCGCCGGGCCGCTGGCGCGTGCCATGGGAGTACGCACGTACGACTGGTAGATCGCCGCATGGCAACCAGCACAGGCCTGGTTGCCGAGATAGCCCGGTGCATCTTCCGGAATGGCCGAAGCTGGTGGTTGGTGGCTGCCGGTTCGTACAGACTGAGTGGACGGTTGTTCCCCGGCGCTAATCCGGGACAAATTGGAGAGCTGAGACTGGACCAAGGCAGAAGTGCAGACCCACAGAGCCGCCGCAAGGCCGATCCGCCTGACCAAGACAATCCTCGGAAGCAGCCCCAACAATTAGATGAGGCGCTAGTCGAGAAAGGTTTTCCAGCTATCTGCGGATAAATAAGGATGATGTAGAAATCCGGAAAAAATAAGGAGGGAGTCTATGACTCCCTCCTTGTAGAGCAGTACCCGCTTCTGTTCTAGAAGTCGAAGCGGATGGCAAACTGCAGCTGCCTCATGGTTGTGCCATTTTCCAGAGATGTAATCTTGCCGTTGTTGCCGCCCTGGCAATCGATACAGCCATTAGCTCCGTTGTTTGCACTGAAGGCATAGACGGGGTGATTGAAGACGTTGAAGGCATCCACGCGGAACTGCGCGCTGAGCCTCTCCGTGACCCGGAATTTCTTCACCGCAGAAAGATCGGAGTAGAAGCCCGATGGGCCATGGTAAGTGTTGCGGCCGAGGTTGCCGAGGTTCCCGACGCCCGGATCCGTGAAGATTCCAGGATTGGTGACAATGTTCGCCACCGGGGTGAAGAAGGTAATGGTATGCGCGATCGGGTCAAGCGATCCCGCCCCAGTCTTGAGGGTGCCTTTGCCTTTGTTCGGTCGGCAGACACCTACGTCCTCCTCTGGACCGCATTCCGCGAAGCTGGGGGTCCAGGGCAAACCGCTGCTCCAGTTGGTGGTATTGGCTAACTGCCATCCGCCCACGACATAGTCCATGGCCCGGCTTGAGTTGCCCATGTATTTCTTGCCTTTGCCGAAGGGCAATTCATAAACCGTGTTGAACACGAATACGTGGTTGCGATTGAAGTCAACCGGTCCGTACGCGATGGGATGACTGATCGCGTAGTAGCCATCGGTATATCCGTTGGCATGCGCGAAGGTGTAGTGAGAAATGAACTGCAGGCCATTGTTGAACCGCTTCTCAACCTTCGCTTCGAATGCGTTGTAGTTGCTCGACGCATCGTTGCCGTAGAAGTTGCCCAAATCGAACGGAATCTTGGTGCAATTTCCCAGCGCGTCTTCTGGTCCGCACAGCGGTCTTCGCTGGTTCTGCGTATAGGTTACGCCAGTGACGGGATTGATCGCGTTGAAATTCACGATGGAAACCGGGTTCACGTCGTAGTTGGGTCCGTTACCGGCAAAGCCGTGCGTTCCCTTGCTACCGACGTAAGCGACTTCCACGCTAACCGTGTTCGTGAGCTGGTGCTGCACGGTCGCATTCCACGAATCCACCAGCGGCAGAACTTGCTTCGTGGGACGAATGTGCGTACCTGAGACCTGGCCGCCCAGCGTGGCGAACGGAATGATGCCGTCGGAAGGCACGGCGGGGAAGGTGGCCGCGATCGGTCCGTCGTCCAAAAGGAAGACCTTGACTTTGTCCCCGGCAGCCAGTGGATTGAAATTGGTGGCATTCACATTCTGCTTTAACAGTACGGGCAGGTTCTGGGTCACCGTGTGTCCGAAGTTCGAGCCGAACACCCCGATGTCATAGCTCCGTCCGTAACCCATCCGCACGACGGTCTTCGGCGTCAGTTGGTACGCGATACCGAGGCGGGGAGCAAACGCGGTTAAGGTGTTATCCACGTTGCCATTTAAGCCGATTTTACCGAAGCCGGCGACGCGGATGGCGCCGGTTCCGCCGTTATCAATGATGTTGGCGAATCCGCCGTTGCCCTTGGCATTCACGGTTTCGGGGAAGTAGATTTCCCAGCGCAGCCCGTAGTTGAGGGTGAGCTTGGAAGTTACGCGCCAGGTGTCCTGGCCGTAAAAGAACCAGCGCTTCTGGCGTTCGGCTGCGTTGTTCGCGCCCGGAAGATCAGGATTGTTGACGTAGCGCGCGAAGGACGTGACCTGTCCCAGCAGGAACGATGCCAGGTCGAGCCCGCCAGCCCCGCCGTTCGATGTGGCTTCGGGACTGAAGTTGTATTCTCCCGTGCGATTGTTGTCGCTGGGGATACGCAAGTTCATGGCGTAGCGGATGTCACCACCGAACTTGATTTGATGATTTCCTTTCAATTTGGTCCAGTTATTAACGAACTGGAACTGTTGCTCGCTTTCGGTGAGCGGACAATTGCAACGTCCCACACCCAGACCGTCTCCGAAACTGGAAATAACGCAGCCTTGGCTGCCACTGTTTGGAGCGCAACCTTGACCGCTGATCGGATCCGGGCCGAGCAGGAACGCCCCCAGGCCTGCCGTCTTGGGATCCGACGTGTTCGCGTTGGGAATCCCGAAGTCGCTCATCGGAGTGCCGCCGTCAGGCTTCTGGGTCTGGGGATTGTATTTGAAGTAGCCAAAACGGAAATCGGTCAACAGCGAAGTGCTAATCGTCTTGGTAAAGCCGCTGGCCAGGCTGTAGTTGTGGGTTATGGAACTTCCTGCCAGACCAAGCAAGCCATTGCCCGGCCCACCCACCGCACCCAACACGCCCTTGCCCGACAACTTGAAGTAGTCGAGGCTGAATCGTCCGAAGACATTGACGGTCGAGCTCGCGGTATAGTCAATCCGCGTGTCAAAGCTGTTCTGGGTGAACGGGCCCGAACCCGACCCGATCAGGTTATTGAGTACAGCGCCACTCTGCGGCGCAGGAAACGCCGCCAGAATCTTTCCCGCCGCCGGCGAAATGTCGGCAATCGGAATCTGGTTGTTGACAAACGCTGCACGACCGGCGCCGGTGTTGAGATCGCCGGTCGTGGGATCGAAAACCTGGCCGCCACCAGTGACGCCCGCCGTCAGATATTCGCTCAAGTCGCAAGAGCCAGGGGTCGCACTGGTTGCGTTGGTGGCCGGGTTACAACTTGTCGCCGCCCGGGTGGTAGGAACGGTGAACGTGCCGCTTACGCCGTTAGTCTGGCGTGTACCCTGGTAGTCGCCGAAGAAGAATAACTTGTCTTTAATGATGGCGCCACCGATCGTGCCGCCGAATTGCGCCCAGCGAGAGGGCGGAATGAAGCGATGGGTGATGGGATCGCGGGTGGATTGCGCGAAGGGATCGCGGGCCTGCTGCGCGTCCGAGCGGCGGAAGAGGAA
The DNA here is from genome assembly GCA_963742495.1 of Terriglobia bacterium. Taxonomy (GTDB): domain Bacteria; phylum Acidobacteriota; class Terriglobia; order Terriglobales; family Acidobacteriaceae; genus JAIQFF01. The sequence goes on from CAVULZ010000006.1 coordinate 98,522, forward strand.
ACCGCTGCCATGAAGCTGATTGGAACCTGACTTGGTCTGCGCGGTCACCACGCTGGAGACGGCCTTGCCGAATTCCGCGTCATAGTTCTGCAATGAGACTTTGGCTTCGGTCACGGCATCCAGGTTGGGATTCACCACAATAATCCCAAGGATAGGATCCTGATTGTCGGTCCCGTCCAGTTCGAAAGCGGTGCCGCTGAAGTGCTGGCCCTGGGTGAAGATTTGCTGGCTGCCCTGCGGATTCTCGGTGGCGGCGTGGCTCCAGCCCACCAACTTTTGCGAACCCGGCGCCATCAATTGCAGGGTGGTAAAGTTCCGGTTCAGGATGGGGACATCCTGAACGTACCTGTCATTGAAGGTGGTGGCGACGTCGGCTCGGTCTGTCGTCAACTGTGGGGCCTCCGAGGTGACTTCCACGGTTTCGGTGGATCCGCCAACCTGGAACTGCCCGTCTACGCGCGAGCCAGCGTCGGCCGAGACACTGATACTCTTGGCTTCAAACGCCTTGAACCCGCTGCCTTCGGCTCGGATGTTGTACAGATCTGGGATGAGGTGAGTGACGCTGTAATTGCCGTCGCTATTGGTGGTAGTTTCGAACGTCGTACCTTTGGACGCCGACGTCACCGTAACCTTAGCGCCTGCTACAGCTGCGCCCGAAGGATCGGTAATGGTCCCGAAGATACTGCCGTAGACCGCCTGCGCAGACGCCTGGGGCGCCCCCAATGTGCCCAGAACAACGAACACGGCCAGAGCACCGAGCAGCACAAAAAACTTTGTCTTCATTACAGCCTCCCACCTTATTTTTTCGATTGTCTTTTCACCGTCTCTTCGGGAAAGAGACGCACGCCCCGAGATCGGAGTCCATCGTGTGGCTAACTGTTTGGAACCTTCGGTCAGAATTTCCGCCCCATTCACGAAATCGATCGCTTTAGTACAAAACCACTAGGTCTGAGCCGAGATGTGCAGTTAGCGCGCCTAATCAAAAATCGCTGTAGAGTGTTGATATCGTTGTGAGAACGGCGAATCGACGGTCGTCAGACACTATGACATTTGGAAATATGGCGTTGCCGTCCTATGAAAAAATAGAATCTGCCAGATCTATGATTACTACCGTAATTTTGGTTGAATCACGCCAACTTATTGATTAATAACAAGTAAGCTAATACGAAGCGACCCTCGATGGGCCAGTCAAGAGCTCAAGCCGGGAATTCCACAGAAATTTTTTGGGTCAAAACATGTGGTTTTTTGACTGTTGCCCGCAGGTTTCATGAAGTTTGATACGGTTACAGCCGACAAGTCTTGGCATTGCAGTTGGTATCCGAGCTTGTTACCCTACGTGACAATGAACGTTACACGCGCACAGGTGCCGCAAAGGGAACAGTACCTGGCACAAATCGATCGGCTGCTGAACAGCCATGTCTTACACGGGTCGGAATCGCTGTGCAAATTGCTGCGTTACCTGGCTGAACATGCGCTGGATCATCCCGGCTCGCCGCTGAAGGAATACCAAATTGCGACGGAGGTATTCGGACGCTCGCCGAGCTTCGATCCTCAGTCGGATTCCACCATTCGAGTCCAGGCGGGACGACTGCGCCTCAAGATTGCCGAGTATTACGCTTCCGAAGGAGCGAATGAACCCATCCAGGTAGAGATCCCGAAGGGGACCTACGTAGTGTCGTTTCACCGGCGGGAACCCAGCCCCGCCCGGCATCAAGCACTGTCGCAGGCCGCCCGTCCCGGCGGCCTGGCAGCCGAAGACAGGACGAAGGGCGGATGGAAGCTTGCCTTTCTCATTCTCCTGGCCATGTTGATCGTAGGGGCGACCACGGTCGGGTTGTTGCTTGGGCGCAATCCCCGAACAACCGATCAGGCGTCGGAGCCGGTCCCGGCCGCATTTGCGACATTCTGGAAGGCCTTCGCCAACGGGCCGGAAGAGCCCTGGGTGATTTTCAGCAACGGCGCCTTCGTGGGCCGGCCGGAGACCGGGATGCGTTACTTCGATCCTGCCCGCGATTCGCGCGATGAAATTCTCGAGCACTACACCGGCGTAGGGGAAGTGCTGGCGGTGCATGCTCTGGACCACACCTTCGGATTACTGCACCGGCAGATTCGAGTGAAGCGCGGAAGCCTGCTTTCGCTGGACGACGTTAAGAACAACGACATGATCTTCGTGGGTTCGCCGGCCGAGAACCTTACCCTGCGCGAAATTCCCAGCACGCAGGATTTCGTCTTCCACAACCTCGATTCGGGACCGCGCAAAGGCGACTTGGCCATCGTGAACGTCCATCCGGAGTCGGGAGAGCCGCAGTACTGGATTGGCACACCTTCCCACACCAACCTGATCGAGGATTACTCCATTGTGGCTCTGGTGCACGGGCTGAACCCCGACAAGTCGGTGTTGATTCTGGCCGGAACCACTACGCTGGGCACACAAGCCGCGGTCGAGTTTGTCTGCCAGCAAGACTCTCTCGAGGAGCTTCTGCGGCGGTTACAGGTTCAGAATGGCGGCGAGCTCAAGCCATTCGAAGCTGTGCTGCGGGTAAAGGTAACGCGCGGAGTGCCTGTGGAATCGGACATCGTGGCGCTTCGCCGCGGAAAGCCTTAGAAGAAGCTGTCAGCTTTCGGCTGTCAGCTTTCAGTTTTTCCTCCCTCTCATGATGGGTCGTCCTGAGCTTGCGAAGCCAGCGTGCACGGATGTGCACCGCACGGCAAGGAACTGAGCACCCCAGGTCCAGATTTACTGAAAGCAGATAGTTGATTGCTGACAGCTGCACCATTATGGCTTCAACTGCGGATCGAGTTCCGCCGCTCGTTGAAATTCCTGGCCCGCCTCGGCCGCGGCGCCCTTTCTTTGCAAGGCTTCCGCCAGATGAAAGTGGGCCTGCGCATAGCTTGGCGCCAGAGCGATGGCGGCGCGGAACTGCGAGATGGCTCCTTCAAGGTCCCCCACCTTCAGAAGCCTCATTCCCGAGTTGAAATCAAAAGTTGCCGTCTGCAGGTTGGTTTTATCCGCGCTGATCTGTGCTCCCAGGCGTCCTTCGCGGGCTGCGCCTTCCGTATCGCCCATCTGCCGTAATATGGCCGCGAGCGTGGTGTGGGCGCCGGCGAAATCAGGTTGCAGACGAATCGCCTCCCGGAGGGAATCCGCTGCCTCCGGCAGTTTGCCTTGCTGCTTCAATACTGTGCCCAAGGTATAGTGCGCCTCGGCGTAATCGGGCTTGGCTTGGATGGCGGCACGGAGAGCACTCGCCGCCTGGTCGAAATCGCCTTGCTGCCACAACGTGACCCCGAGTGTGTAGTGAATGTCGGCCTGATTCGGATCGAGCGCAGCGGCTTTCTTGAATTCAGCCACGGCATCCGGCAACTGATCTTTCAGTTTTAGCGCCAGTCCCAAGTCATAGTGCAGGGTCGCATCTTCAGGGGCGAGTTTCAGGGCGGTCTGAAACTGTGCAGCCGCGGCATCGAAATCGCTTCTCTGCAAGTATGCGGTCCCCAGGTTGGTGCGGTAACCGGTGTCATCCGGCCGCAGCCGCAGGGCGGCTTCGAAGGCGGGAATGGAACTGGTCGCGTCGCCCACCTGGAGCAGCGCCAGCCCCAGGTTGTTGTGGGCGTCGGGATCGTCAGGCTGCAGGTCCACCACGTGGCGGAACGCCGTGACGGCCGCCTGCGCATCGCCGGCGCGTTGCAGCAACAGGCCAAGCTGAGTTTGCCCGTCGGCGAGATTCGGTTGCAGCTTCACTGCAGTTCGAAACTCTTCGATGGCCTGTTCGTGGTGAGCGGTGTCTTCCAGCACGCGTCCGAGATAGTAGTGGGCCTGAGCGCTTTGGGGTAGGGCTTGAACCGCACGTTGCAGCAAGGGGAGCGCTTCGTCCATCTTTTTCTGCTGCCAGCGCACCACGCCGAGATGCAAGGCGGCCTGGGCGTAACCGGGCTGCAGTCGCAACGCCTCGGAGAATTGCTCAGCCGCCTGGTCTAATTGTGAGCGCTGCGCCAGGATGGATCCCAGTTCGTCACGCAAGTCGGCTCTTTCCGGTTGCAGCTCCACCGCCTTCCCCAGTTCGGCAGTTGCGGTTTCGAGATCGGCGCGAAAGCTGGCTATTCTTCCCAAGGTGCGGTGCGCATCAGGGTCTTTCGGAGCCAGGCGAACGGCGGCTCGAGCCTGGGATTCTGCTTCGGTCAATGCGCCATTCTTGAGCAATGCATTGGCCAGGTTCATATGCGCCTGAGCGAAATCCGGTTGCAGGCGCAGGGCGATGCGAAACTGCGAAATGCTTTCAGCGACGTGTTCTTGCGCCAGGAGCACCCAGCCGAGAAGATTGTGCCCCTCGGCGTTACCGGGTGCGAGCTTTACAACCTGTTCGAATGCCGCCCGCGCCTTGACCAGGTCGCCGCTCCGCAACGCCGCCACGCCCCGGCGATAAGGCGACTCGGCTAGGGAGGGACTGTTCTGGGTCTGAGCCAGAGCGAATTCTGCCAACAGGACGACGATCGCCGCCAGCATTACCAGTTGGAGTGAAACAAGAACCAAGGGACTGATGGCGCGCCTCTGGTCAAGACTGGACGGCTGATCTGGTTCGAAGCCCACCGAAAAATACTACTATGCCCAGCCATGCAGAACTGATTTTTCGGAGAGTCGTGCAGGCTGCCGGATCACCATCGAAGCCGGGTAATGTATCAGTTTGAAATTCTCAGAAGTCGGGAGCAAAGAGCACGCGGAGCAGGAACCAAAAACCCTCGTGGATGATACCGTAGATAAACCCAATCACTATGAGCAAACCTAAAATTCCCTTTGCCCAAGTAGGGAGTGGATCGACGATTTTATCTATTGCTCTTGAGATCAGTCCCATTAAGCGACGCTCTTCTTTCTGCAAGGACCACGCTTCGCGGACTGTGGCAGATAATTGTCCGCTATCTGGATAATCTCTTCAAGGCTCCAAACGTGATCGCTCAGGCCCGCCTCTTTGTGCTGGAGTGCAGCGCAACGTCTTGTGAATCCGGGCGAAGTTGTAATAGACGGAGTGAATCGCGACCATCGCCGCGTGATTCCACGGGACCAAATTTCAAACTGATACACTACCCGAAGCCGGCGCACCTTGACCCTCTCATGTCCGCCCCCTAGTATCCAGGCAGTCATGAATTTTTTTTCGCAGCCGTCTCGTGCACTCATTACGGCCGGCAGACTGGCTGCGTTTCTGGTCATTCTCGCTTTTCCGGCTTCCGCCGCCGACCCCCGGAATACTGCCCCCATCGCCAACTTCACCGATATCGCGGAAAAGGCGGGCCTGACCTTGTCCAATGTCTTCGGAGGGAAGGAGACAAAGAAATACATCATCGAGACCACCGGAACCGGCGTTGCAATTTTCGATTATGACAACGACGGTTGGCCCGACATTTTTCTGGTGAATGGAACCACTCTCGAGGGCTTTCCCGCGGGAAAGGGACCGGCGCCCAGCAATCATCTCTACCGCAACAATCACGATGGGACTTTTACAGACGTGACGGCGAAGGCCGGTTTGACGGCCACGGGCTGGGGGCAGGGCGTCTGCGTTGGAGACTACGACAACGATGGATGGGAAGACCTCTACGTCACTTACTACGGGAAGAATCGTCTTTATCACAATCAGAGCGGAGTCTTCGCGGAGGTGGCTGACCAGTCCGGCGTTGCGGGGACGGGGAAATCCTGGGGCACAGGATGCGCCTTCGTGGATTACGACCGCGACGGCCTGCTCGACTTGATGGTGGCGAATTACGTGGACTTTGACGTGTCCACCGCACCGGCGCCGGGGGAACGAGCGTCCTGCGTGTGGAAGGGAGTTCCAGTGATGTGTGGCCCTCGCGGGCTGACACCGGCCAAGAATATTCTTTACCGCAATCTGGGCAACGGCAAGTTTGAGGACGTCACCACGAAAGCGAAAATTGATCAGACCAACGGACACTACGCCTTCAGCGTCTCGACTCTCGACTTCGACGACGATGGCTGGCCTGACATTTATGTCGCCTGCGATAGCACTGCCAGCATTCTTTACCACAATAACCGCGATGGAACATTTACCGACGTGGCGGTCGTGGCAGGAGCTGCGTATAACGAGGATGGCCGCGAGCAGGCCGGAATGGGGTCAACCATCGCCGATTATGACGGCGATGGGCGCCTGGATATTTTCAAGACAAATTTTTCCGATGACACCTCCACCCTCTATCGCAACAACGGCAACGGCACCTTCGATGATGTAACCTTCGCAGCCGGCCTGGGGCTCTATACCCGCTATCTCGGCTGGGGAACGATGTTCCTGGATTTTGACAACGATAGCTGGCCCGACCTGTTGCTGGTCAACGGACACGTCTATCCCGAAGTCGATAAGCAGAACCTGGGCAGCAGCTACCAGGAGCCGCGCATCCTCTATCACAACAACGGGGACAAGACCTTCAGCGACATCTCCGCCCAGGCCGGGCCAGGAATCACGGCGGTTCGTGCCGGACGAGGGCTGGCGGTCGGCGACCTGTGGAACGACGGTCGCATTTCGGCCGTGATCAGCAACATGAATGCACTTCCAAGTCTGCTGGTGAACCAGGTGCGCTCGTCCAACCATTGGATCGGACTTAAAGCCGTCGGAACGAAATCCAATCGGGACGGAATTGGCGCGCGGGTCACGCTGAAAGTGGGAGCCCGGTTGTTAGTTAACGAAATCCGCAGCGGCTCGAGCTTCGACTCGAACAGCGACATGCGCATGCACTTCGGCCTCGCAGCCGCGACGAAAATAGACTGGATCCAGGTCCGCTGGCCCAGCGGGCTCACCGAACGATTCGAAAACGTTGCTGTGGACACAATTCAGACGCTGAAAGAAGGTTCGGGCGCAGCCGTCGCGACCGCCATAGGAATTCAAAAGGTTGGTACCTTCCCGAAGTAACCTCGTGCTAGAATTCGCCCCTGCTTCATTAAGTGCGGTGCTACCCAGGAGTTCAGAGACGGGCGCAACTCCAACGCATCGAGCGGTATGCGACAGTTCAGAGTCGGTCATAACATGAAACGCCCAAGGTTCTCTCCGGTTGCGTTCCGATTGACCCTCGCGACCGCCCTGTTGACGGGTTTGGCCTTTCCCGCACATGCGGGCGAGCCGCCGCGCCCCATGGAACTCTCGCGGACCGACCGTCCCTGGGAGTTTCTGTCGTCCGTGGGCCAGCGCGCGGGACTATTTGGGAACGAGACGGGAAACGTCGAAGCCTGGGTTTATCCGCTGAAAATTCTGCGCGACTTCCATCTTCGATTCCTGGTGGATGGCCGCGTGATTCCGGCGGAAGCGCTGGCTCGCACGTTCACGGTGCGGCCGGAATCCAGCACGATTCTCTATGCCGGCGACACGTTCTCGGTGCGCGAAACTTTCTTTGTGCCGGTCCACGAACCCGGGGCCGTGATCATCATTGCCGTTGAAACGGCGCGGCCCCTCGATGTGCAGGTTGCTTTTGAGCGAGATTTCCAGCTGGAGTGGCCGGCTGGGTTGGGTGGGACGTACTCTTTCTGGGATCCGAAGCTGGGGGCTTTCTACTTCGGCGAGGAGCAGAAGAAATTTTCCGCTTTCGTTGGCTCCCCCACCTCCGGCGAGGTCCATTCTGAATACGACACCAACTATTCCAGTTCGAAAGAGAACTCCTTCCATCTGGGCGTGACCAGCAAAGGTAAAGAGACCAAGGTCGTGGTGATCGCCGCCTCAGTTAAAGGCCAGGCAGAAGCGGAGGCCGCATATCGTCATCTCACGTCCGACTATGCGGCGCTGCTGAAAGAGTCTGCGGAGTATTACCGGGCGGATCTGGAAAACACCGTCAGCGTCGACCTGCCCGATCGTCAGTTGCAGAGCTCCTATGACTGGGCGCGGGTGAGCATGTTGCAAGGCCTGGCCACCAATCCCTTCCTGGGCACCGGGCTGATTGCGGGATATCGAACTTCGGGCGGAGGCCAGCGTCCGGGTTTCGCCTGGTTTTTCGGACGGGACGCGCTCTGGACATCGCTGGCCCTCGATGCCGAGGGCGACTTTGCCGCCACCCGCGTGGCGCTGGAATTTCTGAGCAAGTATCAGCGCGCCGACGGCAAAATGCCGCACGAAATTTCCCAGGGCGCAAGCTTCGTTCCGTGGTTCACCGACTATCCATATCCGTATGCTTCCGCCGACGCGACCCCGCTGTACATCATCACCATGAACGATTACGTGGTTGCGAGCGGCGATTTGGCGTTTGCCCAGCAGAAGTGGGACAGTTTGTGGAAGGCTTATCAATTCCTCCTTTCCACGTATGATGCGCAGGGACTGCCGCAGAATTTTGGCATCGGTCACGGGTGGGTGGAAGGTGGCCCGCTGCTGCCGGTCCATACCGAGCTTTACCAGAGCGCGCTGGGGGCGGAGGCCTTGCGGGCGCTATCCAGCCTGGCCCATCTGACAGGGAAGGAAGATCTCAGCAAGAAACTTGGCGAGGACTTCTTACGCCAGCAACCTTTGTTGAACAAAACTTTCTGGTCCGCGGAGAAGAAGCGGTTTGCTTTTGCTCTCGATCAGCAGGGTCAGCAAGTGGACGAGCCCAGCGTGCTGGCCACCGTGCCCATGTGGTTCGGCCTGCTGGACGAGGAGAGGGCCACGGCGATGATCGCCGAACTCGCGGCACCCGAGCACGAAGCCGACTGGGGCATGAGGATCATTTCCTCGCACGCCGCCCGGTACAGTGCCGGCGGCTACCACTTTGGGTCGGTGTGGCCGCTGTTTACCGGATGGGCAGCGGTCGGCGAATATCGCTACCATCGGGCGTTGCCGGGCTTTTCCAATCTTATGGCCAATTCCCAGTTGGTACTCGATGGATCGCTGGGGCATGTCACGGAAGTTTTGTCCGGCGATTACTACCAACCCCTGTCCACCAGTTCTCCGCAGCAGATCTGGTCGGCGGCCATGGTGGTCAATCCGCTGCTGCGCGGGTTGTTTGGTTTGCAGGTAGATGCCGATTCGCATCGGGTTACGCTGGCGCCGCACCTTCCCGCGGACTGGACCTGGTTCACCGTCGATAACGTGCGCGTGGGTGCGGCATCATTGCGCATGGCATATCGCAAGACTACCGACGAGATTTCCCTCACGGTTACGCGCAGCGGCAGTGGCGACTGCGCCCTGGAGTTCGCTCCCGCGGTGAGCCCGCGCGCCCGGATTATCGGGGTCGAGATGAACGGCCGACGAGTACCGTTCCAAATCAAGAAGACCGAAGAGGACCAACACGTCGTTACACAATTTCCCGTCTCCGCCGGGGAGAATACTTTGCGCATTCGCCTCAGGAACGACTTCGGGTTAAGCCTCTCACCCGCGTTGCCGCCTCTGGGGAGCACGAGCCAGGGCTTGCGCGTGCTAGCGGAGTCGTGGACGCCCGCAGGGGACGCTCTCACACTGCAAATGGCCGGGGCGCAGGGCAAGAAGTATGAACTTGGGATATGGAATCCGGCGCAAGTGGCGTCCGTGGAGGGCGCAGAGCTGCTAAGAACGAGCCCAGAAAACGCCAGAATCATCGTCACGATTCCAGGGAATGAGTCCGACCCTTACCCTCGTGAGAGAATCGTCATTCATTTCACGGGCAAGGCGCAATAGAGTCGAGCCATGCTCGAACACTAATTTATGCGGAGAGAGACGTGATGCATTCATCTCGCAAGACCCTCTTTGTTTTTGTTTTTCTTTTCGGAGCGATTATCGCGGCAACCGGTTCGGCGTCCGCACAGGCCGCCCCGGCTTCGAAGAGCACCACTAGCCTTGAAGCGGTAACCAGCTCGCGACCGCTACGTGACGGCATCGAGATTAAGGCAGGGGCGGCGAGTTTGCGCATCACCGCTCTGCGGGACGACATCCTGCGCGTGCGCATCGCCCCAGAGGGCGCATTCCCGGAGGATTCTTCGTGGGCGGTTCTGCCTGGGCCGCACAGCAAGTCAGTCAACGTGCAGGCGATGAAGGATGCCGCCTCCGTCGGTTTCCGCACCGCGGCGCTGGACGTCCGGGTCGAGCGCAATCCCCTCCGCCTGGTCGTCCGCGATCTCGCCGGCAACGTCATTTCGGCGGATGCGGTTGGCCGCCCCACTGAGTTCAGGCTCGGCGGCTTCTCCGTCCACAAAGCCATGCCCTCCGACGAACACTACTTCGGCCTGGGCGACAAAGCGGGCACATTCGACCGCAGGAACCAGGCCTATACCCTTTGGAATACCGATATAGGCACCCAGGAATCGATCGACCCTATTTATAAGAGCATCCCCTTTTTCCTGGCGATTGGCGGCGGGCGCAGTTATGGGCTATTCCTCGACAACACCTGGCGCACCTGGTTCAATTTCGGCAAGCAATCCCGTGACTCCTATTCTTTCGGGGCGGAAGCCGGCCCACTCGATTACTACATGCTCTGTGGCTCGACCCCCAAGCAAGTGGTCGAAGGCTACGCTTACCTCACCGGAACCCATCCGCTGCCTCCGCTGTGGACTCTCGGTTTCCAGCAGTCCCGCTACAGCTACACTCCGGAATCCCAGATTCGGGAGGTCGCCGGGCGTCTGCGCGCGGACAAAATTCCGTCCGATGTGCTCTACCTCGACATCGACTATCAGGACCGGAATCGACCCTTCACGGTCAATCCTCAGACGTTCCCCAATTTCCCCGGGCTGGTCTCGGACCTGCGCCAGCAACACTTCCACCTCGTCCTGATTACCGATCTGCACATTGCCCGCATCCCCAACCAGGGCTACACCCCTTACGATTCGGGCGAAGCCGGGAACCACTTCGTGAAGAAAGCCGATGGCAGCGAATTCGTCGGCATCGTGTGGCCGGGCCCGGCTGTCTTTCCTGATTTCACTCGCGCCCAGACGCGCGACTGGTGGGGCGGGCTCTATAAAGAGTTTGTTCAGGATGGCGTGGCCGGCTTCTGGAACGACATGAATGAGCCCGCGGTCTTTGACGGACCGGGCAAGACCATGCCGCTCGATAACATCCATCGCATCGAGGAGCCAGGTTTTGCCACCCGCACCGCGACCCACTCTGAGATTCACAATATCGTCGGACTGGAAAATGCGCGCGCCACCTATGAGGGCCTGCTCAAGCTGCGCCCCGACGAGCGCCCGTTTGTCCTCACCCGCGCGACTTTCGCCGGCGGACAAAGGTATGGATTCACCTGGACGGGAGACAATTCCGCTACCTGGAACCACCTTCGCCTTGCCACCCAGCAGCTTCTCAATCTGGGCCTCAGCGGCATCTCTTTCGTAGGGGATGACATCGGCGGATTCAATGGCTCGCCTTCACCTGACCTGCTCACTCGCTGGATCGAGGTCGGGGCCTTCAACCCCATGTTCCGCGACCACACCACCAAAGGATCTCTGATGCAGGAAGTCTGGGTGCATGGCCCGGAGCAGGAGGCGATTCGCCGCCGCTACATTGAGACCCGCTACCGCTTGCTGCCGTACATCTACTCACTGGCCGAGGAATCCGCGCGCACCGGACTCCCCATGTTGCGTCCCATATTTCTCGAGTTCCCCGAGGTGTTCACGCCGCCATCCAACGGATTCGGCAATCTCGACACGGAGTTCCTGCTGGGCCCCAGCCTGCTGGTGGCTCCGCAGCCCTTCGCGGAGACCCTCGACAATTATGTTGTCTCGTTCCCGAGCGGTCTGTGGTACGACTTCTGGACCGGCCTCAAGACACCGATTCCTCCTCCAGAACCTTCCATTGTGCAAATTTCCAACGATATCGCCAAAAACGGACCGGGAACTCCCTACCCATTCCGGCCCTTCATTCACCCCACGCTGGACACACTACCGGTATACGTCCGGGGCGGAAGCATTCTGCCGCTCCAGCCCCTGGTACAGAGTACGGATGAAACACCGAACGGCCCGCTGGAGCTTCGGGTTTATCCCGGCCCCCAGTGCAGCGGTTCGCTGTATCTCGACGACGGCCACACTTTCCGTTACCAACACGGCGAGTTCCTCCGCCAGACATTCACCTGCCAGTCCGACGGCGACTCGGTGCGGGTCAACTTCGGCAAACGCCAGGGAAGCTACGCCCCCTGGTGGAGCACGCTGGAGGTTGTGATTTACGATTGGCCGAATGCTCAAGCTGACGCCAAGCTATCCGTTGGCACATCGCAGCCCAAAACGTCCTATGACGCGCCAGCGAGCGCCCTTCACGTTTTGATCCCGGATATTGCCGGGGAAGCTGAACTGCGCATCGCAAGCCGCCCATCTCACTAGTTTCTGAAGGCCTGACCTCTGGGAAGAGGCCCGAGGCGTCTCGACTGTAGCTCCCACATTGCCGTCTCTGGCCACTGACTGCCAACTTTCCCGAGTACGCGATCGTCCTGGCGAGAAAGAGTTTCCGGCCACCGGTCTCGGTCACAGGTTCCCAGCGCCGCGCTCGATTTGGTCAGCCCAATTCGGTCGCTTGGTTGCAGTTGGAGACATGCTGCTGTCAAGGCGCCGCGTTCGCCTTCTTCGGATCAGTCAAGAGTGCGCGAAGAGTATGGAATGGCTGTTGACGGGCGAAGGTCGACAAATGAAGTGTGAGTGCCTGAGCCTTCTGCGAATTCTAGCCGGACGCAATGGCTTACTCTATATCGCCATGCAACGCCTTGCACTGCTGCTTACACTGCTCGCCACCACCGTCTGTTTTTCGCAAGCGCCCGTTCGCGTCAAGGTCAACCTTGTAAACGTATCCTTCTCGGTAAGGGATTCCCGCGGGGCGCTGGTCGAAAACCTGACCAAAGACGATTTCGAGGTTCTGGAGGACGCGGTTCCTCAGAAGATTGCTTTCTTCTCTCGAAGTTCCGACGTGCCGCTCACCCTAGGATTGATTGTGGATGCCAGCGGCAGTCAGGATCATTTCTCCAAGCAGCACAAGCACGACCTGGAGGTGTTCCTGCAAGATGTTCTCGGGCCAAAGGACCGTGCCTTCATGCTGTGCTTCGGAAACCATCTGCGCCTGGTGAGCGACTTCACCCACTCGAGCGCCCAAATTCTGGATGGCCTGGATCGCTACCAACACGATGGCGGGCATTTCCCGGACCTGGGCCCAAAAGAATCTCGCGACCTGGGCACAGCGTTTTACGATTCCATCTTTTACTCGGTAACCCAAAAGCTTGCAGATGAGGAGGGGCGGCGGGCCCTCCTGATCTTCAGCGACGGCGAAGATAACTCCAGCTCTCACGACATGATGACGACGATTGAAACTGCGCAGCGCGCGAACGTCATTTTGTTCCCCATCCGCTATACAGAGAAAGAACACGGCAAGCTAACTGCCCGCAATAAATACGGGATCGCCGTGATGGATCGTATCGCGAAAGAAACGGGCGGCACCACGTTTGACGCGGAAGACATCGACCCGCACACGTACTTTCATCAAATCGGCGAGGAACTGCGTAGCTCCTACGACCTGGCTTATTATCCGAGCAATCCTGTCAAGGACGACTCTTTCCGCAAGATCGTCATCCGCCCCAAGCAAGATGGGCTCAGGGTTCGCTCCAAGACGGGATACTTTTCGAGATAGACTCGCGCATTCGCATCAAGGAGCCGCCCGGAAAGTAGCCACCTGCATCGCCCAGACACCCGACCTGTCAGTCGCCGTGGCGTTGTAGCTGCCCGTGGCATTGACCGTCTTGTCTTCCGCGATGTTGCCGTACAGATTGATCATCCGCGTGGTGAAGCCCGACCCCGCAGTCGTGAACGACGAACCGCTCGTGCCCGCCCCGAAGATCAGTTCGCTGGCCGCTGTCGTGCTCACACTGCCGCTGTTCGCCGCTGTTCCCGTCCCGGCCGCTCCCACTGTCTTATCCAGCGGCGCGCTTGGGTCCAGCCCGCTGTATTCCAGGATGCGTACATCCGGGTACGCTGCCGCCTGGTTGAACTTCACTGTCACCGTCGTGCTGCCCCCCGCGATGTTCGGGGCGAAGTAGATCGACTGCCTCAGCCCTGTCCCAGTCGTCGGACCCACAGCCAGCGTATAGCTGTTCAACTTGTTGTCGGTCACCGAACTGATGGTCGAGGTGGTGTCGCCCCAGCCGATGACCACGATGTTCATGTCCCCTGCCGTCTGCGCCACCGGATAAGTCACCGCCACTGTCGTGTTCGAGGCCTGGATCGTTGCCGGCCCTGAATTCGACTGCACAAACGCGATGCTTCCCCCTCCGCCGCTGGACGTCGTGTAGGTATACCCGTTGTTCAAGGTGCCGGTCTGAGCGTCGGTGTTCTTCACCACCACGCTCACCGCGCCCGCTGCGTGTGCCGGTGCCGTCGCCGTGATCGTCGTACCGTTGGCTACGGTCACGCCTGTCGCCGCCGTTCCGCCAAAGCTCACCGTCGCTCCCGCCAGGAAGCCCGTGCCGGTGATGGTCACGGGCGTTCCCCCCGCTGTCGTTCCCGAAGCCGGCGACATCGCGCTCACCGTCGGCGCCGGATTGGATGAACCTCCACCTTTGGCCCGGAACGTGGCCATCTGCATTACCCACGCGGTTGACGTTTTCAGGGGTGCGCTGACACTGTAACTCCCGGCGCTGGTCACGACCGTGTCTTCGCCCAGGTTTCCGTAGTAGTCGATCAGGCGCAGCGCGAAGCCTTTGCCCGCCCCACTGAACGCGTTGCCATTCGTCCCCGCGCCAACAATCAACTCGTTCGCCGCCGTCGTCGCCGCGGCGCTGGTCGACGTCGTTCCTGTCCCCACTCCCGCCGCGATCGCATCCAGCGGATTGCTCGCATCCAGCCCGCTGTACTCCATAATCCGCATGTCAGGATATGCCGCCGCCTGGTTGAAGGTCACCGTCACCGCGTTGCTGCCCGCGGCGATGCCCTTGGCATAGAAGATCGCCTGCCGCAGCCCGCTCCCCGTCGCCGTTCCTCCGGCCTGGCTGTAAATATTGCCATTGCTATCGGTCACCATACTCACCGACGAGGTGACATCTCCCCATCCCACCACCACCACATTCAGGTCGCCCGCAGTCTGGGCAATCGGATAACTTACCGATAGCGTCGTATTCTTCGCTTGCAGCGTGTTCGGTCCCGAACCCGACTGCACAAACGCGATCCCTCCTCCGCCGCCCGATGCAGAGGTGTAGGTGTAACCGTTGCTCAACGGTCCGCTCTGGCCGTCGGTGTTGGTCACAGTCACGCTCACAGTGCCCGCTGTGTGCGCCGGTGCCGTCGCTGTGATCGACGTACTGCTGGCCACCGTCACACCCGTCGCCGCGGTTCCGCCAAAGCTCACCGCCGCTCCCGCCAGGAAGCCCGTGCCGGTGATGGTCACCGGCGTCCCACCTGCTGTCGTTCCCGAGGCCGGCGAGATCCCGCTCACCGTCGGCGCCGGATTCCCCGGGGGTGGCGGGGGCGGGTTGGTACCCGATTGCGAAAGCGGGATAAAACTGAAACTCCGCACGAACATGTAGCGAGTGATGTTGGGGGTCGCCAGACCACCCCAGCCGGTGCTGTTCGTTCCCCAGTGGTTGATCATGGCGTAGGCGGGGGTCTGGGGGACGACGCCGGTGTGCGTCGACACCAGGAGGCCGTCAACATAAAAGCTGATCGAACTCGGCGTCCACACGCATTTGTAAGAGTGAAAGCCCGCCTCGGGCGCGAAGGGCGCTTGCGACGAGGTCGATTGCTTCGTGTTCACGCTGCTCCAGGTTGTCCACCAGAGCGTACCGGGATTCTGTCCTTCAATCTCCGGGCTGTCGATCTCGGTCTGCGAGTTGTTCACATACACGAAGCCCGAGCTGATCTGGCCGGAGACGGTTACACCGGATCCCGTGGGAGTGCTTGAAGTGGAAGAAGCGCGAATGACCCACTCATAGGTTCCGAAGCCGAGGGTCTGTTTGGACTGCAGTTCGCCGCCCACCGAGGCGATCCCGCCGCTCGAGTTGTAGGTCTGCGTGACTTTGATGCGCAGCATCCCGGTGGAGAAGTCGAGATTCGAAGGAACGAACGTGCCGCCGCCCGGAGCGCCCCAGTTGGAGGGGATCCATTTAGAAGTGTCGAGCGATCCACTTGAGAAGTTATCGAAGAACGTCGCACCCGCCGGAGCCGAAGGCGCGGCGGCATGCAATGTACCGTGGACGAGGAAAAGGATTGCTAAGAGTAAAACGACTATCCTCATTATAAGAACCTCTACAGGAGATGGGGATGGGCGAACCAATCCCTTATTGGCCAGAGGGACTGCGGGGCCTGGGAACGGTCAAATTTCCGACTACTCAGTTCTTGAAGATTTACGCTCGACGTGCCAGTTCACTCAGCGGCTGTCTACCCGAAAGAAGGGGACTACTCCGCTCATCACTAACTTTGATGAAAACTCAAACCCACGTCCATAAGGCAGCAAGACGTGGCTGAACTGGAATCCGAAGCGGTTGCTGCAAAAATGTTTCCCGACTCCGCATCAAGGACGCGGAGACAGAAACCCTGGGTTCGACGAATAGCGGCCCGGGAATACTAACAAAACCGGAGCTAAAAGTCTTGTACCGGCAGCCCTGAATCCCGCACCCGGCGGGCGATTTGGCCCATAGGGCAGCGGACGGCCTGATTCCGGAAGAACTGATCACCTTGCTGCCCTGACCGGCCGGGTCTACTTTAGGTCCACAATTTCCGGGGGATGGGGTCGAACGGTTAGGAGTACAAAGGGGTATCCGTAGGAGTGCAACGGGAGTAGGTTAGACTCCGTCTGAAGCGGCCGTCCAGGAGGGAAGCCGTCATGCGAATCAGTCCAATTTCCCAAAACGAATGCAGTGAGCTGTTGAAACGCGTATCTGTCGGAAGACTGGCATGTTCGTTGGACAACCAACCGTATGTTGTACCCGTTCGCTTTTCGTATGAGCCTGACTGCATTTACATCTTTTCGACCGTCGGCAAGAAGATCAAGTGGATGCGGCAAAATCCCAAGGTTTGTCTGCAAGCCGACGAAATAGGAAATTCGTCGAGCTGGCTCAGCGTAATCGTGACTGGAACCTACCTGGAACTGAATGAGCCGCAGTACCACACCGCGCAGCGGGAACATGCGCGGGAACTGCTTGCCCAGCAACCTGAATGGTGGCGAATCCCTCTGTCGGAAGCACGCGACAGATCGCTGGTTTCTTCGATTGAGACTGTGTTCTTTCGCATCGACATTCAGTCGATGAGCGGACTCCGTGCCATCCCGGAGGTAGTCTAAGCCGGCCATTACACAGATTTTTAGGTACCGGTCGGTGCGCACAAAGGAGCGATTGCTGTGTCGAAAAGACCTGGATCACTTGTTTCCCGAGTAGCACTTGCCCTTATCACGGGCACGCTGATGGTCGCCTTGCCGTGCGCGGCCGAGCAATTAGCTAACGACAAGTTGTCCCTTACGGTGAGCGCGCAGGATGGGTCGTACGAGTTGGGTTTGCGGGGCACCCAGCCCGTGCTCAAAGCCCGTGTAGGAGCACAGGTTGACCACCAATGGCTGCGATCGAGCGATTACCCGCAGCGCCACGCTGCGGAGTCTGCCTTCAGCGATGGGCTCGGCTCCGGCCGCCAAGTGACGGTCACTTGCAACGGGCTGGATGGCAAACCTGAGCTGGTTTACATACTGCAGCTTTATGATCAGCGTCCCTACGGGACCGTCCAGGTAAAAGTGCAGAACAACACGGGGAACGAGGTAACCGTGCAGGCGATTCGGAGTGTGGACGCGATCGGTGAGCCGGTCCTCGATCTGGGCGGACATCAATCGGCGAACCGGGTCCTCTCGGACAGTTTCAGCGAAGATTGGCCGGACCTGTCGCTCTACGACCTCGGGGCCGCACCCGGCGGGCTGCATCGTGGTGTAGGGAGCCAACTCATCTACAATCAGGAAAGTAAGCAGAGTTTATTTCTTGGCGCACTTACCTCAGACCGGTTTCTGACCCTGCTGCGTCTCCAGGCTGAGGGTATCGGCGCAAAAAGCAGAATCGCTTCCTATAGCGTGGAGTCCACCGGAACCACGGAAATCCAGAAGGCATTCAATCTGAAGAATTCGCCCGATGATGACCGGGTCGAATTGAGCCTTCCTCTTAAACCCAAAGAAGCCCTGGTTTCAGAGCGATTGCTGTTCGAAACCGGACCGGATTATCACGGCCAGCTCTTAGCCTACGGGGATGCCATTCGGCTCTTGCACCACGCCCGCGTCTCCAGCGCGACTCCGATCGGTTGGTGGAGCTGGACTGCCTACTATGGCGCGATCAATGAAGGCGAGACTCTGGCCAATGCAGACTGGCAGGCCGAACATCTGAAATCGCTCGGATACAAGTATTTCCAGATCGATGAAGGCTATCAGTATGCCCGGGGAGAATACACTACGGCCAATGCGGTCCAATTCCCCGATGGGTTGCGATTCGTTGGGCATCACATCACCGGGGAGGGCCTGACTCTCGGAGTTTGGACTGCGCCGTTCGAGGTGACCAGCCGAGCCTGGATCTATGAGCACCACAAGGAATGGCTGGTCCGGAATGCCAAGGGCGAGCCTATCCCCATTGGCAAGGTCTGGAATCAGAATACGGATGTACTCTACGCGCTGGACACCACGCACCCCGGAGCGCAGGAGTACATGCGACAGACTTACAACACGCTGGTACGCGAGTGGGGGGTAAGGTTCATCAAGCTGGACTTCATGGATACCACGGCGATCGAGGGTTATCGTTACCGGCCCAACACGACGGCCATGGAAGCACAGCGCATCGGCCTGCAAGTAATCCGAGACACAGTAGGCGATGAGGTAATCCTGGATAAAGACGGCAGCCCCATGCTCAACCCCGTGGGACTGGTGGACACGGGCAGGGTCTCCGTCGATACAGGGCACAGCTTTCAGAGGACAAAGAATGCCGCTCCTGGTATCGCTGCCCGCTTCTACATGCACCGCAATTTTTTCGTCAATGATCCGGACGCCTTCAATATCACCGACAAATACATCGTGGAAAGCAAGAACGCCGAGCCTTCCCTTTCGCTGGGCGCGGCCCAGGCGTCGATCGCGCTCTCCGCGGTATCCGGCGGCATGTACGAAATCGGAGATGACATGCTGGTGCTGGGTTCTGAGAAAGATCGATTGGCTCTGGTTGAGAACCAAGAATTACTGAATATGGCCAAAGTGGGGCGAGCGCATACTCCGGTTGATCTGATGACATACCTGCCGGAAGATGAACAGCCCAGCATTTTCTTCCTGCAGGAGAGTCAGCGCCAAGCCATACTGACTGTCTTCAACTGGACGAATGCAGCCCGTTCGCACACGCTGAAGCTCGCAGGCCTCGGCCTTCACGCCGACCATAGCTTTGCGGCGACCGATGTCCTCAAGCAGGATGTGATGAAGCAGGATGTGACGAAGCAGGACGCGTCGTTTGCGATCGAGGGAGGCGGGATTCGGATTGAGAACCAGCCTCCTCACTCGGTGAAGGTGATCAAAATAATTGACAGGAACTTTGCCGAGGCGGCTCCAACCATAACGACTCAAGTGCCCTCAGCGGCTGCCACGGGTGAGACGATCAGTCTCTCGGCGCAGGCTGGGGCGGACGGGGTGCCCGCAGTCTCGTATCACTGGGATTTTGGTGATGGCACCAGCGCAGACGGCTCCAAAACGTCTCATGCCTACACGACAGCAGGGGATTTTGCCGTACGTCTGACGGTCGACGGAGTGGATGGCGTGCCCGTCCGGCAGACCTTCTCGATCAAGGTAACCGGCACTTTGAGGGCGCTGCCCAGCCTCAATGAGAATCGGCGCTTCGTAGAGCCAACCGACCGCTGAGCGAGGTCCGATGTGGGCTGAACCGGCGGCTTCACGTTCTCATGCCTGCACCAATGTTTGGTAGTTGACTCGGGAAAGATCCAGGCGTACGGTCGCCTCAAAGGAGTATCCCCATGAGCGCAAATCCCCAGAAGAAATCGCCTACCAGCGTGACCAGCGAACCCCTAGACATCGGACTAGAAGACCAGATCCGCCTACGCGCCTACGAGCTCTACGAGGCCCGCGGCTGCCGGGACGGCCACGAGATGGAAGACTGGCTTCAGGCTGAAGCAGAACTCAAGGAAAAGAAGGTCCGCCCGATCGCGGCCTAATGCAACTTGTGCCCTAAACAACCCTGGCCCCGACCCCTCGGGGTCTTTTTGCATCCATCGCCTGCCCCCCGGCTCTTGCCGGCATCGCCCTCCGGTCTCACGAAGAAACTCTTGGCTTCACCGCCTATTTGTTGCGGACGATTTACGATGGTAACAATTTTGCGCTGGGTACAAATGGCATCAGCGACGCCCATAACCCGGGACAATGTCAGCGTGGTCGCTTTCCGCCGGCAGGTGACGTAAGGCATTGATCTGCAAGCCTCAGCATCTCCCGCCTCTCCGAAGGCATCTAATGAGTAGAGGCGCAATATGAAGCGATTTTCTCCCGCGGCGGCGATCTTAATCGTGGTGGCGGCAATTTCCGCTGCGGCTGTACCAAGTTCCAGTACCGCGAACGTGCCAGCATTTCCGGGCACGCTGGCGAATGCCCGTTATGTCTATGTTGCCTCCTACGACGGAGATCAGTTTAGCCCCAACCTCCTGCCGGAAGATCGGGAGGCGATCGGCGCCGTACAAAGCGCGATACAGAATTGGGGAAGACTTACGGTCGTATACCGGCCCTCCGAAGCCGACATCATCCTGCTGGTGACCAGGCGACCTTCCGAAGACCTGCTGGCCGTCTACGACGCGCACGGGCCGCGGGGCACTTATCTCTGGCGGGTCATGGGCCGCGACGGTCTCGCCTCCGGCGAGACTCCGCTCGTCACGCAATTTGAGAAGGCCTTCGAAAGCGTGCAAAACCACAAGTAAGAAGCACCTCGGATCTCTCCAAACAAAAGCCCCGCACCCATCCGGGGCTTTATTCTTGCGAGCGATGCTAATTAATCGGATTCCGTCATGCGTCAACCGATTGCGGAAGTTTCCCCAGCGACTTAGTCGCTCGACCGGGATTTCCTCGCCGGTCCAGTCGCATGAGTCGACCTCGATTGGCTGCGGAAACGCGCGGGGGGAACAGTGAACTCGCGCTTGAACGCCCGGTTAAAAGCGGCTTCGGACTCGTAGCCGACCTCGGATGCAATCTGTGCCACCGAATAACTGGTCGAAGCAAGCATCTGCGCTCCCAACCGAAGTCGCCAGCGCGTGAGGTAGGTCATGGGAGGCTCATTGAGGTAATGACGGAAGCGCTCGGCCAGCACCGAGCGTGACAGCCCCGCTTCTTTCGCCAAGGAAGCAATGGTCCACGGCCGCGCAGGACTTCGGTGCATCAGCGCCAGTGTCTTTCCGACCTCCGAATCGCGGGCTCCGGCCAGCCAACCGGTTTGCTCCGCGGGAAGTTGCGCAATGTAGGCGCGCAGTGTTTCCACAAATAGGACCTCCGACAGTTTGGCCAAGACTGCTTCTCCGCCGGCGCGGGAAGCGTCACCTTCATTCACTAAAAAGCGGATCGAGTTCTCCAGCCACCTGCCAGATGCATCATTACGAATACTAACTTTGAACAGCGGCGGGAGGCCGCTGAGAAAAACCTGGCTCAACCGTGGCTCGCACGCCATATAGCCACAAATGAATCTCGTGACTTCCCCTCCGCCACCCAGGCGGGCCAGCTTCAACCCCTGGGAAACAATTCGAGCCAATTCCTTCGCTATGTCCACAGGCTTGGTCGGCCGGCCGTTTTCGATGAGGTGCGCATCACCGTGGGGAAAAATCACGATGTCACCGGCGTCGAGAGTTATGCGCTCGCCGTCCAGCAACCGCGCAGAGGCTCTCCCTTCCGTGAGCAAGTGATAAATGATCACGTGCCCGGCGCCCGGCGCCAGGCAGGACGCCACTGCATGGGAGGGCGGCGAGCAAACGCTCCACGGCGAGGAAAATTCTCCGTTGTAGTACATGGCCCCCTGGAGCTTCACCACCTTCAGCACCTCGGAGAGCACATCCATAGATCCTCCCGCCGGACTCCCGGCAAACCTCTCCGGACTCCTGAGCAAATCATCACACGGCAACGCTGCCATGAGCAAGAAAGCCGGACGCGCAGGTAAGTATGCAGGCGAGACCTGCGCCATAGTGACCCTGTCGGGACAGGCGAACCGAGAATCGCCAGTCCTGAAGTGATCAGATTTCGAACGCAAGAGGAGACCAGGATCGAAGCGGCGACATTCAGCTTGGAAAGGCGACGTTTTGTGGGCCCGAAGACCCAACCAGCCTTGACGTTGTTAGCGGAGTATCGACCGGCAGCAATGAATACTAAAGCGGTCCAGCATGTGAGCCGCAGGCAAGAAATAGGAAACAAACAAAATTGAGGAGCAACCATGAGTACTACTACGACTGTACCGGAAATCGACGGTTTGAAGGCACGGCTGAAAGCAACCTGGATGGCCGGAGACTACGACCGCTTCTCGCGCTACATGGAACAGGGCGCGCGCATTTTCTACGAACAACTCGATGTTCCCCCAGGATGTCAGCTGCTCGATGTGGCCTGTGGCTCAGGCCAGGTCGCGCTCTGGGCGGCCCGAGATGGTGTGAATGTCACGGGCGTGGACATCGCGCCGAACCTGGTGCAGAGAGCGCAAGCCCGCGCCAGCGCGGAGGGTCTCAAGGCTCGCTTCATGGAGGGCGACGCCGAAGATCTTCCGTTCGAAGATGCCAGCTTCGACGTCGTGACCAGCCTGGTCGGAGCGATGTTTGCCCCACGGCCGGAACTCGTGGCCCGCGAGCTGCTGCGAGTGTGCAGTCCCGGAGGCACGATCGCGATGGGAAATTGGACACCCGAAGGGTTCATTGGACAAATGTTCAAAACCTTCGCCAAGTTCATCGCTCCCTCAGGCATGCCGGCGCCGGTGTTGTGGGGCGATGAGACAGTTGTGCGCAAGAGGCTGGGCCATGGGGTTTCAGACCTTACGATGACGCGGCGCCACTACATCTTTACCTACCCCTTCCCACCGGCAGAGGTGGTGGAGTTCTTTTGTCAGTACTATGGACCCACCAATCGCGCGTTCGCATCGTTTCCTCTCACAAGACACAGATGAGCATATACAAGAACCTGGAACATCTATCCGAAGAGAATCATAAGGCGATCTGGGGAACCCAGGAATTCTATCGCGCCTTCAGTCTGGTGAATGGCGGTCGCGCGCGCGAATCCGATCTGTTCGAAGGACTGCGCTGATAGGATTTGTGTGTCGCATCTGTCTTGAAGCGGACTTTTGGGGGTCTTTCATCGCGATGAGCACCAAGCTGGATACTTTGAAGAACCGGACGGCGCCGATCGAAATGGCCCCGGACGACTTTCGTGCCCTCGGTCATCAACTCGTCGATTCGCTGGCCGACTGGCTGGCGGCGATGCCGCAGGGACAGGTGACGCGAGGCGAGTCGGTTGCAGAAATCAGGCGCGCCCTCAAGAGCGAGCGCGGGCTTCCCGACAATGGCGAGGGAGCGGCGCAAGTGCTCAGAGAAGCTTCGAGCCTGCTGTTCGAGCATTCGCTGTTCAACGGCCATCCCCGCTTCTTTGGTTACATCACGTCGAGTCCGGCCCCGCTCGGAGCGCTTGGCGATTTTCTCGCGTCCATGATCAACCAGAATGTGGGCGCATTCCGGCTCTCTCCGCTGGCCACCGAAATCGAAGCGCAGACCGTGCGGTGGATTGCTGAGCTCATCGGATATCCCGCCGGCTGCGGCGGCCTTCTAGTCAGCGGCGGCAACATGGCAAACTTTGTGTGCTTCCTCGCGGCCCGGGCGGCGAAGGCCACATGGGACGTGCGAACGAAAGGTCTTGCGGGCCAACCCCAGCTGCTGGCATACGCTTCAACCGAGACCCACACATGGCTTCAGAAAGCGGCCGACCTGTTTGGATTTGGCTCCGATGCCATTCGCTGGATTCCGGTCGATGCCGGACAACGGATGAAGCCTGACGCACTCGAGGCGCAGGTCGATCAGGATCTCGCCCGCGGCGATCTTCCCTTTCTCGTTGTCGGCACCGCCGGTTCGGTCAGCACGGGGGCGGTGGATCCGCTGGCGGAAATCGCGGCCATTTGCCGGGCGCGCCAGCTGTGGTTTCATGTCGACGGAGCGTACGGAGCGTTAGCGGCTCAGGCGCCTGGCGCGCCCGAGAGCCTGCGCGCGCTGAATGAAGCAGACTCGGTGGCGGTCGATCCGCACAAATGGCTCTACGCACCGCTTGAAGCTGGGTGCGTGCTGGTGCGGCGGCCCGATGATCTGCTGCGAGCGTTTTCTTATCATCCCGCCTACTATCACTTCGATGAAACCGCCATTAATTATTTCGATCAAGGCCCGCAGAATTCGCGGGGATTTCGCGCGCTCAAAGTGTGGCTGGCGCTGCGGCAGGTCGGTCGGAGCGGCGCCATCGGCATGATCGCCGACGACATGCGGTTGGCGCAGCATCTGGACGCGCTTCTCCGCCGGCACCCTGAGTTCGAGGCGTTCACGCAGCAGTTGAGCATCACGACGTTTCGCTATGTACCGCCGGAACTGAAGCCGCAGATTGGTTCGTCGACCGGTGAGAAGCGCATCGATGAAATCAATCAGGCGCTGCTCACGCACCTGGAGAAAAGCGGTGAAGCGTTTCTGTCCAATGCCGTCGTCAACGGAAAATTCGCGCTGCGAGCCTGCGTCGTGAACTTCCGCACTTCGCTTGCCGACATCGAAGCGCTGCCGCCGTTGCTCTCCCGCCTCGGCAAAGATGTTTGCCGGAGTCTCTCGTAGCGCACGGGTCCAGGCCGGCTGAGCGCGCCTGGGCCGAGTCTCACTTATCGGCCGTGGAAAGAGCGACTTGCCGATATTGCCCTGTATCAGCGCAAGAATGTGAGCAAGATGTGCAGGCTTTTGCCGACCCAGCCCTGGTAAGAGGCTTAATATTCGCGGGTTGATGTCCAAAATCTTGTATTTGCCATCGCGAGCGTCATAGCGATAGCCCATATCGAGAATGCCTCTGTATCCGACTGCCGCCATAAAGGCGCGCGTGATTTTGTCGACTTCTTCATTGCGCAAACAGATGCCCAGGCTGGTGCTGCCGGTGTAGATGGGGGATTGCCGGATTTTCTTGCCGGTAAAGCCCAGGAGACGTTATCTGCGCGATGGCAACTTGTCCCTGAGCCAGTGGTGGACCTCGTTCCGGGGAGTGGAGGAATTGGCTTACCTGGCGGGGGATGATCTTCTCCCGTTATTGCCGCTGTTTGTCACACGATCCGCGGAACAAATTCGGAAGGTCTTCTAAAGTGGTCCCCGCTTCCGGCGCAGCCGCACCGCTGCTGCCAGGCATGCCGCGGCGATTGCCAACCCGATCCACAGGCCCGGGCTGGCCAGGAATTGGCCCGGAGTGGCCGAGGTCAACGATGCCCTCGACATGGAGTTCCCGCTGGACGCGCCGCCTTCCGGGCCGCCGAGGAAGCGGTGCCCGAGCAGGGCGGCAAAATGCGAGGTATTGAACGCGATCTTCTCGAGGATGCCGATTGCGAGCAGCGGCAAAGTTGCCCACAGGAAGGCCGCGCGCCGCGCCCAGGCCGAGACCAGCAGCAGCCAGCCCCAGAACGGCGCGTACCAAAGCGAATGCACCGCCAGCAGGTGGTAAAGGAGCAACGCCCACATCTGGAACAACGACACGTGCGTCCATAGCGTCGCACTCTGACCGCTTCCCAACAACCGGGCGCTGCCCAGGAGCAGCATGATCCCTTGCGTGACCACGGTGACCGCGAAGGTCACCAGCGGGAGCACGACGAACGGAATACTCGCCTTCGCGAGCACGGTGGTGAGATCGGAGACCGGCAGCGACTTCCAGAACAGGATGCTGCGGTCGCGACGCTCGCGCTGCAGGGCCTCGACACAATAGAAAAGACCGATGAGGAAGGTGGAAAACATGAGCAGCATCGCCGCGAAGGTGTAGGGCTGCTCGATGAGTTCCTGCCGCTGCATGGGGTCGAGCGCCGGGTCACTCAGCTTGGATGGCAGGTGGATCATGCCGATCAACGATGCCACCAGAATCAGCGCTGCCACCGCTAGAGGCGCCAGATAGAGCGAGCGGTTCTCCCACAATTCGCGCCGCACCGACCAGTACATGCATCGAGGCGCCGAGATGACCGCGGGCGCGATGACCCGCGATTCGAGGGAAGACTCGGGCACGGCGTTCGATTGCGTATTCATTGAGAAGCTCCGTCTGCCTGGCCAGTTTGATGGCTCATTACGGCAACGAACAGGTCGGCGATGCTGGGCGTGCGCGCTTCACCAAGCGCGGCCAGTTGCCGGCGGTCAGCGCGATCGAACAGCAGGATGCTGCGTCCGAACACCAGGCGCTCCCGGATCGGCTTGAACGCCCGCGCCGCGGCCACCTGTTCGGGACTCACCGTCACCTCCAGGAAGCGCGACTCGAATTCTTCCATGCTGCAATTGAGCACGATGCGACCGCGGTGGATGAACATCAGATCGGTGAGGACGTGCTGGACGTCTTCCACCTGGTGGGTCGTCAGGACGATGGTGCGGCCGCCATCGAAGTAGTCATTCAGCAGGGAATCGTAGAACTGCTTGCGATACAGAAGGTCGAGGCCGAGCGTGGGCTCGTCCAGCACCAGCAATTTCGCATCAATAGCCATGACCAGGGCGAGGTGCAGCTGGGTCACCATGCCCTTCGATAATTCCCTGACCTTGCTGGCGCGGCGGATGTCCGTCTTCGCGAGAAAACCCTCTGCCTTCGTCCTGTCGAAGCGCGGGTGCACCCCGGCCACGTAGTCGAGCGCTTGCGAAACTCGCATCCAGCGCGGCAGCACGGCAACATCGGCAATGAAGCAGACGTCGCGCATGAGGCGATCGCGCTCGCTCCAGGGGTCGCGTCCGAGCACCTTCAGCTCCCCCTGAAATGGAGTGAGGCCGACAATCGCGTTGAGCGCGGTGGTCTTGCCCGCGCCGTTCGGACCGATCAGTCCCAGGATGCGGCCCGGCTCGACCCGTAGATCGACGCTGTCCAGCGCGACCGTTGCGCCGTAGGCCTTGCGCAGACCGCGGGCTTCTATACATGCCATGGCTTCAGCCCTCCTCCTCCGGGGAATCCGGCTTCGCGGGCTTCGGGCGCGCGGCCGGGGGCGACGGCCGCGAGCCGTTCAGCAGCTCTTCCTTATTCAGGCCGAGCCGCTGGATGGTGGCCTGGATCCTCGGCCACTCCTCGCCGAGGAATTTCTGCCGCTCGCCCTGCAGCAAAAGGCTGCGCGCGCCGGCATTGATGAACATGCCGCGGCCGCGTCGCGTCTCGACCAGCCCCTCGTCCACCAGTTGCTGATATCCCTTCAGGACCGTCAGCGGATTCACCCGGTACTCAGCCGCGACGTTGCGTACGGACGGCAGCGGATCGCCTTCCTTGAGCACTCCGTCCAGGATCATCGCGACCACACGGTCGCGCAGCTGGCGGTAAATCGGCTGATTGTCGTTCCACTCACGGTCCATCGGTTTTCCACGTAGACCTTAGCAGAAATACCGCGCGCTTTAGTTGGTCCGATGCAGGTCGAAGTGCGCGTGGATCGGCTTGTCCTTCATCATGAACGTCCAATCCTCGGTGTGATGGTTGGCGTCGACGAGGGTGAACACCGAATGGTGCATGTGATACTCCGTGCTCCCGCTAATGTCCTTGAACTCGAAATCGATGGTCTTGCCGTCGGGCGACATCGTGCCGGTCATGCGCGGCCGGTTGCCCGCGTCGCAATAGTGGACCAGCGTGAGCTGGTCTCCGTCCACGTAAAGCATGGTGACCGGATGATCGTACTTGGTCGCATCCAACGGCGTTCCAGCTTCCTGAAGCTCGTGCACCAGCGCGTTCCCCCGCGAGGTCACGCGCAGCGAGACGTGGAGCGGTTTGCCGCCTGACATCTGCGGCATCTCCGGGACGGTGACCGGGCCTTCCCAATCTCCCGCCAGGCTTTTCATGGTTGCGAAAGACTTCTGCGCCTCGGACGGCGCAGCAGCCACGGAGGACTTCTGTGCATCGGACTGCGCGAAAACCACGGTGGACAGCGACATCAGAACCAGAGACAGCATAAAAAGAAGGGATTTCATGTTTCATTCTCCTCAAGAAGTTCATTTGTTCTTTGCTCTCGGACGGAGGCGGCTCACTCGATTCGGACCAGCTCAAACGAATATTACAGTGTTATAGTTAACTATAACACTAATCCACAAGTCAAGGGATTTCTTGTTTTTTTCTGCGACCGCCGCCGCCATCCGCATGAGGAGAAATGCTCATGGCCACGGCATAGACCCCTTTTGCGAAATGAAGCCAACAACTTCTTTGGATTCAGTGCTCCGCCTCATGTGCGAGGTCAGGAAGAGAGCCGGCAAAACACATGCCAGCCGAGACAGCAAGGGAACAGCCGGGGATGGATGGCGAGAGGGCCCCTGGCAAGTCAGGTCATCATGGAAGCAAGGAAGCACACCACGGAGCTCCATTCGTTATCCCGGACGGGAGCTGCGCTGAACCATTTTCAAGCATCCGGACGTGGATGATGACCTGGCTGTCCTTGTCCCGCGGGTGGGTCTGGAATTTCACCCCCATCCAGCCGTGGCACTCGTTGGTGCCGTGATAATTGCGCGCCGCTACGGTGTCGGCGAAGGCGAAGAAGGCGGTGCTGCTGCCGCGCGATGACTGCAGGCGCTCCAGATTCAGCCGGTGCTCGTAATCGAGCATGCTCTGCAGCCGCTCGCGGGAGACATAACGCTTGCAGCGGCCGTAGATTGCATCGCTGACCGCCATGTCATAGGCTGACATCGATTTGGAAATTGTGCCGGCGGCCGCCCCCACCTTGAAGAACCAGCGCGCTACTTCCTGTCCCGCTCCGATTTCAGCGAAGGTGCCGTAACGAATCGGATCGAGATTTATCTTCAGCGCCTTCTGGTTCGTGGTCAGCTTCGGTCGTTCATCGGTAAACGGAGTGTCATGTCTGTTCATCATCAGCGGACCATTTCAGCTGACCTGGGGTTGCCTGGCTCAGAACCGGTACATCATGGTGAAATCCAGAAACGGCGCCACCGACCGGTGGCTCTTTTGCATCGCGGTCAGCCCGGGATCGGTGGAAGTCACCGTCTCGTGAGAGCTGTATATCCCGATAGTTTCACGCCAGAACAAGTGTCCGGACGCGGCCGGCGAAGGAAGATAGAAGCTGATCATCGGACCCTGCAAATCGTTCGTGCATTGTCCGTTGGGAACAGAGCACCCCTGGGCATTGACGTGTTCGGCGCCCTTTAACTTGTAGTCGACCTGCAAACGAAAGGACCACTGGCTCACGCAGTCTTCTCCGGCGCACTCTTTATGGAAATAATCCTTTCCTCCGCCGACCGAAGGGTGGAAGTCCTGTTTCGTATAGTTGGTGGTCGACAGCTCGCTCCAGCTGGCGCCGCCTCCCACGAACCAGGTATTGGTAAAGCGGTAGTAGATCGAAGAATCCAGGTATCGTTCATGCCCATTTTCATTGTTGAGGGTGTTGTCGTTCGACTTGCGCGAGTTGTCATAGGCAGCGCTCGCGCTCCAGATCAGGTGCGTCTTGTCGATGCTTAACCCGGCCCCCACTTTGCCCGCCAGCGGAGCGTAGCCTCCGCCGTTCAGTCCCAGTCCGCCATAGATGAATGGTCGTGGCCAAACCATGTGCGGAAGCGAAGGACCAGTATCGGCGGTCGAGGTGGGCAAAACCTGGTTCTGCGCGAGCGCTGGTGCGCTCGCGATGCTCAACAGAGCAAGTAAGATTACCGATGTGGTGCGCATGATGGCAGCCTCCAAGTAAGGCCGAAACTCTCTTCGGCTCGAAACTTCAGGTGGCCTTTATCGGTACATCGATTGGGATTCTTCAATGAATGGATCGGGGGGTGAAACTATCGCTGGCCTCTCTAGGTGTCGCACAAGACAAGCCGAGTTTTCGTCGCGTGTAGAGGGACGGAGAACACGCAGGTGCCCGGCACGGGCCTCGCGGGTTCCACGGCAGGTTCGCCGAAATATCGGCTACCTCCCCCAGGGAGATGGTGCCGCTCGCCGAAACGTGTCTTAAAAGCCGGAAATGGCCCTATGGCGGCGAATCTTCCCACGGAACGTGCTCAGGGTCATCCCAATGCTGGGCCGCCATTGTCGTGCGCTCGTGCCAGCGAACCCTAGCACCTGCCTAGCACCACAGGAAAGTCCCAGATCAAGTCCCGTAGGGATGTGCACCAAATCCATATGTTTATTGAAGATTTGGTGAGCGCGGAAGGAATCGAACCTTCAACCTACTGATTAAGAGTAGGCCAGTCTGATCGGTTCTTCCATGCCTTAGCACCATTAAAAGTCAATCACTTACTGACAACCAAGCCCGCACGGAAGCGATCTGCTCTGGTAGTGAAAAGAAGCGCTTTAGCGCACATGGGATCGAAGCGCACGGCACACTTATGGCACACCTCGCAGGAGCCAACTCGTGCGGTC
Source organism: Terriglobia bacterium (assembly GCA_963742495.1). GTDB lineage: Bacteria > Acidobacteriota > Terriglobia > Terriglobales > Acidobacteriaceae > JAIQFF01. The sequence continues at coordinate 128,932 of CAVULZ010000006.1, forward strand.
TGGACAACTGATGGGGGTCAGTCGGTCAAAAATCCGGCTCGTTCTGGCTAAACACCAGTTGAGAATGAAGTCTTGCGCACCGCAGCGGGTCACGACCTGAGGATGGAGAAAATATTGTCAGTGCAAAATATGCGATCTTATCGTATATTTTGCATATGTGGATTCCGCGTGCGGTTGAACCCCGCCTGCAGCGCTCCGCGAAGACGCGGCCCGTGGTCGTGTTGACTGGAGCCAGACAGACCGGCAAAACCTCCACCTTTCTGCGTCTGTTCCCGAAGCATGTGTTTGTCTCCCTCGATCTTCCCGTCGAAGCCGAGCAAGCCGAAAAGGAACCGGGCACGTTCCTCCAACGTCATCCTCCGCCCGTCCTTATTGATGAGGTCCAATATGCGCCCGGCTTGTTCCGGCACCTCAAGGCGGCAGTGGATGCCCACCGTACTCGCAACGGACAATTTCTGCTTACTGGTTCGCAGAAGTTCAGCCTCATGAAGAATGTTTCCGAATCACTCGCAGGCAGGGCAGACATCGTGGAACTGGAAACCCTTTCCTTTGCCGAGATTCAGTCGGCATTGCCCAAAACCCGGATCGAGACAGCCGTCGTGCGCGGTGGTTTTCCAGAACTGTACGCCAACCCAGACATTGATTCTGTAGCTTTTTATAATTCCTATCTCGCTACGTATCTCGAACGCGATGTGCGCTCGTTGACTAATGTTGGCAGCCTGCGGGACTTCGAGAGATTTCTACGCGCCTGCGCACTCCGTTCTGCCAACCTGTTGAACAAAGCCGATCTGGCCCGCGATGTCGGGATTGCACCTTCAACGGCAAATCATTGGCTGTCCATGCTCGAAGCTTCCGGGCAGATCGTATTGCTTGAGCCGTGGTTTTCGAATCGAACCAAGTCCATCGTCAAGAGCCCAAAACTCTATCTCTCTGACACGGGTCTGCTTTGCGCCCTGCTGAATATTCGGACCGAGGAAGCTCTACGGCAATCACCCGCCGTAGGCGCAGTTTGGGAGACGTTTGTTTTCGCCCAGCTTCGGGACCGGGAACGCCGCGCAGGGCGCACGGGCAGCCTTTTCTTCTGGCGTGACCGAACCCGCGAAGTGGACTTCGTGGTGGATACTGGTGGACGCTTGGAACTGTTTGAAGCGAAGTGGACGGAACTGCCAGATGTCGGCGATACAGTGAATCTCGACTTCGTGCGCAACGTGGTGGGGAAATCACGGGTAGCCGCCGGTGCAGTCGTGTGCCGCGCATCGAGCGGCTTTCCGCTTTCGAATGGATTTCGGGCTGTACCCCTGACTGAACTCAGATGAACTTACTTGATGGTGCTGTAGGAACATCTGACATTCCCCGGATAAAGGAATGATTAGCTGAGGCCATTCAGGTCTGTGTCAAGACCGGGCGAAGCCCGCCGCGTAACGCGGCCGCAGAGTCTTGACACGGACCGGGCTTCGGCTACGCTCTCGGTATCCCGGGGATGGCGGTTGGGAATAGAGTTCAAAGGGACACTGATACGAAACAACTTACACGCGCACGGATGACACCTAAGCGACTGTAAGGTACTGCAAGGAACGCACCGAAGTCCCCAATTTAGTCCCCAGTCCACATTCAGTTCCTGGTTGGTATGAGCTCTCCATTTTCAGGTGGTTTATGTCGTAGTTTGAACGAGCGTTCCTTTTCACTACTTCGTGATTCTGTGTCCACCCGCGGCAGAATGAGCCTTCCGTTTTGTAACGCGACCCGATGTCTGACGCCTTCTGTCAACCCTGACGTGCGCAGTGGTGGGTTCAGAAGACCCGACAGCAGTAGCAAACGCAGCGGGATTCAGTGCGGTGAGCACAGCGGCTGGATTCCTGTCAATGACAGTGAGCAACGTGCGAGCCGGCGCTTCGGGGGTCCTCCGCCCGCCCTCCCAGTGCTTGATGGCATCCAGGCTGAACCCAAACGTGTCAGAGAATCTGGCTTGTGTCATGCCAAGTCGATTGCGGATCGCTTTTACGTCAACCTCCCGGGGCACATGCGCCCTGAATCCTTCTTGCTTCCCAGCAAGAAAAGCCTCAACGTCGTTAAGGCCATCCATCATCTGCTCGAATTGCGTTTTCATGCTACCTCCCGTAAGTCTCGAAAACACTATCGGCACGTTTCTTCAGCGCGTTGCGTTCCGCCATCGACAGGTTTTCTTTCTCATTCTTTGGAAAAACCGTGATGAGAAAAACCGGAAATCTCTCGTTGCGCCAGATATACACAACCCGCGCCCCGCCACTTTTCCCCATTCCCTTGCGCGCCACCCGGACCTTTCGAAATCCGCCAGTTCCGCGGATCACGTCTCCACATTCCGGGTCAGCCGCAACGAGTGCCACGATGTCCGCACGCTCCTCCTCGCTAAAGAGCTTGTTGGCAATGGCGAGGTAAGTGGGCGTCTCGACGACCGTCTGCACAATTCTCTTGTACTCCATTGGACACCTTCAGGTCAAGTACGATTGTATGCCATTGGACACCAATGATTTCGGGTATCTTCCCTGAAAAAGCCCTACAGGCGGCAATTGAGATCCATACGGCGGCTGGTTTGCGATACTCTCGCTTACCGTCAGAAGCCTCCTATCGCATTCCGCACGTGTGCCTACGGTGTAAAAGGTATTGATTGGAATTACCCTATGTAGCTTATGCGACAAACGCTTACGTCTAGGAATTTCGGCAAATGGCTCCGAGCCCGGATGTTGAGAATGTCGAACCGAGGACTCTGCGACAGCCGGCAGAGTGAACAGCCAGGGATGAGATGAGTTTCTCTTAGCGCTTGGCCTACAGGAGGTCGGCGATCGCAGCGATACCTCGCTCGATTGTGCTCTCGCTAAGATGGCCGAAGCCGAGCACGAGCTGCGGCGGCCGGGTGCTTCCAGTTGAGCGGTAGTTACTCATGCCGTAGAGGCCGATGGCCCTGGCCCGAGCCGCAGAGATGACCGCCCGCTCTTCGACTGTGTCCGGGAGGTTCGCCACTGCGTGGAAACCCGCTGCGAGCCCACGTAGCTCGACGTGGGGAGCATGCCGCGCCAGGGCCTCCGTGAGCGCTCGGCGCCGACCTTCATACAACGCACGCATGCGGCGAAGGTGTCTATCATAGCGCCCCGACTCGATCAGCCGGGCCAGTGCGACTTGGTCGAGGCCGGGGGATCCACGATCGTCCAGGTGCTTATCGCGGGCAATCGCTTCGGCAAGCCTAGGGGGGCAGACGATCCAGCCGATCCTCAGAGCAGGTGCGAGCGTCTTACTGACCGAACTCAAGACAACCACACGGTCCGGGGCGAGGCCCTGAACTTGCCCGACCGGTTGGCGGTCGTATCGGAACTCGGCATCGTAGTCGTCCTCAATGATAGTCGCGCCGCGCTTGTTCGCCCATCCGAGGAGAGCGTGCCGTCGCTCGGGGGCCAGAACACCACCGGTCGGCGACTGATGAGCGGGTGTGAGGACCACGGCGCGCGCATCCGTAGCACCGAGCGCTTCAACGTCCACACCGTGCTCATCGACCGGGACAGGGATAGCTTCCAACCCGGCCCGGGTGGCGATGGAGCGGTTGTCGGGGTCTCCGGGATCTTCGACCGCGATCTGGCGCACGCCTTCTCGGACGAGGGTGCGGAGCACAAGATTGAGGCCCTGTGCAAATCCCGAGCAGATCACCATATTCTGAGAGTTCGCGACCGCGCCACGAACCCGGCGCAGGTAGGCGACAAGGACCTCACGTAACGCGATGCTCCCACGTGGTTCGGAATAGCCAAAGGCTTCCGGTGGCGCTCCGCGGGCAACCTCCCCCAGCGCCCAGAGCCAGTCGCGCCGTGGAAAGCTCGTGAGGTCGGGCACTCCGGGACGGAAATCGACAACAAGCCGCGGCGTGGCAGCGATTCGGGGGGACAATTGTGGCACCGCCTGTGCGCTCGCCGCCACGCGAGTGGCGGAGCCCACCCGCGTGATCAAGTACCCTTCGGCCTGGAGTTGCTCGTAGCACTCCAACGCCAGGCCACGGGAAACACCAAGCTCGCGGGCCAAAGCTCTTGACGAAGGAAGGCGCTCGCCAGCGCTCAAGCGGCCCGAGCGGATCGCCTCCCGCAACTCCCGCTGGAGCTGCGAACCAAGCGTCTCGCGCAACCCACGGTCAAGGCGGAGGAGGATTTCTGGCCCCAAACCGGCCCACTGAATCGTCATGGAATTGGATCTTACAATAGGCCAGCTAGTTCGGTACAGTTCGAAATCGGGAGACGCGGAGAACATACCAATGAGCGACGAAATACGAATGGGGCCACACGCAAACGCGGACCAAGGTCCTAGCGAATCGCCCATGAGCGCGCGAGCATGGGCCACTTTCGTGGCAGTGGCCGTCCTCTGGGGGATTCCGTACCTATTGATCAAGATCGCAGTGGGTGACGGCGTCCCGCCGGCATTCGTTGCGTGGGTGCGGATTCTCCTCGGCGCAGCGATACTGCTGGGGTTGGCTTGGCGGGCGCGTGTTTTGGGCGGTCTCCGGGGCCGCGTAAAGTGGCTCGCTGCCTTCGCGGTTGCAGAGATCGCCGTACCATTTCCGCTGATCGCGGCCGGTGAGCAGCATGTGACTTCATCACTGGCAGCGATTCTCATCGCGACAGCGCCGCTGTTCGTGGCGCTCCTTGCCCTTCGCTTCGACCCAAGCGAACGTCCCTCGCTCCGGCAGTTGGCCGGGCTCATCCTGGGCCTTGCAGGCGTTAGTGGGCTCGTGGGACTAGACATTGCGGGGCGGGCCGATGAGTTTCTCGGTGCGGCCCCGGTTCTCACTGCGGCCTTCTGCTACGCCGTCGGCCCGATGATCTTCAAGCGCCGACTGGCCGATCTCGACCGGCGGGCCTCAATGGGCGCGAGCCTCGCCCTCGCGGCGCTTTTCTTGGCCCCAGCGGCTGCGCTCCACCCGCCCACCGCGGTGCCCTCGGCGAGGGCCATTGTCGCGCTTCTCGGTCTCGCTCTGTTCTGCACAGCCGCGGCCCTTGTGCTCTGGGGCGCGCTCATCGGGCAAGTGGGAGCGGGCCGGGCGCTTGTTGTGACCTATGTGAATCCACTGGTCGCGGTCGCGCTCGGCATGGCGATCCTTGGTGAGCGGCCCGGAGTCGGAGCAATCGCCGGCCTGCTACTCATCCTCGGAGGCTCGTGGCTTTCCACCAACGGACACTTGCCGGGACGACTCGATCGCTTGGCGATTCTCGCTTCACCTCGTTCGACATTTAAAGCAGAGCAGAGTTCTGGCTGGTCGAGATCGTCCCGAAGCCCAACTCTGAACCCTAAACCAGGAGGAATGACAATGCGATTCATGACGACGAACAGGGCCAATAAAAACTCGGAAATGGACACTAGGCAGGATCATATGCTCGTTGCCGCAATGGACATGAGGAAGACGACCATGCTGCTGTGGATCGTTCAAGGGCTGCTGGCGGTCCTCTTTCTGTTTGCCGGCGGAATGAAGCTAATCCTGCCACTCGACGCGCTGACAAAGCAGATGCCGCTCCCCCTGCCAGGTCTGTTCTTGCGGTTCATCGGCTTGGCAGAGGTGCTCGGCGGGATCGGCCTGATCCTCCCCTCGCTCCTTCGCATCCGAATGGTTCTGACACCGCTGGCCGCCTGCGGGTTGGTGATCATCATGATCGGTGCAGCGGTGTATACGCTGGCTGGCGGTGGTGGCGCGGCGGCCCTGATTCCACTGGTGGTGGGGCTCCTCGCGTCATTTGTGGCCTACGGTCGCTGGCGACTGACGCCGCATCGAGGGTACGCGCATGCGTCGCCTCTCCATTCTGCTGGCTAAGCAACAGGCGGAGGCCCCCTCGCCGTGGGGCTTTTGACGATTGCGAATTTGTCGATTCAACGCTGACTGCGTGATGTCAACTCAAATAAAGTAGTCCGAGGAATGGAGGTTTTCTTGTGAGCAAAGATAGGAAGGTCGGGCACATGTACATCTCGGTAGTGACACTCTATGTTAATGATGTTGATCGGGCGATCAATTTCTACACAAAGAAACTCGGCTGGGAGAAGACCATGGATGCGCCGATGGGCGACGGCACGCGCTGGGTGACCGTGGCACCTCAGGGCGGGAAGGAGGCTGCGTTCACCCTGGCGAAGCGTTCCCCACACCGGTCGTCTGCTAAGGACAGCGGGTTCAGTGGCGTAATCATGGAGGTGGACGACGTCTACCAAACCCATAAGAAGCTCAAGAAGATTGACATTGAATTTACGGAGGGTCCACGGAGCGAACGGTGGGGCGGTTGGGCGATGTTCAAGGACTCGGAAGGCAACGTTCACGGGCTGCACTCACCAGTACCAGCAAACGTCCGTAGCAGCTAAGAGCGGGGCGCCGCTCGAAACGCTCTTTCCGGTCATTTTCGGCGTGTTAATGTGGCGGAGATTTTGTTTGTGGACTGCGATACGTTTCCTCTGCGAAGTTAGCTCGCCTGAAGCTACGGGCTGCACTGGAAACAGAGCCACTGAAGTGTGCACCTATGACACAATTCAAGCTTCGACAACGAGGATCACGACGGTGACACGAGACCAGAAGTACGAGGCATTCCGGGCGCTCCATGAACGACCTGGCGCCTTTGTGATACCAAATCCGTGGAACGCAGGAACGGCAAGGATTCTGACGGCCTTGGGTTTCGAAGCTCTTGCGACGACGAGCGCCGGTTTCGCCTTCGCCATCGGACGCCGGGACTCCGCAGCAAGCCTTACACGGAATGAGATTCTGGAGAATGCCAAGGCCATTGTCGACGCAACTCATTTGGCCGTTTCAGCTGATCTGGAAGACGGATTCGGCCCTTCGCCTGAAATGTGCGCAGAAACCATTCGCCTCGCGTCAGATATCGGCCTGGTTGGGGGATCAATTGAGGATGCCACAGGGGATGCGAAAGATCCCATTTATGAGTTCCAACTTGCGGTGGAGCGGGTCGCGGCGGCGGCGAAGACGGCTCATGATTGCCAGTTCATGCTGACCGCAAGAGCCGAGAACTTCCTTCATGGCCTTCCCGACCTAGACGATACCATACGGCGATTGCAATCCTTTGCCGAGGTTGGCGCGGATGTTCTCTACGCGCCAGGGCTCCCGAGCCTCGAAGCCATCCGAGACGTTTGCGCGTCGGTTTCCAAGCCCGTCAACGTCGTTATGGGCTTGAAGGGGGCTACGTTTTCCGTAGAAGAGCTGGCTGCTGCCGGAGTAAAGCGGATCAGCGTCGGTGGAGCCTTAGCCCGCGCCGCCCTGGGAGCATTTGTGCGAGCTGCGCGCGAAGTGAAAGACAAAGGAACTTTCATTTTTGCGGCGGATGCTCTTCCTCATGCGGAGGCGAAGGGCTATATGTCACATGTCAAATTAGACAGTCGGCTTCCTGGCCGTCTGGCGTGAGGTCGCCGAGCGTACTTCATTTTTCCTCGTCAGTGTGCCAACCCGGATTGGTCCACCTTCCATGCTGCCAAACAAAGATCTCAGTCACTCGGCTTGAACCGGATGATCGTTTCCCGTCAACCTCGATTTCCACAACATAGCTGCTCCAGACGATGGCGACATCGCCAAAGTGCTGCACCTCGGTGCGGGGGAATTCAAGCCGGAGCAGCCTACCGCCTTTGGCATGAAATTCGGTAGCAGTGCGAAGCACATCGGCTTGGTTCTTCCATTTGTCCTCGCCACCACTCATGACGATCGTCTCAGGTGGCACCAATTCCTCAAGTGTCTCTGTGTCGCCGGCAAACCATGCGCGCCAGACCGTTTCACGTACTTTGAGAAGCTCATCATCCGACGGGGATGCTCCTGCCATCGAGATCAGTAACACCGGCAGAATGATGATGGCAACGCTAACTCGGAGAATACGAGGCATTCTCTTTCTCCTAGGTAGCTCGGCTGCAGAATGGGGCCACCGATTGGACGTTTTCATGATTCGCAACTCCGGGCGACAAGCGTCGACGACTGGCAATGTTCGACGTCAAGTTTCTGACTGATCTGCGGGCGGCGCATGAACCACGCGCCAGCCACGCAGACTATGCTGCCGAAGATGGAGAGCGTCGCAACATGCTCACCCCGTACCAGGATTCCGAGTAGGAGCGCGACGGGAGGGATCAAGAACGCTGTTGACGACGCGCGCGTGGCTCCGACTCTCCCAGCGGCTGTGGCCAGCAAAACGAATGCGACTCCGGTCCCGAACGCTCCTAAGATCAGTAGCGAGACGAAGGGCACCAGTGTCCAGCGTGCAGAGAGCACATCGGGTACACCGAGCGGCGCGGTCAACATCACTGCGACAGTCTGTGCGCGAAGGATCACCGAAAGGGCTCCGTACCGCTGCTGCAAGGGACGGGCAAGATTCAATGCGAATCCGTAGGAGCTAACCGCCGCCAGGATCAGTAAGACCCCGACGACACTGCTATGACCTTCATGGATCGTCGGCAAAGCAAGCAGCCCGGCTCCCATCAATCCGATGGTCAAACCCGCGATCACTCGGCGTTCGGGAACTCGACGGGCGATGGCGGTGGCAACGATGGCGGTAAAAAGGGGGACGACGGCGTTCAACATGCCGGTCAGGGCCGACGACACTCTCTGCTCGGCGAATGGGAACATACTCAGAGGGAAGGCAAACCACAAAACGCCCACCACAGCGATTCCCGGCCATGCTGACCACTCTACTGGCTTGCGCGCGGCGGGAAACAATGCCAGGGTTGCAAACCCGATGAACAGACGGACGAAGGTGACGCCGTTAGGTCCAATCGACTTCAATCCCTCGGCGATAAACAGAAAGGATGCGCCCCAGATGAGTCCGGGGATTGCAACCACCAGCCAGTCTGCGGACAGGACGATCCGGCTCCAACTCGATGCGTGTCTTAGCTCGTTCATACTATGTCCACTCCTGTGCACCAACCATCGCCATGGAAGTTAAGCTCTCGCGACACATACTTGCCTCTAGAACTCCCGCAGAATGTATTCACGAGTTCGCCTCGGACTTCCGGTTCTGATAAAGCGCCAGCAACATCGCTCCTGCGGATGCGGAAAACACGGAATAGTCCATCGGAGATTTGACGCCGAAGGAGATCGCCATAGAGATGCCGAACATCGCCAACAACAGTGCGGCACCGAGGGCCACCCAGCGCGGCCAAAGACCAAGGATGAGCCCGATGCCAAGGGACGTTTCAGCCACTGTGGCTGCCCATGCCAGGAATGGTATGGCGAATGCCGGCATGAAGGAATTGACTTCTGCCGTGTACTTCGTGAAATTGGCGAAGTTTCCCCAGCCACCATACTTGCCCCAGAGACCGAAGCGGTCGGCTACGGCGGACAGAAAGGCAGCGCCAAGCGCGATACGGGCGTACAGGATTCCCCCCCGCTCTAACACTTGCAGCCGTTCCGGAGTCAGAATAGGAAAGGCGTTAGCCGACGTGGGGTGGGACGGAGTCAGAGCTGCATCGGTCATCATTACTTACCTCTCTCGGTTTTGGAGTCCGGCACCGGCACGCTGAGCGGCGTGTCGTGATCACAAATCAAGTACGCGACCAACTTTGCCGGTTCCGTTGAACTTGCATTGGCGGAGACGAGATGAATGCCGTTGGGTGCCTCGTAGAAGCTCTCACCGGCCTTGTAGATCACCTCCGGCTCGCCGTTTACTTGGGTTCGGAGCGCCCCTTCGACGACGTAGCCAATGACTGCGCAAGGATGGGAATGCGGTGACGATGCCTCGCCTGGGCCGTAGTTAACTTCCACCAGTACCGCCTTCAGGTGGTCGCCATCCAGTTTAGATAGCGATCTGGAGAGCACAATTCGCGCTCGATCTTTTGCCTGGGGGTGAGCACTGGTCTCTTGGCCTGATGCAAAACTTGCTGCGAACAACCCCCCGCAAAGAGTCACAGCAGCGACGCTGATTCGGCTTCTGATCGAACTCATCACCCACCCCGCAAGGTGTACGATAAACTATGGTGGATCAGGTACAAGATCCACTTTCCGATTTTATGTATGTACCACTTTTATGGCGAAACTGGCAGCGGCATTCGAACTTGCTCTTCCATTTAACAACTCAGGACTGCCGGCCTATCGCTGGCTCTATTCCTCCTTACGCGATGAGATTCTGCATGGTCGCTTGCGGCCAGGGGCACGGCTCCCATCTACTCGCGCGTTGGCAATCCAGTACGGGCTGGCGCGAGGAACGATTGTCAATGCTTTCGAACAGCTCAAGTCCGAGGGCTATATTGAAGGCAGCGTGGGGTCGGGCACCCAAGTCAATAAGGTCTTGCCGGAGAGACTGCTCCAGATCTCGCCCGGACCTCCAGCGTCTGAGCCTGCCACGAATCCCGCATTGCACCGAAAGCGGCAGCTCGCGATTTCAGATTACGGTCGACGGGCAAAGCTATTTGGGGGTTATGAGAATCGTCCGACCCGCGCCTTCCGTGCCAACCTGCCAGCTTTAGATCTGTTTCCCGTGGCGCGGTGGACAAAGATCACGCTCCACTGCTTACGTCGACTTTCGAGACGCCAACTGATGGGATGCGATCCTCTGGGATACATTCCGCTTCGGCAAGCGGTGGCAGAGTACTTGATCCGGTCGCGAGGGGTGAGATGTATGCCAGAGCAAGTGGCAATAGTCTCTGGCGTGCAGGAAGCACTCGACCTGACCGCTCGACTGTTCTTGAATCCCGGAGATCGGGTGTGCGTGGAGGACCCCGGATACCCTGGCGCAGTCATGGCGTTTCAGGCATTCCGCGCAAGGATCGTTGCCGCCGGGGTGGATGACGAGGGGATAGAGGTCCGTCGGCTTCCGTCTCAGGGAGTTCGGTTGATTTACACAACACCTGGGCATCAGTTCCCCTTGGGAACCACGATGAGCTTGGCGCGGCGACTGCAACTGCTGGAGTGGGCACGGAAGTCGGGAGTGGTAATTTTTGAAGACGATTATGACAGCGAGTACCGTTACTCGGGTCGGCCGATTCCAGCACTGCAGGGGCTCGATGACGGCGGGTTGGTTCTCTATGCGGGCAGTTTCAGCAAGGTGCTGTTTCCCGCGCTCCGCCTTGGATATCTGGTGATTCCAGTCGACTTATTGCATCACTTCGAAGCGATCCTTTCGTTGACCTCCCGTCACGCGACGCTGTTGGAGCAGCTCGTGCTCACTGACTTCATCATCGAGGGCCACTTCGGGCGACACCTGCGGCGCATGCGCGAGATATATGCTGAGCGTCTTTCGGTACTTTTGGAAGAGGCACGCCTGAGACTCGTCGGTTTACTGGAAATCTCAGAGGTCGAAGCTGGCTTGCAGACTATCGGATGGCTCGGTGGTGGAATCGACACCGAATCTGCGACCGCTGCTGCAGCAAAACGCAGTGTGGATGTGACTCCAGTGGATCGCTACAGCCAAGGCAGAGTCGCGACACAGGGATTGCAGCTGGGATTTGCTGCGGTGGACGTGAAGGAGATCCGTCGCGGAGTTCGGGAGCTCGCGATCGCGCTGGACAGCGAACAGAAGGCCTTGCATAGCGGCTCGCAGAAGTCTCGGCGGTGAGCGATCCGCACGGAGACCGGATTCCGGGAGGTTTGTTTGAATGCTAAGTCTAGCGAGGAGCGCGTGGTGTACAAAAGGCTGAACTCAACGGAACGTTGATTCAGAGAACTACCGCGGAGGCTCCTCAGCGGACACTATGTATTACGTCGGGCTGGATGTTCACAAGAAGACGATCAGCTACTGCGTCAAAGCGGGCGGCTCCCATCAGGAAGGCAAGGTGGGAGCGACGCGACGCGAACTGGATGCTGGATCAAGACTCTTCCACAACCACGGACGATTCACCGGCTGGATCTACGATCATCTGCTTGCGCACGCAAACTCCCGAGGCGCCCTTCGGATTGTTTTAGGACTGGCAGCGAACACAGACTCAACCTTCGGTGACGTCCTTCAGGGGCCCGAGACAGCGAATGAATGTCCGCTTCTGCGAAGGCAGGAACCACCGCCGAGAGGCATACCTGCGAGCTGCGGATACTGGCGAGTACGGTGGTGCGCGCTCCTCCGAAGCGCGCGTCAGGAGAACTGTGTTTTTCCCTTGACAAAGACTTACACGGATGTCGGCTAACCCGGACTCCCCCCGGGCCATTTGCAACGCGAAGGCCGATCACGACTGTTGCTTGCTCTCGTTGTGGGTCAGGAAAATTAACTCATTACCATCGAAATCCTTCACAGCCACCCATCGCTCCAGCGAAGACGAGTTGAAGCCGCGGCTGCCCTCCAATCCTTTTGCGCGTAACGCGGCAATCGTCTTTTCCAGATCATCTACCAAGACGCCTATATTGTTGGGTTGCCCCGAGGTGCCTGGGGCCAGGAGGTCGATGCAGATCGGGACGCCCGCAATCTCGATCTGCACAAATTCCTTGGGACTCTCTCGCAGAACTTTGCAACCGAGCACGGTAATCCAGAATTGGCGTGCTCGTTCCAGGTCTCGCGTGTAGATCGTCACGAATTCAAGCCGCCGGATCGATAGGTTTTCCATAGTTCCTTTCAGCCCTAATTAGGGGAGCTCAAATTCTCAGAACGATTCCAAAATCCTCCGAACACATCTCGCAGGAGTATTTGCAAAATCCATGAAATCACTGTAGTCGCGTACAATGGATATCCACAAGATCCATTTTATGTACTTGTGTTGGATCCATTGTGGAAACTGAATCGATCTGCAACCCATCTGGCGCGTCTCTCGCGAGTGGAGCCCAGTCGATCCTCGGTCTTTGAATATGACAAAGGTTGCAGTTGAGGTCAGGTTGCCCTGGCTCCGACTCGATGAACGCGATCCAAGACCTCTCTCCCGCCAGCTCTACGATGGGATTCGTCAAGCCGTTCTGGGTGGGAGGCTGCGGCCCGGAAATCGATTGCCGTCGACGAGGGCCTTTGCCACCGAATTCGGAATTTCAAGAAACACCATCACAAATGCATATGAGCAATTGCTCTCCGAAGGGTATCTCGACGCACGAGTTGGCGCAGGTACGCGCGTAGCCCAATCGCTTCCGGGCTTGCTGGCCAAGAGTGCCCAAGCCTACTTGGAACCACGACGCTCAGAGCGGCACCTTCTGTCGAAACGTGGAAAAACGATAGCCGGTTGGCGCGTGAGGCCTTTGCGTGCGCCACATCAACCGAGCCCTTTTGAAGCTGGACTTCCCGACTCACAGATCTTTCCGTATGCAATTTGGCGGAGATTGATCAGTCGCCACTGGCGGCGGCCTCACTACGAACTCCTAGGGTATGGCGATCCCGCTGGATACCGACCCCTGCGCGAGGCCATCGCATCGTACCTTCGTTCAGCACGTGCTGTGAGGTGCGAAGCCGATCAGGTTTTCATTGTCAACGGTTCGCAGCAGGCGTTGAACCTGAGCGCGCAACTCTTGATCGACCCCGGCGATCCAGTATTGATTGAGAATCCAGGATATTCGGGGGCCGGCTTTGCTTTGGAGGCAGCCGGAGCGCGACTCGTCCCTTTGCCAGTTGACGACAATGGCGTCAGACTGCCCGGCCAACGCCAAATCGAAAGAAACGCGCGTCTCATTTTTGTCACTCCGTCTCATCAATTTCCTCTCGGAGTCACCCTAAGCCTGGCCCGCCGGCTGGAATTGGTGGAGTGGGCGCGTCGTCGTCACGCCTGGATTCTCGAAGATGACTACGACAGCGAGTACCGCTATCAGGGGAAGCCTCTGCCGTCCTTGCAGGGTCTCGACCAATCCGGGCGTGTCATTTATATGGGTAGCTTCAGCAAGACTCTTTTTCCATCGCTTCGACTCGGTTTCATGGTCCTGCCGAACGACCTTGTCGAGCCGTTCCGGCGTGCTCGCTCGGTGTTGGATGTTCATTCACCCTTGTTCGAACAGGCAGTATTGGCGGACTTCGTGGCCGAGGGGCATTTCGCTCGGCATGTCCGGCGCATGCGCTCCCTCTACGGGAATCGGCAGGCAGCCCTGCTCGAAGCGGCCAAAAACGAACTCGCCGGCTTTTTGCAGATAGAATCCGCCGACGGCGGGATGCACGTGGTCGGATGGCTCCCGAAGGGTGCAAGCGATGTGCGCGCTTATCAGAGTGCGGCGGCACACGGGATCTTCACTTGGCCCCTTTCCTACTGCTCGCTGCGAAAACTTTCCCGAGGAGGGCTTATGCTCGGGTACGCCGGGCTGAACGAGCGTCAAATACTTGACGGGGTCCGGAGGCTGGCCGCGGCACTCCACGTTTAAGGTCCGCCCTATTTTCACAATCAATAAACATCGAAAATAGGCGATATTGACATGAGCTGGCGTCGGGGCAGTACAACCACCGCCGGGCCGACTGCGAGACCGGGGTCAAGCTCCTGCAGTAGTATCTTCCCGGGTGCGCGTGCTCTGCGGGACGTTGAGATCGAGGACCTCGAGTGCCAGATCTCCTCCAACAGGACAGCGGTTCTTGCACTGTCTCGATGTGTAAGAGGACAATTGCCATTAACAGCGATTCATCTTGGGGCGGAGCCCGTTTCGTAGAACTAGAAAAATTGACATTCCGCGGATAGCTGAATAATAAGCCGAGGCGCAAAGGCCAGTGTCAAGGCTCTTCGACCGCGAACGCGGCGCGCGAAGCGCGGCCTTGACACTGGCCGGGCCTCGGCTATGCTCTGGCTATCCGGGGCATGTCATTCGGGGAATTCAGCATCACAGGCCTAGACCGAGACCCTGACTGATCTGATTCGTGTGCGTAGTTTGTGGTTCTATGTTGTGCGCTCCTGGCTCTTGCTGAATAGCAGGAGAATGGGACACGTCGCGGCTGAGTTCTTGCGCGAGCGTCTGTGCGTTGTTCGTATAAATCTGGGCGTCATAGCGTCCACGTGAGACCGAGACATAGGCCATGCGGCTGTTGAGCAGATCCTTGGCGCCCAACTCGGTGTCCACGTGAATGAGGACATGGTCGGCAGTCTGTCCCTGGCTGGAGTGGCTGGTCATGGCATAACCGTGGTCGAGATGCGGATGCTTGTGGAGGTCGAGTTCGACCGTGCGGCCACCGTCCAGCTGCAAGCGCAGCCGCCGGTCTCCGTCGATGCTCTCGATGGTCCCCAACTCGCGATTCGCAACTTTCAGTTCGTTGGCCGGCGCGGTGAATTGGATGCGGTCGCCCACTGAAAAACATCGCATCTCCTCGCGGAAGACCGAGACTCCCTGCTGCCTGCGCGGATCGTAAGTGCGCTCTGTGCCATCCTGCAGCTCGACTGTCAGCCGGTTCTTCGGAGCGTCAATACTCTTCACCTGTGCGTACGCGCGTTTCCCGATGCCGGTCTCCTTCGATGCGCGCGAGTAGCGCAGCACATTGCCCACCTCATACCGTTCGGCCCATGTGCGGTCCGCGCGGGTGAGGTCTTGGCGCGGCACAAGCGTCCTGATGCGGTGCTCTTCGCTGCTGACGAGGCCACTCCGCTGCAATTCCGCATGGATGCGCTCATTGATCTCCATGCGAGAGCGATTATCGGGAGAAATCGCCAGCGTCTTCTCCGGTGATTTTGCGTAGTCCTTCGCAATCGCGGCGATGCGCTCGTCGCCGCCTTGAATCTCATGGACGCGGCCCTGCCGGCCAAGATTCTGTATTGCTTCGCGTACATCACCACGCGCAAGCTGCTCGACCACCTGTTTTAGTTCCGGGTCTTTCTGGCGCACGATCTCTTCGAGCCTCACCGTTTTCATACCGGCGTCCTGGAGCTGCGCGAAGGGCCGCCCGGCCTCAACGGCCTCATGTTGCCGCCGGTCGCCGACGAGCAACACACGGTCATTCGGATGGAGCCGGTTCACAAACCCATGCACTTGCCGGGTCGATGCCAGCGAGGATTCGTCAAGCACATAGAGCCGCTTCTCCCCGCTATCCGGCTGCTGTCCACGTACCAGATGCTTCTGTAGCGTGGATGTCTCCAAGCCTGCTTCGCCGAGCTTCTGCGCCGCACGGGACGTGGGCGCGAAGCCTTCCACCCTGTAGCCCTCGGCCTCCGCGCCTTCGCGGATAACCGCCAGAGTTGTTGTCTTGCCCGCGCCTGCGATGCCATCTAAGCCGACCATCTTCTCACGCGAGAGAAATATTTCGTCTACTGCTTGGCGCTGTGACACATTCAACTCCGGGTGACGGTCTTCCGTGGCGATGCGAACTTGCGGCGAGACCAGCATGGGATCACTGTAGTCGCGCCGATTGCCTTGCTGCATCCGGCCAACGACCTCGCGCTCCATGCGCACCATCACGGCGGTTGTGAACTGTCTGCCAGCGCCAACGTGCGAGACTTCGCGGAACTCCCCGGCCTCGATCCGGCGCTCGAACTCCTCCCGGACCTGGGCATAGGTGGTTTCTCCAATGCCGCGCACCAGCGCTGCTTCAAGGATCGCGCGGCGGTCCTGCACCGCCGATCTCTCGAAGACATGATCGCGCGCCCATGTCACAGCCTGCTGCGCCTGCATCTCTGGCTCCGGCATCTGGTATTGCCCATGTTGGCGCGCCCGTACGACGACCCGGTCTGCCTGATGCCCGTACTGTGCGGCCAACTCGCGGTGCCGCTGTAAGACTTCTCCAGGCGACAGCAGTTCCTTGCGATCGCGAGTGTGGTGGGCCGCGATCTGTGCCGCCGCGGCTCCGTCGATTCCTTGTTCCCGGAGATGGTCTTTGATCTGTCCACGCCTCGGACTGGAAGCCTCCAGATATTCCTTCGTGTAGCCTTTTACTTCCGGCTGTCCATGCCTGCCGCGCTCCAGTTCGTAGCCCAGCTTTTCCAGACGCAGAGCCAACTCGGATCGGTAGACCGCTGTGGCGTAGCGCTGTGACACGAACATCTCGTGCGGCTGCAAAGCTCGCATCTGTTTTCCATTTTCGAGACCGTTCTCGGGCTCGGTCATGTTGAAGATCACGGCATGCGTATGAAGCTGGGGCGCAGCGTAGCCATCGACGGGCCGCGCGGTGTCGTGCTCGAAAGTGGCGGCGATGAATTTTCCGGTCGTCTCCGGGGCATGCACATTGCCGATCCGCGCCTGCGTGTACCGCTCAAGTTCCTGAAGCGCTGCGCGAACGCTCTCGCGATGGGCTTCCCGCACCCGATCATCGCCGCCCACAAGCGCGGTGATCGATACTGACTTCGGCGCGGAAAACGTTGCGTCCCATCCGGCTCGGTGCTCGGCGCTGGTCACTTCCTTGCCGAACTTCCCTTCATAGGTTCTAGAAACCTGATGCCGGACAAGCTGCTCTTCGCTGTGGGGATGCTGGCCTTCACTCAGCCGAGCAAAGTGCTCAGACTCAACTGGGCCAGTGAGCTTCCACTGCTCGGCGAGTTTGCCTTGCCATTCGCTATGGCCTTGCTGATCGCGGCTCCAGTAGTTCTGTTCCTGCGAGGCAAACTCCCGCACATGGTAGGTCTGCGCCTGGCTGGCTGACAGCGGTTTCGAGATCGTGAGCATACCGAGGGTTCCTCAAGCGTCAAGTGGTGTTCTTGGCAATCTGTCTCTCATTCGATTCCCTTCGTTTTCTCCCAGGCGAACGCCTCTTTGGGTTTGGTCCCGCGCGCACCGAGGATCGAACCAAAGAGTGCGAGCATCGGCTGGGTAGGCTCCTTCAGCGGATCGGCGGGAGCATTTGCGGGCACTGATGGCGCTGGTTTCGGCCCGATCTCGGGCATCTGCCGCTGCGAAAATCTCGGCAGTCCGAATCGGATTCTGACCATCTTTATCCTCCATCTCTGGATCAAACTTGGCCGAGGTCGGCCCCATTCGATCTTTTCCACATCCCGCCATTTACGTGGGGATCGGTTCTGCAACACACTCCGCACAGCGAGTAACAAAAGGAACATCGCGGCTACCCAAAGCAATGGCGCCAAGAGCGAAGGGCTTCCGGGAAAAGACATGGCACTCATGGCGTACGAGCTCTTTCCTTGCCCTCGCGGGCGAAGAAGTCGTCAAGGAGTTTGCGCGCCTGCTGAAGCTTTCGTGCGTCTGCCTGGTCGCGAATCTTGAGGACGGAATCAGGCGACAATTGTCTGCCTTCCGATGCCGCTTGAGAAGCTGCATGGAAGAGATTCAAGAGCGTGTAACGCACCGCCCAGATTTCGGCCAACATCAGTTCGCTAGGATCGGCGGGCCGCTTGCGCGCAGAGCCGAGCGCGGTCTCGCGCAGCCACTCGGAGAGAGCCTGCCCCGCGCCTTCAGCGGCCGCTTCGATCTCGGCCAGTTCGTCTGGAGTCAGCCGGGTGGCGGCAGTCTTGGTGCGGAAGCCGGGCTTCGCCTCTTCTCCGAACGGCAAACTGGACTGAGGATTAGCCTGAACGCGGGAATTACTCATTGGACAAACCGCCTTGTTGCACTACTGCCCTTAATTCCAATGCGACTAAACTTCGCAATTGTTAGTTCACATCAAGTTCTTGCGCTTCAACGCGTTTACGTGATCGACGATGGGCAGCGCTTTGTCGCAAACAAAAATCATTGTTCGACATCGCAGTCACTCAGCAGGCGACGAATTTTGTTGATGCAGCGAAAGTTAACCGGCGTAAACATCGAAGCGCTGTCTGGCGCGCCGCAGTTCCCAATTTGGGGGTGACGTGTCCACCCTTCTTCCGGTGCGAAGCACCGCGTTCTTACAACTCGCCATACTCAAGAGCCAGCACGTCCCACAGGCGGCGTACTTGCGGAGCCTGCCACGCGCGTCGAAACAGTTTCTTGATAGACTGCCAGTCTTCGCCACGAAAGTTGAACGTAATTCCGTTGTCACGAGCGCGAAAATTCACGCCGATTTCGTCCTTCTCGTCTGCCCCCGTATACGCGAGAAAATAGCGCCCATTCCAGGAGATCAACACCCGCCTTACATCGAGCTGTTCCAGGATCGTCCTGAATTCCGAAATCTTTGGGTATCCCTCCACGGGATAAAGTGGCGAAAGTCTTCCTGGAAAGGACAACCAAACGGAAAAAACTTCGCTCGGCGAGCGCACGAATTCGAGACGGTACTCGCCTTCTTCAAATTTCGGTAATGGCGGATTCAACGGAGCGCCCATCCCCCCTGCCGAAGAGTTCGGATCTTGCAAGGGCTTACCATAGTGAAAATAGTGGCCGCGGGCGCACACGCGCCACAGGGTCGGCCAGTACGGCCGAAGCGCCTCGTTTAACCTCTCGATATTGGGGAACTCTAGCTCGTCGAGGAGAAAGTAAAGGTTCCGGGCGACAAAGATGGGTCTCTGCCGCTCTTCTGTCGGGTTTCTTAGCATCCGAATGGCGTGGGTGACAGCGCGCCGAACATCGTCGCTTCCGATCTCTTCCGGCTTCTTCGCTTCGGCTTGCCGATCGGGCGGGAGATGTGCGACGAAGAAAGAGTCCAAATGGGTCTTGTTTGGTTTGCGAAGCAATCCGTAAACCGCCTGGAATGCCTCAAGGATTCCGGTAAGAGATTCATATGAAATCTCCGTCTGTGCGGTGTTGGCAAATCTCTCCACTCCGTGCAGACAGAAATAGGCAACGACGGTCCATTCCGCCTGCGAAAGCGGGAGCTTTGAGTCCGCCTTTCGGCGAATCATCAGCAGAGAATCGGTTGGCTCGGTAAGCAGACTTACCAGCTCAAGTCGTTCTTCTTTTGAGGACTCAAGAAGCTGCTTTGCCGCCTCCGATGTGGAAACGGGTTCGCCGCTCTTCATGGACATGAGCACCTTTAAGCCCTCAAGCTTTAAACGCAGCTCCTCGGAAATACGAATGGAGATCACTGGCTGCTGCACTATCGCTGCCTTCTCCGTCGTGAGCTCTCTTTCGGCCAATTTCACCTCCTGCCATCTGTAACGATACAGCTTGACTATATGTGTACGCCTGCGCTACCGTCAAGGGCAATGTCGTCCACGAGGGGCGGATGAGTCTCCCCTCAGGAGTAGATGAACCATGCCCCAGCCAATCGTGATGAAAAAACCAGCCATGCCTCAGCTCGTCAACACGCGCAACGCCGCTGAGATTCTCGGACGCTCAGCAGCAACTTTGAAACGATGGCGCGCCGAGGGAGTCGGGCCGAATTGGATAGAACTGCAAGGTCGGGTTAGCTATGATGTGAATGTTCTTTTGGAATACATCCAGAAGAACACACGAGTTGCTTCCGTGCGGGCTGCAATGGAGGAAGCTCGTGAAGCTGTTTAAGAAAGCGAAGTCCAAGTTTTACTGGTATGACTTCACGGTACGCGGACAACGCTACCGTGGGTCAACGAACGAAACAAAAGCGGCCAGGGCGGCAAAGGTTGCTGGTCTGAAACTCGCAAGAGTGGTCGAGAATACAGATCTGCTTCCGAAAAGAGCTCCTGTGCTGCTGGAGTTTTCCCGGCGCTTCCTGGAATGGCTGGATAAGGTCAGACTGGAAGACAAAACGAAAACCTATTACCGCGATGGCTGGCGACTCATAAAGACAACGACCATCGTTGGCATGCGACTGGATCAGATCACGAGGGATGTTATCGAGACTCTGAGGTTTTCCGGCGCATCCTCGAATGCCAATTGCGCGCTGAGAACGTTAAGAAGGATGCTGCACAAGGCGGAGGAGTGGGCTCTGATTCGTCATGCTCCAAAACTCAAACTGATGAAGGAATACGGACGTTCACTCAGGCTTGACGATGAAGCGGAAAAGAAATTGTTGGCCGGCGCTGCTGCCTGCAACTGGCGGAAACGCAGCCTTCAGCTTTTCCGAGACATCATCATCTTGATGCGCGATACCGGTATGCGGAACGAAAGAGAGCTTTACCGGATGCGCATCGAGAACCTAGATTGGGAAGGCCGCGTGATCTTCGTGCCGGACAGCAAGACCGAAGAAGGAAGGAGACGCGTGCCGATGAGCAATCGCGTCTTTGACATTCTTAGACAGCGGTGTGAAGGAAGGCACGCAGGGTGGGTTTTCCCATCGAAGCGCGCCAAGTCTGCTCACCTCACCACAATGGCCAAGAGATTTCAGGAAGCCAGAGTCAAGGCTGGGCTACCGGAAGATCTTGTCCTCTATTGTGGGCGGCATGACTATGGCACTCGGATTCTAAAGAGAACCGGAAACCTGGCTGCCGTCATGAGAACCATGGGACACAGGGATGTGAAGACTGCGATGCAGTATCAGCATCCCGAGCTAGAGATCGTGCGCGCTGCGCTCGATCATGACACAGCAGTAGAGAAACGGGTGTCGCCGGATTGAGTTACGGCACACTTTACGGCACACCTGGAAAAATCGGTTTGCAAATCACCGGTAAGTGATTGAAAAGATGGTGAGCGCGGTAGGAATCGAACCTACAACCTACTGATTAAGAGTCAGTTGCTCTGCCAATTGAGCTACGCGCCCGTCAAGGACTTAGGGGTAGTGCGGGCCGGATTTTGCACTAATTTTGCACTATCTTTTTTCCCGGCTACAACGCTTGCAGACTCGACCTGCGGCATGGCTGCGGCAGCGGCGTCAGTGCTGACGATGTGATAGCGGTCAAGAACCGACCTCGTTTTGTGGCCCGCAATCTTCATCACAATTCTTTCCGGCACGCCAGCGTTCACGAGATTGCAGATCGCAGGACGTCCTAGATCGCGAACGATCAGGCTATTATACCTGTGCCAAGGACAACCGTCTTCCGGCTTGACCAACTCTGGCGTCTCCAGTCCCACGGCGGCGCACGCCCGCCCTTCGGGTCCGCGCCCTGCTGTAGACCGCTGCCCCACAGGTCAGAAAACAGCAGCGCCAATGCTGGCAGAAACAACCAACACCATGGAAGCCCGGTGGCTAGTGATCAGTTCTTAGTTGTCAGTTCGCATTCCTCGGGCGCTGATGCCACTGCCCTTGGCTGTGCCGTCGATCGAGCTCGGACACTCATCGCCGAGAGACAAGTCTTGCGGAGCGTTGCTCCGCTGGACAGCCCCACGCGGCTCGTGCCGGCTCCGGGAAGCTTTCGACTTTGTTTCTGCCTTCGAAAATGAAAGCAGGCAACGCCGCTTGAATGACGGCCGTTTCGGTGAGCGATTTCAAATTCCTGACTACTCGATCGCAGATTTACCAGCGACCGGCTACGACCGGCGCTCTGCGTTGGAGAGATCGGCGGCGAACGGCGACACCCGGGTCGCTCCCGGCGCAGGCGCGACTGGCGTCTGCGCGATGGGCGGGCGGCGCTCCAGGGTTCCGAGGATGGGGGCTTCCCATCCATCTGGTTCCGTGGGCGCCACGAATCGGGGATCCACACACAAGGCGTCGATCATGCGGCGTTGACGCGGCGTCAACACCTGCAGGGGCAAGACCTTGAAATTGCGGAAAATCCACAGCAGGTAGATGCGCTGTGCCAGTGCAGGCCTGATGTAACGCGCCCCCAGCGGCGTGAGCACGCGCAGCACGCCGGCCAATAATTTTTCAATCCACATAGCCCGGCCATCCAAAGCCTTTGAGATTGTGAACGCCAACAGCGATCGCCGGAATCAGCGACTTCTATGGTCTTGCATCGGCTGAATCCGAGATTCCCTTGAACCAGAGCATTTCAGGGGTCTGCAATATTGCACCAGAACCGATGCAGTTGTCATTAGGAATTCCACGGAATTCCACATATTCTTTGTGGATTTTTTCGACCGTGGACCTGGTCCCTGCCCGCGAGGTCTGCCGCGGACTCCCCCGGGTTAGGTGCAAGTTATTTCCGATCATATATTTAGCTGGGGATTTCGGGCAGGATCTCGATGCTGCGGATGCTGGCGGCTACACCAAAATCTCCGCCGCCCTCGCTATCTTCTACTCTCAGCACGGACGCCCGGCAGCATACCCACTGTTTTTCCCCGTGGGTGAGTTCCGGCGGCAAAATCAGGACCATCTCCAACTCGCTGCCGGCGACGATACGAGAGTCGGTATAAAGAAAAATGCCGCCAGTATTCAAATCGCGCGTGAAACCGGTGGCCTCGACCTTTCCCTTCCGGCTCTTAATGGAAACCGGCAGGCGCGCGGCCACACGAGGCCCGGAACGGCGTTCGCGCTTGATGTCCATCATGAGAAGTGGAGCCTACCACAACTGCGCGGCCGCGATCAGCGATTCTCGTGGAGGCGGGAGGCGAGACGAGGCGTCAGTCGTCAGTCTTCAGTCGTCAGCTGAAGACTAAGAGTGGCGGCTGACGACCGACGACTGAAGACACCGACGACTGTCGCAGCTTACTCGCCCTCGGGACGCCTCGAGCGAACCGCGGTTACAACCAGGGCCTGTTCCATGGTGGGCGCATTACTGGCTCGTAGTTTGACTTCGACGTCGTGCCTTTTGTCGCTGGCTCCGGTGATCGAGTAGGCGCGGGACAACAGTTCCAGCGAGTAGGGATTATCTTCATCTTCTTCCAGGTGAGCGATCGCTTCCGGAACCTTCTGCTGACTCATCAGCAATGTCCCGGCGGCGCCATGGTACGAACTCTGCACCACGGCGCTGCGCGTGCTGCCCGCCATGGCCTCGAGTTGGTGCAGAGCCTGGGTCGCCAACTCATGGTTGCCGGCATGGTCAGCGCGGACCACCCGGTAGCGCAAGATCCGGGCGCGTTCGTCCTCACGGTCGGATTGCGAGATGCTGGAGCCCGGGTGGTTGAGCGCGTCTTCCGCCGATGCCAGGTGCTTTAAGGCTTCCGCGTCGTCAGCCTGGTAGAGGCTCATCATGCGATGGGCTTGTGCTTCGGTCAGGTCGAACCTCAGGGCGTGGGCTTTCTCGGCGACCGCGGCAAAAGCTTTATCGGCTTCGGGAAAATTGTTCTCGCGCACCCAGGTAGTGGCGCTCTGCAGAGCGTAGGACAGGCGGTCCG
The DNA here is from genome assembly GCA_963742495.1 of Terriglobia bacterium. GTDB lineage: Bacteria > Acidobacteriota > Terriglobia > Terriglobales > Acidobacteriaceae > JAIQFF01. The sequence goes on from CAVULZ010000006.1 coordinate 152,690, forward strand.
CTCCCGTTTGCGCATGCTGGATGGCCTGGTCGTACTCCTCACGCGCCTGCGCCTGGTTGCCCATCAGGGCATAGGTGTCCCCCAGGCCGAGCTGAGAATAGTCGAACCAGGGATCGATTTTCAGCGCCGCCTGGTAGTGCTCGATGGCGGCATCGAAGTTGCCCGACATGCGCAGGATTTCGCCGTATGAATCCTGGGGATTGGGCAGAGTCGGCAGCACCGCAACGTAGCGCTCCATGACTTCGAAGGCTTTCGGATACTCGCCGCTGTAAGCGTAGCAGTAGGCCAGGTCGTTGAGCGCCGGGGGATAGTTCTTGTCGATCGCGAGCGCTGCCTCCAGCGTTTTTTGCGCCTGCTCGTAGCTGTTCTGTCCCATCAACCAGTTCCCTGCCAGGTAGGCCAGACGCTTGTCTTTAGGAAACATCTCCAGCATGTCGTTCATGGCAGAGATGCCGGCGATAAAATTGTTTTCCTTCACGCCGGCAATCCACTGGATGAGCAGACGCTCTCCGGGCGACGCCTTGGCGGCCAGCAGCTTGGCCTTTTCCCGCGCCGTATTCGCCTCCGCCGGGTCGCTGCTGTTGTAGGCGATAAAAATGTAGGCCAGGGCGAAATTGGGATCAGCCTGTACAGCCGCACGCCAGCCGATGTTGGCCCGCTCCAGATAAAGATTCTCGTAGTCAGTCAGGGCGCGATCGAACAGTTCCCGCGCTTTGGGCGAAGACGTGGTTGCCGGCATCGTCTTCGACGCGCTCTCTTTGATGTGATGCGCCTGCAGAGGCAGAACCAGCGCGAAGCCCAGCAGTAGAGCTGTAAATGTAATCAGGCGCATCGGAATCTCAACTGAAGTGTTGAACCTCTGGCGAACCTAGCACGGGCCCACAAGGGGTCAAAAGTGCCAGTCGAGGTAACTCCGGCTATCCTGATTGCTTATTGAGATATGTTTTTTCATATACGCTTCCAATTTTCCGTCCCGTACCGCATATTTCGAGGGCGTGATCAACCTCGGCAATGCATTGCAGACAATGGATGTTACGGGATTATCGGACTTTGGCCCCCAGCGTGACACAGATTGTTCAACTCGGGACATCACTAAGAAATGTTGGGGACAAAAACGGAGGCGGTATGCGGCAATTGCTCAGATCTGCGGTAGTTGTTTTATTGCTAGCGGTTATCAGCCATGCACAGACGTTTCGGGGAGCGATTAACGGCACGGTCGTTGATCCATCGGGAGCGGTCGTTGCCGGGGCCCAGGTAAGAGCAATCAACAACGGCACGGGGGTCGCGCTTACTACGGCGTCGACCAGCGAAGGCCAGTTTTCGTTCCAGGACCTGCCGCTGGGTTCCTACAAGATCACGGTGAATGCGTCCGGCTTCCAGCCGGTGAACGTGGACAACGTCGTGGTCACTGCCGGGTCGGTTTACACTTTGCCGGTCAAGCTCACCATGGGACAGCAGACCACTGCGATTGAAGTTTCCGCAGCCTCGGTTTCCGTGGATACGACCACGTCAACCCAGAGCATGACTATCCCCGCCACCGTGGTGCAGAACGTTCCTCTGAATGGACGGGATTTCACCCAACTGATCTCGACTGCGCCCGGCTACGGCGGATATTCCGTGGGTGGTTACGGTTCGCTCAACGGGACGCGCGCCAACCAGATGAACTGGCAAATTGACGGCGTGGACAACAACGACTTCTGGCATAACATTCCCGCGGTCAACCAGGGCGGCGTCTCCGGAATCGCGGGCGTCATTATGCCGATTGACGCTACCGACGAGTTTTCTGCGCAGACCCAGTCGAGCGCCGAGGCCGGACGCAATGCCGGCGGCACAGTAAACCTGGTGCTCAAATCCGGCACCAACAGTTTGCATGGAAGCGCTTACTACTACAATCGGAACGAATTTTATGGCGCGGCCTCACCCTTCTTCCAGCCCAGCGCCACGGTTACCAGAGCGCCGGCGCTACGCAACCAGAATTTTGGATTCAGCTTGGGCGGCCCGATCATCAAGGACAAGACATTCTTTTTTGTCACGTTTGAGAAGCAGAACTACCTGATCGGTTTGTCCGGGTTGGCCACCGAACCTTCTTTTGCCTGGCAAACCCAGGCCCTGGCTTTGCTGACCGCCCACGGAATTACGCCCAGTCCACTTTCGCAAACCCTGATCGGCAATCCGGTAACCAGCACCAATCCCATTCTCTGGCCGTCGCTGATCAATCCCCTGCCGGCAAAAACCGGCAACTTCTTCAGCCCGATTGCCTCCACCGGGTACAGCTACAACGGGGTGGCCAAGATCGATCACAATTTCAACGAGAAAAACCATCTTTCAGTCCGCTGGTTTGGGGGACAGGGAAGCCAGACTGCGCCGCTCGGTGGCAGCCCGGCGTTGGGCACAGCCAGCTCCAATCTGCAGTTTTACTTCGAAAAAGCGCCTCTCCACGTCTACAACTACGCGGCCACGCTCAATACGGTGATCTCCCCGCGGATGACGAATCAGCTGCTCTTCGGAGTCAACTACTTCAACCAGACTTTCAGCGATGCCAACAACAGCTTCAACACCAAGGCCCTGGGCTTGTTCCTGAGCCCGGACGCGACCATCAAGGGACAGCCCATTCTAGGCGCCCCCAATATCGTGATCGCGAATCAGAATGGAGGGGCAAGCTTTGAGCAAATCGGCCTCACGCCCCCCGAAGGCCGCAACGACGTCACTGGGATGCTGGCCGACATCGTCTCCTATAACGTCGGCAGGCACCAGATCCGTTTCGGCGGTGAAGTCCGACAGGGCCGGGTGAATGAGTTCTATCATCGCCGCGGAACCGGTAAATTCACCTTCGACGGAACCCAGGGACCCTGGGCGGGAACCTGCGCGGCCGACGACCCCACGTGTGCGCTGGCGGATTTCCTCGCCGGCGACGTCTCCAGCTCCACGATTGCGGTCGGCAATCCCGAGCGCTTCGTGAGGGTCAATGGTTACAACTTTTTTGGCCAGGACTCGATTCAAGTCACCCGCAAGCTGAACCTGAATTTCGGTCTCCGCTACGAATACTTCGGACCGCTGTATAGCAACAACAAGGACCTGGCGGTCTTTATCCCGGGCAAAGGCATGCTCATTCAGGGCAACGGGATCGACTCCATCTTCCCGCCGGACCGCAACAACTTCGCGCCCCGTTTCGGATTCGCTTACCAGCCCAGAGAGAATGGCGATCTGGTGGTGCGCGGCGGCATTGGCGTCTTCTACGATCAGATCAACATGAACCCGTTCCTTGACTTCCGCCCGCCCATTTCCGGCGCGGATGGTTTGCAGGACAACCCGGTCGGGCCGGCTGCAGTTTCCAACCTAAGCCTGAATGGCTACAACTGGGACGCGGTACAGGCCGGGGGCGCGTCCGTTTTCCCCGGAGTCACGCTTTGCCCCACCCTGAATTTCAACACCGACCCAGGATGCGGCGTCCCCGACACCACCACCGGCGTCAATACCTACAACGTGTACTCGGTCAACCAGAACTTCCGCGCTCCCTACTTCTTTAACTACAACCTGCAGATCGAAAAGGGCCTGGGGAATTCGGCAGTTTTCCAAATCGGATATGTGGGCAGCGAAGGACGCAAGCTGAGCACCATGCTGAACATCAACCAGGTGGGCGCATCTCCGGTCGGGCATTTCAATGCCCAGTACCCCAATGCGGGATCCATCGTGCAACTCAACAGCACCGGTACGTCGAACTACAACTCGCTGCAGACCACGCTCAGAATCAGGTCGTTTCACGGGCTCAGCACCCAGTTCGCTTACACCTGGGCGCACGCTCTGGACTTGATGAGCGAGTACCGCGGCGTCTTCCCGCTGGACAGCTATAACCTGAAGGCGGAATACGGCAACGGGGATTTTGATACCCGGCACAACTTCACCACCAGCCTGTCTTACGACGTGCCGGGCTCGTCGCACGGCCCCAAGATCCTCACCCACGGCTGGCAGGTAAACAGCCTGTTGTCGTTCCACACCGGGCAGCCGTTCAACATCTCGGGTGGTTTCAACCGCCCGGGTTGCGACCTGGTGGGCGATCCGTTCGCCGGCGTCAACCATACCTTCTCCGCAGCGGCAGGAGGGGAACAATGGGTCAACCCGGCGGCTTTCAATTGCTCTACTCCGACTACTTTCCTCGGCAACCTTTCTCGGAACAAATTCTATGCCCCGGGATATGGCTCCGTGGATCTTTCGGTGTTCAAAAACATTCCGGTGGGCGAGCGCTTCAGGGTGCAGCTCCGGGCGGAGATGTTTAACCTGCTGAACCGGATCAACCTGGCATCCGGCGGCGGCTCGGTCGGTTCCAACGGTTTCGTGAGCGACACCATCGGCGACTTCAACGGCGCCCCTGGCATCGGCCCCGGCGAAGCTTTCAACATGCAGCTCGCAATCAAGATCATCTTCTAACACTTGCGAGTACTTACTCGGCGCGGATGCGCGAAAGCGCATCCGCTTTTTTATGATGTGGGCGCGAGCGTCCGCGCTCGTGCAAAAGCCGCCACCGTCGGTCTTTTTCGTCCACCCCAAACGACGCAGGGGCGGACGCCCAGGGCCGCCCAGCGGAGTGAAGCTCCGCCAGCCGCAGTCTCAAATCGAAGCGGACGAAAGCAAGCGAAGGGCCGATGTATTCCGCCGGTGACTGAGCCCTCTCCGTCTTCAAACTCTGCCTGCAATCGGAGTCACGTGGAATCCCAGGTTTCAAAAACCGAAACCTGGGGCACCCGGCGGATTACGTCAGACGTTCATAACATCCGGGTTGCCGCTAGCCTTGATCGGAAACGCCTCGGGGCACAATTTTAGGGCGGAGCAGAATCTCGATCCGAGGCGTTTTCGATAAGACCTCATGCGCCTCTGGCGCACCACCAAGCATGAAAATAGGGTTCAGCGGGCTAGCTACGTAGAAACGGGTCAGTCTGTGATACAAGCGTCCGTGGTTGGCGATTGCTTGAAGGTCGATAATCTATGTGATGACACAGATCCCGTCGATAAGACTGACCCGCGCCGGTAAAGGTATCACCTTTTGTCGCACCCGCAAACGGGAAGGACGCATGACAGTGTCTGCACCAGACCTGCGGCGCAGCAATCGCCTCCGATGGAGGCGTTATGCAAACTCTGATCGAACGCGGTTGTGGATTGGACGTACATCAGGCCACCGTAGTGGCCTGCTTGTTGATGGTTCGCCGGGACGGGAAAGTCCAGAAGCAGATGCGAACGTTCGGCACCACTACGCGAGAGCTGGTGAGTCTGCGCGAATGGTTGCTCTCTGAAGGCTGCAGCCATGTGGCGATGGAGAGCACGGGAGTGTACTGGAAGCCGATTTACGCCATTCTGGAAGGAGCCTTGGAGATTGTGGTGGCGAACGCGCAACACATCAAGAAGGTGCCAGGGCGTAAGACCGATGTGAAGGATGCGGAATGGATCGCGGACCTGCTCTGCCATGGGCTACTGCGTTCCAGTTTCGTTCCGCCTAAGCCCATCCGCGAACTCCGCGACTTGATGCGCTATCGTCGTAAGTTAGTGGAGAGTCAGGCGGCGGAGCGCAACCGTCTGCTGAAAGTACTGGAGACCGCCAACATCAAGTTGGCAAACGTGGCCACGGACGTGTTCGGAATGTCCGGCCGACTGATGCTGCGAGCTCTGATCGCAGGAAAAGCGACCCCACAAGAAATGGCCGAGCTGGCCAAAGGGCTTCTACGCAAGAAGATTCCCGAACTGCAGCTGGCTCTGGAAGGCAAGTTGGAACAACACCATCGTTTCCTGTTGGAGCTTCAGCTGCAACGACTGGAAGCGGCGGAAAAAGACCTGGCGGCTCTTGAACAACGCATCCGGCAGATGCTCGAACCCTATGCGGCGCAGCTGGCCTTATTGGACGAGATACCGGGGGTGGATTGGACTCTGGCCGCGGTGATCATCGCTGAGTTGGGCGTGGACATGAGCGTGTTCGGAAGCGTTTCGCAGTTGGCTTCTTGGGCAGGAGTTTGCCCAGGTAACAACGAATCCGCCGGCAAGCGCAAGAGCAGCCGCATCCCTAGTGGCAATGTGTATCTGAAGAGCGGACTGGTGGAGGCCGCCAACGCGGCGGCCCGAGCCAAAGGCACTTACCTGAGAGATAAATTTTTCCGTCTCAAGGCGCGGCGCGGGTACAAGCGGGCCGTGGTGGCGATCGCCCACAAGATCTTGGTCGCGATCTATCACATGCTCTCCCAGCAAGTCTCCTACAACGACTTGGGAGATCTCTACCTGGACAAGCTCAACAAGAAACACCTCACGCGAAACCTGGTTCATCGCCTAGAACGTTTGGGCTACGCGGTCACACTGACATTCCAGGAAAAAGCCGCATAGACGGAGAACATTTTCATGACAGGAGGTTAGGAGGAAGCCGCTGGCGTTTGCGGCGGACGCGTGGAGCTATGGGATTTGAATCGACTTTGGGTTGGAAGTTGTTGTATTGATAGGAGTTGCGCGAGGAGTCTGTTATTGATGCTCATCGATATACTGCTGACGTCGCTATCCATGTTCACATCATCGTAACGCGCCACGGTCAGTCCTTCAAGACTCCACCGGCGTATGAGACTTGCACACGCGAAGCGCCCGCCGCGCCAGCGGCTTAGTCCTCGCCCGGCAACCGTCCGCGGAGTTGCACGGAATCCCACTTCTGCCGACAGCAGACAGAAGTGGGCACCGAATGTCTGTGGTTTTAGTTGTTCTGTGAAGGCTGCTCGGCGTGGTCGATGACGAGAACCTGCACACGTTCCGTTTGCGGCTGCAGCTTCAGTCCCAGCTGCTCTTCTACCGCCGTAAGAAGTGGAGGACCAGAAGCTGCAGGCTGTCCCCCCTTCATCAGTTCAGGTGGCAAGCCAGCAGCACGGATGCGCGCTTGTTCCTCGGCGTCAGGAGTCCAGCGGAGATTGAAGGCATAGTCGCCGTCGAGCCCGGTCTTGTCTACAACGGTTCGCCCGAGACGTTGCGATAACTGCGCCGTTAGCAATGCCACGGGCGTTCCCTGCGAGCTCAGCTCGCCTACTCCCATATGCATGAAACCATGTTTGTCCACTTTCTGGAGTTTGGGGCCGCCCTCAGCAATGAGCAGTTCGTACACCGGAAGATCCCTGGATTCCTGGTGCAAGGTCACGTTGAAATAGTCAGTGAGAAACTGTTGAAGCATGTGTTGGTTCACGAGGTTTCGCTGGTCGTCATTGAGCTTGTGTATTTCATCGACCACCGACGGATCAACCTTCGCGTCAATGTCGTATGTCGTTGACTTAAACCACTCCGGTTCTCCTGCGAGTTGCGTGTCCTGAATGTGGTATGCAAGCTGGAGGAGCGAATGCGGGGAAACGTTTTTTGCGGTGAAGCTACCGTCAATCGGCGACATCATCATCCTTGACATTACGAGGCCATTGTCTTCACGCGGGTGAGGCTTGACCGAGACTGATACGAACTTGGGTGTAATGGAGAGTTGCCCTTGCGCGTGGCCCGGAGTGGCGTTGAGCAGGCCAAAAGCGATGGGCAGAGCGACGGCGAGGCATGCGGCCGTGCACAACAGGAGTTTTCGAGGGAAGTTGAGGTTGCGAATAACATGGTCGGTCATGATGTGAACCATCCTTTTCTTTAAATTGGCGCCCGTAACGCCTGACACGCAGGTCAGGGGAGAACTCAAACAGAACTCGCAGATTTTCAGAATGCTTTCGGCATAGAGGTGCCGTTCGCTGCCGCGCTGCAAAACCTCTTCGTCGCAGGCACGCTCGCGTTCGTCAATGAGGCGCGCGCCAAGCCACCAGAGCAGCGGATGAAACCAGAAAGCCGCTTCGACGAGCATGTGGATTGCCGCCGTGAGGTTGTCGCAACGCCGGACATGGCATAGTTCATGCGCGATCACCGCCTCCAGGTGAGCATCATCGAGTTTCTCCGAGAGCCCTTCCGGCCAGAGCAAAACCGGGTGCACAATGCCGAAGATTCCGGGCTCGATGGAGCCGCGCGAAAGCCGGATGTCAATTACGTCTGAGGTCATCCCTGAGGCCAGCAATCTGCGCAGCGCATCTATTTCACGACCCTCCCGCCGAGGAAGCGCTTTTGCTGCGGCGGCGCGAATTCGCAGCCACCGCGCAGTCCAGATGCCCAACACGGTCAGGAATCCACACAGCCAAACACCAGCGGCGATCGGGAGCAGATGAAGCATGCGGGCCAGAGTAGGAGCGGGAGCGGCTTGCACCACTGCTGGCGCTGCCTGCGTAAAAGGTTGTCCGACCTGCTCAATCGCGACATAGAGCGCGCCGCCCGCGCTTGAAATATGCCGCCAGGCGAAGCGGTTGCCGAGCGCCACCAGCATTGAGAAAGGCACCAGAAACTTGATTGACGCAGCCAGCCAGACCCAATATCGGACTCGGGCCTGATTGCGACGCAGTGTGAGCGTGAGCAACCCAGCAACTACGGCGCACACTGTCGACTGCCACAGGTGATTTCCCAATACTGGCGCGGCTGTACTCCAAAAACCCGACAAATATTGGACGGTCATTCCGGCTTCTCCTTTCTTTGCAATTGGCGCAGGGTCTTTTCGGCCTCTCTCACGTCGGCCAGCGTCAGCTTCCCCGACTCAATGAGGTGGGCCATCACCGGTTGGGTGCGGCCCCCGAAGAGCGCCATCAACTCATCAATCAGCCGGCGTTGCGCGACATCGCGCGACACCGCGGCTTTGAACACATGGAAGTTTCCAACTTTTCTTACGCGGCCAACCGCGTTCTTGGCCTCGAGGCGATACACCGTTGTTTGAATGGTGGTGTAGGCGGGTCGCTGCTCTTTCGGGAACGTCTCTTGGATTTCACGGATGGACGCGATACCGCGGTTCCACAATACCTCCATAATGCGAAGCTCGAGTTTGCTCAGTGTCGGCCCGGCCATTTGCCTCTCCTATGCACGTATGCATTACTACTACACGTATAGTAGATCAGGCAAGTGCTTTTTTGGGGCAGTTGTCCGGCTATGGTCAAAGATGGAGGACGGGCGTCCCGCCCGTCAGGCAAAAGCCCAAACCGGGGCATGACGGGCGGGACGCCCGTCCTCCATCCGCTGAACTCTGGTTGTTGTGAGCTGAAGACTGACGACCGAAGACCGACGACTGCCGTCTAGAAGGTAAACGCCACGCCGCCGCGCACCGTCCGTGCCGATTGCACCAGGTAAATCGTGCGGCCGTCCTGGCCCATGACGGGTACATATCCTTGAGCCAGAAGATTCCGAATATCGACCACGGCATCCATGTGGCCGGGAAGGAAACCGGTTCCGGGAATGGGTTGGCGAATAAAGATGTTGAGGTAGGGATCGGACTGTCCGGCAGACTCGTTGAACATATCCACCGGGGTCAGCGCCTGCCCGCTGATCCAGCGATAGGAAGTAATCCAGCGGGTGTGGAGGCCGGGCAGCGTGCCGCTGAATTTCGCCGATGCGGTGTGACGGTTGCGGACATAGGTATCGCGGCGGGCATCCTGCAAAGCGATATCACTCTTGCTCAAGTCGAGAACGCCGCCGTAGCCATAGTCGAGGGTCGCGGTCAGGTCGGACGCCAGCTTGCGCTGCAAGACCACGCGCATGCCGCGAGCGTCCAGTTGCTTGCCCCGGTAGGTGAAGGTCTCGGAATAGACATCGGGCAGCGCTTCCCCGCCCTCGGCAGAAACATCGCCAACGCCGGTCAGCGCCGGGTCCGCCACCCGATCGGAATACATGGCAACCTGCAGATTGGTGTCACCGGCGCGGTGAGAAAGCGAGACTTCCTGGTGGTGGGCCCGCTCCACCGTCGAGGTGAACCCGGCAACGCTGACCCGGGGGCCCGACTCGCTCAGGTCCGCCGGCGCCGAGTCGAAGCCTTTTTCCAGGCGGCCATCGGGTTCCGAAGTGGCGTAGCGGTATTCCATGATGGTATGGGGCGAGAGATGCAGATCGGCCGAGCCGAAGGGGCGAAACGCCGTTACCCGTCCCAAGAATTGAATGGTCTGCAACTCGCTTCCGAAGCGCAGTTCCAGGATATCTCCCAGCGAGAAATCATCGGACGCGGAAAGCGCCATGGCCTGCAGCGCCGTGCCATAACCGCCGATGCCGGGCGCAGCCAGCCGGCGCATGGTAAAGGCCATCTCCGGCTTCGAACCGTTGGCCAGCGCATGGCTGTAGGACGCGCGCAGCACGGTGTTGGGCGAGCCGCCGTTGTAGCCGACGTTGCCCTGAAGCGCCACCGTCCCAGTCGAGAACAGCGACCTCTCCACCGAGAAGCCGGTGTTCATGTCGGAAGAGCTTCCGAAGCCGCCGGAGGCTGAGCCGGCGACGAATGAGAGCGTGCCCTTCAGATCATGATTGTCCAGACCCTGATTGTCCGGACCATGGTTGTCGCCCGGTCCCGCCGCCACGGCCAGGGAACCATCCTCGAGCATGCGCAGAATCGGACGATTGGAGGCGGAGCGCAGCACCCACTTCCAGTCATCATCGTCGGCCGGGCCGCGCACCGCGGGCAACTGGATCGCGTCGAACAGCCCGCTGAGCTTGAGATTGACCATGACGCTGCTGCCGGGCTGCAGGCCCACGCGCTCACGCAGCGCGGGAAGGAACGAAGGCGAGTAGGCCTTGACGCTGTAGACTCCCGGCAGCAGGCCGCTGGCCGAGTAGAAACCGTTCTCGTCGGTGAATACCTTGAGGTTATGGGCCGCCGTGCCCAGCACTTCCACCAGGGCTCCCATTTGCGGGACGCCGGAGGCGCTGCGCACGTATCCAGAGATAGAGCCGGGGCGGTCGGCCGCCAGCACCGGAAGCGCCAGCGCAATCCCCAATAACCCGAGCTTGAACCCGAGTCTACCCAGCATTACCCAAACACCTCGCAGAGCGACAAGCAGTGGAGCTTACTCGACGGCAAAGGTTGCCGACGGGTCCACCGTCTGCTTGGAAATATTATCGTTCACCTTGATTTGAATGCGATAGACCCCGGGGTCCAGACTGGAGGCCGAAAGAGGTTTTTCCAGGGTCACCTGGTCGCCGATATTTCCCATCTGGTCCGTGGATTCCACGGTATGAATCACAGCCTTGTTGGTGGCCGCGTTGATGACACTGTATTCCACCGTCGCCGAGGGTTTATGGGTCTTGTCATCCACGCCAAGATTGTAGACCTGCATCCAGAAATAGACTTTCTGGTTGCGCTTAAAAGATACCGGCTTGCCATTGGCGGAAGCCACCCGCGGCCGTATTTTCGTATTGCCGATGACGAACATACCGGTACCGATCTCTTTGGTCGAAACCGGCGCCATGGTGTCGGCCACGATCAGCGAGGAGGAGGACAAACGGTCATCGTCATAGCTGGGCACGGGCAGCCGGCTGCTCCACAATCCGGAGCGGTCCCCGTTTACGTCCTTCACCGCGACATCGATGCGATACAGGTTCGGCCGCAAGGGTAATGCCTTCCAGTATACGGACGAGTTCTCCGTGACCTGGGGCAGCAATTCCGCCGGCACATCGACCTGTACCGTGTCCTCGAAGGTCTGCACGATCTTGCCGGTAAGGGTCGTGACCCGGCCAAAAATATTCACTGTCCCGCGCTGCACGCCGTCTTTGTTGACGAACGTGATATCGCGATTTTTCACCTGGATGGTGATCGGCACCAGCACCGTGTCGCTGGTCACCCGCACAAAATCAGTGCGCACGTCGAAGGGCATCAGGTTCACGCTGATCTTGTGGCTGACCACTTCTTCCAGGTCTTTGAACTTGACCGCGGGCGGTTTCTGCAGCTTATAAAACTGCTCCAGGCGGTCAAACTGTTTGGTCTGCGAATTGGCGCTTAACGGCCCCGTCCCCAGCCGCTCCAGGCCCCCATTGAACCGGTCCGCCTTGCTGGCCATCCCCATCTGCTCGTACAAAGTCAGTCCGGCATTGGGAGTGTTGAGCAGGGCGTCCTTCTCCGAGCGGTCCAAGGTCATGTGATAGTCGCCGCACATGCACGTATCCACGAACTCGATAATGACTTCCTGGCCGATACCTTCGAGGTAACGATAGCGCCAGTCTTCGAACGGGTAGGTGGAAGTCTCGCCGCCGCCCTCTTCCATGGGACGTTCGTATGACCCGCCCGAAGGGTGCGCCTCAATCTCGTCCGCGGGCCCGTACATGATGTAAATGCGGCCGCGATCGGTCTTCCAGCCGGGAATGCCTGCGGCAAAATGCTCGTTGGCGTAGGCCATGCGCCGGTAATGTTCTTCCTTGAATTCGTTCTCGATGGTGTCCGGCGTGGGATCGCGACGCTGCCAGAAAGCCTCGATGAACTGGTCCCGCTCCTCGTCGTTTGAAAGCAGCTTGAACGCCTTCTGCTCTTCGTCCGTAATGATCCAGCGCACGTCTTCGTCCAGCCACTTCTTGTAGGTCTTGCTTAACTCGATCTTCAGGGATTTGGAATTCTGTTTCTTCTGCTTCTCCGTTAGCGGCCGCTTGAGGGGATCGACATCCGGGCTGGCTTTTTCCTGGGAAGACGCTGCATCTGCCGACGGATCGGCCGCGTCTGCCTTGCCTTCCTGCGCCCAGGCAAACGACACCATGGTCAAGATGAAGACCGGCAAAACGAAGACTGCAAAGAGGCGTTTCAGAAACCCTACCCGGGACATGGAGGAACTCCTTACGACAGACTACGCTTGGCTAACCATTCTATGACTTTAGTTCGGCCAAGGCAAGGCTAACTGGCGCGCTCTAAGCGATTGTAAAGATAGTAAAAAGCAGCCATCTGCCGAGCCACTCCCAGTCCCTCGAACAGCCCCCGGACTGGCGCTCCTGAATCGGGCCTTAGCCATCCAGGCGCGGCTGCTTTGCGGCCTTTCTAGGCGCCCTTTGCAGTAAAGGGTTTGATCTCATCCTCTCTCCACCCGGCTCAAGCTATAATCGCAAGGGTTATCCAACGCATGATGGTTCCGGCATGGTTATGGCCGGGTAAGGTTCCGGCCCCCGCGCGATGATGGTTTTTCCGCAGGAACTTTAGAGCCCGTTTCACCGTATCTGATGGCGTGTGCTCAGTTACGCCGCAGATTTCCCGGGAGTTCAGCGGCCCGCTCCGAAAGTGAGCCTTTCCACTGTCAGAGGCATCTGATCACGGGAATGCTGGCGGGCACGGTGTAACAAACAATAGAGAGCAAATGAGCACAGGAAAGAAAATACTGATCGGCAGCGGAGTCGCCGTCGTAGTGCTGGCGATTGCGGGCATTGCCGTTTACCAGAGCCGCAAGGGCGTGGTCACGGTCCAGACCGGAAAAGTAGCTCGCCAGGACCTGGCCTCCGTGGTCAGCGCCTCCGGCGAAATCAGGCCGAAGACCTACGTCAACATCGGGGCCAACGCCTTCGGCAAAATCACCCGGCTATACGTCAAGGAAGGCGACCGGGTCAGGAAAGGTCAATTGCTGGCGCAACTGGAAAACGTGCAGTCCTCGGCCGACGTGAACGCCACCCAGGCTTCCGTTGAAGCCTCGGAGACCGATTCGGTGGCGGCCCAGGCCGCGCTGAATACGTCTGCCGCCGACCTGACCCGCGCCCAGTCCGACTACGAACGCGCCCAACTCGATTGGACCCGCGCCCAGGGTTTGTTCAAAGATTCCCTGATCGCCAAATCAGAATTCGACAGCCAGAAGGCGGCCTGGCAGACGGCGCAAGCCGGCCTGGCGCAAGCCCAGGCGCGGGTGGCGCAAGCCAAAGCGCAGAAGGATTCCGCCGATCGCCACATTGCGCAGAACCGCGCCAATCTGACCCATGCCGCCGACGTCCTGCAAAAGACCACCTACGCCGCGCCCTATGCCGGCATGATTACGAACCTGCCGGTGCGGGAAGGCGAAACCGTGGTCATCGGCATCCAGAATTCTCCCGGCAGCACGCTCATGACGCTGGCCGACATGTCGGTCATCACCGCCGAAGTCAAGGTGGACGAAACCGACATCGTCAATGTGCGGCTGGGACAGCCGGCGGAAGTGAGCATCGACGCAATTCCCAAGAAGACGTTCAAGGCGGTGGTGACCGAGATTGGCAACAACGCCATCGTTCGCTCCACCGGCGTGTCCACGTCGCAGCAGACTTCGGCCAGCCAGGAAGCAAAAGATTTCAAGGTCGTGGTCACGCTGCAGGACCCGCCGGAGAACCTGCGGCCCGGCCTTTCGGCCACCGCCAAAATAACCACGGCCACGCGCAACGGAGCGTTGGCTATCCCCATTCAGGCGCTGACCGTCCGCTCGCGGGCAGACCTGAAAGCGGCCAGCGGTGAGAAAGACGACGTCGAGGCGGCGGCGCCCCAGGCTGGAGCATCCAACCTGAACGGCGCCGACAAGCAAGAAATTCAGGGAGTCTTCGTCATTCGCCAGGGTAAAGCTCAGTTCTTGCCGGTGCAGACCGGCATCACCGGCACCACGGACATCGAGGTCCTGAACGGCCTGAAAGCGGGTGACGAAATCGTTACCGGCAGTTACAAAGTACTGCGAACTCTGCGGCCGGGGACGAGCGTAAAAGTAGATAACACGGCTCCCAAGAAGGAAGAGGAAAGCCAGTAAGGCGGACGTCGGGCGTTAGACCCCGGGCTTCGGAATTTTGGACCGGCTGAAGTCCGAGGTCCGACGGCCGAAGTCCGGTACTAACGACCGGCTCAGTTGGCCGTCCAACAGAGAACGGACTGCATCGCAGCACAGAAGATCGGAGCGGGCAGGTGTCCCGAGAGGACCAGGAGAGAAAAATGGCAACCGCAGAAGTTATCAATATCAAGCAACCCGTGGTGTCGGCGCCTCCCGAGTCCTGCATGATCTGCACCGAAGATCTGTGGAAGACCTACGACATGGGCTCGGAGCAGCAGGTGCACGCGTTGCGCGGAGTCAATATTCGCATCCAGCGCAACGAGTACGTCGCCATCATGGGACCCTCCGGCTCCGGCAAATCCACGCTGATGAACCTTATCGGCTGCCTGGATACGCCCAGCAAGGGCCATTACTGGCTGAACGGCCAGCTGGTCAGCGAACTCGATGACGACGAACTGGCGCGCATCCGCAACAAGGAAATCGGTTTCGTCTTCCAGACCTTCAATCTTCTAGCCCGCGCCACCGCGCTGCACAACGTTGAACTGCCGCTCATCTATGCCGGCGTTCCGGGCGAAGAGCGCGTGCAGCGGGCCAAAGAGGCGCTGGCATCGGTCGGCATGGAATCACGCATGATGCACAAGCCCAACGAACTTTCCGGCGGCCAGCGCCAAAGAGTCGCCATCGCCCGTGCCCTGGTCAATCGCCCCTCGATCATCCTGGCCGACGAACCCACCGGCAACCTCGACTCCCAGACCGGCAACGAAATCATGGCCCTGCTCGATCGCCTGCAAGCCAACGGCAACACCATCGTGCTGGTCACCCACGAACACGACATCGCCGAATACGCCCATCGGGTGATCTACATCAAGGACGGCGTGGTGGAGAAGGACGAGAGAAAAGCGGGAAGATAGTCGTCAGTCTTCAGTCGTCAGTCTTCAGTCGGGGTGCCCCAGGTCTCGCCGGTTTTGCGAGACCTGGGAGACGCCATCTCGAATGTTCACTCGTCACATACATTTCCTTCCGACTTTTCTACGCTCCATTCATGACGGAAGGTCTACACCGATTTTACGGCGGTAACGACCTACACTTTCTGACTTTCAGTTGTTACCGGCGCCGACCCCTTTTCCGAAATCAAGTTTACTGTGATTTGTTCCTGAACATTCTCGATCGGATTCGCAGGCGTTATAGGTTCGTGGTGCTGGGGTATGTCATCATGCCGGAACACATTCATTTGTTGGTGAGCGAACCGCAACGTGAGACGCTATCGACCGCGATTCTGGCACTAAAGCTTGGCGTCGTGCGCGGTATGCGGTGTGCGAGTGGGAGTGCTGTGGTGACGCCTCCCAGGTCTCGCAAAACCGGCGAGACCTGGGGCACCCCGCTCTCGGGGATTCCAGTTCATGGCGCTCCGGTTCATCCTGACCGATTCTGGCAGGCGCGATTCTATGATTTCAATGTTTGGACGGAGTGTAAGCGAATTGAAAAGCTTCGCTATATCCATCGCAACCCCGTTGAGCGCGGATTGGTGCCTTCGGCTGAGCAGTGGCGCTGGAGTAGTTTTAGATGGTACCTGTGCGGAGAAACAGGTCCGGTGCGGATCAATGACACGGATATCATGGTAATGAAAATCCGACCGCCAGCTGCTTGATGTGACGAGATGAAAAAATAAGAAGGCGCTCCGATGTTCCGGAACGCCCGCAGGTGAGAGAGACTAGTTGGGCAGCAGAACCGTGTCCACCACGTGAATCACGCCGTTCGACTGATTGACGTTTGAAATCGTGACCGTGGACATGTCGCCCTTTTCATCCTTGAGCACGATGTGATTGCCCTGCAACGTGGCGATCAGCGTGCCTCCGCTGACCGTCTTCAGCGAGGCTTCGCCGTTGCCCGCCTTGATTTCCTTTCTCAAATCAGACGCGCTGAGCCGGCCCGCGACCACGTGGTAGGTCAGGATCCTGGTGAGCATGTCTTTGTTTTCGGGCTTCAATAGCGTGTCAACCGTGCCCGCCGGAAGTTTGGCGAAGGCCTCGTTGGTGGGAGCAAATACGGTGAAAGGACCGGGCCCCTGCAAGGTGTCTACCAGGCCGGCGGCCTTGACCGCGGCTACCAGAGTGGTGTGGTCGTCTGAGTTCACTGCATTCTGAATGATGTTTTTGCTGGGGAACATCTCGTGTCCGCCCACCATCGGGTCAGACCCGGCCACCGCGACCGTGGCGGCCAGCGCCACCAGGCTCAGTAGTAAGACTGCCATTTTCCTGTTCATTGAATCGCTCCTCCGTGATTTTCAATTGCCTGCGTCATAAGTACGGAGGCGCGAAGAAATTGGATTGGCGGATCGGCGCGGCTACAGAAGACATCTTGGCCACAAACACCAAAGGCCGGCTTCTCAGCCGGCCTTCACCCAGAACGGGAAAGGAAAACTACTTCTTGGGGGCGATGGCGTCCTTGGCCGCTTTGGCGACGCGGAACTTCACCACCGTCTTGGCCTTGATCTGGATGGGTTCGCCAGTCTGAGGATTGCGTCCCAGGCGGGCCTTGCGATGAGCCTTCACCAGGCGTCCCAGTCCGGGGATCACGAAGATGCCGTTCTTCTTGGTCTCTTTCACTGCGACGTCGGTAAGCTGTTCGAGAAATGCTGCCGCGGTCTTGTTGTTGGTCTCGAGTTTATCCGCCAGATGACGGACGAGTTGTGTCTTGGTCAAACCTGAAGCCATGAAGCCTCCTCTGAATTCTCTGAAATTTTTGCTGCGTGCGCGGCTATCTTATACCAGCCTTCTGTGGAAAAGTGATGTTTCAGCCGCATTTTATGCGGATTTCTCGATATAGGACTCCGAAAAACCCGCAAAAAATCGCATTCCCGCACGCATCGCCATCCCAAAACCGCCCATTCAGCCGATGTGGGCGCGAGCGCCCCGCTCGTGCGGCAGCGGCAATAGCGCTTGGTTGGCCCCGGCGTCTGAGGAGCGGGAGCACGAGCGCGGACGCTCGCGCCCACATGGCTGATGTCATAATGGTTTTCGTGAGCTGCGCCATTTGCGAGAAACGCAAGGAGAAACGCTTCTGCCCGGCCATCCACGGCCGCATCTGTCCGCAATGCTGTGGCGAGCAGCGCGAGGTGACGCTCGATTGTCCCAGCGACTGCGTGTATCTGCAACAGGCCCGCGAGCATGAAAAACCGCGCAGCCTGAGGGACCTGAACCCGGCCGATCTCTTCGTACAGGTGGAGGTCGAAGACCAGTTTCTCTACCAGCACGAACATCTGATCATGGGCCTGACTTTTGCTTTGTCCAAGAGCGTTCGCGCCGACCACAGCTTGAACGACGTTGACCTGATTGCGGCCCTCACCTCGCTGACAAAAACCTGGGAGACCCTGGTCAATTCCGGATTGCATTACGAGAATCCGATTGCCAGCACCGCCCAGCAGGCGGTGGCGGCGGAAGTACAGAACATGGTGAAGGAATACCGCGAAGCCGAGCAAAAGCACGTGGGATACGCGCAACTGCGCGACTCGGAAGTGCTGCGCGCCCTGGTTTTCCTGGTGCGCATGGCCTACGGCCGCACTTCGGGAAGGCCTAAATCACACGCCTTCGTGGACTTCCTTCTGGCCCAGTTTCCGGAGAAGCCACCCGGAATCGCCGC
Source organism: Terriglobia bacterium (assembly GCA_963742495.1). Classification (GTDB taxonomy): domain Bacteria; phylum Acidobacteriota; class Terriglobia; order Terriglobales; family Acidobacteriaceae; genus JAIQFF01. The sequence goes on from CAVULZ010000006.1 coordinate 170,902, forward strand.
ACCGGAAGAAACCGGCAGCAGGATTATTACCCCTTGAAGCGGACGTCGGACCTCGGACTCGGACCTCGGGCGTGACTGCCAGACTAACTTGAAGGTTTCTCGTTCTTGATCTGAGCTTCGGGGTCCGCCGTCCGAGGTCTGAGGTGCGAAGTCCGAGGTCCGGAGTCTGAAGTCTTAGGTCCGACGTCCGGCGCCCGCTTTACGGTTTGCCCTGGCGGTAATGCGTCTCTCAACTGGCGCGCGGTGCGCTTCAAAACCGGGTGCCGCGCCTCCGGCGCAATTTCGGCGAGAGGTTCGAGAACGAAACGGCGCTCGTCCATGGCGGGGTGCGGGATGGTCAGTCCCTTCGCCTTGACGATGGAGTCCCCAAACAGAAGTATGTCGATATCGAGGGTGCGCGGGCCTTTTTTCTGAACTCGCCGCCTTCCCATTTTCTGCTCAATGTCGAGCAATGCCGCCAGCAATTGCCGGGGCATCTTGTCCGTGTCGAGAGCGACCGCGCAATTCAGGAACCAGGGTTGGGCGGTGAATTCGACCGGCTCAGTTTCGTAGAACGATGAAACTGCCATCACCCTGCCCAGCGCGCCCAGGCTAGCGATGGCCGCATTCAAATGGGCGGCACGATCGCCCACGTTTGAGCCCAACGAAAGATAGACCCGCTTAAGCATTTGCGACCGGTTTCCTGCTTCCGGAGAAAATATGGCGGGATCGGCCTCGAGTTCGCGCCGCGGATGACTTTCGTCACTTTCGCGCCATGGAACCGGAAGCCTACCATGAAAGTTCTATGCCGCTGGAATCGCTGCTTCTCAGCCGGGACCCGGACGTGATTCGGGTCGTCCAACCCGCCCTGGAAAAGCTTGCTATCGACGTCGAAGTTTGCCGCGGGGTGAGCTCCGGGCACGAAATCCTGCGCACCGAGAAGTTCGACGCCATCATTGTAGATTGTGACGACCTGAAGGGCGCTCTCGGCGTGCTCGAAGGCCTGCGCAAAAGTGCCAGCAACAAAAATTCCGTCACCTTCGCCATCCTGAACGGCACGACCACCACCCAGCAGGCATTTCAGATGGGAGCGAATTTCGTTCTGCAGAAACCAATTTCAGCGCTGAACGCCATGCGCTGCTTCAGCGCGGCGGTCAATTTCATGATGCGGGAGCGCCGACGCTATTTCCGGCACCCGGTGGAAATGTCGGCCACGCTTTCATTTAGCGAAGGAAAGAACCTGAAAGTCTCGTTGACCAACCTCAGCGAGGGCGGCATGGCCATCTTCTTCCGCGGCCCGTTGCCCAAGGGCGGCGTCTCTACCGCGTCGTTCAAGTTGCCGGGAGCTGCTACCCCCCTGGAACCGAAAGTCCAGATCGCCTGGATGGATGATTCCGGCCGCGCCGGTCTGCGCTTCATCGATATGTCCAAGGAATCGCGGGCGCAGCTGGATGCCTGGCTGGCCGAGCAATGCGAAAAGATGGAACCGTCCCCGAGGTGATTCGTTAGGTCCTCAACCCGCTCCGCCTAGGAGCGTATCCAGTTTAAGACTTGCGCATTTCCGGCCTGCCCATCAGGCTGGAAAGGAAATCTCAAACGAGGTCTTATGCTGTCGATTCACGCAAGGATTGATCGCGCCCAGCGCCTGGTGCGCATGCTGGAACAGGACGCGCCGCTGCTCGCGGTCCGGGTCGCGGAGCTGACTCCGGAGCGTCAACAATCGGCAAAGAGTTACGCCGCTCAACTGACGGCGCACGCCCGCGCCGAACTGCAGAAGCTGCTTGAAGAAGGCTCGTACTGGGATTCTAACGACCCAACTCCTCACCCCGCAGACTAGCAACCGTCCAGACCAATGTAGGCGCGAGCGCCCCGCTCGTGCGGCGTCGCCACGAACCTCAGACTCCGGACCTCAGGCCTCCGACCTCGGGCGTTACGACCAGACTAACTTGAAAAGTTTCTCGATCTTGATGTGAGGTTCGGGCTCCGCCGTCTCGGGTCCGTGGCGCTGCCGCACGAGCGGGGCGCTCGCGCCTACATGATCTGGTTAGATTGCGGGCTGGGCGGCGGCTCGCAGCAGGGGGGCGACCGGTTCTGCTTCCTCTTCCACCGTGGTCTCCTCCCACAAGGTGCGGTCGCGCAGGATGCGCGAGACCAGGGCGGTGTGCATGGCGTGTCCGGCCCGGTCGGCGACGACGTTGCCCAGAATCTGTTTGCCCAGAAGCGCCAGGTCGCCGATCAGGTCCAAAACTTTGTGCCGCACGAATTCGTCGGGAAAACGCAGCGGCGGATTCATCAGCCCGTCACGGGTGAGCACAATGGCGTTTTCCGCAGACGCGCCGCGAATCAGTCCCTGCTGCCGCATGGCATCGGCTTCGTGCAGAAAACCGAATGTACGCGCCGCCGCGATCTGTGTCCGGTAATTTCCATGGGAAAGATCCACTCTGAAAGTTTCTTTTCCGATCAGGGGATGGGGAAAATTGATGGCGTATGAGACGGAGTAAGTATCGGAGGGATAGACCGCGATGAACTTGTCCCCTTCCCGCACTTCCAGTTCGCGGCAGATGCGCAGATAGGTGCGAGGCCGGCGCTGCTTGCGAATGCCGGCTTTCAGGATGGCTTCGACGAACGGCCGCGCACTGCCGTCGAGAATGGGCAGTTCCAGATTGTCCAGCTCGACGATGGCATTGTCGATGCCGCAACCGATCAGGGCGGAGAGAAGATGCTCGGTGGTGGAAATCAGCACGCCTTTTTTCATCAAGCTGGTGGCGTAGCTGACCCGGGCCACGTTTCTGCTCACGGCCTCCAGTTCGAATCCGTCAAGATCGGTACGGCGGAAGATCACGCCCGATCCGGGAGGCGCGGGCAGTATCCGCAACTGGACGGGAGCGCCGCTGTGCAGTCCTACCCCGCTGCAGGCGGCGGGCGTGCGGATTGTTTGTTCGTGTATCAAACTAGATCGGCTGTCCGTTGTTTGATGACGAATCTACCCTGCCTGAGGCGTCTTCGACTGTGGCTAATTAGCCACAGTCGTGGTCGCAGGCATCAGGGATCTCTCGCCGGTGCAACGCTATCTGCATGATTAGGAAATACTTAATCAGATATTGTGTTCGGTGCAAGAACCAAGGTGTTACTTCTTAGGTTAGTCGCGGTTTGCGGGAAATTCGACGCTTCAAGGCTTTTTTGAGCTCGTGGGGTCGAACTGAGAATCCGCGATCCCCTGGTTGTAGCTGACGGCGGTCAGGAAGCGTTGGCCGGACATGTCTCCATTGTAGAAACGGGTGACGGTGTACGGGGTCATGACGCCTTGCACTTCGCGGTAATTGTCGTAAACCTCATCCTCGATATTGCGTTGCTTGTCGGTTGGGTCCCGCCAGGAATAGGTTTTCTTTACCGGCAAGTGGTCGTCGGTACTCACGTACAGGGTGACGCCCTCGTTGTGGGCGTTCATCACGGTGACTTGTTCGACCGGTTTTTCTTCGGCTACGGTCTGCCCTTCGTAGAACAGGGCCACCCCCGGTTCGGACAGCCATTTTCTCAACACCCAATCGAGCGAGAAGTGGCGCCGCCGCAAATATTCCGCCAGGTCTTTCGGATCTTCCGGGGTCGGGCCCTTGTAGGTGATTTCAGTTCCCTTGTCTCCGCTGTAGACGTAGATCACATCGCGCTGCTTGGTCAGTTCGATGCGGTCCTTGTCGGGAAACCGGTAAAAACGCCAGAACAGGATGCCCAGACTGTTGGGCCGGCCGTGATAAAAACTGTAGGTCCGGCCTTCCTGGGTGATGTCCTGAATATTGAGATAGGCCGATCCACCCAGGGCCTGGATGGTTTGGTTGAGCACGGCCCTGGCCCGCTTGACGTTTTCCTGGTCCACGGGAATGGAGGGCGAAGGCGGCGCGCTGTCGGTTTGCGCCAGCCCCACAGCGGCCAGCAGAAGAATTGACAGGAAGAACTTCATCGTTCAAAACGTTAGATGCAGAGAAATGTGGGCGCGAGCGCCCCGCTCGTGCTCCGGCGCCACGGACGCTGCGGCACGAGCGCCACGTTCAAACCCCTGCAAACCCCTGCGCTACGGACGCTGCCGCACGAGCGGGGCGCTCGCGCCCACATCAAGAATTAGCCTACCAGGACCGCCCCGCCGTTGACATTGAAGACTTCGCCGGTGATGAAGCCGGCATATTCCGAGCACAGAAAAAGGATGGGGCCGGCGATTTCCTCCGGCTTCCCGGCCCGTCCCAGCGGGATCCCGGAATAAATGCGGGCGCTGGTCTTGGGATCGTTCAGGGCCGGCGCCGACATGTCGGTATCCACCCAGCCCGGGGCCACGGTGTTGACGTAGATCGCGTCTCGCGCCAGTTCCGTGGAAAGCCCTTTCACCATGCTGATCAGGGCCCCCTTGGTGGCGGCGTAGTCGCAGTGAAACGCTTCTCCGCGTTGTCCCGCGGTGGAGCTGACCAGGACGATGTGGCCGGCGGCGGCGCCCGATTTTCCCTGCCTTTTCATCTGCGCCACGGAGTGCTTGATCAAAGCGAACACGCTATCCAGATTGATGGCCATGGTGCTGCGCCATTGCGCATCCGACATTTTGTCGATGGGCGCATCCTCGGGAGGCCAGACACCGTGATTGGCCACCAGAATATCCAGCCGGCCGAAACGCTTCACGGCAGCGGCGACCAAGGCCTGCGCGGTTTCCGTGCCGGAGAGATTGCAGGCCATGGCCGCGCAATTTTCCTGTCCGAGTTCCTTGACCAGCCGTTCGGACGGAGCTTTGGCCTTTTCATAGTTGAACAAAACGCGCGCCCCCGCGTGCACGAACATGCGGACCGCAGCCGCACCGATACCGCGCGACCCGCCGGTTATGAGGGCAACCTTGCCAGAGAGAGAAAGAGGGATAGACATGCAGAGATAGTTTCCAGTTTCAGCCGTGAATTGGCAAGTGGGATGGAAAATGTGGGCGCGAGCGCCCGCGCTCGTGCCGCAGCGGGTTAGACCCCGTTCAACTTCCCCAACTGGTCGTTCTCTCCGCCTTTAGCTCGCGAATCAGAATGCGCACCAGCATGCCGTCGTACCGCGTTCCGCTCAATTTTTCCAGTTCGGCCAGCGCTTGTTCGCTGGTTTTGGCAGGCGCAAACGAGCGTTCGCTGGTCATATTCACATAGGCATCGGTAATGGACATGATCCGCGCCCAGAGCGGGATCTTCTCCCCCCGCAAGCCATTGGGATAGCCGCCGCCATCAAAAGATTCGTGGTGATGCTGCACCGCCTCGCGCAATTTCCTGGCTTCGGGCAGAGTGGCCAGGATTTCTCCTCCCACCTCGGCGTGCATCTTCAGAACATAGAACTCACCCTCGGTCAGGGGACCGGGCTTGTTCAGGATTCGTTCGGGGACGAAGAGTTTGCCCACGTCATGCACCCGGGCGGCAAAAGCCAGGTCGGCAACCTCTTCTGCAGGCAGGCCCAGCGAGCGCGCGATGATCTCGCTGTACCGGGCTACCATCTCTCCGTGCCCGGCGCTGTTTATTTCCCGCGACTCTGCGGCGTTGGTCAGGGTCTCAATGGCCTCGCGCAGAATCTGGTCGGTGTGGGCTTCTTCGCCACACATCTTCCTTAGCGTGGAGATGAGTTCTTCCACGTGCTCGGGGCCGGTGTGCTCGCGTTGCAGGAAACCTTCGATGTATCCCGAGATCATCTGCCGTCGCACGGCGGCGCTTTCACCCCCGGACAACTCTTTGGCGATCGATACCTGGTCGCCACCCGCGCGCTTGGAGATGTACATGCCCGCGTCGGCTACGCGCACAATCTCTTCCATGGAAAAGCCGTGCACCGGAAAGCTCGCTACCCCAAAGCTGCCGGTAATGTGGTGCTCGGCCAGCATTGGGTCCTGCGAAATCCACACCCGCAGGCGTTCCGCCAAAATTTGCGCCTGCTCCACTCCGGTCTCGGGCATCAGGATGATGAACTCGTCGCCGCCGTAGCGCGCCACCACGTTCGATTGCCGGCACTTCTGCTCGAGGAGGCGCCCCACCCGGGTCAGCACCAGATCGCCTTCGAGGTGACCCTTGGTGTCGTTGACGTTCTTGAATTTGTCCAGGTCCATCAGCACCACCGAGATGGGGCGGCCGGAGCGGGACGCTCGTTTCAGCTCCGAACTCAGCGCTTCGAAGAAGAAACGCCTGGTCTTGATGAGCGTGAGCCCGTCGGTGATGGATTGCCGCTGCAGCTTCTGAAATACGTTGGCATTGTGCAGGGCCGTGGCCAGCAGGTCGGCCAGGGTGTTCATGATCAACCGGTCGGCCGGCTTGAAGGCGTCCTCCTTGTGGCTTTCCACGTTGAGCACACCCAGAAAGTTTTCCCCGTAGGCGATGGGGATGCAAAGCACGGAGCGCGCCCCCGGCAGCACGCCTTGCAGCTGCGCTTCGCTCGAGGTCTGGACCAGCGCCGCCTCGCCGGTCCGCGCCACGCGTCCGAGAATGCCCTGGCCCAGCGGGATGCGCTTGCCCAGTGCCTGGGCCGTGATGCCGGCCTCGGCCTTGATCTCGATCTCCTTGGCCGAGTAGTCGAGAATGCCGATGCCGATGTGGTCGAAGCTGAAATTTTTCTGAATATGGCCGACGATGGCCGCCATCATCTGCTCGGAATCCTCGCTGGAAATGGCGGTCTTCGAGATGTTGTTCAGGAAAGCCAGATGGCGGGAGCGCCGTTGCTCTTCGGCAAACAGGCGGGCGTTTTCGACGGCGACTGAAACCTGCCCCGCCGCCGTCTGCATCACTTCCAGGTCGCGCTGCTCGAAGGCGTACTCGCGGTCCGTGTTCATCGCGGCCATGACCCCGGCCGGCTTGCCGCCCAGCAGAATGGGCGCGCCACAAAAAGACTTGGCAGGCCGCGGCGGCATGTAGGTGACGCCCAGCCGTTCCCGCGTCTTCTCCAGTTCGGCGCGGACCAGCAGAGGCTGCCCGCTCCGGACAATGAACTCGCTCAGGCCATTGGCCAGTTTGCGCGCGCGCTTGGGTAAAATCTCGCCCTTTTCCACTTCCAGTTCGAAACGGACCTCATCGCCTTCCTGGAACGCAATGTAGAACTCAGTGGTGTCGAAGATCTGGCCCAATTCTTTATGGACGGTGCGCAGGATTTCGTCCTGATCCAGGCGCGAGCTGATGGCTTGCCCGATCTGGGTGAGCAGCGCGAATTCCTTGGTGCGGCGCTGCGCGTCGTGCATGACCGCATAGTTTTCCAGGGTCAAGCCAATCTGCAGCGCCAGCCCGATGAGCAGGCGCAAGTTCGATGAACCGAACATCCGGCGCGCGGCATGGGGAAACAGGATCACGCCAAAATTGTGTTCCCGGGTCTGCAGGCTGACGGCGGTGACGTTGTAAATGCGCTCTTCGGTCATCACCTCGCGGAATTGCAGAAAGCGGCCGCCGGGAAAAGCCGGCAGGGGCTCGGGCATTTCGGGGACGCCGCGGAAGGTCACGAATCCGCCCCGCCGGTAAGCCAGTTCGCAGACGTATTCTCCTGCCCCGCTTTTCTGCAGCTTCTCCAGGAACTCCGCTGAGAAACCGCGCTGCACCGAGGGCAGCACGGCGCGCCAGCGCTCCGAGATGCAGAGCACGGCCCCGCCCGCGGGCAAGGGCGCGACCAGGCGGTCGAGAATGCTTTGCATGCTGGGGACCAGGTCTTCCGCGCTGAGCAGCCGGGTGGGATCCACGCCCAGGGTGGAAAACGCCAGGGCATTTTCCTGCACCGCGCTGCGCTCATTTTCCGCCAGCACCATGACCATCGCGATGCCCAGCGCCAGCTGCGGGATGGGGCCCAGCATGTCCGACAGCTGCAAGTAGGTATTGCTGAATTGTCCGAACACCATCAGCACCGACCACAGCGCCAACGCCATCGCCAGCAGGGTGAAAGCCAGCGAATTTCGGCGGTGAGCGTAGCGGTAGAAGAAGAACGAGCAGTAGAGCAGCACCAGGGCCACGCCCAGTTCGAGGCGGAAGCGCGGGTCGGAAAGGATTTCCGGATGAAACACCCGGCCCACCATCTGCTGCTTCAAATTCAACAGGCTGAGCGCCACGCCTCCCAGCCCCACAGCGACGTCGTACCAGTGCAATCGGAATTTCTCGCGCATCAGGCGCGTCGAAATGAAGATGCAGAGCGCCATCGCCACCAGAAGCAGCGAAGCCAATAGCGCCATCACCGCGGAAGGCTTGCGGAACGCACTCCAGGCATCCAGGACATAGTGGAGCGTGTACGCTCCCCAGCCCAGTTGCCAGGCGCGGAAGTAGTCCTGCCGGGTCTGCTCGTAGAGGTAAGTGAAAACCAGAAAGAGCAGCAAGGCCACCACGGCCGGTACTACAAGCAAACTAATCGTGACGGTGTTCATGGCGCGCGCAACAGCTACCTCGGCCAGAGTAATCAGGAGTTTCTAACCATTAATGGTTTCACATGGGTTCGGGCAAAACAATAGTCTTCTAAACTGGACTAACACGTCAGTCAGCAGCCGGTTTTAGGTTACAGGTCAGTGAGTTGGATGAGATTTCGGCCGGCCCGGCAGCTTGACGCTATATTTCCTCAGCCCTTACCATCAGGACACGACCTTTCGTAATGTCCCCCTCCTTCAGCCCGCCCTCGACGCCCTCCGCCGGCCCGCGCGTTCGTTTCGCGCCTTCGCCTACCGGCTATCTGCACGTGGGCGGCGCCCGCACTGCGCTGTTCAACTGGCTGTTCGCCCGCCATCACGGCGGCACCCTGGTGCTGCGCATTGAAGACACCGACCTCGAGCGCTCGACGGCGGAGATGGTCGAAGGCATTTTGCAGGGCATGCGCTGGCTCGGCCTCGACTGGGACGAGGGTCCTTATCATCAGACCCAGCGCATGGAAATGTATCGCCAGAGCGCCGCCAGGCTGCTGGCCTCGGGACACGCGTACTACTGTTTTTGCAGCAAAGCAGAGTTGGAACAGCGCCGCGCAGCCGCGACTGCTGCAGGCCGCGCGCCCCGCTACGAAGGCACCTGCCGCAAGATCTCTCGCGAAGAAGGGGCGCGGCGGCGTGCGGCGGGAGAATCCGCGGCGGTACGCTTTACCATACCCGAGGCTGGCAGCACTGCTTTCGATGACGCCGTTTTCGGCAGGGTGGAGTTTGCCAATTCCGAGCTGGAAGACTTTGTGCTGCTGCGCTCCGACGGCGTGCCCACCTATCACCTGAGCGTGGTCACCGACGATGTGGAGATGCGCATCAGCCATATCATCCGCGGTGCCGATCATATCTCTAATACCCCAAAACAAGTTTTGCTCTACCAGGCGCTGGGCGCGCCCTTGCCGGTGTTCGCGCACCTGCCGCTGATTCTCGGCCCGGACAAGACACGCCTGAGCAAGCGCCACGGCGCCACCAGCGTGATCGCGTATCGCGATGAAGGCATCGTGCCCGAAGCTTTCCGCAATTTTCTGGCGCTGCTGGGATGGACACCGCCCGAATCCCCAGCGGACGGCGCTTCCACGGAAATCATGGGCGACCAGGAACTGATCCGACGGTTCGACCTGAACGGCATTTCTCATTCCAACGCCGTGTTCGATCGCGCCAAGCTGGACTGGTTCAACACGGAATATATTCGCGCCTATCCGGCGGAAAAATTGTTGCCCTTGATTGAGGAAGAATGGCAGAAGGCGGGTCTCGAGCCCGCGCGCCGCGACCGCGACTGGCTGTTTGCCACCATCAACCTGCTCAAGCCGCGGGCCCGCAGCCTTATAGATTTTGCCACCTCGTTCCGCGCCTACTTCACGGACACGTTTCAGCCCGATCCCGCGGCGGTGGAGAAATTTCTGGCGGACGAAAAAGTCCGCCACATGCTGGTCGAACTGGGCGAACGCTACGCCACGTCAGAGGGGGCCTTCACCGACGCTGGAACGGAAAGACTGCTGCGCGACTTTGCTGCGGAAAAAGAGATAAAAGCCGGCGCCCTGATCAACGGCGCCCGGGTCGCGTTGACCGGACAGGGAGTCGCGCCCAGCCTGTTCGCGGTCATGATGGCCCTGGGGAAAGACCGCACCGTCGCCCGACTGAAAACCACGCAGGAACTCGCCGCCCGGGCCCTGACCCCGGAACTCTAGTCAGTCTAAGTGCGGCGCGGGCGCCCTCGCCCGCGTGACAGCGTCCATCTGTCCGTGCCTCGCCAGTTCTTTGCGAACGCGGTTTCCTTCTTCGGCGACTCGGCTGCGAAAACCAAGGTCAAGGGCCGCGGGCGAGGGCGCCCGCGCCACATGGTCACATCAGACTTTCGTTCCTTACTCAGCACTCAGCAGGAAGGCCTGCGGCTGGCATAATGATTTATATGTGGACTGTCATTTCCCTGAAGTTGGACGACCGCTGGTTGCCGAAGTCCGTTCTCTGCCTGCGCGAATACAGTCTGAACAAGTTTTTGAAAGACGTCATCGCGGGAATCACGGTTGGACTGGTCGCCCTGCCCCTGGCCATGGCCTTCGCCATTGCATCGGGATTGACACCGCAGGCCGGGATTTATTGCGCGGTGGTGACGGGCTTTCTGATCTCGGCACTCGGCGGATCGAAGACTCAGATCGGCGGGCCCACCGGCGCGTTTGTAGTCGTGGTAGCGGGGATCGTCGCCGTACACGGCATTGACGGGCTGTACATGTGTACCGTGATGGCGGGCGCGATCCTGGTCGTACTGGGGGCGACTGGAATGGGCACCGCGGTGAAATTCATCCCGCGGCCCGTGGTCATCGGTTTTACCAACGGGATCGCAGTGCTGATTGCCAGCACGCAGATCAAGGATTTCTTCGGCCTGCATCTGGCCAAAGTTCCCAGCGAATTCTGGTTGCGGATGAAAGCTCTGGCCGCTTCGGCCCCCACCTGGTCGGTGAAGGCTACGCTGCTGGCCGCGGGCACGGTGGCGACCATGATGGTGTGCCGCGCCATCTCCAACCGGATTCCAGGAGCAATCATCGCGATGCTGGGCGCCACCGTGGCGGCCTACCTGCTTAAGCTGCCGGTAGAAACGGTGGGCACGCGCTTTGGCGGAATTCCCAGCGGGCTGCCCCATTTCGCGATACCGCACTGGCACGCCAGCCTGGTCCACGGACTGCTCGGACCGGCCTTCACCGTGGCCATGCTGGGAGCGATCGAGTCGCTGATGTCGGCCGTGGTCTCTGACCGCATGAGCAACGACCGGCATAATCCCAACGTCGAGCTCATCGGGCAGGGGATTGCCAACATCTTCTCCCCCATGTTCGGCGGCCTGCCCGCGACCGGAGCCATCGCCCGCACTGCCACCAATATCCGCGCCGGAGCGCAGTCGCCGGTCGCGGGCATGATCCACGCGCTCACTCTGTTATGTGTGCTGCTGTTTGCCGCGCCCCTGGCCAGCTACATCCCCATGGCGGCGCTGGCGGGAATTTTGATGATCGTCTCCTACAACATGGGTGAGTGGCGCGAGATTCCGCAACTGCTGCGCCTGACCAAGACCGACATCAGCGTGTGGCTGGTCACGTTTGCCTTGACCGTTTTCGCCGATCTTACTGTAGCCGTCGAGGCTGGAATGATCCTGGCGGCGCTGCTGTTCATCGCCCGCGTGGCCGAGACCACCACCGTGTCCCAGGTAACCGGCGACTATGTCGAAGACGGGCGCCTGCATATCCTGCAGGACAAGGACATCCCTTACTACGCCACCATCTTTCGCATTCACGGACCGTTTCTTTTCGGCGCCACCGACAAGATCGGGGCGGTAACGGAAAAAATGCACGAACTGCCGCCGATCGTCATTATTCGCCTGCGCAACATGACCGCCATCGACGCCACCGGGCTATTTGCACTCGAGGAAATCGCGAAACAGCTGCATGCCACCAAGCGCACGCTGATCCTGTGCGGCGCCCGTGAGCAGCCGGCCCAGATGATTCATCAGGCAGAATTCGAAGATGTCGTGGGACGCGAAAATATCTGCGCCAACGTGCAGGAAGCGCTGCGGCGCGCGGAAGCGGTGTTCGAAAAGATCGAGACCGACGCGGCCGTGGGCGCAAAGTAATGCAGGGGCGAGCGCCCCGCTCGTGCCGCAGCGCCAAGGGCGAATACAACTAGGACATCGAATCCTGCCGCAGCATTCGTGACGCTGCCGCACGAGCGCGGGCGCTCGCGCCTACATTGGCCTGTGGTCACTCTTCCGGCGCGGGTTCGCTCGGCCCCGTCTCGGGTGGGGCCAGGGGCAGTTGCGCAGCGCTGTTGAGCAGGCCGCGCTCCTGGGGCGAAAACTCGCTCTTGAAGCGGTCCGACTCGATGACTTGCTGACGCTGGCTGGGAGGCATGACGCTGAGGTCCCGTATCGCGGTGCGAACTTTTTGCCGACGATCGGGGGGCAGTTCCTTAAGCTGCGAGTACAGCTGCCGCGCCTGGTCTTTCTGCGCCGGAGTCAGGTGTTCCCAGGTCTCCATGCGCTGCAGGATGCGGTCTTGCTGCGGCTTGGGAAGGCTGCTGAAACGCTGCAGGCGTTCTCGCAGGATCTGCTGCCGAAAAGGCGGAAGGCTGCGGAACTGGGAGTCGTTCTCCAGCGCCTTCTCTTGCTGATCGGGCGGCAGGTCTTTGTAGCGGCGCAGCCACTGTCCGGCGTGATTGCCCTGCAACTGGGCCTGCCGGCGCGCCTCAATCCGGGCCTGTCGTCTCTCCTGGAATCGGGTCTGGGCCGAGCAGGGCGAAGCTGCGGCCGCCAACAGCAGGGTGGCCGTCGCTACCATCATCGTGATGGACTTCAGTCCGTACACTGTTACTGATTCTCCCGACTCGAATCTCGCCAGTTGCGATCAAAGATCTATTACTCCCAGCTCGCGATGACAGCTGCGAAGGATGCCAGGAAATCCTTACGGATTTGCGGTCACATCCGGCTGCACGGCGAGATCATCGAGCACATCGAAGTCGGAATACAGATTCTGATTCTTCTCCAGCGCCTGCAAATCTCCCACGGCCGTGCCCGGCTCCGCCGGGGTCTGCGGTCCCACCGCTACCTGGGACGTGGTCGCGTGGTTTCCGCTTTCGCCGCTGTTCATCCGAACCAGGCTCACGCCCACGACCATCACCAGGGCCAGCGACGCGGCCAGCACCGGCCGGCGCAGCCAGCCCAGCCAGCCCGCCGATGACTTCGCGCTTTCCTCGCGCAAACGCGCCTGCAGCCGGACATCAAAGTACAGCGACGGCTCCGGCGCCTGCCACTCGTCCAGCAGGGACATGGTCCGGCGGAATGCTTCGAGCTTGCCTGAGCATTCCATGCAGGCATCGAGATGGGCCTTCACTTCGGGTGTGACCGCGGCCAGTCCGGCGGCCAGATCCGGCATCAGTTCGCGGGTTTCGTTGCACTTCATGGCGGCTTCCTTTACACAAACTCTTTGAGCTGTTCGCGCAGCGTTTCGTAGGCGCGAAACAGCAACGATTTGGTGGCGGACTCGCTCAGCTTCAATACATCCGCAATCTGGCGATACTCCATCTGCTGATACTTGTGCATCACCACCGCGATTCTCTGCCGCTCCGGCAGGGCCTGCACGCGCTGGCGGATTGCGGCCAGGCGTTCGCGCCGCAGCATCGTCTCCTCTGCGCTGGGCGTCCCATCGGGCAGGTCCAGGGTGCGACCGCTTTCTTCGTCCGGTTCATCCAGCCTTACCGTATTCTCGGCCCGTTCGTGGCGCGTGGCGCGCGCATGATTCACCGCCAGGTTGGTGGCGATGCGATACAGCCAGGTGGTGAATTTGGCGCTGGCCTCGTAGCTCTCGCGCGAGCGATACACCCGCAGGAAAACTTCCTGAGCCAGGTCTTCTGCGGCGGCGTTGCTGTGCGCCATGCGGAACATGAAACTCACCATCGGCCGGCGATACTTCTGCACCAGATATTCGAAAGCCGAATCGTCGCCGGCTTTCACCTGCAGCATGATTTCGGCGTCGCTGCGCCCGCCCTCGGGCACACCTGTGCCGGCTTCGAAGGGCTCCGGCTGGGCCACGCCCCCCATGGCAAGCAACCCGCGGTCCATGGCTACGCTGCTCACATCGGATTGAACCCCTGCAGCAGCCGAAAGTTGCGCCTCCGCCGCCTCAGAGACCGGGGCGGAAGTGCCTTCGGTACTATGGGCTGCGGGTACTTTGGCGGGTCTGGGTTCGGTCGCCATAGGGTGCGTTTTGAGGCTGCGCGCCGCGGAAACCGCTAAAACGGCCGCGGAAGCCGCAGCAGAAATCAGGCTATCACGGTCCCTGGATACGCGAAACTGGTTCGTTTGCTAGAATATAGCGCAGTTCGAAGTGGGCGCTTAACTCAGCGGTAGAGTGCCATCCTCACACGGTGGAAGTCGTAGGTTCAAATCCTACAGCGCCCACCATCCATCCTCCGGATGGATGAGACCACAAGCCTTCAGCCGATCAGGAATGTGTGAATGTGTGGGGCGGGCGCCCTCGCCCGCCGCCTTTGACTTTGAGTTTCCTTTGCGCAGCTGGTTAGCAGACCAGCCTAAAAGGTTTGTAATGGGTTTCGTCATGCCAAGCATGGAGACCAAACACAAGGCAAAGGCGGCGGACAAGAGTGTCCGCCCCACACTGCCGACGGGGTAGCCTTCGCGGCTATTACCTCTGGGATGATCTCGATCCGGGCACTACGAGACATGCCCTTCTTTCTTTCGACACCTACTTGGCGTACATCCTTTGCTGGGATAATCTGAATCCATATTCAAGATGGCGGTGCTGGCCTCGGCCACCGGCACAATGCTGCAAATCAGGATTGAACAGGAGAGCAGTGAATGCCGAAGACCTTGGTCTGCCCGTTGCGCATACGTGTGGTTGTCTGTATCTCTGCATGGTTAGTCCTGGCGGTCGCGGCTCCCGCGCAAATCCGGAACCGCATCCTGCAAAATATCGGGGACACCGAACCGGTAGTCGTTTCAGCGCCGCATCCCCTGGCCCGGGCGGAGTTCGATCGGGGCCGGGTCGAAGGCAGCCTGATGATCGACCACGCTGCCATGGTGTTCAAGCTGGCGCCCACCCAACAGGCTGCGCTCGACAAGTTGCTCGCGGAACAGCAGGACCCGCACTCTCCGAACTTTCGTAAATGGCTGACGCCCGGAGCAGTATGCCGCGCGCTTTGGCATGAGCGACAGCGACCTGGGCAAAGTCACGGCCTGGCTCAAATCGCAGGGCTTGCGCGTAGACGGCTTCTCCCGCGGCCGTACCCAGGTGTTTTTCAGCGGAACCGCCGACCAGGTGGGAGACGCCTTCCACACCGAGTTCCACCGCTACCTGGTGGAAGGCGAAACCAGCCTGGCGAATGCGGTCGAGATCTCGGTTCCAGAAGCGATTTCCGGGATGGTGCTGGGCTTTCGCGGCTTCGAAAATTTCCGCCCGCGGCCCCGAGTGCTGTCGTGGCCAGGCCGAACTTCACCTCGCACCAGACCGGGAACCACTTCATCGCCCCAGGAGACTTTGCCACCATCTAGCAGCGTTCCCGCCGGGCTCGATGGAACGGGGCAGACCATCGCGGTGGTGGGACAGACCCAGATCAACACTACGGACATTGACGCTTTCCGCACCGCATCCGGATTGCCTGCTCGGACGAGCGGTAACTTCCAGCAGGTTCTGATCACCGGCGGCGGCACCGGTTTTCAGCGATGGAGACGAAGTCGAAGCCAACCTCGACCTGGAGTGGTCAAACGCGGTCGCCAAAAAAGCCACGATTCTCTACGTGTACGCCGGCGCCAACTCGACCACCAAGAACGTCTTCGACGCCATGGCCTTCGCCATCGACAACAATCTGGCGCCGGTCATCAGCACCAGTTACGGGAATTGCGAGGCCCATCTGACCGGCTTCGTGCAGACCCTGCGAGCAGGAGGCGCAGCAGGCCAATGCGCAGGGGCAAACCATCACCGCCGCGTCGGGCGACTCGGGCGCGGGGGACTGTGAAGCCGCATCGGCCACCACCGCCACCCAGGGACCGGCGGTGGATGCGCCCGCCAGCATTCCTGAAGTCACTGGAATCGGAGGCAGCACGTTCACCGGAGACGCCGCCGGGACCTTAAGCGGGACTGCTCCCAATACGACGGCGGCGGCCACCACCTTTTGGGGCGGCACCACCAGCACCACGGACAATCTCAGTTCGGCGCTGTCCTACATTCCGGAGACAGCCTGGAATGACACTACAGCGGGGTCAGCGCTTTCCGCCACCGGCGGGGGCAAGAGTTTGGTGTTTTCGAAACCCAGCTGGCAGGTGGGTGCGGGCGTTCCCAATGACGCTTCCGCGCGACGTGCCCGACCTGGCCTTGAGCGCTTCGCCCAACCATGATGGCTTCCTCATCTGTTCCCAGAGTTTTTTTGCCGGCGTCACTCCTGCCGTTACCAGCTGTACAACCGGGTTCCGGGCCAGCGATGGAGCCGCTTTGGCGGTCGTGGGAGGCACTTCGGCCGGCGCGCCCTCTTTTGCCGGCATTGTGGCCTTGCTCAATCAGAAGACCGGCTCTCATGGCTTGGGCAATGTCAACCCCATGCTTTACAGCCTGGCGGCGTCCGCTCCGAACGCCTTTCATGACATCACCACGGGTAACAACAACGTCCCCTGCACCCAAAGCTCGAAAGGTTGTCCAACTAAAGCTCCCTTCCAGTACGGTTTCAGCGCCGGCGTGGGGTACGACCAGGTCACCGGACTGGGTTCGGTGAATGTGACCAACCTGGCGAATGCCTGGGCGGGGACCACACCCAGCCCGGATTTCACAGTTTCGGGGCTCTCGGCAACCGCTTCGGCTCCCGGGCAGCCGGCCACTTCACAGATCGTTCTGGAATCGGTCGCTGGTTTCAGCGGAACGGTGGACCTGACGTGTAAGTCGGCTTCCGCGAGCGCGCAGATCACTTGCTCGCTCAGCCCGACCTCGGTGACGGTGAGCGGAACCGGCGCCACCTCGACGATGACCATGTCGACCACGGCAGCGCACGTTGTATCCGGGACTTCAGCTTCTGCCCACCCGCATGGTTTGGGCTGGCTGGCGGCGGGCAGTAGCGTATTGCTGGCCGGCATCTTCTTCGCGGGCGGGCCCGCGCGCCGTCGTCGATACATAGCCGGATTCGGACTGATGCTGATGGTATTTTTCGCCGCCGGCCTGGGTTGCGGCGGCGGCAGCAGCAGCGGCGGTTCCAGTCAGAACGCCGGGACACCCGCAGGCACGTACAGCATCACCGTGACCGCAACCAGCGGCGGCCTGTCGCATACCGCCAACGTAGCCTTGATAGTGCAGTAGCGCCGTTCTGGGGCGGAGAGGAGTGTCCCGCCCCGCGCTACGCTCCAAAATCCACTGCAGTGGTATTGCCGCCGCATACCAGAACGCCCACGCGCTCCCCTGCCAGGGGCTGGTAACGCCGCGACAGAAGGGCCGCGAAGGCCGCCGCGCCTCCCGGCTCGGCAACCACTCTGAGCACTTTCCAGAGCGCTCTCTGCGCCTGCTGAATGGAATCATCGGAGACCAGCAAAACATTCTGCACGTGGGTCTGTGCGATGGGGAACATCAGTTGACCTACCTGCTTTGGAGCCAGCGAGTCGGCGGCGATTCCTCCCGCTTGGGCGTCCACCGGGCGGCCCGCCTGTAACGCCAAGGTGAGAGTGGGCGCGGCTTCGGGCTCGACTCCGATGATCTTGATTCGCGAGGCATACCAGGCGGCGATTCCGCCGATCAGCCCGCCGCCTCCCACGGCCACGACCAGACTATCGAGGTGGGGGTCCTGCTCTTCGAACTCCAAACCGACCGTGGCCTGGCCGAGCAGGGTTTCAACCTGATCGTAAGCATGCACGGTAAGCGCGCCGGATTGCGCAGCCCATAGCTCACTCGCAGCCAGCGCATCGGCGTATCGCTCGCCGGTCACGACCAGGTCGGCGCCGTATTCCCGGATTCGTTCGAGCTTGGTTGGCGACGCCACTTCAGGAACAAAAATTCTGGCTGGCTTCTTGAGCTTCATCGCGGCAAAGGCCACTGCGGTGCCGTGATTGCCGCCGGAGGCGGCGACCACGCCGGCAGAGGGGATATGGCGCATCAGCAGGTTGGCAAAAGCGCCCCGTGCCTTGAAGGAACCGGAATGCTGCAAAGACTCCAGCTTGAAGACCAGGGTGATGCCGTCGAGCCCGAAATCGGCTCCGTCAACTTCAAGCAGCGGAGTGCGCCGGATGTAGGGCCGGATGAGTGTGTAAGTGCTGGCAACGCGGGTGGCAGAGATCTCGCCCGACATGCTGCCATCATAATAGGGTTTGCTGTGGGCGCGAGCGCTCCGCTCGTGCGGCGGCGTCCGGGGCGCCGCTGCACGAGCGAGGGCGCTCGCGCCCACATTTAATCGGCTCGCCGTTACTATTGTGCAAAACTAGCTGTCTTAGGGCTTGCGCTCCTGCGACTCGGGGCGGTAACATCATAGGTGTTTCCAGAGGCCATGCTCTCTAGCTGGCCCTCCGCACCCCCTGGCTTCAGACGCCATACGGATTAAAGTCATTCACGCGTGAGTTTCAGCCGCAAGGGGTTTTCGGCGCAGGCTCCATGCCTGTGCGCGACGCGAGGTTTTACCAGAAAGCGGTCATTGATCATCAGCAGGATCGAGTCCCCCTTCGGGCGGACTGAATGCACAGATAAAACGAGAACAATATGAATGCAGGACCCGGACATCCCTCCGGCGGTGGTGGAGGGAGAAGCAAGCGGCGACGCGGGCGTCGTCCGCCTAATCGTGGTGGCGCGCCTAACGGTCGCGACCGCCAGCAGCATGGCGGCATCTACAGCGCACCCATGGACCACAGCTACCGCGCCACGCTGGGCGGGAACAATGGATCGAGGCCGGGACGGATGCGTCCTGGGTTCGCTCCCGCTTACGCACCGCTCGAGCCCGAGCCGCTGCCCCAGGGCGATAACGGCAACTCCCGCATCTTCGCCTTTGTCGATGATCTCTTCTTTCAGGCCAAGATTCAGGAGACGGCGCGCAAGCTGAATGTGAAGGTCGAATTCGTCAAGACCGAAAAAGATCTGCTCGATCACATGAAGCTGAATGGCGAAGAGAAGCCGTCGCTGATCATCTTCGACATGAACAACGCCAACGCCAAGCCTCTGACCCTGATCCCCAAACTCAAGACCAAGTTGAAGAAGGGGACATCCATCATCGGATTCCTGTCGCACGTGCAGGGAGATTTAAAGATGAAGGCGCACGAGGTGGGATGCGACATGGTGTTGCCGCGCTCGGCTTTCTCGCAAAACCTGCCGCAGTTGCTGCGCCGTCACGGCGCTCCGGAAGCCGAAGCCACCAACTAGTGACTTGATGGAGGACGGGCGTCCTCGCCCGTCGTCGTCCAGCACATCCTTCGGCTCACGCGCGTCTTTTATTTTCGCTGCCGCACGAGCGGGGCGCTCGCGCCCACAAACCTACCCGGGGGGCCATTTCAAATCCCGGCCGCCCAGCAGATGCAGGTGCAGGTGGAACACCGACTGGCCGGCTCCCGGCCCCACGTTCAATACCGTGCGATAACCGCTTTCGATGCCGCGTTCGCGGGCCACGCGGGCCGCCGCCAGATGGCACAGGCCGATGATCTCCGCGTCTTCAGCGGCCGCTTCCTTCAGTCCGCGAATGTGCTTTTTGGGGACCACGAGGACGTGTGTCGGCGCGTGCGGATTGATGTCTTCGAAGGCCAAGGTGTGCTCGTCTTCGTAGACTCTCTTGGCCGGAATTTCACCGGCTATGATGCGGCAGAACAAGCAGTCTTTCATGGCAGTCCAGATCGGGAGATTTCAGATCTCAGATCTCAGATTGTAGATTCTCATGCTACTGGAAGGCGAGCATGATCCATTGCGGGATACTCTTTGCGGCCTTCGCGACCTTTGCGGTTCAAAGCTTTTGACCGCAAAGGTCGCAAAGAACATCCTTGGGGAAAGACCCGTCGGTTGCCGCGATAGCTGCCGAAATGCCGACATCCTGGTCTGAAAACTTCGGGGCAAAAAGAGAAAAACTTTTCCTAAATCGTGGGTCGCAGGGCAAAACCTTTCCCATTACGAAAGGTCGGTAATCAAGGATGGAGATTTAAGTAAGCCATTCACTTTCATAGGGTTACACATTTGATTCGTGCATGGTAACAATCCGATTTTTTAATGTACGTCGAGCTCTAAGTCCCTTACTATCGGAGGATTACAAGTGCAGGGCGGGGTTTGTGCGAACTTGGCAGGCCTCGTGCATCAAATTCAGGGTATCCGAACCGGGGATGGGGAAATAATCAGTGATTTCTAAGAAGCGTTTTGCGGTGTTGGGTTTGTTGGTTGCATTCATTCTGACGGTCCTTCCTGAGTATGGGATGGGCGCCACGGTCAGCACTCGTTCCTTGACCGCGAGAAAACCCAAATCACAAAAAGTGAGTGAGGCCCCGCGCGCTAGAAAGCGCCTGACTAGACTTTCGCGCAGCCGCGCCCGTACCGCGGTCGCCGCGCGATCGACTCGCCATCGCCGGCGTCGCTACCACGAACGCTTTACCGCCAGTTCGTTCGTCGAAGATAGCTTTGACGGCGATGTCACTGCCGGAGAGGACCCGGTGGTCCGGCAGGCCGCGATGGATGCTCTGGGCAACATGAACGGCACCGTGCTGGCCATCGAGCCGACCAGCGGCCGGGTGCTGGCCATGGTGAACCAGAAATTAGCGCTTTCGAGCGGTGCGCAACCCTGCTCGACCATCAAGCTCTCGGTCGCACTGGCCGCATTGAGCGAAGACCTGATCACGAAAGACACCAAGATCGCCCTGGGACGCCGCAGCCAGATGAATCTCACCACCGCCCTGGCCCACTCCAACAATGCCTACTTTGAGGCGCTGGGACGCAAGTTGGGATTTGAGAAAGTCAGCTTCTACGCTCACCAGTTCGGACTCGGTGAGCTGGCCGGATACAACATTTCGGGCGAGCAACTCGGGACCTACCCGCAGCAGGAGATTTCTTCCAAGCTGGGCGGAGTCGGCAAGATGTGCTCGTTTGGAGAGGGCATTTCCATGACGCCGCTGCAATTAGGCGCCCTGGTCTCAGCCATCGCCAACGGCGGTACTCTCTACTATCTTCAGCATCCCACAACGTCCGAAGAAGTGGCCAACTTTGAGCCGCGGGTGAAGCGGCACCTCGACATCGCCCCCCTTATTCCGGAGATTTCCGACGGCATGGCGGCGGCAGTAAGCTACGGCACGGCGCGCAGCGTCCGGGTCAATTTCAACGAAGAAGAGATTCTGGGAAAAACCGGGACCTGCTCCAAGGCCGGCACCCGGTACGGATGGTTTGCCTCTTACGCCAACACCGATGTGGGGCGCATCGTGGTCGTGGTCTTCCTGCAGGGCGGACGGCCGACCTTCGGACCGAAAGCGGCGGAGATTTCCGGGCGCATGTATCGCAGCCTCTATGACCACTCGTTCTTCGAAGCTCATCCCACGATGCCGACCGACACGGCGAACGTGAAGCCGGTGGTCAGCACGCAGTAGAAGCTGTGAGCTTTCCGCTGTCAGTTCAAACCTAAAAAATCTGCCACCGACCGCGTGGGGACAGCCGCCCCCGGCTGTCCTGTCGAGCGCAGCTCGCTCCTGAGGGTGCGAAGCTTCGCTTGGGCGGCGATGTTCGGACCACAAACAAGAGCGCTGCCGAGCTGCGCTCGGCCCGGACGGGTCGTAGACCCGTCCGCACACGGGCTGTGGTAATGACCCGCGCCGTCCTCACTTGCCGTATTCGTTCTTCACCACTTCACCGCCCTTCATGACAAACTTCACACGTTCGAGAGTGGTAACGTCCTGCAGGGGATCGCCGTCCACGGCGATGATGTCCGCCCACTTGCCGGGTTCGACTGCGCCCATCTTGTCGGACCAGCCCAGCAGATCGGCTGCGTTGATGGTGGCCGCCTGAATGGACTGCAGCGGAGTTAAGCCGAGCTTCACCATGACCGCAAACTCATGGGCGTTCAGGCCGTGGGGATAGACCGCCGCGTCGGTGCCGAATGCCACTTTCACTCCGCTGGCGAAAGCATGGGCAATGTTCTTGCGGGCGGCAGGCATCACTTCCTTGCCTTTTGCGATCAGCTCGGGCGGAACGTGAAGCCGCTCGGCGTTTTCCAGAAACCAGTCGGCAAGGTACAGGGTAGGCACCAGGTAAGTGCCGTTCTTCTTCATTTCGGCGATAGCGGCATCGTCGATATAGGAGCCGTGCTCGATGGAATCGACGCCGGCCTGGGAAGCCCATAGAATGCCCTGGGCCCCATGGGCATGGGCCGCGACCTTCCGTCCCAGACGATGGGCGTCCGCCACGATCGCCTTTAACTCCTCCGGCGTATAGGCCGAAGCCTGGGGATTGTCTCCGTGCGAGAGCACGCCCCCGGTGGCGCAAATCTTGATGAGGTCGGCGCCGTACTTGATGGTTTCGCGGACTTTGTGCTGCACGCCTTCCACCCCGTCGGCCACGCCCAGCGCGGAGTAGTGATATTCGAAGGGCAGCAAGTTCTCGTCGCAATGCCCGCCGGTAATGCCGAGCGGCGGGCCGCTCACCAGCATGCGCGGGCCGGAAACATCCCCGTCATTGATGGCATCGCGCAGGGCAACGTCGCTGTATCCATCGGCACCGACGTTGCGCACAGTGGTGAAACCGGCCTCGAGGGTGATGCGCGCATTGCGGGCCCCGGTCAGAGCTTCGCGCGGAATCGAAATCGTCAGGCCGCGGGGTCCGACATCCTGCGGGTTCATGGTCAGGTGGGTATGGGCGTCGGTCAAGCCGGGCAGGACGGTGGCGTTGGAGAGATCGACCAGCCGGTCATCGGCCGAACGCCTGGCCTGCGCAAACGGGCCCACGCTCGAAATCTTGTCACCTTCGATCACGATGGCCTGGTCGGTGAGCGTCTTGCCGGTGCGCACATCCAGTAATTTTCCGGCGTGGACGATGACCTTGCCGGCGGGCCTGGCGGCGGGGCCCTGCGCGACAGCACGGGCGCCTAGAAGAAAGGACGTGAAAATGAGGGCGAAATAAATACTCCTGGCTATCTTCTTCATTTGTTCCTCGTGGGTTTGACTTTACGAATGCGAGACGCACTCTTGCGAGAATGCGTTGCTTCCATTCTTTCGCTCCTTCAGAGCCTGGTCATGTCTTCACTCTTCCCAGGGCTTGCGCCCTGGGCTACGCTCTTGCTCCGCTTCGCGGCTTGGGGCTGGCATTTTGAGTCCGAGGCCACGGGCCGTCGTTCGCACAAGGCTAGGCCCGGCGGCGTCCGTCGAGACCCCATTCTTTTCCGGCATCGGCCACGAAAAAAATAATGAACAGAAACAGCAGAGGCAGGTGGTCGAGTTCGGCGCCGAAGTAGTGCCACACCGAAATTCCCTGGCCGGGTTCCCACCAGGTGGCGAGCGTCAGGCTCAGCATGTGCAAGGCGCCCAGCACCGATGCCGGCCGCACCCAGATTCCCAGCAGCAGGCTCACTCCGATAAACAGCTCGACCACCCCGACCAGATATCCGAAAAACACTGCGTGGGGCAACACCAGGTTGGCCAGAATCGGCCGGTAGAAACTGACCGCGCCGTTCTCGAGGAAGCCCTGGAGATTCTGCTGAAATCCGCCATGCGCGAATTCGGAACCGAAAATCTTGTACTGGCCGAAGAGCAGAAAGAAAGCCGACGTGGCAATGCGCACCACCGCGATCGTTTTGGGAAGGGCGCTGGAGATTTTGCGCATCAGGCTTTGTATTCTACCCGGACGCGGGTCTAGCCTCCGGGTCCGTCATTGGTGACGTACTGCTCGAGCGCGTCCAGTTCGTGGCTGAGATCGTCGATCCGCTGCTCCAGCAGGTTGCGGATGGAAAGCATGCCCAACAGCTTGCCGGAATTATCCACCACCGGCAGGTGGCGAAAGTGCCGTTCCAGCATGATGGCCAGGGCCTCGCCCGGACGGGTGGAAGTGGTTGCCAGCTCTACCGGAGTGGTCATCAGTTCCCGCACCGGCGTGACCTCGGGATTGCGGCCGGTCAGGGACAACTTGAGCAATACATCGCGCTCGGTGAAGATGCCGGCCACCCGGCCGTCGCTGTCGACTACGCCCACCGCGCCGACATGGCGGTCCAGCATCAGGCGGATAGCATCTGCCGCGCTCACTTCGATTGGCACCGAAGCCACATCTGCATCGCAAAGTTCCAAAACGCTCATAAAGCCCCCTTGTGCGGCCTGGGTCGGAGCGCCGGCTTTCCGTATCGGCAATGCGATCACGGAGAATTCCGCATTATGACTTGCGCGGCACCAGTGTCAAGGAGATTCATCACATGATCGGGCTAAAAACGAGCAGGTTTGGAGTTTTTGCAAAAAACTGCGGCCACGGATTTCACAGATTTTCACGGATTAACCACGGCAAAAGAGGATTTGACCGGGTTAAACGGTTAAAATCCGGGGCCGCAGTTCTCTGCGCTATTTATTTTCGTTCTTGAATACTCCGCCATCTTTCATCACGAAGGTCACGGATCCCAGGGCGTTGATGTCACGCAGAGGGTCACCATTGACGGCGACAATGTCAGCCAAGGCGCCGGACGCGACCACTCCGATCTGGCCCGTCATATCCAGCATATCGGCGGCGCGAGAAGTGGCGCTCTTGATGATTTCCATGGGCGCCATGCCAAACTCGGCCATCCGGGGGAACTCCTGCGCCATCGGTTCCGTCCATGGGATGCCGCCGATGTCGGTGCCGAAAACGATTTTTACTCCCGCCTTCAACGCCTTCTGGAACGAGACCCCGTGTTCCGCCGCCCGGGCGCGATCGCGCTGACCGGCGGGCGTATCGGCCGGGGCCCAGTCGTGATAATAGGCAGCCAGCGTGGCGCAGTACCAGGTGCCTTGCTTCACCATCTGCGCGATCTGGGCGTCGGTGATTTCCAGGCCGTGCTCAATGGAATCGCACCCGCCATCCAGGGCGCGCTGCAAACCGATGCCGTTGTAGGCATGGCAGGCTACCTTCTTGCCCCAGCCGTGGGTTTCGTCGACGATCGCCTTGAGCTCTTCGACGGTGAGGGTGGGCTGCGACACCAGTTCGCCATTCTTTCCCACCCATGAACGATGCGTCATGTAGACCTTGATCCAGTCGGCGCCATGGTCAAGCTGTTCGCGCGCCGCCTTGCGCGCCTCGACCGGCCCATCGATGAGCTGCGCCCCCTTGGGCATGTCGAGTTCGGGCGCGTAGCCTTCGAGGTTGTAGCCGCCGGTGGTGGAAATAGCGCGGGTCACCACGAATAGCCGCGGCCCGGGGATGTAGCCGCCTTCGATCGCCTCCTTGATACCCACATCGCCGTAACCCGCGCCTTCCGTCTCCAGATCGCGCAGCGTGGTAAAGCCCTGCTCCAGCGCGCGCCGGGCCGAAACCGTGGCCCGCGCTGCCCGCAAGGCCAGGGGATATTTCAGGATGTTGGCGTCGTAGCCGCCCTGCGCCGGGTCTTCTCCCTGCAGGAAGATATGGGTATGGGAATCGATGAGGCCGGGCAGCACGGTGGAGTGCGAAAGATCGATGGTGGTCGCGCCTGCGGGAATTTTCGCGGCGGCGGCGTCCGAGACACTTTCAATACGGTTGCCGCGGACCACGATGACCTGGTCACGGCGAGGGTGGGCGGAGTTGCCGTCGATAAGCACGCCGGCGCGAATGACGGTGACCGCGGGCGGCACGGTCTGGGAGTGAAGGGATGAGACGAGCGACAACGCAACGATCAGGCTGAGTAGAGAACGCATGTCGACCTCTTAGCTTTCGGGTGGGCATGATACATCAGGAAAGCAGGTCGGCGCAGAGGCAGAACCAAACCGTGTGGGGCGGACACTCTTGTCCGCCGCTTTTGACGTTGATTCTGTGTCAGGTCTTCATGACTCGGTCGCAGAGATGGTAAACGACTTGCGAATGTCGGGTGAAGGTCAAAGTCAAAGGCGGCGGACAGGAGTGTCCGCCCCACACGGGGGCTATCGGCTGTCGATGACTGCGTCGGCTTCGATCTCCACCAGCATCTCCGGCGAGATCAGCGCGCTTACCTGCACCATGGACGTGGCTGGGCGAATATCGCGGAAGTACTCACCATGCGCTTTGCCGATTTTCTCCCACTCCGCAATGTTGATCACGAACATTCTCGTGCGCACGACATCTTTCAGCGTCGCGCCCGCCTTCACCAACGCCGACTCGATGTTTTTCAAAATCTGGATGGTTTGAGCGCGGGCATCGCCCACGCCCACGATTTTGCCGTCCGGGCCGGTGGCCGTGGTTCCTGACACATGCACGCAGGAACCGACCCTTACGGCACGAGAGTACCCTACGACAGGCTCCCACTGGGTGCCGCTGGAAATGTTGGTTCGTTCCATTTTGCCTCCGCAAATCATTGTAGCCGGGTTGTGAACCAGCGGAATTAGCAGCCAACCGCGGCTTCTGCCAGCAGTCATCTACAGTAAATCGGGCGTAAAACCTTTGGCTGGGGGCGGGGTTCTAAGTAAATAGGAAATATTGATTTGGCTGACTTACAAAAGTCACTTGCCTTGGCCAGCCAGCTGAGGTTAAGTAGGACGAACGAAGTGCTGTGACAAAACCCCGCGTCATTCGGGGTTTTTAACGCGGAGGTGAGAATCCAGAATGATTCCGGAATCGCATCCCTTGCAGCAGTTGTTCATCGAGCTCGTGGGCCGGCACTATGCCGAGGAGATTGGGCTACGCGATCCCCAGATCGTGAACTACGTCGCCCACCTGATGGCGGAGTTTTGCGATGCCGAGGAATTATTCAGGATCCGCAACGGGGAAGGCCGGCCGCTGACCGATGTGGGCGAGATGCTGGTGGAATCGAACCCCGTGTTCGGGCCGGCGCCTTCTTTCGATCGCGAGCGCCAGGTGCGCAAGCACATCGGCGACTACACTCTTTTCTTTACCGGCATGTTTCCGGAAAGCATCAACCACTTCCGGCTGCGCCGCAACCGCCTGGAGAATTTCGTGGACTGGATCAAGGCGGGCAAGGAAAGCTACTACATCGTCTCCAAGTTCGAGCATTTCGAGTACGCCAAGGTGGCGCCTCTCTTCGCCAACCTGTCGCGAAACTTCGAGCAGTGCGTGTACGGGCTCAACCTGGTGAAGAACGACCTGCAGGAGATGCAGCATCCGCTGGTGCAGCGCGCCAATGAACTGCTGATGTAGGTTCCCGTGGCCATGCCGAGCGCGTCACCGCCGTGCCGCGGTGACAGGCAGTCGAGAAAATCCCTATCTGGCCTCGGACTTATTCGCTTATAGGGGTCCTTCGACTTCGCGGCAGTTTCGCGATGCGAAACTGCTGCTCCGCTCAGGATGACAGCGGGAAGATTTTGGGGTGGTTCCGATTCTTCTAGACTCCAGCCGCTTTACCCTTGCTCAATTTGCGCTCTTCCTTGGCGGCATACATCTGGTGGTCGGCGCCGTCGAGCAGATCGTCCAGGGTTTTTCCCTCCGCCCATTCCGCGACCCCGATGCTCAGACTCAACTCGAACTTATCCAGGTGCTTCGCGCGGTTCCATTCGGTCAGACCGGTCTTTATTCTTTCGACCACATGCCGGGCATCGGCGCATGACGTGTCCGCCAGAATGATGAGAAACTCGTCGCCACCGTAGCGAAAGACCGCATCGGAGCCGCGCACGGAATGTTTCAGCAGGGCCGCCGTATTGGCCAGGACGACGTCGCCGGTGAGGTGGCCAAAGCGGGTGTTCACTTCCTTGAACTGGTCCACGTCAACCAGCAATACGGTGAGGGGTTTCTTCGATCGCCGGGCATGACTCATGAATCGGCCCGCCATCTCTTCGAGCGATTGGCGGTTGTAGATCTCGGTCAGGGGATCGGTGAAGGATTGCTGCTGCACCAGTTCCTGCTGAATGGTCCGGGAAATCAACTCTTCGCGCAGGCGGCGAAATTCCATGCGCTTGGACACCAGATAAGTGTTCAGCAAGGTCAATAAGGCCACCAGCCCGAGCACCAGGGGACGCGACACCGTGATTTCAAAGTGAATGTTGCCTTGCTTGAGAAAGGCCGCGGGAAAAAGCACGGCGAGCAGCCCGGCGCCGACCAGCAGGCCGGCCAGGGAGACGATCAGCCACAGTTCTCCGTCCCGCTTCTCGAGCTGCGAGAGCTGCTGACTGACCCGCGCCAGAACACTTTCAGTTTGTCTTTGCATCCGGCAACCGCTGCGAAGAGTTCATTCTCGCGTGCCAGTTTAGCTCCTTCTAACGTTCTGCGCCCTGTTACGAGAGTAACGAGGACGGCCTATATGCCTGGTCAGCAATAACCTCGTTCCGGCGACGAACCGCCCAAGCTCGATATCCTCGGCCTGGTAGACCACGCCCATCCCTCCACCGCCCAACTTCTCAAGGATGCGGTAGTGCGAGATGGTCTGGCCGATCATGGAATCGAGCTACGGTAGGTGGGTGTGCGATAGCAAGTCAACGAAAGCCGTGGACTTGGCGGCATCTCAAAATGGTAAATGGCGAGCACGGTAGAAGAGTTGTCGGTAGTGAAGCTGCCCAAGGAAAAGTCCCGCTTCCATCTCAGGCGGCAGGAATAAAAAGAATAGGCTCTTGATGAGCGTTATCCAACCGACGAGGGTGACCACAACCACGAGCGCACCACCCGACCAGATGTTGTGCGCCAGAACCACCGCCAGCCCGGCGGCCAGTGTGATTATGCCGACGATCAACATCATCGACGGATTCTGAAGAAGGGCGGTTACCGTCTCCACGGTAGCTTGCCTGCGAGTCATCATCGAGAGCGCGATGACAATGCAGTACAAACCGATCAGCCTGCTTAGAAAGATTGTGCGCGACGACATAATGGCCTCCCCTGCTGGATGTATCAAGTGATTCGTCCTCAGCCAGTTGATCCCGGCAGCGCCTGCAAGGGAATACCCTGCTGCTCTTGCCGACGGGCACAGATACCATGTGGGACAGGGGCAGAATACGCCCACTCTGCCTTGACGTGAACCCGACGAAATACCCGGGGCTGGTGGTAACCCCCTGGGGATGGGCTGAAACCCCCTACAGGCAAGGCGAGACGCGCCACGTCGGGTTTAGAAAGGTCGGGAGACCCGGAAACCGCTGTTTAAGGATTGGTTGTTGGACCGAAAAGTGGAATCCGGTTGTCTTTGGGACAATTTGGGACCTCCATTTCCGCCGAATTACCCTTGTGCTGGGCGAATGCCGGCGTTGGACCCGAAGCTGGACAGGGCCAAGAGAGGACTGGATTCATGAAGGAAGAACTGAGACAACTGTAGGCTGGAGCGGGAACTCCACGACGAAGGTCGATCCCTTGCCAGGTACACTCTCGACTTGGATCGAGCCATGATGCTGCACCACGATCCCACGCGCAATCGCGAGGCCCAGACCTACCCCACCCAGTTCCCGACTCCTCGCTTTGTCGGCGCGATAGAAACGTTCGAAAATCCTGGCCTGATCCTCGAGCGCAATGCCGATGCCCGAGTCGGCAACTTTGAGAACTGCGTTGCCGCCTTGATGCTCCGCAGACAGATGGACGCTTCCGTGCCCGGGCGTGTACTTGACGGCGTTGTCGAGCAGAATATCCAATAACTGCTGCAACGCTGCCTGATCTCCCTCTACCGGAAGATTGCGCCCTGTCACCATCTCCGTAAACTTCAGGGCTTTGGATTCAGCGGTGGCTTTCCACTCGCCCGAGACTTTCCGCACGATGTCTCGAAGGTCAACCGGGCGCATTTCGATGGCATCCTGGCCTGAGTCGGAGCGCGCTACGAACAGGAGCTTCTCGACCATCGACGAAGTCTTTTCAGCTTCCGTGAGGACATGAAACAGGGCATCGCGATATTCTTCCTCAGTGCGTGACTTCCGAAGGGCTATTTCGGCTTCCGTGCGAATGAGCGAAATGGGAGTGCGAAGCTCGTGGGAGGCGTCCGCAGTGAACTGCGTGACGCGCAAGAAGGCAGTTTCAATGCGGTCCAGCATTCCGTTCAAAGTGTCGCAGAGCCTTTGCAGCTCGTCTCCGGTGGGTAATGACTCCAGTCGCCGGCTCAAGTTCGAGCCACTGATCGTGCGAGCGGTGCGAGTAAGCGCGTCAACCGGTGACAATGCTTTGCCGCTAACCCAGTAGCCGACTGCAGAAGCCAGCAGAAGAATAATCGGGGCGAACATTACGAGGTATTCCCGAAAGAGGGCAAGGGTGTGGGCCATGTCGTCAATGGGAATGCCGGTTTGCACGGTGAATTGCCGGCCGTATACGACGATGTGCTGGGTGATAAAGCGGAATGGCCTGCGGCCGAACTGACGGTCTTCGTGGAATCCCTGATGCGAGGAATGGTCGGCAGGTGGATCCTGAGCATACGGAAGCAGAGACATCTTTTGCATGAAGGGAGCACGGTAGATCCATTCTTGCGGAGCCATGTAAATTTGTAAGTAGTCCCCTGAGTGCTCAAGAACGTAAGTTTCCGTGACTTCTTCCTGAAGTTTACTGACAGAAGCGTTCTTCTTTTGCGCTTCCAGGAAGTGTTGCAGGTCATCAACCTGGTTTGTCAGTTCGTCATCGGCGATTTCATAGAGGCTGTGTCGAAGGATGAACCACATGCCGAAGCCGAAGAGAAACTGAGCCGCAGCAAATACCACCAGGTACCAGAGCGTGAGCCGAAGTCCGATGGACAATCTCTTCATGAAAGGGGGTTTAGGCGAAGGGTGTAGCCAACCCCGCGCACGGTGTGGATCAATTTCTGTCGCGTGCCACCTTCGATCTTGTTGCGCAGCAGGCGCACGAAGACATCGAGCGTGTTGTCCTCAATCTCCCGCTCGAACCCCCAGACCGCTTCGATCAGGGACTGGCGACGCACCACGGTCCCGGCCCGGTAGGCGAGTTGTTCCAGCAGATTGTACTCAGTTCTCGTAAGCCAGATTCTCGCTCCGTGGCGCGAGACCTCCCGCCTGGCCGGGTCGATTACGAGATCTGCTACCTGAAGTTGAATTGGCTGAGGAATACGC
Source organism: Terriglobia bacterium (assembly GCA_963742495.1). Lineage (GTDB taxonomy): Bacteria > Acidobacteriota > Terriglobia > Terriglobales > Acidobacteriaceae > JAIQFF01. The sequence goes on from CAVULZ010000006.1 coordinate 201,855, forward strand.
GCGCGCCGCTTGACTGCGCGAAGGCGAGCCAGAAGCTCATTGAAAGAAAAAGGCTTGGTGAGGTAGTCGTCTGCTCCGACATCGAGACCGTGAACCACATCCTGGACTGCGTCTTTCGCCGTGAGCATGAGCACCGGGGTCGAGATTTTCTCTGAGCGCAGACGTCTAGCCAGTTGGCAGCCGTCCATTCCGGGCATCATGATGTCAAGAATAATGACGTCGAATTCGTAGTTCGAAGCCAGTTCCAACCCGCCTCTTCCGTCCGTGGCGCATGCCACCGTATGCCCCTCCTCAGTAAGCCCTTTGTGGAGGAGTTCAAGCATCCGTTTTTCATCTTCGACGATTAAGAGGTTCACGCCACACCCCAGACCGAATCAGGGTCGCGCCAATTTTAGTCAAGAAATGTGAATATTCTGTTAAAGCCTTAGTCTAAGCCAGGCTCAATCTGAAAGGAAATTTACCGTCCGTTCACATTCCGTTGATGTGCCCTTCCTAGAATCCTGGCTCAGTCCCGCGCGAAACCCATGGAAATCCTCGCGGGGTGAGGTGCTGTGTGACTTGCAGAAGCATATTCCTGGCATTTCTGGCGGTCGTGATGTTCGACCTGGTATCGCTCGCGCAGGTGGATCGTGCTGTTCTCGAAGGAGCCGTGACCGATCCCGGGGGGGCCCTTATTGTCGGAGCCAACGTGAAGATCCAGGCCGCAGATACCGGTATCGATCAGGAAATGCGGACGAACTCGAGCGGTTACTATCGTTTCCCCGGATTGGCGGTTGGTCGCTACACCGTGACGGTCGCAAACTCGGGTTTCAAGACCCGAGTCATCGAAGAGGTTGCGCTGGAAGTGGGTCAGACACACACGTTGAATATAAAGCTCGAAGTGGGCACGATTGCCGAAAGAGTTGAAGTCAAATCGCCGGGGAGTCCGTCGAATCGCAGTTCCGCCGAAGCATCGACCGTCATTGACACTAGTCAGATCGCCAATCTCCCCAACAACGGGCGCGACTGGGCCAGTTTCACTCTCCTCGCGCCCTTCGCCCAGGACGACGGTGGTGGCGACCAGAGAACCATTCGCTTCGCGGGTCGAGCACGGGACGACAACAATTTTCAGATTGACGGCGTCGATGCCGGCGGTATTCAGGAACAGGCCCAGAAGTCGCAAACGCGCCTGCAGATCTCTCAGGACGCAATCGACGAGTATCGTGTCAGCAGCGCCTTGTACGACGCGGAATACGGGACCCAGGCAGGTGGCCAGATCGATGTCGTCACTAAGTCCGGAACCAACGAATTGCACGGCTCACTGTTCGGCTACCTGAGGAATTCTGTTTTTGATGCTCGCAATTTTAATGACTTCGACATCAACGGAAATCCCGCCATTCCTGCTTTCCGTTACGGACAGTACGGTATGAGTCTCGGTGGTCCCGTTGTTAAGGACAAAGTGTTTTTCTTCCTGAATTACGAAGGTCTGCGCCAATACGGGGGGGCAACCACTCGAGTACTAGTGCCTTCACCATCCATCCAGCAATCAACCTTGGCCACGTCCCCGCAGATGTGTTCCATCCTCCAGGCATTCCCTTGGCGCGCCTCAACAGGGTCCATTGGGGATTGCATGCCCAAATTCGTCTTTCCCGATGGGGCTTTCGTCGACCAGACCGGCAACGGCCTGCCGGATTCCGACCAATTTACAGCTCCTGCGCCAACCACGGTCCACGAAGACAGCTGGCTCGCCCGAATGGATTACCATATCAATGACAAGACCACGTTATACGGACGGGCTCAGCGGGATATCAGTCTGGTAAGTGGCACGAACGGCGGTAGCCTGCCCTACGACCTGATTCAAACCATCAACCATCCAGCGAACTATTTCCTCGCGCTGCAGAAGACTTTTTCTCCGCGCGTCCTGAACGAGGCCAAGGTTTTCGTGAACCGCGCTCCGTTCATCAATCCCCAGGCAAGCCCACTGAGCTATGCGGTCCAGACGAATGAGTGGATTACGATCAACAACGACAATGCGGACCATGAAGTGGGGACGACTTACGGCGTGATTGATAACCTTACCTGGGTTCGAGGTCGCCATACCTTCAAAACTGGTATGGAGATTCGCCGGGTTCGACTGAACCAGGGAAAGACGGCCGATAATACTTTGAATTTTGCGGACAATAGCGGCACCGCGAATACAGCTTTCGTTGACGCTACGTTGTACGGAATTTCGTTCACCGCTCCGTGGTGCTGTCATAAATTGCGGCGGACTTTTTACCTCCCTTATTTCCAGGACGAGTGGAAGGTTACCCCGAATTTAACGCTCAACTTGGGATTGCGCTGGGAGTACTACGGAGTGGCCAACGAAGCGGACAACCGGACCACGGTTTTCGATCTCAATCAATTTCATGGAGTCTGCTTAGGGTCTGGATCGACCAATGGCCCTTTTCCCGCACCCATAAACACACCGGCCTGCCCGAAGAACCCCGACCTGTACAATCCCGACTATAAGAATTTTGATCCGAGGATCGGACTGGCGTGGGCGCCCAGCGCCCTCCACGGAAAGACCGTCATTCGAGCTGGTTTCGGAATCTACCATGGCGCGGCCCAGAACGATGATCTCAATGCCGGCCTGGAAAGCGACCGGTTCACCGCATTCGTCAATCTCGATCCGAGTGGCTCCGGCACGCCCCTCTCGCCGGCTTATCAACAGGCAATCCCGGACCTGAGCGGTCTGGGGAGTGATGTTACCAATCTTCAGCAACCTCGAGCTTTACAACGCCAGGGACGCCGTGACCTGTATGTCCAAACCTGGGGGCTCACCGTTGATCACGAGTTGCCTGCCAACTTTCTGGCATCGGCCCAGTATCTGGGATCGCGAGGCGTAAGGTTGTTTTCCCGAGGAGGGGTCAACTTCTGCATAACCAAACCGGACGTCAATGGAAATTGCACTCGCACCTTAGACCAGTTCTACCCAGGCGGCGATCCCTACGGCTCGGTAGACTTTAAGTCCGATATTGGTGCGAGCTCCTACCATGCGCTGCTTCTCAGTTTGGAACGCCGTTTTACCAACGGCCTGTCTTTGCAGACTCACTACACGTGGTCTCATTCCATCAACGACGGGTCGGTCGGCGGTGGAGAGTCCAATGGGCCGGAAAACGTGAATTGCCTCGCGTGCGACAAGGGACCTAGCGTGTTCGATATTCGCAACAGCGTCACTGCCAATGCGGTCTATGAGTTGCCGTTTGGACCAGGTAAACACTACCTCAACGAGGGAGGAGCTTTGGGTAAGATAATTGGAGGCTGGAGCCTCAGCAGCCTTGGCTTCTGGCATACTGGCCATCCGCTCACTATAACGATGAACATTTCGCCAACCCAACTCCCGGACGGCAACGACCAAACCACTCAACGGCCCGACCTTGTTCCCGGAGTTCCCTTGTTGCTAGCGGGAGGAGTGGAGAATCACACGATCCCGATTAATCCCGCTGCTTTCGCCCCGCCGCCGCTCGATCCAGCGGGTGCCTCATACGGTTTGGTAAGTCGATTTGGCAATGCCCCGAACGGCCTTATCCGTGCCCTCAGCTCCTGGCAGATTGACTTCGCACTCATGAAGGAAATCAGGATAACGGAGCGTGTTTCCGCGCAGTTCGGCGTTCAGGTATTCAATATTTTTAATCACGTTCAGTTGGGAGATCCGAGTGGTGACAACCTGGCTTTTAATTATGCGCAGGCGACGGACGGCCAGGGAAACCCGATACCGAATCAGTACACGCTCTTGCCTTCCGGGAATCTCGGTCAAATCACCTCAACCAACAATTTCAATAACAACAATGACAACGCCTCTTCTCCAAACACCGGCACCGGTTTGCCCCGGCAGATTCAATTCATGCTGCGTTTCCAGTTTTAATTTCGCCAGCCTTCGGATTATTGCCAAGAGTGCACGCGCACTTGAACGCAAGTCTAAGGAGACAACCTTGAGAAATCTGGTGGTGATTGTCCTATCGCTCTTGTTGGTGACCCCCACCCTCGCTACTGACAGCTACAAGATCGCTAAGAAGATCCCCATTCCCGGCCAGGGTGGCTGGGACTACCTCAAAGTCGACGAATCGGCCCGCCGTTTGTACGTTTCTCACGGAACCCGGGTCGACGTGCTGGACGTGGACTCCGGCGAAATCCTAGGCAACATACCGACCCTGGGAGTGCATGGAATTGCCCTTGCTCCTGAGCTTGGCCGCGGTTTCATCAGCGATGGAAAAGCCGCGAAGGTCCTGATCTTCGACTTGAAGACCATGAAAGTTATCCAGGAGGTTGCGGTGGGGAAGAATCCCGACGCAATCATTTTTGATCCTGCCAGCTCGCGGGTCTTTGCTTTTAACGGTGGAAGCAACAGTGCGTCCGCGATCAACGGCGCAGACGGAACAATTGCGGGCACGCTTGACCTGGGCGGCGGGCCCGAATTCGCCGTGGCCGACGGCGAAGGCTTCGTATTCAATAACCTCGAGGACGAAAGCCTGGTCCTGAAAATTGACTCCCGACAACTCAAAGTCGAGCAGCGCTGGCCCACGGCGCCCTGTGCCCGACCCTCGAGCATGGCTATCGATCAGCCTAACCGGCGTTTGTTCATCGGTTGCAGAAGTAAAGTAATGGCAGTCATGAGTGCAGACACTGGCCAGGTGATCACCACACTCCCCATCGGGGATCACGTGGACGCAACCGCATTCGACCCGGAGACACGACTGATCTTCAATTCGAACGGGGAAGGAACAATCACCCTGATTCGCCAGGAAGGCCCGGACAAATACTCAGTTGTCGGTAGCGTAAAGACTCTGCCTCGGGCGAAGACCATGGCGCTTGATCCCAAGACACACCAGCTTTTCCTGTCGACGGAAGAATCAGGTCAGTTTGTCGTGTTGGTCGTAGGCAAGTAGTTCCAGTCCAAAGAAATGTCGGGAAGTCTGTGTGCAAGATTAGAATGAGAATTCGGTTTCGACTATTTGCTCTGGTCACGATCTTCGTAACTGCAACCACCGCAACAGCGGCGACCCCTGATACAGTCGCAGCCGTCCCTAAGCTACGGTTCGCCGTTATCCTGACTCGTCACGGTGTGCGATCACCCACTTGGACGTCGGCAGACCTGAACGCATACTCCGGCGAACCTTGGCCTGATTGGGGAGTTGCTCCCGGGAACCTCACGGCGCACGGCAACACTCTGATGACACTGTTCGGTTCGTATTACCGGCTCTATTTTGCCGACGCCGGGCTCATGCGCCCCACAGGCTGCGACGACGCGAGCCATGTCGTCATCCTCGCGGATGCAGAATCACGCACGCGCGAGACCGGTAATGCCCTGGCGGCGGGATTGATGCCAGGCTGTGGCATGCGAATACACACCACAAGTGAGGGAAAAGATCCGCTCTTTAGCCCTCTTGCCGCGGGTATCGGCAATCCGGACCGCGCCTTGGCAGTTGCTTCAATATCGGGAAGGATCGGCGCCAACCCGAACGCTCTCGTACAAGTTTACCGTTCTGCGATCGACACGTTGCGTGAACTGCTCTTCGGTTGCGCCCCGGGGGCGTCGTGTCCGGCCGAAGATAAACCCGGCAAGCAATCGGTTTTGAAGCAGCCTTCATCGCTCGAAGCAAGCAAGGGTGATCACTCCGCCGACCTGCGCGGCCCACTCAGAATTGGGTCGACGTTGTCCGAAGACTTCCTTCTTGAATACGCGAACGGGATGGAGGGTAAAGATCTCGGCTGGGGTCGACTGGACGCCGGCAAACTCATGGAGGTCATGCGACTCCATGCCGCCTACGCCGACTTGGCGCGCCAGACTCCGTATGTCGCTCGGGTTCAGGGCTCAAACCTGCTAAGTCACATTCTGCGTTCCATGGAACAGGCGGTCAAAGGCACTGCGGTAGCCGGATCGCTGGGCGAGGTAGGCGACCGGGTTTTGGTCATCGTCGGACACGATACCAACATTTCCAACATCGCAGGAATGCTGCGGATTGACTGGCTTCTCGATGACTACCAGCCCAATGACACCCCGCCGGGGAGTGCCCTCGTATTTGAACTGTGGCAGCAAGGCGAAGAGGAGATGGCGGTAAGTACTTATTATGTCGGGCAAAGCCTGGAACAGATGCGAAAAACATTACCGTTAACGCTGGACTCGCCACCCCTGAAGTCTCCCATATTCGTACCCGCCTGCAGTACCGCCGACGGGAAGCTGACCTGCCCATGGAATGCATTTCAGCACACACTCGAGAATGCCATCGATCCGGTTTTCGTGAACCCCTGATTCATCAAACATGACAAACTGGATGCCTGCGAAGCCCCGACCCTCACGAAGGGGCACCGAGTCCAAAATCCGAGTGATTCTCCGACAGGCTTGAGCGGCGAGAGCGTCAAAGGAGGTTATAGTGTCACTTTCCAAATCTTTCAGGTTTGTAACGTGGTTGTTGGTCGCCGCTCCGTTACTTTTCGCGCAGAGACACCCAGTGGAGTTGAATGCTCGAGTTGGGACCCCATTCCGTTTCATCGTATACGGCGACACGCGCTTCACTGACCCGGCAAACATCAGCGCCACTAGTCCTTCCGTGCGCCGGGCGCTGGTGCAGGCGATTGCCGAGGCCGATCCCGCTTTCATCTCGATTGGCGGCGACATCGCCTATAACGGAGACGACACCAACGATTGGAGTGTCTGGGACAGCGAAACCAAAGTGTGGCGGCAACGGCACCTAACGGTGTATCCGGCACTCGGAAACCACGATCTTCATGGCAACCGGAAAATTGCCCTGGCAAATTATTTCCGACGCTTCCCCGCACTCGAAAATAATCGCTATTACGCGGTCCGGGCTGCCAATACGATGATGCTGGTATTGGACAGTTCGCTCGCCGAGACTTCAGGCCCGCAAGGCAAGTGGCTGGCGAAAAAACTCGATAATGTTCCTTCGAATGTGGATTTCGTATTCCTGATTATTCATCACCCGCCCTATACCGCCTCCTTCGACAAGGCTCCGGGGGGCGGGCACTCAGCACGTCATCCCGAGCAATTGCTGGCCCAGGCGCTGGAGAAGCGCCAGGGTCGCACCCGGGTCCGCTTCGTGGTGTTCTCGGGACACGTGCACAATTACGAGCACCAGGAACACCATGGTGTGACCTATTTTGTGACCGGCGGTGGCGGCGCTCGGCCTTACCCAATCGAGCGAACACCCGATGACCCTCTTAACGGTAAGAGCGTCAATTATCACTACCTGTTAGTCGAGGTCGATCGTGGCAATCTCAAGATCACCATGCACCGTTTAGACTTAATGACTGGGGTAGCTGTTTGGACACAACCTGACTCGGTCGCGATTTCCGCGCAGGGGGCAAAAGCCGTAACCCAAGGCCAGTAGTCTCAGATCAAGAACTAGGCGCGACGAGTAGCGCCAGAGCTGCCGGTAGTCCGGTTGTATGCAGGCGGCGACAAAGGATTCGACACGCACGGGTTTGTCCGAGGAGGGCCGGAATCTGCGAGTGACTCGGAACGTGGCGCAGAACCGGGGATTCGATTGTTGAGGGAGTGGCGTAGGGTTTGGGTTGAGCGACTCTGGTGAAAGGGCACGTCTTCAGCCGTGCCACCAAGGCCGGCTTTTGGGCACTCAACCAAGAATGACTAAGCTTGTTCCCGGAACGCGTGCAGGAGCAACATGTGAAACAGGCAAGTGAATGAATGCTGTGGAGTTGGCGGTATCGCAATAAGGATTGTTGGCGAAGAATCGCCGTTACACTCAAAATCCCGCGGCAGGGGCCGAACAGACGGGTGGAGTCGAGAACAGGCGCAGTGGCTTTAGTCTCCCGGTGGCTGTTGACGAGGCTTTCGCAGCGTCGCCTCAATCCGGGTTGGCATGGCTCTGTTTCCTGTTCCCGCTCATCGAACCGAACAGGCGCGTTTCACGCATTCGGCTCTCGGAGAAAGTGTCACGAGGTCGCCCACGGAAAGCTGGTCGTTCGCAGACTAAGCTGGACGAGCCCAAGCTTCTGATGCAGGGCGGCTTCCGGATACCGTTTGGTTGCCGGCCATCGTAGCTTGTGCTTGGCACACAGCCACTGGCGCAGCCGTCGACGAGCATGTCGTTCTATAGCTCGATAGGCATCACTGACTGGTCCCAAACAGAAATAATTCGCCCACCCAATCATGATTCGATTGAGTGTCGTGATTACTGTGTCTTGGGCCAGAAGGGTCTTGTTCCGTCCGGTTTCATGGCTGATCGCCTTACAAATGCGTTGCACCCGTTTCTTCGACGGAGTCGTTCCTAAGTAGGCCCGTCCCGTCTTCGGCGAGTAGCATCGCCCGAACGTATACCCTAAGAAGTCAAACTTCTCTTCCGGCAGCTTGCAGACCCGCGTCTTGGTATCGTTCACCGTCAGCTTCAGCTTCGACATCATGGCCCGCATCGTGGCCAAGGCCTCTTCGGCCCGACTGCGACAACAGATCACGAGGTCATCGGCATAGTTGACGATGTACGCCTTCAGACGTCTCTCGTGCCCCAGTTTCTTCCATCCCAGCACGAACCGGCGCATGTACAGATTACTCAGCAACGGGCTGATCGGGGAGCCTTGTGGACTACCCCGACCTTCATCCCCGTTTCTCGTACTTCGACGCTTCTTTCCTCGCTCATCCGTTTCTTCGACCGGGGCTTCCAGCCACATCTTGATCAAATGCAGCATGGCCCGGTCTACGACCCGGCGAGCTACCGACTTTAGAAGCTCGGAATGCGGAAGAGTGTCAAAGTAGGAACTGAGATCTGCATCTACGATTTCTCCATGGCCAGTGTTGATCAGCTTGTGGACGTGTCTTACTGCGTCCAGTGCGCTGCGGTCTTTCCGATAGGCGTACTGTTCCGGCTGCAGCTCGGCTTCGAATATGGGTTCGAGTACCAAAACTGCTGCCATTTCCGCTGCCCGATCGCGGATAGCGGGCACTCCTAACGGCCGCTGTTTCCCATCGGGCTTGGGTATGTACACCCGCCGGACAGGAAGTGGTTGATAGGTTCGGTTCTTCAGCTCTTGCGCCAGTTCGTCCAACCATCGCTCCTTGCCGTATGCCTCAATGTCCTCGAACGTTTGGCCGTCGACTCCTGCTGCTCCGCCATTGGCTTTGCAGCATTCGTAGGCGAAAGCCAGAACGTCCTTGCGGTACACCTTGTCATACAGCGCATAGAAGCGAAAGTTGGGCGCTCCCTTCGCTTTATCGTGCAACGCCGTCTGCAACTTCTGAACGCTTTCTGGGGTTGATAGACTCACGCCAATCCCTCCGTCTTCGTCGCTTCTTGCGTTTCCTTTCAACTGAGGCCCCTTTGCTCGACCGGCGTTACCCGGCTTCATTGCTCATACGGGCCTCTCCGTCACCCCAAACGGCCCAGCCTGCCTCTCACGAGGTGCCGGTTGATCGCCGAGGCGATCACCGCTGGGGCTTCCCGTGTTGCTGCTATTCCCCTTTTGCCTGCATGCCGTCGCCACTACCCCGGCAGGTCTGATGGAACTCATTCGCTCGTACTGTTCCATCAGCGTCGGCCATCCCTAGCTTACGGATGGGATAGCTCCTGCATTGCACGTTTCGGGGCCTGCTCAGCGTTCACTCACGTTACGGCCTACATGGCTCGCCAAGTCGCCTAAGCGACCCTCTACACCAGAGGCTCCGACGACTTCGTTTCCTCTGTCGCCGCTCTGATTGCTACCGGGTGGAGCGAACCAGCTCCCGGGCGGGACTCGCACCCGCTGAGGAATAGGGCCTTTCACGGCGCACCGCAAGCTTGTGCTAACGCCTGTGGGTGTTGAAAAAGTCCCTCACAGTGTGCGTTGTCGTCTGTGAGGATGCCGTTGCCTGGTTATGCGCTTCTTTGTTTCGTTCGATACGTTGATGCAGTTGCGATCTCTGGAGTCGGCTTACCACTGAGGAATCGCACCAGCCGTTTCAGGTTCTGCGCTGTCGCCGCCAGGTAAAACTGCTCGCGCACAAAGCGCATCCGGCGCAGCCTCAGTCGGCGTAGTCCGATGTAATTCTTCAGCTCTGCGAAGAGTGCTTCCACTTTACGCCGTAGCCCGCTGCGAGATGGCGAACGCTGGTGTCTGGGCCAGGGCGTGGGCACGCTGCCGCGCTGGCTCGCAAGTGATGGATGGCGATCGTCCGATACTTGCCTCGTGTGCAACGGCTCTTCTGGGAGCACTCGCGACAGCGCTTCACCGTGCGAATAATAGAACGTGTGTGCGGTTGCGGGCATTGATTCGGCCGACGTACTTCAGGATTTTGCCTTCCGGGCAGATATAGCAGTTGTCCTCGGGTATGTAGGTGAACTGGTCGATGCCATAGAGATCGGTCGGCCCATTGGGATTTTCTTTCACGGCCGGATGTACGCGGCGATACCGCGTTCATCAAGCCATTGCAGCAGTTCACCGTTGCCGTAGGTCGTATCCGCCGCCAGGGTCTGCGGCAGGCAGCCATAACGTTCGCGATAGCGCTGATCATGTCACGGGCCGCGACGCTCTCCTGACTCAATCGCGCCGGCGTAGCTTGCACGCCCACAATGACGCAACTGGCGTTATCCACCAGATAGTTGTCGTAATAGCCGAGCCGCGCTGGGACCGCCTTTAGTCGCGTAGGTCGAATCCGGGTCGGTGGTCGAAACCTTCTCTTGCTGCGGAACCGGAGGTTCGACCGGGTTCTTCCGCTCCAGTTCGACTAGATACTCGCGTACCGTGTGGTTCACCTTCGCCACCTCCGCCAGTTGCTCGCGGGGAACGCGGCTGTGATGATCGGGCATTGGCCTGGATGAAACTGCCGTCCACCGACATGTGCTCGCCCTTCACCAATCCGGCCTCGACGCAACGAGCAACGATCTCTTCAACAACTCTTGAAACAGATTCGATTCCTGAAACCGTCCATGTCGGTTCTTCGAAAACGTAGAGTGGTGCGGAATCTCCTGATCGAAGCCGAGTCCCGTGAACCATCGCCACGCCAGATGCATGCGCAACTCTTCCACCAGCTTCCTCTCGCTCGTGACGCCGTAGAGATAGCCGACCAGCAGCATGCGCAGCAGCAGTTCGGGGTCGATGGATGGCCTTCCCGTGTCGCTGTAGGAGTTCTTCAACTTTGCGCGAATAAAGTCGAGGTCGACGTGGCGATCAATAAGGCGCAGCAGATGATTTTCAGGAACCTGATCTTCCAGGCGAAAGTAATAGAACAACGCTTCTGAGCGGGATTGGTGTCCCATCATGAGCAGCAGGCCTCCGAATGTAATGGTAAACCGCAACATCGGGAACTCTGGCCTGCTTATAACCCGAACATTGCACTGCCACAAGCATCAACTGAGAGACTTTTTCAACAGACACGCCTGATTTCGTCAGGTATGCACCGGGTACGCGCAGAAAGAAGCAGAGTGTAGAATTTCATCCGATCTGGAGGGAGCATGCGAATAATGCCGTTGCTGATGTTCACAGCGGTTTCGTTGTTTGCAGCAGCACAAATATCGCCAGCCTCCGGCGATAGGCAGGCGGAACAAGCAGTGCGCCAAGCTAGCGACCAAGAAGTGCAGGCGTTCCTGCACAAGGATCCAAAAACGATGGCGCAGCTCTGGTCCGACGACCTCGTCGTCACTAATCCCTTGAACAAGTTCGTGACCAAGCAACAAGTGCTCGGCATGGTAAAGTCAGGTTTTCTTGTAATCACTTCATACGACCGTGGCATCGAATACGCTCGCGTTTATGGCGACACCGTGATCCTAGCGGGCAGGGAAACGGTAGTCTGGGGAGGGAAGATGCCGAATGCCGGGAAGACTGAGCAACTCCGATTCACGGCGATCTGGATGAAACAGCAGGGTCGGTGGCAAGAGGTTGCCCGTCACGCGAATATCGTGCCGCAGCCGTAGCTCCTTACCCCCATTAGAACCGCCCGCGCCGGGGCCGGTTTCCCGCAAAATG
>CAVULZ010000007.1:0-396199 GCA_963742495.1 Terriglobia bacterium
GGATGCCAGCGAGGCACGAAGGTTCTGGTGCGCCCGGAGAGATTCGAACTCCCGACCTATTGCTCCGGAGGCAATCGCTCTATCCATCTGAGCTACGGGCGCGCTGAGTTCAGTTTACATGCCGGGGCTTTGGGCTTCAATTGGGGCACGCGAATCGGGCCAACGACAGAGACGGGATCTTATCGAGGTGCGGTTGTCGAGCCTTGACCTCTGAGGCCCGATGCCTGGAGCATGCAGGCCAGCCTGGTGCGCTGGGAAATTGAGAAGCCAGCTTCGGCTGACCAGAGCGCGGCTAGTAGCGGCCTCGGCCGCCGCCACCGCCGCCTCGACCGCCGCGGTCCCGGCCGCCGCCTCCTCCGCCGCCTCCTCCGCGCTCTACCTTGGGGCGCGCCTCGTTGACGTTCAGCGTGCGCCCGCCTACCTGGGTTCCGTTCAGGGCGGCGATCGCCTTGTCTCCTTCTTCCGCGTTCGTCATCTCGACAAAGCCGAAGCCGCGCGAGCGGCCGGTGTCGCGGTCGGTCATGATGCTGACCCGGTCTACTTGCCCGTGCGCCTCGAACATCTGCCGCAGCTCTTCCTCTGAAGTATTGAAGTCAAGGTTCCCAACAAAGATATTCTTCAAGCGAGTCGCCTCTAAGTGAGCTATCTGAGAGTGCTGAACTTCGGCGGAAAAGCTGGGGCTGGTTGGCCGTCTTACAGCCGGAGCAGTTGAACAGTCAAATGCGTGGGGAAGTATAGCAGGTCTTTCCGGGATGGGAAGTTATTCCGTGAGGCCTGCAAATCCTCAGAAAACATGCGGGTGCGCTCTGCGGCCAGTCAGCACTCTTCCACCTTCCAATAGCCCCCGCGCTGATAGCCGAGTTGCAGCAATCGGTTTTTAGGGTCATGCCGCTTGCCGCACTGGGGACATTTCAGATAGCGGCTCCAGGCGGTCCCCTGACAGTCGTAGTTCCCCGAAACCGCAAACGCGGTCCCGCAACTGCAGGGGACGAGAAACATCCTGATGGGCTTGGTGTCGACCGTGGGCACCTCTAGAGGGAAGTATACAATCCGCTCCAAGATCCTGAGTGTGCCCCGTCCTCGTCTCTCCGTTTTTTTGGAGAGACAAGGCGGGGACTTTCTGTCGCTGCCGCACGGTGCTTGAGAATCCAAATTACAGTTGCTCGTCCTCACTACTCGTCCTCACTAATTACCCATGGAGGCAGCTGTCCCATCCGACCACTTGCCGACCGGAATCATAAACACTGTGAGGTGGCCCAGCGGGTCCTGACTTGCTAAAACCGGGGAGCCCGGCAGACCCGCGCCCAAAACTGCAGGCTCTGTGAGGGGGAAGAAAAACATCAGGTGAGGGTGCCAGTGCCCGCCAACGTCGCTCAAGTATTGTTGCTTTGACATCATGTAGCACATGGCGCCGGATTCCGGCGTCAACAATTCCTTCCTGTCGAAAGCGGCTTTGACGGCGTCGGACATCTGCTCTTTGGATCGCGAAGCCAATATCGCCTCGGTTTTCTTGAGTGTGAGTGGAACTTGGGATCGCGCAGCCAGCATGTTGAGGCAGGCCGGGCCCCGCAGTTTGGGATTCCAAAAATCGGGTTCGTCGGTTCCAGACATCCATGATCGCCACACCAGGCACGTGAAACCGTTCTTGCCTTTGATTGCGGTTTCGTAACCGTGCTGTCCGAGCACCATGATTTCCGCATCCCCTGAGATGGATTCCGGGGCCGCGCTCCGGGCCAGGGCTATCTCGGCATTTCGCTCCATCAGGTATTGCTCAAGCGGGGCCATACTCGGATACAGCGTTTTGGCGTCCTGTGCCTGGGCCTGCCACACCAAGCCCAGCAAGACCACCAGCCCGAAGCTTCTTAACGCAACCGTCCTGACCGTATTCTGCTTCATCGATGTCTCCTGAGCGAGCGGGATTCTCGGGGCTGTCCGGATGGCCGTAATTACGATGACCGGGGCCTACTCTTCGACCGCGACCATCGAACTCTTCTTGCCGCGCCGGTTGGCCTGCAGGACTTTTTTGCGCAGGCGCAGCGATTTGGGAGTGACTTCGACGTATTCATCGTCGGTAATGAATTCGATGGCCTGCTCCAGGTTCAAATTGCGGAAGGGAACCAGGCGGATCGCCATGTCGGAAGTGGAGGACCGCATGTTGGTCAGCTTTTTCTCGCGCACCACGTTGACGTCGAGGTCGTTGTCCTTGGCGTTTTCCCCGACGATCATGCCTTCGTACACGTCGATGGTGGGGCCGACAAAGAGCTCGCCCCGTTCCTGCAGGTTGTATAGCGCGTAGGGAGTGGTGACGCCGTTGCGGTCGGATACCAGTGCGCCAGTCAGGCGGTGAGGAATTTCGCCCTGCCACTCGATGTAGCCGTCGAACAGGGAATTCATGACGATCGTGCCGCGAGTGTCGGTGAGCAACTGGCTGCGCAGCCCGATCAGGCCGCGGCTGGGAACGCGGAACTCGATGCGCACCCGCCCGTATCCGTGATTGTGCATGTTGAGGACTTCACTCTTGCGCGCGCCCAGTTGTTCCATCACCACGCCGACGAATTCTTCCGGCACGTCCACCGTGAGCTTTTCAATCGGTTCCATCAGCTTGCCGTCTACCCGCTTAGTGACGATCTCGGGCTTGCCCACCATGAGTTCGAAGCCTTCGCGCCGCATCATCTCGATCAGGATAGAGAGTTGCAGTTCGCCGCGTCCCATGACGACGAATGAATCCGTGCTTTCCGTATCTTCCACGCGCAGGGAAACGTTGGTTAAGAGTTCCTTCTGCAGGCGTTCACGTAAATTTCTGGAAGTTACATAGGTGCCTTCGCGGCCGGCGAAGGGAGAAGTGTTCACCGTGAACAGCATGGCGATGGTGGGTTCGTCAATCGCGATATGGGGGAGTGGCGACGGATTCTCCGCGTCGGTGATGGTTTCGCCGATGGTGATGCCTTCCACCCCGGCGACCGCAATGATGTCCCCCAGCGTGGTTTGCGTGATGTCAACCCGCTTGAGGCCGGAGAAGGAAAAGAGCTTGGTGATTTTCGTCTTGTGCAGCGTGCCATCCAGGCGGGCGATGCCGACATCCTCGCCGGTGTGCATGGTCCCATTGAACACGCGCGCGATGGCGAGGCGGCCAAGATAGTCGCTGTAGTCGAGATTGGCCACCAGAATCTGCAGCGGTCCCGCCGGATCGCCTTTCGGTTCGGGGATGGTTTTGACGATGGCTTCAAACAGCGGCTGCAAGTTTTCTCCGCCGCCCTTGATTTCCGTCGAAGCGGTACCGGTTTTGGCATTGGTATATAAAACCGGAAAGTCGATTTGCTCTTCCTTGGCGTCGAGGTCGATGAACAGATCGTAGACTTCGTTCAACACTTCCTGTGGACGGGCATCGGAACGGTCAATCTTATTGATCACGACAATCGGAGGCAGGTGGGCTTCGAGAGCCTTGCTCAGAACATAGCGGGTCTGCGGTAGCGGGCCTTCGCTCGCATCGACCAGCAGCATGACGCCGTCCACCATCTTGAGGGCGCGTTCGACTTCACCGCCAAAGTCGCTGTGGCCCGGGGTGTCGACGATGTTGATCTTTACGTCGTGATAGAAGATGGCCGTGTTCTTGGCGAGAATCGTGATGCCACGCTCACGCTCCAGGTCGTTGGAGTCCATGACGCGTTCAATCAAATGCTCGTTAGCGCGAAACGTGCCGCTTTGCCGCAGCATGGCGTCCACCAGCGTGGTTTTGCCGTGGTCAACGTGCGCGATGATGGCGATATTACGGATGTTTGAAGTCAAAAGTCAGTTGCCTTCCTGAGGCTCACAAAATACAGCGCTGCTACTACTTTACTATGTATGCAGGTTTAACAGGGAGTTGGCGAGGGTTGGGCGGCAATAACTTGTCCCGCAGAAGGAATTGCCGGTCAATTATTGGATGGGCAGGCGGGACGCCTGCCAGCCAGTCGGCGCGACGCCGGCGCTACAACACCAGGTCAGTTTCAGCCTTTGCTCTCAGTCGGTACCAGGTCACGATTGCGGCCAGGGAAAATAAGAAGATGATGGTCGAAATAGCGTTGATCTCCGGGGTGATGCCGCGCCGCAGGCGTCCCCAGATTTCGAGGGGCAGCGTGTTGTCGCGTCCGATCAGGAAAAAACTGACCGCGATTTCATCCATGGACAGGGTGAAGATCAAGAGGGCCGCACCGATGATGGATAGCCGCAGGTTGGGAAGCGTCACGCGCCAGAAGGTCTGCCAGTAGTTGGCACCCAAGTCGAGCGAGGCTTCCTCCTGCGCGCGATCGAGTTTTTGCAGGCCGGCGAAAACCTCGGTGGTCGCAACCGAGATCAGCGCCGTGCCGTGGCCCAGAACAATCGTCAGCAGACTCAGTTTCACATCAGCCTCGCGAAACAGCATCAGCAGGGAAAGTCCGGTAATAATGCCGGGCAGGATCAGCGGCAGCAGGACCAGCCGGCGAAACAGGGTCTTGCCCGGGAAGTTGGCGCGATCGAGCGCCAGCGCTGCCGGGATGCCGAACGAAAGTGAAATCGCCATCGCCGCAAAGGCAACCAGCAGACTGTTCAGTACCGACGTCCATATCGCGTCATCGGCAAAGAGCAGGCGGTACCAGTTCAGGGTCAAATCGCGCGGAGGAAATCCGCCTACGCCCGAACCGTTGAAGGAGTAGACGATCAGGGTAACGATCGGCAGGTACAGAAAACCGAAGACAACGATGGCGTGCGCGGGCAGCCAGCGCGAAGTTGGCACGGTGCGCTCGCGATTCATCTTCCAGACCTCATCGAAAGCTCCATTTCTTCTCCAGACTTTCCGAGAGAAAGAGCAGCGCCAGCACCAGCGCCAGCATGCAGAACGATATGGCAGCGCCCAGGGGCCAGTTGTAGGCGGCCCCGAACAGACTGACCACGATATTCGAAATCATGATGCCGCTGGGGCCGCCGAGCAGAAGAGGAGCCAGAAAATCACCCAGGCTCAGCACGAATGCAAAAGTCGCTCCCGCCAGAACCCCGGGAATCGAAAGCGGGAAGATCACCCGCCAGAAAGTCTGAATCGGGGATGCGCCCAAATCGTGCGATGCCTCGACCAGGTTCCGCGGAATGTGTTCGAGCGCCGCATAAATCGGCAAGAACGTGAACGGCGTGTAAATGTGCGTGAGCGTCAGCACGACCGCAAACGGACTGTACAACAGAAAATCGAGCGGATGTCGCGTCACGTGCACATACTGCAGCAGTGTGTTGAGGACGCCATCGCTGCCCAAGATCGTCTTCCAGGCGTAGGCCCGCACCAGGTAACTCACCCAGAGCGGGATGATCACCAACTGGTATAGGAGTTCTTTTCTTCTGGCGTGAAATGACAGGTAGTAGGCCAGCGGATAGCCGAGGAGTAGAGAGAAGATCATTACCCGCGCGGCGATCCACATCGAGCGCAACAAGGTTTGCCAGTAAGCATTCACCTGCAGGAGCTGGCGGTAGTTGTCGAGCGTCCAGGTATGAACAATCTCCTGCGATGATGAAACCGACCAGAAGCTGTAGCAGAGAAGTATGGCGTAGGGAACGAGCAAAAACACCGCCACCCACAGCAGCGGCGGCACGGTGATGGCGGCGCGATAGGCGCGGGAGAACATAAAAAGACCAAGTCAAACGCGGCGGGCGAGGGCACCCGCCCCACACAATCAATCAGGTCCCTTCCCGGGGTTGCCGAATCTCGGATTCTCGGACGGGCACTGCATCCGCGGGCGAAAACTCGAGGTCTACGTCGCCGTTCCAATTTTCCTGGCTGGCGGCGCGAACGGAAAGCTCCAGCCCGCCGGCGCACTCGACCTGGAGCAGTTCGGTGGCCCCGTGAAATGCCTGTCGGATGACCTTGCCGCGAAAGCGTACCGGCGCACCACCGCCAGCGCTTCGGCTCACCCGGATATTTTCAGGACGCAACGAGAACAAGCCGGGGCCGTCGCGCAAACCGGTTCGCCAGGAAAGCGACTGGCAACGCGCCACTCCATCTTTTACTTCTCCGCTGAGCAGATTGGTGTGCCCGATGAACTGCGCGACATAGGCGGTGGCCGGACGATTGTAAATCTCGCGGGGGGACGCGACCTGTTCCAGTTCTCCCAGGCGCAGCAGCGCGATCCGATCGGACATGACCATGGCTTCCTCCTGGTCATGGGTGACGAACACGAAAGAGATGCCGACTTCGCGCTGCAGCGACTTCAGTTCCACCTGCATCTGGCGGCGGAGGCTGGCATCCAGCGCGGAAAGCGGCTCGTCCAGCAATAGCAGGCGGGGACGGTTGACCAGGGCGCGGGCCAGGGCGATTCGCTGCTGCTGCCCGCCGCTGATCTTCGCCGGCTTGGACGCGGCGTAGGCGGTCATCTTGACCATGTCGAGCGCCTGCTCGACCCGGGAGGCAATCTCCTGCTGGGGTAGCCTGGCGACCTTTAATCCGTAGCCAACGTTTTCCGCGACCGTCAAGTGAGGGAACAGCGCGTAATGCTGGAACACGGTGTTAACCCGGCGCCGGTACGGTGGCAGGTTATCGAGGCGCTCGCCGCCCATGAGAATTTCGCCGGAGGTGGCGCTTTCGAAACCAGCGATGATGCGTAGCAGGGTCGTCTTGCCCGAACCGCTTTCGCCCAGGATGGTGAGGAATTCTCCCTCGGCCACTTGCAGCGAGATGTCGCGCAACACTGCGTTTTTCCCGAACGATTTGGCCAGGTTGCGGATTTCAAGCAACGGAGCCGCCGAAGACGGCACTGCGTCACTCGTTGCGGATTCGCTTATGGTAGCCAAAAGCTTCTTCGTAGCCTCGTAGCGCCGGCGTCTCGCCGGCTGTCCAGAAGGCATCCTGCCCTCCCAGTCGCGGACGAGTCGCCCGCGGCCAACATAACCGCACTGACCTCACTGTTCCACTACTGTGCGGCCTTCACTTCGTTCCAGATTTCGTTGTACTTGGCGCGGCGCGGCACATTCTGCCAAAAATAGAGACGCGCCTGATAGTTGTCGACGTCGTCGAGGTGGAGTCCCTTGATCTCATCCGGCGTCATGAATTGTGCCGCCTGCGGATTCGCCGGAGTGTATCCAGTAACATCCGTCACCTTTTTCTGGGTTTGCGCCTCGACCATGTACTGCAGGAATTTGTAGGCCAGCTCTTTGTTCTCGCTGCCGGCGGTGATCATCAGATGGTCGATCCAGCCCGTAGTGTTCTCTTTGGGGATGGTCTCGCCCACGGGAAAATTGATCTTGCGAAGCTGATTGGTCATCAGCGGCCACCCCATGGCCGCCACCACCTCGTGATTCTGGAAAAGGTTGGTCAGTTCGCCGCCGGTCGACCACATCTTTCGTATGTTGGGCTTGAGTTCCAGCAACTTCTTCTTGACCGCGTCGAGCTGTTCGTCGGTGAGGTTGTACAGCTGCGAGGGATCGGGTTTGTCGTAGCCCAGAACCTGCGCCGCCATGTAGATGGTCGAAAGATCGTCCCAGACTGAAATCTTGCCGCGATATTTCGGGTCCCAGAACACCGTCCAACTCTCGGGAGGCTTGGGGAAGACTGTAGTGTCGTAAATCAGCGGGTCAGGTCCCCACATGAACGGCACACCGTAAACTTGTCCTTTGATTCGCACCAGGGGCAGGGAAGTGAGCTGCGGCGAGAGCCGGCCGTAACTGGGGATCTGAGAAAGATCGAGCGGCAGAGCCAGACCCGCGGCCGCGATGGAAGTCGCCACGTCGCTCGAAGGCGAGATCACATCATAATTTCCCGCGCTTCCGCCCCGCAGCTTGGCCACGAGTTCATCGCTCGATCCCATGTAGGAAGCTGAAATCTTGCAGTGATACTTTTCTTCGAAGCCCTGGACGAAAGAAGGATCGGCATAGCCTTCCCAAACCAGCAGGTTCAGGGTGGGAGTCTTCTTGCCGCAGGAACCAAGCAGCACGACCGCCGCAAACAGTGGCAGGGAAAACGCTAGACGCCGAATCATGGCTTCATCTCCGCTGCGGCCGCGGTTGCCGGCCATTTGGGGGCCTGGTAAACAACTTTTCCGCCGACCATGGTCAGCAGTATTTCCGTGCCAGCGATCTGGTCAGGTTCAATTTTCCGCGTGATTCCCGCCATGGCCAGTGCTTTACTATTGGCCCACGAACTGTGGCCGTCGAAGGCTTCCAGGAATACGGGACGGTCGGGAACGACTTCATCGAGAAACTTCTTGTCCGGCAGCGCGGAGGGGCTGAATGTCGGGTAGGTCCAGCCCATACCCTCAATCCATTTTTCTTCGGGATGGGCGACGGAATATTCCTTCACCCGCTTTTGAATCTCGGCCACGGACTTGGTTCCGTTGAGATCAACCTGGGTAAGGCCGAGCGATCCTTCCATGAAGTGGATGTGGCAATCGGTGAAACCAGGCAGGACCAGCTTGCCTTTAGCATCGATGACCTTGGTGAAGGAGCCGCGATAGGCGCCAATCTCCTTGGTGCTGCCCACTGCGAGGACCTTGCCTCCACTGATGGCGACCGCCTCCGCCCAGGACTGGCCGGCATTGACGGTATAGACGCGGGCATTCACGATCACCGTTTCTGCGGAGGCTGGCGCGGACTGGGCGCTTACGCCAGGCAACAGCAATAAGGTAACGGCGACCAAGACGAATATAAGGAGATGATGCGACCTGATCTGAAGCTCTTTGCACTCGACCAAGATTCCTCCCGTGCTTTGCGGTCTTAAAAATATCGCGGCTGTTAGAAGGTTGGCGGCGTATTGACCCACAGCACCCAGGTTTCGCTGCGGCCCGGATTCTTCCAGCTATGTGGCGTCGCGCTCTCGAAGTAGAAACTATCGCCCGGCTGAAGATGGTACTCCTCGCCCTCCAGAGAAATCTGCAACTCGCCCTGCAGGATGTACAGAAACTCCTCGCCCTCGTGGTGGTAAGACTCGCCGCTGCCGGACTGGGGAGCGATGCGGAAAAGATGGGGCTCCATGACCGTGTTGCCCCAGGCGAGCAATTCCATGCGCACTCCGGGACCGGCTTCGAGCACCTTGCGCTTGTCTGGCGACACCAGGCGGATATTCGATTCCGCGGGATCGAAAAAATCCAGGATGTTGGTCTTGTAGAACCGTGCCAGCTTGCGCAGGGTCGAAACCGACGCGCTCATGTGAGAGCGTTCCAGGGCGCTCAGAAATCCCAGCGAGATGCCCACTGCCTTGGCGACGCGCGCCAGAGAAAGCCCGCGTCGAACCCGCAGGTGGCGGAGGCGCACGCCGATCGCATTGGAGGCGCCGTTCGAGGAAGGCCGCACCAGGCCGTCGCGTTTGAGCATCTGCACGATGGCCGCCGCATTCAAGCCGCGCACCTTGCGCAGGAAGCGCGCCCGTTTGAGCAGCTTTACGTCTTCCGGCGCATACAGGCGGTACTTGCTGGCGGTGCGGTGTGGACGAGTCAGACCCAGGCTCTCCCAGGAGCGAATGACCGAGGGGGAAACGCCGACCAGTCGGGCCACGTCGCCGATTTTCAAGTAGGGTTTTCGCTCAGCCGGCTTCATCCCGAACCCTGCTCCCCTAAGTGTTTTTGCCGATCCGGAGCAACGCTATTTTTTGCTTGACAGTCTGCGGAGGGTGCTTCTAACCTTGCGCGATTATAGCAAGGTTTGCCGGCGATGCAATACGCTGGTTTCGTTAAAAAATCTCACTGGTGATCCGGAGGTTTCTTCATGATTCCCTCGACGGCGCGTCGTGCCCCGGTTTTCTGGCTGGCATCGCTGGGGTTATTGGCGGCGCTCGTAATGCCCGCTTTCGGACAGAGCACGGGCGGACGAGTGCTGGGGCGAGTGGCCGATCCCACCGGCGCCGTGCTGGCGGAGGCCGCCGTGCGCCTGACCAATCAAGCCACCGGCGTCGCCCGGGATACCAAGACGAATGCCAGCGGAGATTACAGTTTCCTGGAGGTTGTGCCCGGCGTCTACACCGTCGAGTTTGAGCTGGCCGGCTTCAAGAAGAATGTTTCGAAAAATGTAATCGTCGAAGTGAACGGCGTGGTCTCGCTGAATTCCGTGCTGCAGATCGGTCAAGCCAAGGAAGTAGTGGAGGTTACTTCCGAAGCCCCGCTGGTGGACACTACCAGCACCCAGCTGGGCGCCGTGGTCAATGATCGCTCGGTCAGCCAGCTTCCGCTGAATGCGCGCGACACGTACCAGTTCCTGCAGTTGCAGCCGGGTGTCATGTCCACCGTCGGCTCCAGCAACTCTATCGTCTACGGCAGCAACAATTCGGGCGCGGTCTCAGTGAACGGCGGCCGCGGGCGTTCCAACAACTTCAGCGTGAACGGGGGCGACGCCAACGATCAGTTCGTCAACCTGCCGACCGTCCAGCCTTCGCCCGACAGCATCGAGGAATTCCGGGTCCTGACCAACACCTTCGACGCCGAATATGGCCGCAACTCCGGCTCCATCGTCAATGTAGTCACTAAGTCTGGCACCAACAGCTTCCACGGAAACGTGTACGAGTTTTTCCGCAATAAAGTGCTGAATGCGAATGGCTACTGCTTTTCGGCCGACGGATGCCCCAAGCCGCAGTTCAACCAAAACCAATTCGGCGGCACCTTTGGCGGGCCGATTAAGAAGGACCGTACTTTCTTCTTTGCCTCCTACGAAGGTCGCCGCATCCGTCAGGGAGTGCCGTCGCCGGCCGTGACCGTGCCTCTGGCGCAGGAGCGTCCCAGCGCAACCCAGGCATTTTCCGATTTTTCCGCGGAGTCTCCCTTCAGCGGAACCTTGAATAACGCTTTTGCGCTCAACCAGCGTCCCAACTGTACGACGGCGCTGGGCGCGGCGCCTAATATCCCAGACGGCCAGCTGTATTCTGACCTGTTCCCGGGCAACATCATTCCCCTGGGCTGCATGGACGCGACCGCTGTCGATCTGCTTCAGTTCGTCCCCACTCCGGTCAATGGCAATACGGTTCAAACCATCCCCGTACAGCCTGAGCGCGGCGACCAATTCACGGTCAAGTTCGACCACCGCATTAACGACAAGCAGAACCTGAGCGTCTATTACTATTTCGACGATCATCACGAGGTCCTGCCCTTTGCCCAGTTCCAGGCCGCCGGAGCCAACGTTCCCGGCTTCGCCTCCGCGGTGTCCGAGCGTTTCCAGCAATGGAACATCAGTCACACCTGGACTATCAGCAACAACACCATCAATGAGTTCCGTTTCAATTACAACCGCGAGGCGCAGCGCACCTTCCAGCACCCGCAGAACACCAGCCTGGTGCAGGATTCCTGTCCTGCGGCACCAAGCTGGCTTACCACCGCGCTCGGCGCCGTGCCTTGTTTCTCCGATGGCACGGCGGCGAACAATCTTGGCATTCATCCCGGCCTCGGGCCGCAGCACGAAGGTCTTCCCTTCATCCAGCTGAGTGGCGGATTCGTCATTGGCAACAACGCCGAGGGCGAGTTGCCCCAGGTGGGAAACTCGTTCCAGTGGTCGGACAGTGTGAGCAAAGTCATTGGCAACCACTCGGTCAAGTTCGGTGGCGATGTTAGGCGCCAGCGCTTTGACCAGACTCTCTTCTTTGACGTCAGCGGCGAATACTTTTTTGACGGCACCTCGAGCAACACCCTGGGCACGGACACAGTTTTCCCCGACTACCTGCTCGGATTCCCCGGCTCGTTCGGGGAAGGTTCGGCCCAGGTGGAGAATGTTCGCAGCACTGGACTGTATCTGTTTGCCCAGGACAGCTGGAAGATCAGACCAAACCTCACCTTTAATTACGGCCTGCGTTGGGAGCTCAACACCCCGATCGCCGACATCAGCCAACACGTTCAGACTTTCCGGCCGGGACAAGTGTCCAAGATCTATCCCTGCCAGCTCAATGCGGATAGCGTTGCGACGTTCCAGGGCCTGGGAGTCGCCAACCCGGATTGCAACAATACCGGAACGGTTCCGACTGGCCTGGTGGTCCCGGGAGATACCGGCATACCCAACGGCTTGACCCAGACCTACTACAAGGCGTTCGCTCCCCGGCTGGGTATTGCGTGGAGTCCCGGGACCTCGGGCAAGACCAGTATTCGCGCCGGCTGGGGTCTCTTCTATAACCCAATCGAGCAGCTGGTGCTCGAGCAGTTCAGCGCCGAGCCTCCTTTCGGGGGCAGCACCTTCCCGGTTGACACTCTGTTCAACACTCCCTTTCTCGGTCAGGATGGGGCCACGGTTTATCCCAATCCGTTTAACGGCATCCTGAATCCGCCCCGCGGTAAGGCGGTTGACTGGTCCACCTTCCGTCCCATCCTGTTGTTCGGCCAGTTTCAGCCCAACATGCGCAGCCAGTATTCGGCGCAATACAACCTCACCATCCAGCGCGAGCTGAGCAATGACCTGAAACTGCAGGTAGGCTATGTGGGATCGCAAGGGCACCGTCTCCTGGCCACGCACGACGTCAATTACGGCAATCCTCAGACTTGTCTGGATATCAACGACGCTCTCGGAGCCGGGACCTGCGGACCGTACTCGGCGGACAGCTCCTTCTTTATTCCAGCGGGCACCGTGACCGGCCCCAAGGGGCTGCTGGTTCCCTACGGGCCCAACGGGCCGAGCTTGATTCCGGCGAATACGCCAACCCCAAGCGACATTAGCCTGGTGGGCCTGCGGCGCTACTCCTCGCCCAATTGTGACCCATTCAGCGGGACGGGTTGCCCACAGGACGGGATTCCCGTGTTCAGCAGCATCTTCGCTCAGGACACGATCGCCAACTCGGCCTACAACTCCTTGCAGGCATCGCTGGACAAGCGATTTGCCCACGGATTGCAGTTCACCGCAGCCTATACGTTCAGCAAATCGTTCGACGAGGCCTCCAGCTTCGAGGGCATCCTGAATCCGATCGATCCGGCTCGCAGTCGCGCCCTCTCGGAGTTCGACGCGCGGCACCGCATCGTATTCAGCTACTACTGGGAGCTGCCCTTCCACAAATACAGCGGCGCCATGGGCAAAGTGCTCAACGGCTGGGCTCTCTCTGGCATCACCACTTATCAGACCGGATTTCCCATCCGCATTACTTCATTGGCCGACAACGAGCTGATGTATAGCTTCGATTTCGAACTGCCGGGCGAACCTGCGCAGATAGCTCCCTTTCACACTCAGAGCCCGCAAAAGAATGGCAGCTACTTCTTCGATCCGAATAGTTTCACTGAGAACGGCACCGACAACACGGTGCCGGCCTGCAGCCAGGGGGCCGTGTTCGGATGCTTTGAAAAATCGTTGCTGGGAACTCTTGGCACCGCTCCCCGTACGATCTGTTGCGGGCCGAGTATCAGCAACACGGATTTTGCCATCCTGAAGACCATCGCGCTGTCCGAAACCAGGCACATTGATTTCCGCGCCGAGTTTTTCAACATCTTCAACCACACCCAGTTCTTCAACCCGGACGGCAACACTTCGGATGGCGCGCAGTTCGGCCAAGTGACGCAGGCCCGCGATCCACGGTTGATGCAATTTGCGCTAAAATTCTTCTTCTGACCTGATCGAACCCCGGGCGGCTGCGGTCGCCCGGGCACTCTAATGGCCGCATCGGCCTGAGTTTTCCTGGAGACCAAGATGTACCCCGCATTGCAGAAAGAGCTCGAAACGTTCGAGCGTCGCACCCCGAAGTCCGCCGTCGCTCACAAGAAAAACCTCAAACGCATACCCTTGGGAGTCGCCAGCAACTATCGCGCCTACGATCCCTATCCGATTTTTGTGAAAGAAGGATCGGGCAGCAAGTTCCGCGACGTCGATGGCAACGAATACATCGATCACAACCTGTGTTTCGGCGCACTCATGGCCGGACATTGCCATCCCGCAGTCATGAAGGCGGTGGAGAAGCGTCTCAGCACCGGCACCATGTTCGGTATGCCGCACGACATGGAGTGGGAACTGGCGGAAGAAATCTGTAACCGCTTTCCGGTCGAGATGGTGCGCTTCGGCAACAGCGGTACGGAAGCTACCATGCACGCCATCCGACTGGCCCGCGCTGCTACGGGCCGCGACAAGATCGTCAAGTTTGAAGGCGCTTACCACGGCTTGCACGACTCCGCTCTGGTGAGCGTGAAGCCGCACGCGCCGGATTACGGCGACATCAACGCTCCTACTTCGGTCACCGGTGGGCTCGGAGTCCCGAAGGCTTCTTTGGCTAACGTCACGATTGCGACTTTTAACGACCTGGCCAGCGTCGAGCTTCGCTTCAAGCAGAATCCAGGCGAGATTGCGGCCATCATTCTCGAGCCGATTCTGATGAATGTGGGCCTGTGCATCCCTCAGCCCGGTTTTCTGCAGGGACTGCGCGAGATTGCCACTAGAAATGGCGCCTTGCTGATCTTCGACGAAGTGAAGACTGGCGCGAAGTTGGGATGGGGCGGCGCTTCCGAGTACTTCGGGGTCGAGCCGGACATGATTTGCCTGGCGAAGTCGATCGGCGGTGGCTTGCCCTTGGCGGCGTTTCTGGCGCACAAATCCGTCATGGACCTGATCTCGCAGCACAAGGTCTTTCACGGTGGCACCTACAACACCAATCCGGTCTCGATGGCTGCGGGCCTGGCCACATTCCGCGAGGTGCTCACCCGTGAGAATTACGTGCACGTGGACAAGCTCAGCAAGAAGCTGACTGAAGGCTACAGAAAGATCGTAGCCAAGTCGGGATTGCAGGGCTACATCGCCAGCGCCGGAGCGAATGGCGCATTGATGCTCTATCCCAAGGAGATTCGTAACTATCGCGACTGGGAGGCCATCGACGTCGACCTGTGGCGGCACTACTGGTTCGGCATGGTCAACCGGGGCGTTATGGCGCAGCCCTACTGGTGGGACGAGCAGTGGACTATTTCCGTCCAGCACACCGAGGCCGATATCGACAGGCACCTGGCTGCGTTTGAAGACGTGGCCCCGGCATTAGCCAAGGCGCAGCAGGAGCGTGTAGGAGAAGTTGTAGCCGTAGCGCACTAAAGGTTTTCGTAGCGCCGCCGTCCTGGCGGCTGTCGTGGGGGCGTCCCGCCCCACTGCGAGGGCACGATGCCTCGCGACAGCGGGCAAGGTGTCGGCGCTACGAAAACCTAAACCCAAGGAGCAGGTATTGTCCGCGACCGATCCTGACCAGCCTCACCTCAAGCGCGTCCTCGGCCGCGCCGACCTGGTTCTGCTGTTCGTGGTCGCTATCTTCAACTTGAACGTGGTTCCGTCGATTGCGGCCAACGGCGGGGTCACAGTCTGGTTGTGGGTCGTATCCCTGATCTTGTTCTTCTGGCCGCAGGGCATCGCTGTCATCGAGCTGGCCCATCGCTATCCCGGAGAAGGCGGCGTCTATCTCTGGGCCAAGGAAGTGTTCGGCGACTTCCACGGATTCCTGTCCGGGTGGTGCTACTGGACGAACAACATGCTTTATGTGCCGACCGTGATGCTTTACTTCGTCGGCGTGTCGGTATTTGTTCTGGGCCCGGGCCATCAGGCGTTGGCGGACAACAAGCCCTTTGCCCTGGTGGCATCGCTGCTGCTGCTGATCGTTCTGGTGGTGCTCAACATCGTGGGTTTGGGAGTAGGGAAGTGGGTCAACAATCTGGGCGGGATTGGAACCGGGGTTGCCGCCGCCACCCTGATTGGCTTGGGCCTGGTGATCTGGATGCGATTTGGCACCACGGTGAGCGCCGCCGACTTCCGCATCCCGGCCAACCCGCGCTTTGTGCTGAATTCGTTTGGCGTAATTTGTTTTGGACTGGTGGGCCTGGAACTGGCCTCGGTCATGGGAGATGAGATCCAGGACCCGCAACGGACTTTGCCGGGCGCGGTAGCCTGGGGTGGAGTGCTTTCCGGACTGCTGTACATTGGCGCCACGCTCACCCTGCTGATTGCGGTGAGCAAGGACCAGATCAGCGTGCTGCAGGGCATCGTGCAGGCTGTGGGCAGCATGGCGGAAAGAGTTGGAGCCGGGTGGATCCTGGCGCCATTTGCTCTCCTGTTGAGTTTTTCGATTGCAGGAATCGGCTCGGCCTGGCTGGGAGGATCGGCCCGGATTCCCTTCGTCGCTGGTCTTGATTCGTACATGCCGGCGTGGATGGCGAAGGTGCATCCCCGCTATGCGACTCCCTATGCCGCGTTGATTGTTCACGCCGCGGTTTCGATGGTCCTGATTGTGATGAACTTCATCGGCGCCGGAGTGCAGGAAACTTTTCAAAAGATGTTGTCGCTGGCGGTGGTGCTGCAATTGATACCGTTTCTATACATGTTCGGCGCGCTGCTCAAACTCGCACTGAATCCTTCCGCGGGGCCCGGACACTACAGCAGGACGACGCTGGTGCTGGCCGGTATCAGCGGCCTGCTGACCACGACCTTGGGAATCGTCCTGGTATTTTTCCCGGCGCAACAGATCAGTTCGTTGTTGTCATACGAAGTGTGGATGTTCGGTGGCACGCTGTTCTTCATTGGCCTAGCTGCATTCTTCTTTTACGTATACGGCAGCCGCAAAGCAAAACATGTGGGCGCGGGCGTCCCGCCCGTGCGGCCGAGCGAAGCTCGGCAGTAACTCGACAGCGCAAGGAGGCCTCATGCCCGGCGGAGTGAAAACTGATGTACGCACCTACCAGCTCTACATCAACGGCGAGTGGGTCGACAGTAAGTCCAGCAAGACTTTTCCGGTGTACGATCCGGCCAGCGAAGAAGTGATCGCGCTGGCCCCTGACGCCAATGCCGAGGATGTGAACCGGGCCGTCGCCGCCGCCAAGGCAGCCTTCGAGGATGGCCCCTGGGCGACCACAACTGCCCAGGAACGGGGCCGTGTGCTCTTCCGTCTCGCTGAGAAGATCCGTCAGAACATCGCCATGCTGGCGGAACTGGAATCCCGCAACACCGGCAAGCCGATCGTTGAAGCGGAATATGACATCACCGACGTAGCCACCTGCTTCGAGTATTACGGCGGTCTGGCCACCAAAGTTCTTGGATACGTGAATCCGGTCCCGGACAACGCCATGAGCCTCACGCTCAAGGAACCGATTGGGGTAGCGGGCCAGATCATTCCGTGGAACTATCCCCTGTTGATGGCGGCCTGGAAGCTTGCTCCGGCGCTGGCCGCAGGTTGTACGTGCGTGTTGAAGCCGGCGGAACAGACTCCGATTACTGCGCTGGAGATGGCGAACTGGCTGGCCGATGTTGGCCTTCCGCCCGGCGTAGTCAACATCATCACCGGTTTCGGTGAGACTTGCGGCGCGCCGCTGGTGCAGCATCCTGACGTCAACAAGATCGCTTTCACGGGCAGCGCCGCGGTCGGGAAAATCATCGTCAAGCAGGCCGCCGACACGGTCAAGCGGGTGACTCTCGAACTCGGCGGCAAATCGCCCAACATCTTTTTTGCTGATGCCGATTTCGAAGCCGCCATTGATGGCGCGCTTTTTGGCGTATTCATCAATCAGGGCGAGGTCTGTTCGGCCGGCAGCCGCATCCTGGTGCAGAAGCCGATCTACAAGAAATTTGTCGATGCCATGGCGGCCAAAGCCAAGACCATCAAGCTGGGTGCGCCTCTGGATCGTGACACGAAAATGGGGCCGCTGGTAAGCCAGGAGCAGTACGACCGGGTTCGCTCCTATCAGGAAATCGGGAAGAAAGAAGGCAAGCTGGCCGCCGGTGGCGGACGCGCCGAGAAATTTGCCAAAGGCTACTACGTTGAGCCCACCATCTTCTACGATCTCGATAACAGCGCCCGCATCGCCCGCGAGGAGATTTTCGGACCGGTGGCCGCAGTCATCCCCTTCGACGACGAAAAAGACGCGGTAAAAATCGCAAACGACTCACCCTACGGGCTGGCGGCGGCGGTCTGGACTCGCGACATCTTCAAGGCCTTCCGCACCGTGAAATCACTCCGGGCCGGCGTCGTCTGGGTCAACCACATGCAGCCGACCTACGTGGAAGCACCGTGGGGCGGATACAAGCAATCTGGGTTCGGACGCGAGCTGGGCCCCTGGGGAATCGAAGAATATCTGGAAACTAAGCAGGTACACATCAACCTGAACGAGGCGCCGATTGGCTGGTATTGAGAACCACGGAGGACACAGAGGACACGGAGAACGCCCGAACGATTTCCCTCTGTGTCCGCAGTGTCCTCCGTGGTCATCTGAAAACTGGGAGCCAACGCCCGACTTTGAGAATTGACATGGCAACCATTCAACTACGAACCGCGATTCCCGGACCGAAATCGAAAGCGCTGGCCGTGCGCCGTGCCGATGCCATTCCGCGCGGCCTTTCTATTGGCACACCGGTTTACGTGGCCAAAGCGGAAGACGCCTGGCTCGAGGACGTTGACGGCAACCGCTATCTGGATTTTGCCGGCGGCATCGGATGCCTCAACGTCGGACATCGTCGCGAGCCGGTGGTCAACGCCATCAAGACCCAGACCGATCGCTTTCTCCACACCTGCGTCCAGGTGACGCCCTACGAAGACTATGTGCGCCTGGCCGAGCGGATGAACCAGGTCACTCCCGGCAAGTTCCCCAAGAAAACACTCTTTGTAAACAGCGGCGCCGAAGCGGTGGAAAATGCGGTGAAGATTGCGCGGGCGCACACCGGACGATCGGGCGTTATCGCATTCGAGGACGCCTTCCATGGTCGCACCATGATGACGCTGTCGCTCACCAGCAAGACCCATCCCTACAAGGCGGGGTTTGCGCCCTTTCCTGGGGATGTTTACCGCATTCCCTACGCCTACTGCTATCGCTGCTCCTATTCGTTGAAGTATCCCTCGTGCGATCTTTTTTGCGCCCGCCACCTTGAAGACACTTTCAAACGCGTGGTTGCCTCCGAGGATGTGGCCGCCGTGATTGCCGAGCCGGTCTTGGGCGAAGGCGGATTCGTGGTTCCTCCCCAGGATTTTTTTCGGGTGCTGATGGAGATTTGCCACAAGCACGGCGTCCTTTTTATTGCCGACGAAGTGCAGAGCGGCTTCGGGCGAACCGGTAGGCTTTTTGCCAGCGAATACTACAGCATCGAGCCGGATATTGTGGTCAGCGCGAAATCGCTGGGCGGAGGACTTCCGCTGGCTGCCGTTACGGGACGAGCCGAAATCATGGACGCGCCCGGTCCCGGTGGGCTGGGCGGCACATTTGCCGGCAATCCACTTTCCTGCGCGGCGGCGCTGGCCGTCCTGGATATCTTTGAGCGCGAGAATTTGCTGGTCCGCGCCAACCAGGTGGGCGACCAGTTCCAGAAGCGGGCGCGGCAGTGGCAGAAGCGCTGGCCGATTATCGGGGACGTCCGCGGCCTGGGCGGAATGCAGGCAATCGAACTGGTGCGGTCGCCGGACAAGCGCGAACCGGCTCCGGAAGAAACCAAAGAGATCACTCGATACTGTTACGAGCACGGCCTGATCACGATTACGGCGGGTTCGTATTCCAATGTGGTGCGCGTGCTGGTCCCGCTGGTGGTCACCGACCAGCAACTGAACGAGGGCATGGACGTGCTGGAATCAGCGCTGCAGATGGTGTATGAAAAGAAGGGTACCGTCGCCCAGCCTGTCTAGTGTGGTCGCGAGCGACTCGCCCGCGCGGCGGAGGGCAGGATGCCCTCCGGACAGCCGGCGGGACGCCAGCTACCAGAACTTGAGATGAATTTATGACTGTTGCTACTGCGACTTTGACCAAAGTTCCGAACTACGTCAACGGCCAGTGGACTGATTCCAAGGCCACCGAATGGCTCGACGTCACCAACCCGGCCACTGGCGAGGTGATTGCCCAGACTCCGCTTTCGAGCGCTGCGGAAGTCGCCGCTGCGATTGAAGCTGCAGCCGCCGCTTTTCCGGAATGGCGGCGCACTCCGGCGGAAGATCGCATCCAGCCGCTGTTCAAACTGAAACATATTCTCGAGGAGCAGATCGAGGATCTGGCACGCATCCTCACCACCGAGAATGGCAAGACGTTTACCGAGGCCAAGGCCGAGCTGCGCCGCGCCATCGAAAACGTGGAAGTCGCCTGCGGGATTCCCACCATGATGCAGGGCTACAACCTGGAAGACGTGGCCCGCGGTATCGACGAAATGATGATCCGGCAGCCGCTCGGCGTGGTGGCCGCCATCGTTCCCTTCAATTTCCCCGGAATGATTCCGTTCTGGTTCCTGCCTTACGCCATCGCTACGGGAAATACTTTTGTCCTGAAGCCATCGGAGCGCGTGCCGCTCACCATGAAGCGGGCCTTCGAGATGATGGAAAACATCGGGCTGCCGAAAGGCGTGATCAACCTGGTGAATGGCGGCAAGAGCGCCGTCAACGCGCTGCTCGACCATCCCAAGGTCCGGGCCATTAGCTTCGTCGGCTCCACGCCGGTGGCGCGATACGTCTACGCGCGGGCGGGCGAGAATGGGAAGCGCGCGCAATGCCAGGGCGGAGCGAAGAACCATGTCATCGTATTACCTGACGCCGATATGAAGATGACCACGCAGATCATCGGCGACAGCGCGTTTGGCTGTGCCGGACAGCGCTGCCTGGCAGTTTCCGTGGCCGTCACCGTTGGGGACGCGCAGAAAACCTTTCGCGATTCGATCACTGAAGCAGCCGCGTCGTTGCGCGTCGGCAATGGTCTCGACCAAGGTGTGCAGATGGGTCCGGTGATTACGCCCCAGAGCAAGTTGCGGGTCGAGTCGTTGATTGCGACTGGCGAGAAGCAAGGGGCGAAGATCGTGCTCGATGGACGGAACTCGCGGGTCCCGAGAGGCGAGGCAGGGAATTTCGTGAAGCCGACCGTTCTCGACGCGGTTCCCGCCACCAGCGAGCTGACCGAAACCGAAATCTTCGGTCCGGTGCTGAGCCTGGTCCACGCCAACGATCTCGATGAGGCGCTGGCCTTCCTCGAACGCAGCCCGTACGGGAACCAGGCGTCGCTGTTTACCTCGAGCGGGGCGGCGGCCCGGCGTTTCCGCTATGAGGCTCCAGCCGGCAACATCGGTATCAACATTGGCGTAGCCGCTCCCATGGCGTACTTTCCGTTCAGCGGGTGGAAAGACAGCTTCTTCGGCATCATGCATGCCCAGGGACGCGACGCCATCGAGTTCTATACCGAAAAGAAAATCGTGGTGGAGCGCTGGGCCAAAGACCATTCGCGCAAGTTTTAGGTCGGTACAAGCCACGTAGGGGCAGGTGTCCCCCCTGCCCGCCCGAGCGAAGCCCGGCTCAGGTCCAGGCGCGGAAAAAGCCGGCGAGCATCGCCGGCCCACCCAGACGGGGATGTCTGGGTCTACGCAACCCGATAAGATTGAGGCGCTGATGTCAGACACCATCCAGAAATACAAAGACTATGTGATGACTGGCTTCATGAAGTCGGTTGTGCCCATTGTGATCGACAAGGCCAGCGGCGTTACCGTCACCGACATCAACGGGCGTGAATATCTCGACTGCTTTGCCGGCATTTCGGTGGTCAACGCCGGCCACTGCAATCCCAGCGTAATCGCGGCAGCGAAAGCGCAGATGGATAAGCTGGTCCACTGCTCGTCCTACATTTATCACGTGGAACCGGTCGCGGACCTGGCAGAGAAGCTTGGCCACATCGCCCCGCGCGGTTTAACCAAGACGTTTTTCGGCAACAGCGGCGCCGAAGCGATCGAAGGGGCCATGAAGCTGGCGCGACTCTATACCGGCAAGCACGAATTCATTGCGCTCCATGCCAGCTTTCACGGACGCAGTTGGGGCGCGCTCAGCATTACCGGCAACATGGGGCGCAAGAAGCGCGGCGGACCCTACGCCGCCGGAGTCACGTTTGCACCGGCGCCGTATTCCTATCGTTCGCAATGGCCCAACGATCCGGAAGAATGCGGACGGCAGTGCGCCCTGGCCATAGAGGACGTGATCCGCTTCACTACCGCCGATGACGTGGCCGCGTTCATCGCGGAGCCGGTCATGGGTGAAGGGGGCATCATCGTTCCTCCGCCGAATTATTTCAACGAAGTCAAGAAGGTCCTCGACCGCCACGGCATCCTCTTCATTGCTGACGAAGTTCAGTCCGGCTTTGGCCGTACCGGAAAAATGTTTGCCATGGAACACTACGGCGTAATCCCCGATGTTCTAGTCACGGCCAAGGGCATTGCGGATGGCTTTCCGCTAAGTGCATTTACCACGCGGCCGGAGATTGCTGCCGCCTACAAACCCGGCGATCATCTTTCGACTTTTGGCGGAAATCCAGTCTCTTGCGCTGCGGCTCTGGCCAACATCGAGTTTATGGAGCGGGAGAATCTCCCGGCGCGCGCCACCGAGACCGGCGAATACGCCATGGCGAAGCTGCGCGACTTGCAGAAGGACAATCCCCTGATTGGCGAGATTCGCGGCTTAGGATTGATGATCGGCGTCGAGCTGGTGAAAGACGAAAGGCTCACTCCGGCCACGGCTGAAGCGGAAGCGATTCGCGATGGTTTGCTGCGCCGGGGCGTGCTGGTGGGCGTGGGCGGCGTCTACGGCAACGTTATCCGCTTCCAGCCGCCGCTCATCATTACCCGGCCGCAGATCGATCGAGCCATTGCCGCCTTTGCAGAGGCCCTGCAGGACGTCGCCCAACCGGCGCACGTCTAGTTCTGACGGCTATCGGTTCGTGATTGTCCGCCATTCTTTCTGTGTGCTTCGGAGATCACATAGACAATCAGAATCCCCAGCTCCGGCTCAATGGGGTGGCGATAGCGGGGATGTGGGAAAACAGCGTAATACACCGCCGGGTAGAGAAGGACCAGCCAGAAGAAAAGCCAGGCCCCGGGCTTCCGCTTGCGCAAGGCCCGTCGCAGGCCCCAGAAGGCCAGCACCGACGAGGCCAGGAAGACAGAGTTTTTTACTGGAGCCAGCGCCGGAATCTCCGACAATCGCGGGACTCCGCCCCAGTAATAAATGAAGCGTTTCAGACAGAGGCCCAGGAAGCGCGGATAATCCGCGCGAATGAAAGCCACCGCCTCGCGCTTGCGCTCGGCAACATACGCGATCTCGCCCAGTTGGCGGTAGCGGCGCATCTCATAGACGTTCTGGGTGGGATGCAGGTATTCTCGCCAGGTCCCGTCCGCGCCGGGTCCATTCCCGATGCGCAGCTCGGCCCCGAAGTTCGAGCGTAGAGACATCACCCCTAGGGTCCGTTGGTTCCGCGTCAGCCACGGCGCAATACACGCAACGAATACCAGAGCCGAAACGGCAACCCCAGCCAGGGAAGACTTGCCGCCCTTCCAGCGCCGGCGCCACGCCCACAATCCGGAAGCGGGCAAAAATGCCAGCAGGGACGTGTTGGTCATCGCGGCCACGCCCCACAACAGTCCGAACCCGATCCAGGAAGTCAGTCCGTCTCTTTCTTCCAGATCGAGCGTTAGCCAGAAAAGCAGCGCCAGCAGCAGCGCCGCCAGACTCGTTTCCCACACCCACCTTGTGCACCAGTACATGACCGGCGGCATCACTGCCCACAGCCAGCCGGTCCAGACCGCCAGCTTTTCGTCGAAACATCGTTTGGCGATCAGGAAGATCGGAATACACGTCAGTGCAGAAAACAGGCTGTTGACAGTCAGCAGCACCAGCGCCGAAGCGTGGGCGTAAATTCCGAAGAGCCTAAAAATTCCGGCGATGAGAAACGGATAGAGCGGTGGCTCCCAGGCGGTTGGCCCCGTGGCCTCGCTGAAAGGATTGCTGAAACCCTGGCCTTGCGCGAGAGAACGGCCGATGCGGCCCATCTCCCAGCCAAAGCTGAAGTTGTCGTCAAAAGTCTTGAACCGGTAGGTGTGGGCGACAACAATCCAGCCAAAACGCAGCGCGAAGGCGACAAAGACCATCCAGAAAAAGGATGTCCGGGCTTGGCTCCACCAACGGCTGACCGGGCCCGGGCTCTGCGTGGCTGTCGAGGGAATCGTTGTGGCGGCATCAGCCATGAGTGGCCCGGCAGGATTCCGGATGTTCCATTTGTAGCTGATACGGCTGAGAGCGGCAACAGTTGAGTGACGCGGCCCGCACGAGCGGGGCGCTCGCGCCTACATTGATGTTGCCGTTGAAGTACTGGGCGGGGACGCTTATATTGTATCGGGATGCTTTAGCAGTGTTCGCTGGGTTCACGCAGAGATCGAGGACACTCCATGGGTTGGCTGCAGAACAAGTTCGAAAAGAATTTCATGATCACCACCGTGGACTACGTGTTCAACTGGGCGCGTAAGTCGGCGGTGTGGCCAATGACGTTCGGTCTGGCGTGCTGCGCCATCGAGATGATCGCTTCTTCGACCGCGCGCTTCGACATTGCCCGCTTCGGCTCTGAAGTCTTTCGTCCCAGCCCGCGGCAGAGCGACCTGATGATTGTGGCCGGCACCGTAACCTTGAAGATGGCGCCGGTGGTGAAGCGCATCTACGACCAGATGCCCGACCCCAAGTGGGTGATCTCCATGGGCGCGTGCTCCTCGGTCGGCGGTCCATTCAATACCTATGCCGTGCTGCAGGGCGTGGACAAGATTGTTCCCACCGACGTTTATGTCATCGGATGCCCTCCGCGTCCGGAGAATCTGTTCTATGCGCTGCTCAAGCTGCAGGATAAGATTGATCAGATGTCGCTGGCCAAGCGTCCCACCGAAGTCCGGCTCGATCCCAACATGGTGGAGAATTTCAAACGCCAGGTGATGATCGCGCAAACGCTGCAGCCGAAATAGTCGTCAGTCGTCGGACTTCAGTGGTCAGCACAAGCCATGTGGGGACAGCCGCCCCTGGCTGTCCTGGCCGAACGCAGCTCGTCAATGCGTTTCCATAATCCGGAAAGGACTCATGTCGAATTTCGTAAGACTAGCCCCTCAATCTGAACTTCCCCCCGAGGGCGAAGCCAAAGAATTTCCGCTGGGAGACAAAGTGATCTGCGTCGCCAACGTGAACGGGACGATCTCCGCCATGGACAACGTTTGTCTTCATCGCGGCGGTCCGCTGGGGCAGGGTGTGATCGAGGGCGACAAGGTGGTCTGTCCCTGGCACGGCTGGCAGTGGGAGCCTAAGACCGGCCAGGCCGCGCACAATCCGGGAGCCAAGGTCACCGTCTATCCGCTGAAAGTGGACGGCGGGGACGTGATGATTGAAATATAGGCGCGTGCGGTCGCGGCGACTCGCCCGCGGCTTTTGACCTGGCTTAGACTCTCGCGGGCGAGTCGCCCGCGTCCACACGAATCTGTCCAAGGTAGCGAAGGAATTTTCCGGCCTGGTTGTCGAATCCCGGGAACACCTGATTCAGCGCATGGTTCCCCAGATGCCGGTCGACCGCTTCGCCCAGCACGCGGCGGAAATCCGTGGTCACGGCCAGATCTCGTCCTTCGTAGAGTTGCGATTGATCGAGACCGGGCCAGCGGCCGTACACCTTGCCGCCTTTGACCGGACCGCCCATTACGAACATGACGTTGGCGTGTCCGTGATCGGTGCCGCGATTGCCATTTTCACGAGCGGTGCGACCGAACTCCGACATGGTTACGACCACGGTGTCTTCGGCCAGGTCGCCGAGATCAGTCCAGAAGGCGCCGAGAGATTGAGAGAACTCGCGCAGCACGTTGGCAATCTGACCCTGAGTGCTGCCTTCATTGACATGATGGTCCCAGCCGCCAATGTCGGCAAACGCAACTTGCACGCCGAGATTGGCTTTGATGAGCTGGCAGAGTTGCCGGAGGCTGTCGCCAAAACGTCCCTTGGGATAATCCGCCCCGGCTGCCGGCTTGTACTTCGCGGGATCGGCCGCCTTCAACATCTTTACTGCTTCGAAAGTCTCTTGGCCGGTGCCGTGCAATACTGAATCCACAGAGTTCGCGTACATGGCTTCAAAAGTGTTGGAGACAGGCGCCGCATTCGGATTGCGGCCGCCCACACCAAAATCGTTGATGTTGTTGACCGCGACGGCCGGTTCAGGTCCAGCGAGAATTCGCGGCAGAGATGGCCCCAGACCGATGGCGCGGAACGCTGACTTGTCAGCCGGCCCGGGCAGTGATCGCAGGGCCCGGTTCAGCCAGCCGTCCTCGGTGGCTTTGACGCCGGGCGTGCCGGACTCCATAAAGTCCTGAGCGTCGAAGTGGGATCGGCTGGGGTCGGGTGAACCCGCCGCATGCACGATCGCCAGATGCCCCTGGTTCCACAGTGGCTGGAAAGCCGACATCGCTGGATGCAGTCCGAAGAAGCCGTCCAGGTCAATTACTGCGCTGCGTGGGATATTGATCGACGGCCTCATGGCGTAGTAGGCCTGCTCGCCGTGCGGGACCACGATATTCAATCCGTCAGCCGCGCCTCGCTGAAATATGACCACTAGGCGCTTCTGGCTCGCGCCTGGGCCCACCGCCGAGAAAGCCGCGCGGGTAAGAAAGGCGGGGATCGCAGCCGTTCCGACAACCGCCATCGCGCCATTGCGAAGAAACACTCTACGAGTAATGGACATGAAAACTGCTCCTGGCCGCTAGCTCCTGGCTTCTAGCCGACGACCGACGACTGACAACCGACCACTGGCTCCTACCTTCTCTGAAACTCCGGCGATCCCAACAGCAGGCCCGCAATCGTGCTTATGTTCGGCGGGCGGGCTGGATCATCCAGCCGCCGCTGGCTTATATTTGGATCATTCATCTGCGCCGCAATCGTATCGTGCGTCTGTCTGGAGACATTGCCTCCGAGCAGACTATTCTCCAGCGCCGTCAGCGTGGCTTCGGAATCGGCAGGCGCTGTGCCCGCCGCAGGCATTTGACCGGGGTCCACTTGAACGCCTTTAAGTTTTCCTGCAGTCAGCGCCAGCGCGAAGTTCATGCGTCCCAAGAGGGCGGACGAATTGACCCAGGCATCGGCCTTCATCGAATATCCCGTCGGCGGCTGCATGCCGTATAGCGGCATCCCCATGGTTTGAAGCTGGCGCGCCAGGGGCAAGGCGTCGCTGACTTCCGCGCCGCTGGTTCGTACGGCTGAGACCACAAACTCGAGCGGAGTTTTTACCTTCGCCCGGTAGGACTCAGGGGCCCAGAATTCAGGGGAACGGAACATGGTCTTCAGCACTTCACTGATGTCGCCGTTTTTCTTCAAGAAAGTTTGAGTCATGCGGGCAATCAGGGCGGGCGGCGGATCGTCCGAGACGAAGCGCATAGCCAGCTTGCTAGAGATAAATTTCGCCGTGGACGGATGGTGCGCCAGAATGTGCAGCACTTCCCGGCCTTCGTTTTCGCCGCCGGATTTGATGCGATGCCCCAGCACGTGCTTGTCGCCGGGCTCGTGCATTCGTTCTTCGAAGACGTACCCGCCGCCCTGTCTGGGTTGCCTGAGCGTCCAGCCGGTCAGGACGCGGGCCACTTCGGTGACATCTTTCTGGGTGTAGCCGCCATTCACACCGAGGGTGTGCAGCTCCATCAGCTCGCGGCCATAATTCTCGTTCAGACCGCTGCGCCTGCCCTTGGCTTGCTTCGCCGGCGCGGGACGCCGTGGTCGAGGCGTCCGGCGCCAGTTGTAGCTGTTATTACGCCGGATCCCATTCGCAAAATCGGAATCGGGTCCAACGCTCAGCCAGTTATCGAGATAAAACAGCATGGCCGGACTCTGCGCCGTCGCCACCAGCAGGTCTTCAAACTTCCCCAGGGCGCGCGGGCGAATCACGTCGCGTTCATATCCGGTCAGCATGTAGCGGTCAGAGCCTTTTCCGATATAGACATTGAAGTGATTGAACCAGAAATCGGTCATCACCTCCTCCAGTTGGCGCTCGCTGTAAATGGCGCGCAGCAGTTTGCTCTGCACCAGTTCACTGGTCACGACCTGTTGCGGGTTGTTCAGCGCCATCAGCGTTTCGCGCTGCTGCGGCTTCATCCCCTCCATGAACTCGTCTCGCTTGTCTCCTTTGAGAGAAGTTCCGATCGCGCGCTGGTCTTCAGGCGACATTCTCAGAATCGCCTTCGTGCGCTGGTCCGGCGGCAAGTCCAGCAGGTCCTCGGTTTTAAGATCGGCGTAGAGGCGATCCTCGCGCCGGCGGGCTTGTTCTTCGTCGTTCATCGGAGCTGGCTTCCCGGACCCTGCAGCGGACGAGGCATCAACGTTTGCGGCCTCCTGCTTCTGTTCCTTTTTCTCCTCATACTTTTCCAGCTGCGCTTCGTACACGGCGCGCCTGGAAGGGTCGGAGGGCATCGACTGCTTGCCTTCCGCTATGGCTTTGATCACCGCAGGCGGGGGAAAGTTCTCTACAATCTCACGCGTGTTCAAGCGAAGGGTGCGAAACTGCTCCAGGCGTGCATCGAGAGCATGGTCTTCGATCTTGTCCGGGTGCAATTGTTGATCGATCCACTTGTCCACGCCCATCGCCGCCACCCGCTCGACATCGCCCGGCCGAGGTCCGAAGGCCAGACGGTTAAGCGCATGCAGCGCGCGTTGACGCTCATCCATCCCAGGGGCGGCCGGTCCCCCCTTACCTTTATTGGCAATGCCTAGCTGGACGGAGACGGCCAGCCCCAGGATCGGCACCGCAACCATGAGGGCGATTTGTCGTCGCAAGAGGTGCATGCTGGCACGCGGACCAGGCCTTGACTACTGTTAACCCGCGAGAACAGAAAAGTTGCTGGTACGAGGTTACTCGGTTTCCATGTTTTGACCTGTGCGGGGCGCCACGCAAGGGGGCTCGATTGAGGACAGCTTGTTGATATAATGTTAACGATTACAGCAACTTACGAGGAATTTATGAGTGGTTGGTTGAAGGCGAGTTAGGTCAGGTAGAGGCGCCCGTGCGTGACTTTGTGTTGCAGCGTGGCGGCAAGTTGGTCGATGTCCCCGGCCGCGATATTCACGGCCATGCGATCCTGGAGAAACGGGACACGGTTGCTGCCGACCGAATCGCGCCGAATTTGCAGCAGCAGTCCATGGACCGCGTTGGGATCAAATTTCTGGGGCGAGAGACGTACGATCTCGCTGAGGGTATTGCCCACGGAGAGCGGTTCGCGATAGGGCCTTTCGCTGGTCATGGCGTCGAACGTGTCGGCCAGCCCGATGATGCGGACCGGCATGGCGACGTCTTCCATCATGAGTCCATCGGGATATCCCGAGCCATCCCCGCGCTCGTGGTGAGAGCGCACGATTTCAGGAATACGCGGCCAGGGGAATTCGACGCCGCTGACGATCTGATGCCCGACAATCGTGTGGTCAGCCATCTCGCGAAATTCGGCCGCGTCCAGTGTAGTAGGTTTTCCGAACAGCCGTTTATCCACCGCGACCTTGCCAATATCGTGCAGGTAGCCCGCCGAGCGCAGGGCGGCAACGTCATTGGGTTCCATGCCCATGGCTTCTCCGATGGCCGAGGCATAGCGCCCTACCCGCAACGAGTGGCCGTGAATGTTTACATGCTTTACGTCGATTGCGGTGGCGAAGGCCTCGAGCGCGGTGTCATAGAAGCCGTGAAGAGATGCCAGCAGACGCAGGTTCTCGGAAACCCGTTGCGCCAGGGTCTGTGACAGCACATGATTCTGGATCGCGATGGCCACGTAGTTGCACAACAGATCGAGCGCGCCCAGTTCTTCGTCGTCGAAATGCGCTTCGCCGTCGCGGCGGCCCAGCGCGACCATGCCGACAAGTTTGCCGCCGACCTTCAGCGGGGCGATGCACTTGAACAGTTCAGGCGCAACATTACCATTCGAGCTCAGGAAAATCTCATAGGAGCCGGCATTCAATACTACCGGTCCGCGGGCCGAGGTGAGGGCGTGCAC
The DNA here is from genome assembly GCA_963742495.1 of Terriglobia bacterium. Lineage (GTDB taxonomy): Bacteria > Acidobacteriota > Terriglobia > Terriglobales > Acidobacteriaceae > JAIQFF01. The sequence continues at coordinate 29,644 of CAVULZ010000007.1, forward strand.
ATGCTTCGGCAACAATGGCATGATGGCGGGCTCGGGCATCAAGGCGAAGCCTTCGGAAGCGACTGAGGAAAGCATGGAAGGCTTGTCGCTGAAGGTAAAAAGCACGGCCTCGCGCGCGCCGCCAGCCTGCAGCAGCGCCGAGACCATGGCCCGCGCGGTCTGCGGAAACTCGCGCTCCGCCGTCATCTCAGGGCCGAGATCGGACAGAGCTTCCACAGTTCGCAGCAGCCGCCGCAAATTGTTTTTCTGCACAGCCACGCACCGATGCGGGCAAAAGACCAGAGCAGAAAAAGAGTAACATGCAGCGAAACAGCGGGATACGGAGCTTGTTGGTTAGTTTGGTGCTAGGAAAGCAGCTGTCGGCTCTCAACCATCAGCGGTCAGCCTAAAACTCTGTCATCCCGACCGGAGCGCAGCGCAGCAAGCGCAGCGGAGGGACCTTGAGTTAATTCCAAATCTCCCCAGCCATCTGACGATGCTACTAGAAGTGCGTCTGCAACTCAGAGAACTTTTCGACCACAAGCAACCGCCTCGGTGGCTCTGCTGAGTCCACTTCCTCGTGCTCCAAGACCCAGGTCGCGCCATGCGGGACAAACACTGCATTCAGACCCGCGGCCAGCGCGGGATTGATGTCGGACTTCGGGCTGTTGCCGATCATCCAGCTGGCATCGGGATCCAGACCATACTTGGAAATGACAGAGCGATAGGTGGGAACATTCTTCTCTGACACGATCTCCACTGCCGCGAAATATTCTTTCAGGCCGGAGCGTTCCACCTTGCCGGATTGTTCCGGCACGGCACCCTTGGTCATCAGAATCAGATGATGGCGTTCCGACAGATACTGCAATGTTTCGGGCACGTCCGGCAAGAGTTCGACCGGGTGCCCGGCAATGGTATGGGCGAATCCATTGATGGTCTCGTGCAGCGCTGGGGTAAGCGGTTCGACTGCCAGGCGCTCGAAGGTCTGGACCAGGGAATGCGCGAAACTGTGCAGCCCATAGCCGTGGCTGACGATGGACTCGCGCTCCACCTGGTTCAGCACTTCACGCACCTGCTCGTGCGTGTACGCGTGGTGATTCAGAAACGAGACGAAGTTGGCAATGGCGCGCTCAAAATAGATGTTATTTTCCCAAAGCGTATCGTCGGCATCGACCAGCAGCGTCTGCGCGCCATTGGAACTTGAACCCGCGAGCATCGTTTCATCATGATAGCGGGGAAGACGAAGCTTGGCGAGGTGCCTTTGACGAGCAAAGAACACAAAGCAGACTCCGGTTTGCTAAAATCAGGTTGATGATCAAACAGGGCTCCCTGCTTCCCCTGCTATTTATTGCTCTAATGATTTCTTCTGCCTCTGCGCAAAAGACTAAGAACAAGAAGTCGATGACTGGCTCCGCGGCCAGGGGCGCGGCATCCGGCGGCCTGCAGGTGGCTCCGGATCTGGCGCAGCGCCTGGCGAAACATCGCCGCGTGGACATGCCCTTTCACTCCACGGGACTCACCGATCGCGAGAAGAAACTGGTGGAGAAGCTGGTCGACGCCTCCAGCTACCTGGAAGACATTTATTGGCGGCAGATCGACCCCGAAGCGCTGACACTCTACCAGTCGTTGGCGAACAGCAAGAGTCCGAAAGATCAGGAGCTGCGGCATTATCTCTGGATCAACGGCTCCCGTTTTGACCTGATCGAAGAGAACCGGCCGTTTGTTGGCATCACGCCCATGCCGCCGGGCCGCGGTTTTTATCCGGAGGGCCTGACCGCCAAACAGGTCGAGCAATACGTGCAAGCCCATCCCGATAAGAAAGACGAAATTTATAGTTCCACCACCGTCGTACGGTGGCACGGCGATCAGCTCGAAGGAGTGCCTTATCATCTTGCCTACCGTTCGTTCCTGGAACCGGCTGCCAAGGATTTACGTGAAGCTGCCAGTTTAAGTGACGATCCCGCGTTCGCGAACTTCCTGCGCCTGCGGGCCGATGCCTTGTTGACCGACAACTACTTCAAGAGCGATCTGGCCTGGCTCGATCTGAAAGATCCCAAATTCGATGTGATCTTTGCGCCCTACGAAACCTATGACGACGGCCTGCTCGGAGTGAAGGGCTCCTACGGCGGAGCAGTGCTGGTGCGCAATGACGCTGAGAGCCAAAAGCTGGCGCTGTTTCAGAAATATGTTGCCGACGTTCAGGATGCACTACCTCTGTCCCCGGAGGACAGGCCTTCCAAGCATGGTCTAGAGACGCCGATGGAGGTCATGGACGCGCCCTATCGCGTGGGCGACCTGCGCCATGGCTATCAGGCCGTGGCCGACAACCTGCCAAACGACCCGCGCGTCCACGAGCAGAAGGGCAGCAAGAAAATTTTCTTCAAGAATTTCATGGATGCGCGAGTCACCTATGTAATTCTCCCGCTGGCGCAGTTCATGATGCCGCCGGAACAGGCGGCCAAGGCCTCAGCGGAAGCCTATCTGCTGTTCACCATCATGCACGAGATGGCGCACGGACTAGGCCCGGCCTACGCGCGCACTTCCGCCGGCAAGGTGTCGGTTCGCGAATCGATCGGTCCTGCTTACAGCGGCCTCGAAGAAGCCAAAGCCGATGTGGTCGGCATGTTCGGCCTGAAGTGGCTGGTGGATCACGATGTACTGCCCAGGGAAAAGCTGGAAGAGTACTACGCCTCTTACGTCGCCGGAATCTTCCGTACCGTTCGTTTCGGCATTGCAGAAGCCCACGGCCAGGCCCAGATGATGGAGTTTAACTATCTTTCGGAACGGGGCGCGGTCAAGCGGCAAACCTCGGGAATGTATGCCATCGACTACGCCACCATGCCCGCCGTGCTGGCCGACTTGGCCAAGGAACTTCTGGAAATTGAAGCCACCGGAAACCGCGAGCGCGCGGAAAGCTGGTTCAAGAAGTACGATGCCATGCCGCCGGACCTGCAAGTCTCGTTGAGAACGGCGTCGAAAGTGCCGGTGGACGTGGACCCGGTATTTTCGTTTCCGGAAAAAATCAAGTAACGCTTCTAGCTGCTAGCTGCTAGCTTCTAGCCGTGCCATGGCTGCCAGGTTTTAGCCAGAAGCTAGCAGCTTTTTACACGAACTCCACTCTGGCTTCGCGCGGAATAATTCCTGCCTTGTATCCCATGTCCAGCAGCCGGCGTACCGCTTCGCGGCCATCTGGCCCATAGTCCAGGGTGCGCTCGTTTACGTACATGCCCACGAATTTGTCCGCAAGCTGGGGATCGACGTCGCGGGCAAACTGCATGGCATACGCGAGGGCCTCGTCGCGATGATCGAGGGCGTATTGAATGCTGTCCCGCAGAGCTCCCGTGACTTTCGCGGTCAGCTCGGGCCCCAGACTGCGGCGTATTGCATTTCCTCCCAGCGGCAGGGGCAGGCCGGTGATTTTCAGCCACCATTTTCCCAGGTCCACAATGCGCTGCAGACCGGCTTTCGAGTAAGTCAACTGGCCTTCGTGAATGATGAGGCCGGCCTCGTATTTGCCTTCCACGATCTGCGGAATAATCTGATCGAAGGGCACGACCTCGGTCTCAATTCCGGGCGCAAAAAGCCGCAGTGCGAGATAGGCGGTGGTGAGCGTGCCCGGAATCGCAATCTTTTTGTTTTTTACTTCGCTCGGAGAAAATCCCTGGGTGGCCACAATCATGGGGCCGTAGCCGTCGCCCACGCTGCCGCCGCAAGGCATCAACGCATAGTTGTCCTGGATATAGGGATAGGCGTGAAACGAGATGGCCGTGACGTCATACACGCCGTCGCCCTCCCGCGCCTTCTGGTTCAAGGTTTCAATGTCGCAAAGGGTGTGGGTGAAGCGCAGGCCGGGGACGCGCACCTTGTTGGTAGCCAGCGCGTAGAACATGAAAGCGTCATCGGAGTCGGGACTATGCGCAATGCTGATTTCACGGGTCGAAGAGTTCCCGCGCAATGAGTCTTTCGCTTCCGGCGCGAGCGCGGCGGTGGCTGTATTTCCGGATGGGGTTTCGACAAAACTCATGCCTGCTCCTTGCGGACACGCTGCCATCCGGTCGAGACTCCGGCCGCCAACATGACCTTGATTACTTCTGCGAACACGAACCAGTAAAGCCCGAAGCGGGCTGCCTGGGCGAAAGAGTGGGTCAGCACCGCCAGCCAGGAGAGGCCGCCTGCGAACAACACGACTTCAGCCAGCACGCCGGCGGCGGCCGCGCGAGCGAAGCTTGCCTTGCCGCGCTCCATAATCCAGCCCGCCAGAGCCGCGACGAAGGGATAGGCCAGCAAAAAGCCGCCAGTCGCGCCCATGAGTTGGGCGATTCCGCCCGGCCCCGCGGGATTAAATACCGGCATCCCCGAGGCTCCCTCCACCAGGTAAAGCGCCAATGCAGCAAAGCCGCGACGGCTGCCCAAGGTGAGTCCTACCAGCAGCACGCCAAAATTCTGCAAGGTCAGGGGCACCGGAGTAAACGGCAGTGGCACGGTTACGCGCGCGCACAGGGCGACAAACAGGCTGGCGCTCAGCACGATCGCCGCCTGTTCCGCCCAGTAGAGAGCGCGATTACCTTGGTCGAGAGCAAGACTAGCGGGCTTCGCCATGTTGGAGGTTCTCCCTGTCAATTCTGAAACGTATGCGACCTGCCTAACGGAAATGCTGTGGTCAATCCTTGCCGTGAGGGTCTCTGGAGGCGTCCTTCATATGGCTGCGCACTCGAAGGTAGGCCGCTAATCCGACCAGAGAGACAGCTACGGTGCTCAGGGCCAGGATCAGGAACAACCAGATCATCCGCACGATGTCCTAGGATATCAAAAGGAACTGGAATGTGTGTGGGAAGCGTCAGACCGGCGTGCTACCACAGCCGAGCCGCGTAGCGGCGGAAAGAATAAAGCCCAGGGCGCAAGCCCTGGGTAAATGGGGAAACGATCCAGCCCCGAAGGGGCGAAAGAAGGGTGGGGGCACTACTTGCCCGCCATGGCGTGCTCGACCTCATCGGTCGTATGCGGCAGATTGCCCGTCAGGTTGATCAACTTGCCATCCGGGTCCACGTAAAGAATGTCTTCGATTCGCACTCCCAGCTTTTCTTCCGGGATATAGATCCCCGGTTCGAGAGTGAACACCGCCCCTGGACCCAGCGGAGCGTCGTAGTCGCCGGGGTCATGGACATTCAATCCCACGTAGTGCCCGAGCCCGTGAATGAAATATTTTCCCAACGGCTCGCCATGCAGGTCTTTGCCATGGGTGTTGATGTAGTTGTAGGCCACATCGTGGAGAGAATCCGGCCGGTCTCGCCGCAAATACGACTTGCCCGACCGGAACGCGGCAGCGGCGGCCTGTTGCGCCCCCAGAACGATGTCGTAAATTTCCCGCTGCCGCGCCGTGAATTTTCCCGACACGGGCAGAGTGCGAGTAATATCCGAGGCGTACATGGAATATTCTCCCGCCGCGTCGATCACCACCAGGTCTCCCGACTGCATGGTGCCCGAGTCCTCGGAATAGTGCAGCACTGTGGAATCGAAACCCGAGCCCACGATCGGAGCGTAGGCGGGACGCTCGCAGCCGCGTTTACCCCATTCGTACTGCATCAGGGCGGAGATCTCACGCTCCGTCATGCCCGGCTTCACCGTGTGCATGGCGGAAAAATGCGCGGCGATCGAGGCGTCGGTGGCGTGACGGATGCGCTCGATTTCTCCGGAGTCCTTATACGTTCTAAGCGACGCCAGCATGGGCCGCACATCCTGGAATGACACGCCGACGGGGAAGGCGTTGGCGCGTTTCAACCAATCCAGCGGCACGGCCGAATTCGAAACCTCATCGCCAGCGACGATGTCGGTGAAGACGACCGCTCGCTTCAAAGGGAGCAAGCGGACCAACTCGGAGCGCAGGTTGTCGAGAACCTCGACGTGGTCGAAACCGGTGATCTTGCCGGCATCAGGACTGTCCGCGCCCAGTTTTGGCCCGGTCCACTTTTCTTGCGAAGGATTGTGATTGGGGAGAAAGAGGATTTCGGTGTAGGAGTGATCGCCGGCTCCGGCTCCGCCAATGATCAGCAGCGCGGCTCCCGGCTCGCTCCAGCCGGAAAGATAAAAGAAGTTGTCGTCGGGACGGTAGCCGTAAAGGTCGTTCGGTCCCTCGGCTTCGTTCGACGCGAAGAGGAGAACCGCGCCGCCGTTGGCCTTGCTGGCCAGGGCCTGCCGGCGGAGATGGAAATCAGAATTAGGTTGTCGATCCAGTGCCCATGTAAGTTGGGAAAGAAGAAAAAGAACCAGCAAGACCTTGCGCATTCAGAGTCCCTTTGTTCGACGGCGAAATTTACTTGGTAGTGCTGGTCACCGTCTTGCTGGCCGCAATCAGTGCGTCCACGTTGGTTTTGTCCACCAGCGACGATCCCGTATCCACAAAGGCCGGTATGGGCGCGAAGCTGTCTTTCCCCCAGTCGTTGCTGAGTGTTGACAACTTGTGATGGTAGAGGTCATCCAGCATTTTCAGCCCGACGAAGCTCATGGTGTAAGGCTTCTGCGAAATCGTGGCCGCGATCACGCCCTTCTGGATCCAGGAGAGCGTGTCGTCGTCGGTGTCCATCGCCAGAATGATCTTGTCCTTGACTTCATGCTGGCTCAGCACCGTGGCGACTTCCTTGCCCGCCAGCGCTTCCAGGCACACGAAAGCATCGGTATGCTCCTTCTTGTCGTTGCCTAGAATTTCGGTGGCGGTGTCGAATGCGACGCGGGAATCGCCCTTCATATCCACCACGCGAGTGATCTTGATTTGGGGAGAAGCCTCGAGCGCATCCCGATAGCCACGCAGGCGCTCCTTCAGATTGGCCTGCTCCGGGATGGTAAACACCACGACATTACCCTTGCCATTCAATTCCTTCACCAGCCGTTGGCCGCCAATCTGTCCGGCATGGTAGTTGTCAGTGCCGATAAAGAAAAGGCGCTTGCTGGCGGGCGCGTCCGAGTCCACCGTGATTACGGGAATGCCGGCGGCGATGGCATGGTCGATATCGTCTTTCATCAAGGCCGGATCGGCCACCGAGATCAGGATGCCGCTGGCTTTGCTTTGCACCGCTTCCTGCAATGCCTTCTGCTCAGCCTTGGGATCGTAGCTATCCGGACCCGCGAATTCGGAACGCACCTTGAGCTGCTGGGCCGCCTGAAACAAACCGGCGGAACCGGCCTGCCAGTAAGGAATCTTGACGTTGGTTGAGATCAGGTAGTACTTCTCATCGGAATCGTGACCGGTTCCACAGTTGACCAGGAAAACCAGCAGAATGCCGAGGGCGACTCGGGAAGGTACCGTGAGGTGGCGCATCGGATCCTCCTTCCGAACAGACGTGACCGCGCCCATCCGGACGCGAAACGGTACGGATTCTAAACCTACACGCAAAGAAAGGGAAGGAATTGAATGGAGGACGGGCGTCCTCGCCCGTCCGGCACGGCGGGACGCCCGTGCTCCATGACCACAACCTACACGCCCACAGGAAACGGTTTGGTATGGGTTTCCGCGCTCAGGGACAAACCCGAGAAGCGGCCTTGCAACAAAGACATCAATCCTGTGTACCAGTATCCGAGCACGAACAAAACCAGAAAGGGCACAGTGATGTAATTCTCGTTGGCGATGGCGTAGTAGACGGTAAGCGCGAAGTAGGTGCCAATCAAAAGTTCGACCCAGGGCACCCAGCCCAGGCGGCGCCGGTACTTGGTGGCGTTGATCCGGTCCTTTTTCGATTCCACCCGATACTTCGGAGTGCGCGCGAAGGCCGACTTCTGGCCGACCAGCGCCTCCAGCACGGCGCGTGTGTTGGTAATGGTCAGGCCTATGCCGAGCGCCATCAGAAAGGGAAGATAAAGCAGCGCCCGCGGCCAGGTTCGGGGAAATAACTCGCGCTGCGAAACCAGATAAAAGCTGGAAATCGAAAACGTAGACGCCATGAACAGCGGCAGGTCGATGTACAGCATCTGGAACCATCCCTGGTAAAAGCGGATGATCATTGCCGGCAACAGCAGCACCGACAGCACGACCATCAGGGGATAGCTGAGATTCGCGGTCAGGTGATACCAGGCCTCGATTTTTACGTGAAACGGCTGCTTGCTCTTCATCACGTCGGGCAAAATCTTTTTTGCGGTCTGAATCAGGCCCTTGGCCCAGCGCGCCTGCTGGGTCTTGAACGCTGTCATTTCTACCGGCAACTCGGCTGGACACTCCACATCCTGCAAGTAAATAAATTTCCATCCCTTGAGCTGGGCCCGATAAGAAAGGTCGGTGTCTTCAGTGAGCGTGTCGTGCTGCCAACCCCCGGCTTCCTCGATGGCACTGCGGCGCCACACTCCCGCCGTGCCGTTGAAGTTGAAGAAGACGTTGCTACGGGCGCGTCCGGAATGTTCCAGCACGAAGTGCCCGTCGAGCAGGATGGCTTCGACCTCGGTGAGAAAAGAATAGTTACGGTTGATGTGGGTCCAGCGGGTTTGCACCATGCCAATTTTTGGATCGGTTAAATGGTGGATGGTCCGCATCAAGAAGTCTTCAGGCGGAACGAAATCGGCGTCGAATATGGCGATGAACTCGCCTTTCGCAGTTTTCATGCCTTCCGCCAGAGCTCCCGCCTTGAAGCCTTCACGATTGGTGCGGTGATGATAGGTGACGGGAAAGCCGCGGGCTGCATGTTGCTCGACCAGGCTTTGGGCAACCGCCTGGGTCTCGTCGGTCGAATCGTCGAGCACCTGGACATCGAGCTTGTCCAGCGGATACTGCAGCCGGCAAACCGCATCCAGCAGGCGTTCGATGACGAACTGCTCGTTGAAAATGGGGAGCTGCACCGTCACCCGGGGAAGGTCTGAAAAACGCCCAGCCGGGTCGACGGTACGATTCTTCCGGTGCTTGTAATAAAGGTACACCAGCACATAGCGGTGCATACCGTAGGAGGCCAGCAGGATCAGCACGATGAAGTAAGGGACCAGCAACGCCATGTCAAATGCATTGGCGTGATAGAGGCCCCTGAAGGTGGTGTCGAGAAAGTGCTGGCGAATGTACTGGCCGATGCCCCGCGAGGCCACGAAAGCGCCCAGAGTTTGAATCGAAATCGATGCGGTGCCCAGGGATCGTCTCCAGTAGCTTTGTATTCTACCTTAAGGCAGGCTGCAGACTTCGAAGCTCTAGCCAGTAAGCGGTTTGCAGAGAAGCACTTACCAGCGGCTTGACGCCTAGGGCGGGCAGAGTGCCCACCCCGCGCCGCTACTCTGGATCTCTCCAGCCCCCGTTTGCCGCGGTGAGCTTTTCGGCTTCGGCAGGGCCCCAACTGCCAGGTTCATAGGCGCGAACTGGAGTTACGTTGTCAAGAACCGGCTGCACAATCCTCCAGGCTTCTTCGACATAGTCTTCGCGAGCGAAGCGCGTGGGGTCACCGTGCAGGGCATCATCCAGCAGCTCCTCGTAAGCAGATAACTCGGCGGGGTCGGAACCTTGGGAGGCGAGAAGTTCGACATGGTCTCCCTTCATCTCGTCCCCGGGCTTCTTGGTCAGCGCTCCGATTGCGATGGCGAGGTCGGGCGTGACTCGGAATCTCAGATAATTGCGACTTGGAGAATTGTCCGAAAAGATTCCGGGAGGCTGCCGCAGGGTGACATTGACCTCGGTGACCGTCACCGGCAACGATTTTCCCGCCCGAATGAAGAATGGCACGCCCTTCCAGCGCCAGGAATCAACCTGCAGACGCAAGGCTACGTAGGTTTCTACGTTGGAATCGGGCTTCACGCCTGGCTCGCCGCGATACCCATTGAATTGCCCTCGCACCACGTCGCCGGGCGCAAGCGTCCTGATCGCCCGAAGTACTTTCACTTTTTCATCGGGCAGACTGGGATTTGTCATGGCCACGGGGGGCTCCATGGCAATGTTGGTAAGCAACTGGAAAAGGTGGTTTTGCACCACGTCCCGGATCGCGCCTGCTTGCTCGTAGAACGCTCCTCGGCCCGCGACCCCAAAGTTCTCCGCCATCGTGATCTGAACGTTTTCCACGTAATGACGGTTCCAGATTGGTTCCATAAAGGTATTCGCAAAACGAAAAAAAAGAACATTCTGGACCGCGTTCTTACCCAGGTAGTGGTCGATGCGAAAAATATTTTGCTCCGGGAACGCGGTGTGCAGAGTGCGGTTCAGCTTGCGGGCGGAATCCAGGTCATGTCCGAAGGGCTTTTCCACCACAACCCGGGCGCCCTCCGAGCATCCCGACGATTTGAGTTGCTTCACCACCTCGCCGAAAAGGTTCGGGGGGATGGCGAGATAATGCAGCGGATGCGCAGCCTGTCCCAACTGCCGGCGCAGCTCGCGGAAAGTTGCCGGGTCGGAGTAATCGCCGTCAATGTACTTCAGCACTTTGCAGAGTTTGGCAAAGGCCTCCGGGTCCAGACCGCCGTTGTGCTCGACACTGTCCCGGGCGCGTTGCTTGAGCTGTTCCAGCGTCCAGCCAGACTTGGCCACTCCGATTACCGGCATGTCCAGCTCTTCGTGCTTGGCCAACTGCTGCAGGGCGGGGAAGATCTTCTTGTGGGCGAGGTCGCCGGTTGCCCCGAAAAATACCAGCGCGTCGGAGATTACGTGAGTCATAAGCCAGGCTCGTTCCTACCACCCTCGGCTGGTGAGGATGATCGTCTAACGGTGGATATCCTTGCCGGAACCATCTCGCTTCGCACGCTGGCCCGCGGGTCCATGTCGCCGGCTGATGTTGAGCGCCGTGTTGATCAATGCCACATGCGAAAATGCCTGGGGAAAATTGCCCAGCAACCGCCTGTTTTCAGGCGAGTATTCCTCGGCCAATAGTCCCACATCGTTGCGCAAGGTCAGAAGCTTCTCGAAAAGCTCCTGGGCTGCCTGCTTTTGGCCCAGCAACACATAATTGTCGGCCAGCCAGAAACTACAAGGCAGGAACACACCCTCTCCCGGCGGGAGTCCGTCCGCTGCCGCAGCGGTGTTGTAGCGCTGGACCAAACCATCGCGCACCAGGTCGCGCTCAATCTTCTCAATCGTGCCCCGCACTCGGGGATCCGACGGCGGCAGAAATCCGACGAGCGGAACCAGCAACAGGCTCGCGTCCGGATTCTTCGATCCGTAGGATTGCACGAAACTGCCAAGATCTTCGTCGAAGCCGTGGCGGCAAACGTCGTTGTGGATCTGGTCCCGCACCGTGCGCCAACGCTCAAGGGGCGCCTTGAGGCCAAACTCTTCAACGCTCTTGATGGTGCGATCGAACGCCACCCACGCCATGATTTTGGAATGGGTGAAGTGTCGTTTCGGACCGCGCACTTCCCAGATACCTTCATCGGGTTCCCGCCAGACCTGCTCCAAGTGTTCCAATAGGGTTCGCTGCAGTTCCATGGCCGGCTCATTCTTCGGCAGCTTGCCCTCCCGCGCCTGATGCAGGGCGTCGGCGAGTTCGCCGTAGATGTCCAGCTGCTGCTGACCAAAGGCGGCGTTCCCGACGCGAACCGGCGATGCCCCCTGGTAGCCGGCTAACCAGGGCACTTCCCACTCCGCCAGGTGCCTCTCTCCGGCGACCCCGTACATGATCTGTACCTGCGCGGCACTTCCGGCAATGGCGCGCAGAAGCCAGTTCTGCCAGGCTTCCGCCTCGTGGTAGTAGCCGGCATGCATCAGCGCCAGCAAAGTGAAAGTCGCGTCTCGCAGCCAACAGAAGCGATAGTCCCAGTTGCGGACGCCGTGCGGTCTCTCCGGCAGGGAAGTTGTGGGAGCCGCCACAATCCCTCCGGTCGGGAGATAGGTGAGCGCCTTCAGGGTGATGAGAGATCGGCAGACTGCCTCCTCCCACAGCCCGTTATAGGTGCAACGGTCCGCCCATTCGCGCCAGTACGCTTCGGTTTGCTCGAGCGCCCGCCCGGCGTCAAGCGCGGGAGGAACAGGTGCGTGAGATGCGCCGTAGGACAGAACGAACGGAACCGTCTCTCCTTCACTAACGGTAAAATCGCTGACGGTTGTGAGATTTTCGCCTCGAAGGGTTGCCGGAGTACGAAGCGCGATCATGTTGGGACCGGCAATGGCGCGCATGGTTCCGTCTTCCAGCCGCGTGACCCACGGGATGGTTCGACCGTAGTCGAACCGTATCGTCAGCTCCATCCGCATCCGCACCTTGCCTTGTTTCCCTTGCACCAGGCGGACAAGGTGGGAGTGCTTCCCGCGCAGCGGCATGAAATCGACCAGCGTGACGGTGCCTTCCTGGGTCTGAAAATCTGTCTCCAGGATTAGAGTCCGATCACGATAATGCCTGGCGGTCCGTGCTGTGCCCTCCGCGGGCGACAGCTTCCAGCGTCCATTGTCGGGCGTTCCCAGGAGCGATGCGAAGCAGGCCCCAGAGTCAAACCGCGGCCAGCAAAGCCAGTCGATGGATCCGTCGTTTTTGCATAGCCCGGCAGTCTCGCAATCGCCGATCAGCGCGTAATCTTCGATGCGGCAAGGCATTTAACTTTGAGGTTGCACCTCGACCGAAGAGTTGCACGGGCGAGAGAGAGCGTTATTAGTTCAGGAAGTACGTGCGATACAGCGTGTCTCGCTGAGCAGGTTTGAACCCCGCGTCGCGGATGATCCGGCGCAGCTCTTCTTCCGTGGTGCAGTTCGTGACGCCGGCGGCGCGCACGACGTTTTCTTCGAGCATGACGGATCCGACGTCGTTGCCGCCGAAGCGCAGACCCATCTGGCAGACCTTCAATCCCTGCGTTACCCAGCTGGATTGAACATTGATAAAATTTGAAAGATACAGCCGGGAAATGGCCAGCACTTTCAGGTATTCGACTGCCGTGGCCTCGTCCCAGTGCCGACCGCCCAGCGCCGTGTTCTGGGGCTGGAAGCTCCACGGGATGAATGCAGTGAAGCCGCCGGTTTCCTCCTGCAATTCGTAGAGCCGCTGGAAGTGATTGACGCGGTTTTCTATATTCTCTCCCACGCCGAACATCATGGTGGCGGTGGTACGCATGCCCAACTGATGGGCGGTGCGATGCACGTTGATCCAGTCTTCCGTCAGGCACTTGAGCCGCGCGATCTTATAGCGGACCTCATCGTCAAGTATCTCCGCGCCGCCGCCGGGAATGGAGTCGAGTCCGGCATCGCGCAGACGCACGATGGTGTCGCGAATGCTCAACCCGCTGTATTCCGCGATGGCGATGACTTCCGAGGCCGAGTAACAGTGCAGGTGAACTTTCGGAAAGCGCTGCTTGATGCCGCTCAGCATCTTCTCGTGCCAGTCGATCTTGAGATCCGGATGCAGACCGCCCTGCATCAGCACGCCGGTGCCGCCGAGTTCCACCGTCTCCCGAATCTTCTCGTAGATGGTGTCGAATTCGAGGATGTATCCCTCTTTGGCTGAGGGGCCCTTCAAGGGCCGATAGAAGGCGCAGAAGGTGCAATATTCGGTGCAGAAATTGGTGTAATTAATGTTGCGGTCGATGACGTAAGTGGCAACGCCCTCGGGATGAAGCCGGCGCCGCACCGCGTCCGCTTCCATGCCGATGCCGATGAGGTCGTCGGAGCGGAACAGATCAAGGGCTTGCGGTTTGGTCAGGGACATGGCAATCGTACCGCTACCAGAGATTCTAACGGACTTGGGGGCTGGCGCAAAACCGGCACCAGCGTTTCGATCCCTGCCGGGCGTTTCGAGCCACGGTAGCGCGGCGAGCGGCCAGTCGGGCAGTTGCTAGGTGGCTTTAGCGCCTTCCGTCATGGCTTTGCGCCGGGCGGCCAGATTCGTCTCCATGCGCTTCAAGAACTCGCGGCTTTTCTTCGAACTCATGATCAGCGATTCAATCCCGGCGAAAAACTGTGGGTTCTTCATCTTCTCCCGAAGCTCTTTGAGAAACGGCCTTACCTTGGCATAGATCAGCACCATCTCTCCGCAAAAGCTGGGTTCGAGGAAGAGTTCACGGTTTAGGGCGCCGTGATTTACCAGCGAAGAGGCAATGCCCCAATACCCCATGACCTGGCGCAGCCAGTTGTTCTCTGGCGTCCCAAATGCGCCTGAGACTTTCATGAAGTCGTCCGCAGTCTGGGGTGAGAACGTCACCACCCACCAGTGGCGGGCCTTGCGCAGCTCGGCTTCGCGGCGCAGGTCGTAAAGTTTAAGAATCAGTTCGGCGTCGGCAGCAGTGGGTTTTGCCATTCAGTCCCTCGCAATGTGTTCAGTCTGGTTATCGTTCGTGGCGCTGCGGCACGAGCGTGGGCGCTTGCGCCTACATTGAATAAAAACTTACGTGGTCGACGATGCGGAAGCTGCTTCCACCGGGACCTCGCGCTCATAGTCACATTCTTTATTGGGACACGCGATCACTGGACCCGCCTTCAGCATTTTCTCCACCAGATATTCGCTGCCGCAGCTCGGGCATTTCTCGGCCAGCGGTTTCCCGGCAGAAGTGAACTTGCACTTGGGATAATTTCCGCAGCCGTAGAATGTGTTGCCCTTGCGCGCCTTCTTCTCCACCAGATCGCCGTCTTTGCAGAGCGGGCACTTCACCCCGATGTAATTCTGCTTTACATACTTACACTCGGGATATCCGCTGCAGGCAGTGAACTCTCCGAAACGGCCATGTCGGATCATCATGTTGCGGCCGCACTTGGGACACAGTTCGTCGATCGGAATATCTGGAACTTTCTTGCCCTGATCGAGCCGCCGGGTGGTCTTGCAGTCCGGATACCCTGTGCAGGCCATGAACTGGCCGAAGCGTCCCCGCTTCAGCACCATGACCCGGCCGCAGTTCTCGCAATATTCTTCCTGCGTGGTTTCCTGGATGTCGGCGGAATCCAGGTCGGGCAGGTTGATGGGATTTTCCTTGGTAAAGTTGCAGCTTTCCGGATTTTCTTTATCGTAAGAGCTGCAAGCGTAGAACGATCCATGCTTGCCCCACTTAATGACCAGCGGAGATCCGCAGCGCTCGCACTTCTCGTCCGTGGGCTTCTCCATCCGCTTGACGTTCTCCATATGCTTTTCGGCATATTTGAGGTCTTTGGCGAATCTCTTGTAGAAGCCGGCCAGCGCGTCAGTCCAGGTTTCCTTGCCTTCTTCGATTTCGTCCAGTTCTTCTTCGAGCCGCGCGGTGTATTCGACATCGAAGATGTCGCGGAAATTCTCCACCAGCAGATCGGTCACCACCAGCCCGATTTCTGTCGGTGAGAATTTTCCGCCCAGCTTCTGTACGTACTGCCGTTCCTGAATGGTGCTGAGGATCGCCGAGTACGTGGAAGGCCGGCCGATGCCGCGTTCTTCCAGCTCTTTGACCAGCGAAGCTTCGTTGTAGCGAGGCGGCGGCTCGGTGAAATGCTGTTCGGGCTTCAGTTCACGCAGCGTGAGCTTCTGTCCCGGCTCGAGCGGCGGCAGCTTGTGCTTGAGCTCTTCTTCTTCCTCGTCCTTGCCGTCTTTGGATTCCTCATAGACTTTCAGGAAGCCGTCAAACTTGAGCACGGAGCCGGTCACGCGGAACCAGAAAGTTTCGGCGCCGGATTTGGCGTCGATGTCCACCGTGGTTTGGTCAAAGACCGCCGGCGTGATCTGTGAAGCCACAAAGCGCTGCCAGATCAGCTTGTAAACTTTGAATTCGTCTTCTTTCAGACATTGTTTGATCTGGTCGGGATGGCGCATCGCCGAGGTGGGACGAATGGCTTCGTGCGCCGCCTGCGCCGCCTTCTTCTCTTTGTAGACGTTCGCCGTCTCGGGCAGGTAATCCTTGCCATATTGCGACGTGATGTACTCGCGCACCTCCGCCAGCGCTTCGTTGGAGACGCGGGTGGAATCGGTACGCATATAAGTAATGAGGCCGACCGAGCCTTCCTCGCCCAGTTCCACGCCTTCATAGAGACGCTGCGCGATCATCATGGTGCGCTTGACGCTGAAGCGCAGTTTGCGCGAGGAGTCCTGCTGCAGTTTGCTGGTGGTGAAGGGCGGAGTGGCGTTGCGCCGCCGCTCTTTGCGATCGACGGTGCGGACCAGCCAGTCGGCTTTTTCCAGGGCGGCGCGGATCTTCTCCGCGTCCTCGCCATTCGTGACTTCGACTTTCTCTTCACCTTTGCCGACAAAGCGGGCATCGAACGCCGGCGGCTTCGGTCCGGCGAGATGGGCGTCAATGGTCCAGTATTCCTGCTTCTGGAAGGCCTTGATTTCCCGCTCGCGCTCGACGATCAGCCGCAGCGCGACGGTCTGGACCCGGCCGGCAGACAGTCCGCGGCGGACTTTGTCCCAGAGCAACGGAGACACCTGGTAGCCCACCAGGCGGTCGAGGACACGGCGGGCCTGTTGCGCATCCACTAGGTTCTGGTCGATGTCGCGGGGATGCTCGAAAGCCTCCTGCACGGCCCGCTTGGTAATCTCGTTAAAGGTCACGCGGCGTATGCGGTCGGGCTCGTCGCCATCCTTTTTCTTCTTTCTCTTTTTGCCTTTGCCTTCGTCGCTCAGTTCTTCCGCCAGGTGCCAGGCGATGGCTTCGCCTTCGCGGTCAGGATCAGGCGCCAGATAGATGTTGTCCGCCGACAACGCCAGCTTCTTCAGCTTGGCGAGGACCTTCTCCTTGCCGGGAATGACGATGTATTCCGTTTCGAATTCGTTGTCGATATCGACGCCCAGTGTGCTCTTGGGCAGGTCCTTGACGTGCCCGAGCGAAGCTTCGACGGTGAAGCCCTTCCCCAGATATTTCTGGATGGTCTTGGCCTTGGCCGGCGACTCGACGATGACTAAACCTTTAGACAATGTGTCCTCGGATGGTGGTTACTGGTTTTGAAGCTAGCATGAATACGGTGGAAAAAGCTATCAGCCGTCAGCTGTCAGCTATCAGCTTCCAGCTTGTGGATGAGGGCTGCCAGCATTTTTTCACCTCGATCACTTCGCCCGAAAGCCGCTCAAAATCAAGAGATTTCATTATTTGCAGGTCGCGTGCCAGCAGCAATTGGTATTTCAGTTCACTGGCTGATCCCATCGCAATTTGCAAAAAGCGTCCCAATTCGATGTCACCTTTTCGACAACATCCCTCGGCGATGTTTGTGCCAATTGAAGTCGATGACCTTCGCATCTGACTCGTCCAGCCCATAAAGCTCGTCCCGGGGAAATCCGTTACTGGACTTGTGCACATCGAGCGTAAGGATGTGTGCTTTTTCCCAAACCTTCAAATTCCTGAAACTCTGCATATTCATCTCGATCCAGGTCTTGGCTGAGAGCTGACAGCTGATAGCTGACAGTCGCTTCAGAAGCTCTTCACAAAATTCTTTCCTGGCATCTGCTTCACCTTTCCTGCCAGCTCCAGCTCGAACAGCGCGGCGAAGATTTCGGACGACGACATATCCAGCTCCAGCAACTCCACAATTTCGTCGATGTGGGTGGCCTCGTCGGCTTTCAGGAGTTTCAGGATCTTTCTTTCGTGCGGAGGCAGTTCGCTTTCCCCGAATAGAGATGCAGTCTGGCCCGCTTGCGATTCACCGCCGGTGGCGGGAGTCAGCGCAAGTCGCACTGCTGTCGGGAGTTCTTCCCAAACGTCCTCCCACGTGGCGGTGAGCTTGGCGCCCTGTTTAATCAAAGTATTCGGTCCCCAGGAATTCTTGTTGGTGACATTTCCGGGGACGGCGAACACCTCCCGGTTCTGTTCCAGGGCGCACCGCGAAGTGATCCGAGTGCCGCTGTACTCCGCGGCTTCGACCACCAGCACGCCGACGGAAATACCGCTGATGATGCGATTACGAATGGGAAAGTTTTGCGGCGCGGCAAAAGTGTTCATGGGGAATTCGGAGATCAGCGCGCCCCCCAGCGCCAGCATCTGCTCCGTGATCCGCGTGTTTTCCTTGGGATAAATAATGTCCACGCCAGTGCCGAACACCGCCACCGTCTTGCCCTTGGCGTTGATAGCGCCGCGATGTGCCGCGGCGTCCACGCCGCGGGCCAGGCCGCTGAAGATGATCAGCCCCCGGCTGGCGAGATCGCATGCCAACCGCTCGGCCATCCCCAGTCCGTAGGGAGTGGGATGGCGCGTGCCTACCACCGCAATGCCCGGCTGCGCGATCGCATCCACGTTTCCGCGAACGTAAAGAACCGGCGGAGGATCGTAGATCTGCTTCAGTGGCTCGGGATAGGTGGAATCATCGAGACAGACGACGCACCCTCCGGCCGCGGCGACGCGTCCCATTTCGTCATGCGCCAGTTCCATCGACTGGCCGGTTCCGAGCGATTGTGCCGAGACGGTTTGGATGCCGGTGGCCTCCAGTTCGGTCAGCGACGCCTTGAAAACGTTCTGCACCCCGCCGAAGTGTTCGACCAGCCGGCGCGCTCGGGTAGGGCCCAATCGGGGGGTCAGGGCAAGAGCCAGCCACTGCAGGGTAAGGCTTTCGCTGGGTCTGGGGCTCACGGCCAGGGCTTCCGGCACTTCTTCACCTCCACATCGTCTGACTCGCGGACTCTATACATCCGCAAAAAACGATGTCAAGGTCACATGCCACACAGCTCTGTTAAAATCAAACATCGGCCGCATGAAACGCCTTCGCATTTCCGCCATCTCCTACCTTAATACTGCGCCGCTCATGTGGGATTTCGAGCATGGAGACGCGGGCGCGGCCTTCGACATTTCCTACACCGTACCTTCGCAATGTGCCGCTGACCTGGCCGCCGGCGCGGCGGATATCGGCATCATTCCGGCTGCGGCTTATGCCTCCATTCCAGGGCTGGTCATCCTGCCCGGGGTTGCAATTGCTTCGCGGCGGCCGGTTCGTTCCATCCTTCTGGTCAGCCAGGTCCCGCTGGATCAGATCCGGTCGGTTGCGCTCGATACCTCTTCTCTCACCTCGGTAGCGCTGACCAAAGTGTTGTTCGCCAAATGGTGGGGCCCGGGCCGACGTTTCACCCCTATGGCGCCGGACCTGGAAAAGATGATGGCAGAGCACGACGCGGGCCTGCTCATCGGCGATCCTGCGCTCAAAGTGGATCGTTCCCGCTATTTGACCCTCGACCTGGCGGAGGAGTGGATTCGTTTTACCGGCAAGCCTTTTGTCTTCGCCTTCTGGGCCATACGCCAGGCGGCTTTGAGGGACGTTCCCGCAACTCTCGATCTGGCCGCCACTTTTCAGGACTCACGCGACCATGGTTTGCAGCCGCCGAGTCTCGACCGGATCGCTCGAGAATGGGCGCCACGCCTGGGTTTGAGCGAGATCGAAATACGAGCCTATCTGACCGAAAATATCTATTATGACCTTGATGCCGCATGCCTCGACGGCCTACAGCTTTTCTACCGGTACGCCAGCGAATGCAATGCGTTGCCGGCCGCGACTCCGTTGCACTTTCTGGATGCGGCGAAAATTGCCGCTAGCTAGTACTCGTCAAGTCCGGTCGTACCACTCGCATCTGAAAAGTTGCCTCTAAGGC
Organism: Terriglobia bacterium; assembly: GCA_963742495.1. GTDB lineage: Bacteria > Acidobacteriota > Terriglobia > Terriglobales > Acidobacteriaceae > JAIQFF01. Next base: position 49,005 of record CAVULZ010000007.1, read on the forward strand.
GGACATGTCAGCCCAGCTTCACTTCTTGATCGCCGTTTCGGTCTGGAGCCGGCTCCGGCACCTGGGAGGAGTCGGGCTGATCTTGTTGGCCTTGGCCGACAACTCGGTCGTACCGTTGCCCGGGAGTATGGACGTCTTGACCATTCTCCTGTCAGCCCGCCATCCCCAGTTGTGGTGGTACTACGCCCTTATGGCTACCGTGGGAGCCGTGATCGGCGGTTACATCACCTACGGCCTGGCACGGAAGGGCGGCAAGGAGGCCTTCGAACGCAAGCTGTCGAAGAAAACCGCCGGGAAGGTGTTCAAGCGATTTGAGCGCTGGGGATTCTTTGCCGTGGCGGTGCCGGCCTTGTTGCCGCCGCCTTTCCCGATTGTTCCTTTCCTGCTGGCGGCGGGCGCTTTGCAGTACTCGCGCCGGAAATTCGTGGCGGCGCTGGCCCTGGGACGCGCCGTTCGCTTCACCATCGTAGCCGGTCTGGGAGCTATTTATGGCCGGCACATCGTCCGGTTCTTCTCGCGATACTACATGCCGGCATTGCTTACGCTCATTGCGCTGGCCGTGATCGCCGGGACTCTTTCTCTTATTCAGTATTATCGCTACAAGAGCAGAACGGCCACGGCTTAGGCTCTGCTCTGTCTTCCTGAGCGGAGTCGAAGGATCCCTATATCGGGTACGACGCCGGGTAGCTGAGATCTCCTGCTGGGATGGGAAAGCGAGGCTAGAGGCCGTGTTAGCGGGAAGGGGTCCTTCGACTGCGCGGCGGCTTCGCGGAGCGAAGCGCCACTCCCCTCAGGATGACACGAGCCCAGAGCTAAAAGCCAAAAGCTAGAAGCTACAAAGCTACGCGATGTACTCGCGGATGTATTCGTCCCGGGTGCGGGCCAGTTCATCCAGGTCGCCGTCGAAGATGACTTTGCCGTCCCGCAGAATGAGAAAGGCCATGGGCACTTCGCAATGAACGCCCTTGGGCAGCGGTATCATCCGGTTGGACGCGCGATCGAAGTAGTGGGTGGCCATGATGAACGCGTCCTGCAGGCGATGCGTGACCATGAGCGAACTGGTCTTGTACACGTCTCGCTGTTTCACAATAAGTTCCACGATGGTGGTGGAGGTAACCGGGTCCAACCCGCCGGTGGGCGAATCATAGAGCAGGATTTCCGGCTGGGTAACGATGGCCCGGGCAATGGCCACCCGGCGCCGCATTCCCCCGGAAAGTTCCGAGGGAAACATGTCCACGGTGCGTTCCAGTTCGACGAAACTCAGGGCCTCGCGCACCCGGCGTTCGATCTCGTTCTCGGGGACGGTACCTTCTTCCATCAAACGGAAGGCAACATTCTCCCGCACGGTTCGCGAATCAAAAAGGGCGCTCTCCTGAAACACCATACCGATCTGGCGCCGCAAGTCGAACAATTCGTTTTCGGTCATCTGGGTCACGTCTTCGCCGAGAACGTAGATGCAGCCCGAGTCCGGCTTTATCAATCCGAGGGCCAGTTTGAGAATTGTGCTCTTTCCTGACCCTGCGACTCCGAAGACGGCCTTCGTTTCGCCGTGCGGGAGCCGGAAAGTGATGTCGTCGAGGACGACCTTGTCGTCAAATGCGAGGGTCACATTCTCGAAGCGGATGGCTTCGCCGCCTTTCTGCTTGGCGGGTGGTGTATGCGTGTCGAGTGGCAGCGTCGGAGCCGACATCGCTTATCGGTACCCCAGCAGAGCAATGAGCAGCTTGGTAACAAAGAAATCCACAACCAGAATCAGCACCGACGCGACGACCACCGCCTGCGTGGTGGAGCGCCCCACACCTTGCGTACCGCCGCGCGTCGACATGCCGAAGTAGCAGCCGACTGTCGAGATCACAAATCCGAACAGCACGGGCTTGATGAGCCCGGTAGTTACATCGCGCCAGACCAGGGACTGCCAGGCTGAAGTCCAGTACTGCCGCGAGTCCAGGCCCAGCAGCAGGCTCGAGACCATGTTTCCGCCCACCAGGCCCAGGAGATCCGAGATGATCGTTAGAAAAAACAGCATGACCACGGTGGCGACCACACGCGGCGTGACCAATTTTTTCGTGGGGTCGGTGCCCAGCGCGCGCATGGCATCGATCTGTTCGGTAACGGTCATCGAGCCCAGTTCGCTGGCCATGCCGGAAGAGTTACGCCCGGCCACCATGAGCCCGGTGATGACCGGCCCCAGTTCCGTGACCATGCCGACCGATACCAGTTGGGCGATAAGCGTGAGCGAGCCGAAACGCGAAAGCGTGCTTGCGCTGTTGAGGGCCAGCACTGCGCCGGTGAAGCCGCCGGTGAGGATCACGATGGGCAGCGAACCCACGCCGATCAGGTCGGCCTGCTGAATCATGTCGGTGACGTACAAGGGCCGGCGGAAAAGATTCGCCAGAGCCTGGCCGGTAAGCAAGGCGTAATCCTGCAGCGCCTTAACCTTCTCTTTGGCGAATTCAGCGGGCGATATGAGCGGGACCTGAAAATCCCCAGCTGCCATGCAGTGTGGCCTCTATCTGAGGAACTATAGCAGAAGGCGGGCGTCGGACTTCGGCCTGCGGACCTCGGGCGTTAGCCCTTGGACGCCGAGAAGCCCGTTACTTTGATAGCTTGATGTCACGAAGTGCTTTCGCTGTGTCTGCCATGTCACCTTTCTCAGCACCGGAGAGCTCCATTTGTTCCGTAACAATCCGCCAAAGGTGCTCTGTGATCTGCTCATCGGAAGCCCCGCTCACCAGCAGCTGGTACACGCCACCGTAGTAGCTGTCGTACTCGTCCTGCGCGGTTTGGTACGTCTTTGATACCGATGGGGTCCCAAACACTTAACAGCACACGTCTGATATCGACTCTCATGCGCCGGGATTCGTACTTGTCAATCACACCATTCTTCCGGTGGCAGGCTAAAGGAATGAAGCCGAGAGCTGAAGGCCGAAGTCCGAGGTCTGACGCCCGAGGTCCGCTTTCCTACTCCCTGACCTTCTTCTTGATCTCAATATTCAGGCGCTTGATTTTCTGGTTCAGGGTGGAGAGCGGTACGTGGAAGCGTTCGGCGGCCTCGGTCTGGTTCCAGTTACATTTCTCCAGCATGTCGAGGATGATGTGGCGTTCGCAGTCTTCCACGATATCGAACAGGGAAGCGTCACCGCGATGTTCCATCATCGGAACCGGAGTGCCGCGGCCCACGATCACGTCGGGCAGAAGCTCGGGTCCGACATCCTGGGTGGAGGAGAGCACGACCGCCCGCTCGATTACGTTCTCCAGTTCGCGGACGTTACCCGGCCAGGAATAGGAGAGTAACGGGCGAAGCCCCTCCGGCGTCATTCTTCGCCGCGGACGCTCGTTTTCTTCCGAGTACCTCGCCAGGAAGAAATCCACCAGCAGAGGAATGTCCTCTCTTCGCTGTCGCAGCGGCGGAAGATCGACTGTGATTACATTCAGGCGATAGAAGAGATCGTCGCGGAACCTGCCCTCGCGGACCAACTGCTTCAGGTCCACGTTGGTGGCCGCGATGATGCGCACGTCCGCTTGAATTTCATGGACGCCGCCCAGATGCATGAATTTTCTGTCTTGCAATACGCGCAGGATCTTGCTCTGCGTGTCCATGCTCATGGTGCCGATTTCGTCGAGGAACAGAGTCCCGCGGTCGGCGATCTCAAACAGGCCTTTTTTTGAGGCAATGGCGCTGGTGAAGGCGCCCTTGACGTGGCCGAACAGCGTGGATTCCAGCAAGTCCGGCGGCATCGAACCCGTATTGACCGGAACAAACGCCCGGTCGCGCCGGGGCGAGTTCAGGTGGATAGCTTTGGCGATCAGCTCTTTGCCGGTCCCGCTTTCGCCCTGTAAGAGGATGGTCGAGCGGCTCGGCGCAACCTGCGCCACCAAATCAAAAATCTTCAACATGGGCTCGCTCTTGCCCACGATGTTTTCAAAGTTGTAGCGCTGTTTGAGCGCGCGCTTGAGCTGGACGTTCTCTTCTTCCGTCCGGTGGCGGGCCACGGCAGTGCGAATGTCGGCCAGCAATTTTTCGTTGTCCCAGGGCTTCTGGACGAAATTCGTGGCTCCGGCCTGCATGGCCTTCACCGCGTTTTCCACGGTGCCGTAGGCGGTGATCATGATGACCGCCAGTTGAGGATCGTGGGTGTGAAGCTCCGCCAGAAGGTCGATGCCATTGCGATCGGGCAGCGCCAGGTCGAGCAGGACCAGGTCGTAGGGGCGGCTGCCGATCCGGCTCATGCCCTCGTCGGCGGTGGCAGCCGACTGCACGTCGTAGCCTTCCATCTCCAGCAAAGTCTCCAGCGACTCGCGGATGGCGGCTTCGTCGTCAATGATCAGCACGGAGCCCGCGGACGAACTCTCGCCCAGGTTGCGTCGCGGCATCGTGGCCAGCTCAGACATTGACAGCCTTCCTCGTCAGCGGGAAATCCAGATAAAAAGTCGTGCCCCGGCCGGGATGGCTCTCCACCCGAATCTTCCCGGCATGCTCCTGAATAATTCCGTAGGTCACCGAGAGGCCGAGACCCGTGCCCTTGCCCTGACCCTCACGCGGCGCCGCCTTGGTGGTAAAGAACGGATCGTAAATACGCTGAATGTGTTCCTGCGCGATGCCGCTTCCGGTGTCGGCCACGACCACGCTCACGCCGTCTCCATTCGAAGTAGCCACTCGGAGCGTGCCCCCTTCGGGCATGGCGTCGCGCGCATTCAGGAACAGATTCAGGAAGACTTGCTGCAGGCGTCCAGGATTTCCGCTGATCAGCGGCAGATGGTCAGCCAGTTCGTCCTCCACCCGGATCTTGGTGATCTTGAACTGATGCTCCAGCAGCGCCATGGTGTCGCCGATGATCTTGTTGATGTTCACCTCGGTGAACTCCGTGCCGCTGGTGCGCGAGAAATTCAGCAGGTTGTTCACGATTTCGGAAGCGCGGAAGGTCTGCCGGGTAATTTTTTCGAGCAGCCCTCCTTTTTGCGGATCATCCTGCAGCTGCTTCGAAAGCATCTGGGCATAGGAGGAAATGACGGCCAGCGGCGTATTGACTTCATGCGCCACCCCGGCTGCCAGCAGGCCAATCGAGGAAAGCTTGTCGGCCTGCGAAAGCTGCGATTCCAGGTCGATGCGTTCCGTGATGTCATCCACAATGATCAGCCGCCCGATCACGTTGAACTTCCGGGTGACCAGGGGCGCGATGGCAACGTTCACCATGCGGCTCTCGCCTGTCGGCGTCGCCAGGCGGAACTTGTACAGGTTGTTGATCCCGGGATTCTGCCGGACCCGGTAAAACTCCTGCACGAACTCGGCCGGAAATACCTCGCTCAATGGCCGGGTCAGGGCCTGCCAGCGGGGAAGCGCGTACATCACTTCCATCTGCGAGTTCCAGGATTCGATGCGGTCCTCCAGGTCGACCGCCATCACGCCCACGTTGATCGACTCGACGATGTTTTCGTTGAAGTCTTTCAGGCGTTCGTACTCGGCGACTTTCTGTTCGAGCGAGGCATACAGGCGCGCATTCTGGATGGCAATGCCAATATAGCCCGCCAGAGTTTCCAGCAGTTCGATGTCTTCGCTGGTCAAGAAATCGCCTTCTACCGTCTTGCCCAGGCCGAGGAATGCGATGGTCCGTTGCTGGGCGCGGCAGGGAATGTAGTAGTTCAAGTCGAGCTTGGCGATGGTTTGCTGCGCGCTGGCGGTCTCGCGCGGCACCTGGTGGACGTTTTCGAGGAAGAGATGTCCCGCCTCGGTTTCCGGCCGGGGAGCGCTGAGGAAGTTCAAATCGAGGCCGCTGGTCTGGGTCATGCCGAAAGACGTGGCGAGAAGGAACTGGGCCGGATCACCCACGGCCAGGAAAATGGCCATGCGGTCCACCAGCAGCGTCCGCGACAGGCGATCAACTACTGAACTTAGCATTCGGTCCAGATCGGTTTCCGAGCTCAGCTCGCGCCCAAATTCAATCAGCGTCTTGCGGTAGTCGTAGCGGGTGCGATAGAAGAACTGATCGATTCGCTCCTGGATCCATTTGCGCACCGGGTCAAAGAGCAGCGCGGTGACCACCATGGCCAGGACCAGGCCGACCGGTCCCGAACTCGGTACCTGGGTGTGGACCAGTTCAGCCACTCCAGCCACTACCGCGAAATAAACCCCGACGATCGCGGCCGCGGCCAGCGTGTACACCATGCCCCGCTTGAAAATCAGGTCCACGTCCATCAGCCGGTAGCGGAAGATGGCATATCCGAAGGTCAGGGGCAGCAGGCCCAGCGACAGAACGGAAACCTTCATCGCCGAGCTCGGCATCGCTCCCGTCAAATAGGGAATCACATAGAACAGCGTGAAGGGCGCGATGGCCAGAATGGTGCCGCGCGTGACCCATTTGAGTTGCTGCCGCAGGATGGGCGTGCTGGCCCGGCGATAGCTGTCCCACAGCACCGCCGCCGCGATCACGAAGAACAGGGCCAGGTAGCCCATCTGTACCCGGTCGAGGTTCCAGCGCACTCGCTCGGTGGCTTTCAATACCCGGAGCGCGAAGATGTGTATTCCCAGCAGCAGCATCCCGGGTACGTAAATGGCAGGAATGAGCCAGCGATTCTTGCGAACAAAGGCGCGCTTCTCCGGGAAGGTCAGAACGAAATGCAGGAACAATGCGGGCTGGAGCAACCATGCCGTAACATTGCCCCAGTAGATAATCCAGTCAAACTGGTTTAGCTTTCCGGTGAACTTGAAGGCGTAAAAGATGAACGAGACCAGGCAGAAAACATAGAAATGCGTGGAACTCGGCGCCGTCCAGCGGCGCAGCAGAACATAAAGCCCGATTCCCAGATAGATCAGGGCGATGAACCGAAGCCAGTAGTTCAGCGAGCGCTCGGCGGGAACCAGGATGACGGTCGTATCCAGCGGCACCGACTGCCGAACCAGGGAATACGTCGCCTTTGACCACGCGCCCACGCGATAAACCTGCCGCATCCGCGCGGTGGTGTCCTTCACGTCGTGCTGGTTGATCGCGATCAGCTGATCACCCGCTCGAATCCCGGCCTTCTCGCCCGGGCCGTTCGGTTCCACCCGGTTGGCGACCAGCCCTCCGTCGCCTCCGGTTTGCTCCATCCACCAGACGCCATCCGACGGGATCTGAAACTCGGCTTCTTTTTGGAAATTGATCCAGGCCAGAACGACCGCCGCCGTGGTCAAAAGAATCAGCAGACCGGCTGTAAAGCGGATTTGGAAGTCCCGGTTCATCGACCGCAACGGCTCCTGGTTGAGGGCGGGGGAAAGACCCGAAGAATGGTTAAGCACGTCGGGGGCCACGACAGAGCGCAAGGGAGAACCTCTAACTCACTTCAAAGAAAAGACTTTACCGATTATAGAAGCGCTGTGGAAGTAAAGCTATGCTTTTTGGAAGGCTTCTGTGGGGTTTGGTAACTCCATGCGCAGCAGAAGTTTAAGGGTAGGTAGTGAAACTGGGCGGAGATAGTCGGAGGAGATTTTCTTTGCGTCCTTTGCGACCATTGCGGTCCAAAGCTCTTGACCGCGAAGTGCGCAAAGGACTCGCAAAGGACGCAAAGAAAATCCAGGACCCGGCTTGGTCCGACTAGAATTGCCAGGTTGACCAACCGATCAGAAGCCAAAACTACGCTGCCAGAGCCCGTCAAAGAATGCTGGTCCGTCCTCGACGGCTATCGCATGCGCTATCTTAGCGGCGGCTCCGGACCTTCCCTGCTCCTCTTGCACGGATTGCTGGGATACTCGTTTTCCTGGCGCTTCGCCCTGCCCGTCCTGGCCGAGAGCGCGACAGTGTACGCGGTGGACATGCCAGGGGTGGGTTTTTCCGAGCGGCCGCCCAACCCGGATTGCAGCTTCCGGGCGCACGCCGAGCGTCTACTGCGATTTCTTGACGGCGTTGAGGTTGCGTCCTGCGATCTGCTGGGGACTTCCCACGGAGGCGCGATCGCCATGAGGGCGGCCGCGCTGGCGCCAGAGCGGGTACGTAGCCTGATTCTGGTCGCTCCGGTGAATCCCTGGTCGGCGCACGGCAGGCGCCTGGCCCCGTTCCTGAGCAGCCCGCCGGTTTCGTGGCTGCTCCTGCGCGTCGAGCCGGCCCTCGGAATTGTCCACGACGCACTCCTGCGCCGCCTTTACGGCGACCCTCAGCGCATACGTCCCGGCACACTCGCTGGTTATTCGGCTGCCTTCAAGATCCCCGGAACTCTTAACTACGGGTTGGGAGTGGTCAGGTCATGGAACCGCGATCTCGCGGACCTGGAAGCCGCCTTGCCGCGCATCGCCCATATTCCGACTCTGCTGCTTTGGGGCAGCGAGGATCGGGCGGTCAGTCCCGATTCGGCGCCGCGCTTGTGCCAGGAGTTCGCGGACTGCGAGGTCGAGATCTTTGCCGGGGTCGGGCATTTACCGTATGAGGAAATCCCGGAACGATTCAACTCGTCGGTGATCCGATTTTTGTCCCGAAATCTTTCGCCTCCTCGCTGACCCGCGCTGTTCCGAAAGGTATTTCAGCCCCAGGCACGGCCCGCCTGATACCTTGGAAGAGAGAGACGGAGCCGAGAGTTTGTTGACGTGAAAACTTACACCAAGCGAATCCTGCTGCTGATCGTGGGCTGGGCCTTCATCCTGTTGGGAATTTTGGGCTTGTTTCTCCCGATTCTGCAGGGTGTGCTGTTCCTGCTGATCGGTTTGATCATTCTGTCGTCGGAATATGTTTGGGCGCACCGGCTATTGACCAGGCTGCGAGAGCGTTTTCCCAAGATAGGCCGCACCGCGGACCGGGCGGCCGACAAGGCGGCGATGTGGTTGAGGCGCATTCCTGGTCAACCCAAGAAGGATTGATGGTCCGTCGAGGCGGTGCTAACCTCGAAACAGCGAATCGCGCCCATGGCTGATCCCGTAATATCCGCAGCGCCGGACCCGGCCGCCGCGATTCGATCGCGCGCCCGCTTCCTGCGTTTCGAGATTCCTGAAATCTGGAAGCGCTTTTTGCTGGCCCTCGTGGGACTTGTCCTGGCCTTCGCCGCCGCCCTGTTTTCGACGGTGGCGCGCGAAGCCGGCAGCCTCTGGACCACCGTCATCCTTGCTTCCATCGCGCTGACCCTGGCGGTCGTGGTGGGTCTGACCACGGTGCCCTATCTGGCGCGCCGAGTGGCGGGCGGCCGGGTCCGCGACGCTTTCAACTACGACGTCACCGGGGTGGGCATCATCTACGTCGTAGCTGTCCTGCTGATCGGGGTTGCGGCGCTCAATACCGGCAACAACCTGCTCTACGTGATTGTGGCGGCGATGCTGGCGGCCATCCTGGTATCGGGCGTGGCGTCGGCAATTGTGCTGCGCGATCTGGAGCTGGATATCCGTTTGCCCGAACAGGTTTTCGCGGGCCGTCCTACGCTGGGAAAGATCGTAATTCGGAACCTCCGCCGCTGGCTGCCGTCATTCTCGATCAGCGTGGTTCCACTCAAGCAGAAGCCTTCGGGACAATGGCAATGGGTGCCCACGACCTTCGGTTTTCCGCCCAGCCAGCCTCCCGCTAAACAGTGGGTAAGGCTTCCCGACCGTCAACTTCGCCGCGTCGCCGCGGGCGCGCCTCCGCCCGGCATCTTCACCCAGTCGGCCTACTTTCCCTACATTCCGGCGGCCGCTGAACTGGCTGCCGAGTTGGAACTATGCTTCCCGCGCCGCGGCCGCTATCAACAGAACAGTTTCGGCCTGGCCACGCGTTTTCCCTTCGCTTTTCTTACCAAGACCCGGCGCGTGCCTCTACCGCGAGAGATACTGGTGTATCCGCCGGTAGAGGCAACCGACGAATTCTTTGAGGTGCTCCCGCTGATCACTGGCGAATTTGAGACCTTCGTCCGGGGCCGCGGCGATGATCTATATCTCATTCGCGAGTACTTGCCGGAAGACTCGGCCCGCCACGTCGACTGGAAAGCCACCGCTAAGTCGGGGTCGCTGAAAGTGCGCGAGTTCAGCCGCGAGGACGAACGCAAGCTCCGCATCGTTTTCGACAATCCCGGTCCCGGAACGGTCTCCGAGCAGGCTTACGAAAATGCGGTGACCGCGGCGGCATTCCTGGGCTGGCACTTCGCCGAAGCCCATGCCGAGCTCGGTTTCGTGGCGCAGGGTTATCGAGGAGGCGCGGAGATTCATGACTTCCTCGCGTATCTGGCCACGGTTGCTCCCCAGCCGGCGCCGTCGGTGCTCGACACCCTGGAAATTTCCGGCGACTACAACATCATTCTCACCGCTCGTCCGGGCGAAGCGATTCCTGCAAATCTCTGGGCTTGCTCGTACTTTATTTTCATCGGAACAGAAAATTGATGCGCAGATTGTCCAGGTTATTCATGCAGCCAACGGGCATTGGCCCGCATCCCAAGAGGGACACGCCGCTTCGCCTGGCCAGCCCGAAACTTCAACGAGGTGAATGGGACATGAATCGCAAATATTTCCCGGCCGTGAGCGCAGGACTGACGTCTCTTCTGCTGGCTCTCGCGCCGCTGCCCGCGCTGGGGCAGAAATCTCTGGAGATTCCTTCCGGCACTTCCATCCAGGTCCGCATGATCGACAACCTGAGCAGCGAGCAAGCCCAGGCCGGAGACACTTTCCGCGGCACGCTGGACGCGCCGATTCAAGTGAACGGCAAAGAACTTTATCCAAAAGGCGCCGACGTAATCGGCCGGGTCACTGATGTGCATGCGACCGGCCGGCTCAGTGAGCCCGGCGAACTCGATCTGGTGCTGAATACCGTGAGTTCGGGAACCATCGCTTCATCGATCAACGTAGAGCCGCTGGTGATCAAGGGCGAGTCGCACGCCAAGAGCAACGTTACCAAGATCGGCGGCGGGGCGGCCCTGGGCGCCGTGATCGGTGCGATTGCGGGCGGAGGCAAAGGCGCGGCCATCGGCACTCTGGCGGGCGGCGCCGCCGGCACCGGTGCGGCCGCGGCCACGGGAAAAAAGCCCGCAATCGTCGATTCGGAAGCCGTCCTTACTTTTGTCACGACTTCGGCGTCGCAGCTGGCAGCGGCGCCACCCGTTAACCCTCCGTCGAGTGAACCAGCGCCAGCGCCGGCGCCCGCACCCGCCGCCCCGCCCGCTGATTCCGCCTCAACTTCGGATTCGACGGCGCCCCCGGACGACAACACGCCGTTGTTCACCCTGCGCGATCGCAGGACCATCCGAAGCTGCGTCAACGAACATGCCTCCGACCTTCCCGCCGCAGTGACCCAGCGTCCCGAACTGCCCTCCGGGTCCGAACGGCAAATACACCGCGGTGGAACCTTGCCTTCCGAGGTTCAGAATCAGGCTGAGTCCCTGCCTTTGGCCTGTGAAGAGCAGTTGCCCCGGCTGCCCAGCGACCTGGAACGGGTTGTCTATAGCGGGCGGGCGTTGTTGATCGACAGCAAAGGTCACGTGCTGGATATGTTCTATCTCGATCAAAATCAATAATCTAGACGGACCACGTGGGAACAGCCGCCCTCTGCTATTGGGCGGAGCATGGCTTCGCTGATTTTGGCCGCCGACAGGAATGCGTCGGACTACGGGCGACCTCACGAAGGCGGCTGTCGTCACAGGAGCCGCGGTGGGCCTGCCTTTCAGGTTATTCCGGTAACCATTACTTCCTATTACCTTTGTACATTGACCCTTGGAACCGACCTGCTAAGGTTATGCATAAGAGGAGTCTAATCCGCGGCATTCCGTCAACCGTGGCGCCCCCGGCTGGCAGAAGACTGGTTGATGACCGTTGATACCCAAACCGTGCTCTGGATCGCCCACCCCATCCTGCAACTGGCGGTGGGGGCGGCCATGTTCCGCCACAAACTGCATCGCCTGTTTCCTGTCTTCTTCGCCTACATCTGCTTCCAGATTGTCGCGTTCTGTGTCCTGTTTCCAACCGAACAGTGGGCAATTTTCGGTTACACCGCCTACTTCTGGATTTATTGGTCGTGCTCTGCGGTCAATCTCGTCCTGGGTTTCATGATCATCTATGAGATCTTTCTGGACGTGTTTCGTCCGTATCACACGCTGAAAGATCTCGGGTCGGTGCTTTTCAAGTGGGCTGCCCTGGTCATGTCGCTGGTGGGTTTCGTGGTTGCGGCCTCGAGTCCGCTGGGCGACCAGGGACCGATCGTGCAGGCAGTGATCACCGTGACCCGCTGCGTGCGCGTGGCGCAGGTGGGACTGATTTTGTTTCTGCTGGTGTTTTCCCGCTATCTCGGAGTCTCGTGGAAACAACATAGCTTCGGACTTTCGCTGGGCCTGGGCTTATCGGCCGGAGTCGAATTGGGCACGCTGGCTTTCCATGTGAGCGGCCACGCGTCGGAAGCCATCGTCCAGGTGATTAACCTGGTGGCCTACAATCTCGCCATCCTCGTCTGGTTGTCGTATGCCCTGGCCAAGAGCGTGGCGCGGGCGCCGGGGGCAGAACTTTTCGCGTCCCAGCGCTGGGAGAGGGGCCTCACCGACCTGCAGAGTTCAAGCGAAGGCGATTCGCTGATTCCCATGTTTGAGAGCATGGTGGATCGCGCCTTTTCCCGCACCCAGGCAGACTATTCGCCCCGCAAGGCTGCGCCCGATTCCGCGCCGGAAGCGGCGCTCTCGATACGAAGCGGAATCCACTCCGTTCCTGTGCAGAGCCGTCGGGTTCAATAAAATGTTTCACTGCGCGATGATTTCGTTTCACGCCTGCCTGAGCCTCCCTGGTTCTGCCCAGCTGTAACCTCATCCACTACTTGAGCTAAAGATAACCAATCAGTTGCAGGTGTGGGATAAACCGATCGCCCCTGGTCGCGGCTCACCTGCGCCTCGATGCGCCTCGTGCAAGTCAAACCGGCGTCTTTGAAGAAGAACTTGTGGGCGGGCCCGGGGCCGCGGCGGAGAAAAGACTGGACGCAGGGTTGCGCTTCTGTATAATTCCGCCACCGTGAGGTTTCCTCCCAGGAGCCTCGCAGCGTAAGGAGAACACCATGAAGCGTGCAGTCAGGATGTTGATCCTGATGGTAGGTTTGGCTTGCACCTACGTGGCAATCGCGACCCCGATCCTCAGCGCAGAACTGGGCCCGATGCCACTGTGCAATCCCGCAAATCCAAACTGCAAAAAGCCTGGACAACAAGTACGGTAGTACTTGTAACCAGTTTGCGGATGTGGCATTTGACCCTTTAGGGCTAGCCGATTGCCAAGAGCGCGGTCAGCCCTATTTTTTTGCTTTGCCAGTCCCCGTCCATCCACTCTTCGTTCGATCCATCCCTGGTTTCCTCAGTTCTTCAGCGCGATGCCCAGGCTGCGCCGCAGGTGCTCGGGCTCCACGACCAGGGGTTGGCAAGTGAATCCGGAGCAGACCACCGCCACCGACTTGCCCTCCGTGATCGCGGGCAGTTGGGGTATAGTCTCCGCCAGCGCAGGTGGCAGATTCTGCCGGACAGCATGGCTCGCAGCCAGCTTCAGAACCGTCTTGGGAAACGCGAAGAAGCCGGTGGCTATGGCAGTCAATTCCTCCGCCGACGCGTCTTCTCCAATGACGACGACCTGGGTGTAGGGATAGGCAAGGTGGACGGCCGCAATGCCGTAGGTTGCGGCGAAAATCCCGAATTTTCCCGCGAGCGCGGCCGGCAACTCGATCGTCTGCTCCGCTTTCTCGCGATAGCCCGGCTGATTGGTCAACCCGTATAAACGCAACAGGGCGATGGCAGACACGGAATTTCCAGCTGGTGTGGGAGAATCCTGAAACGGTTTCCGCCGCGTGCCCAGCACTCCCAACGCTTTTCCGGTTCCGTGGGCGGCAGTGTCGAAAAAGCCGCCGGACACGGGGTCGAAAAAGCCGTCGATCATTTTGTCGGCAATGCTCTGCGCGAAATTGAAATAGCTGAGGTCGGCCGTGGCCTCGTAGGCATCGAGGCAGGCGGCCGCGGTGAACGCGTAATCGTCGAGCAGGCCGGGAACCAGGCGCGGCTCAGCGGCGGGATCGGAATAGGCGAGCACGTGGCGCAGGCCCTGCTCCGGCTGCCAGGCTTCCGCGAGAACGCGGTCCAGCGAACGCAGAGCGAAGTGCCGGGCAGCCTCCAATTTCAGCACCTTCGCGGCCTCCAGGTAGGCCGATACGCACAGCGAGTTCCAACCCACGTAGACAGTTTTATCCACGTAGGGCGTCGGCCGCTTCAGACGCCCGGCATACATTTTCTGCCGGGCGGATTCCAGTAAGCTGCGCACTCGTTCCAGCGGCAGGTTCAGGCGCTTGGCGATATCTTCGACGGACGCCCGCACATACAGAACATTTTTCTCCGGATTATGGTGCATCTCGCCGACTTCGTTGATGCCGTAGTGCAAGCCCGCGACTGCCGCCTCCTCCTCAGTCAGGACGGCCAACATCTCCGCCCGCGTCCAGGTGAAATAGTCGCCGTCATCGTCCATCGAGTAGTCGGCGTCCTGGGAGGCGTAAAAGCCCCCGTGCTCGCGGTCGCTCAACCATTCATCCATCCAGCGCACGATGTCGCGAGCCACCGCGGCGAAAAATTCCGAGCCCGTCACCTGGTAGGCGTGGACGTAATTCTTCAGCAGCTCAGAATTGTCGTAGCACATCTTCTCGAAGTGCGGCACGATCCAGTGCTCGTCCACCGAGTAGCGGTGAAAGCCGCCGGCCAGCTGGTCATACACGCCGCCGCGCGCCATCTTCTCCAGCGTAGGGACGAATATTTCGCGCAGCTTCTCATCGCCCGAGCGGGCGTACTGCTCCATCAAAAGATCGAGAACAGCGGGATGTGGAAACTTGGGCGCGCTCCCGAAGCCGCCATTCTCCGGATCAAACATCTTCAACGCCGATTCCACGATGGCGTCGATCACCTTGGGGGAGAAATCCCCACCGCCGCCGCCAAAAGACTCGGCCCGCGAGATGGCAATCTCCACCATCTGCGCCTGCTCCACCACTTCAGTGTTTTTCTGGTGATAGGCGTCGGCGATCGACTGCAGCACGCGCTTGAAACTGGGACGTCCATAATTGTCGTCGGGAGGGAAGTAAGTGCCGCCGTAAAACGGCTTGCCATCGGGCGTGAGAAAAGCAGTCAGCGGCCAACCTCCTTGCCCGCTGATGGCGCTCACCGCGACCTGATAGCGGCTGTCAATGTCAGGACGCTCATCGCGATCTACTTTCACCGCGACGAAACGTTCGTTGACGATCTTCGCGACTTCGGGGTCGTCGTACGATTCGCGATCCATTACATGACACCAGTGGCACCAGACCGCACCAATGTCGAGCAGGACCGGCTTGTTCTCGCGCTGCGCCGTGGCAAACGCCTCCTCGCCCCACTCATTCCAGTGGATGGGCTGGTGCATGGCAGAACGCAGGTAGGCGGAAGAGGCCTTGGAAAGGGAGTTGAGGGTCTGGGTGGTCATCGATCAAGTGTAAACGGTCTGGAGAAGGTTCGGAGCGTAGCGCCGGCCGGAGGCCGGCGCTACTTTTCCAGCTGCCGCGCTATCGAGCAATACAGGTCCACGGCATCCTGCAACTGTTTCTTCTCGACGTATTCGCCGTTGGTGTGGGCCACGTGAATCGACCCTGGCCCGACCAGCAACGGCTGTCCCCAATTGCTGAGCGCTGGGATGTCCGTAGTGAAAGCCGCGACCATGGTAGGAAGGCCATCCAGAGTGCGCAAGCGGACGAATGGAATCTCCAGCACGAACTCAACTTTCGCCAGGCCGCCCACCGCGGCCGCGATCTCCTGCTTCAATTTCTCGGACGGACCGACCAGCCGGTAGAGTAATTGCGCCCGCGCCTTGTCCGGGATCACGTTGGGGGCGCGGCCGCCTTCGATCACTCCGATGTTGAGGGTGCAGGGTCCGATCCCTTCTTCCGTCGGCAGTTTCATCTCGCGCAGGCGGGCGAGCGCGAGCAGCAGCTTATCAATCGCCGACTCGCCTAACTCGGGATAAGCCGAGTGCGCCATGCGTCCTTCGGCGATCACCTCCACCCGCAAGGCTCCTTTAGACGCGACTGCGACCTGGTTCTCAGTAGGCTCCCCGTTCACCAGAAACTTGCAGCCTGGCGGATTCTGATTTGCCCGCTTGGCGCCCAGGCTGTCACGCTCCTCGCCCACGAGAAAGAGCAGTCCGACGTGAATGCCCTCTTCGCGCAGCCGTTCTGCAGCTTCGACCTGGATCGCGATGATTCCCTTGGCGTCGCAGGAGCCCCGTCCGTACACCCGCGCATCATCTTCGGACGATGGGATAAATGGCGGAACCGTATCCATGTGGGTGGAGAAGACTACGTTCGGCTGCGGCTGGTCGGGGGACACTGCGAAGACGTTGCAGCGCCCGCCTTCGACTGGAATCTTTTCCGCCTCGAAACCTCGCCGGAGCAATTCGCGTTGAAGGAAATCTCCTACCGCACCCTCATTGCCGGTGACGGACTCGATGTCCACGAGGTGACGGGTGAAGGCGACCACATCCATGCGCGACAGGATACCTCAGTGGCGCGCGATCTCAGAAGGGCTTAGGTGGCGGCTTCGCTGTTATGCTGGATGGCATACGATGGCGTGGCCCGCCGGCACAATCCGCTCGCTGTTTCTGGAAGGGCCGGCCGGCCGCATTGAGGCCCTGCTCAACGCGGGCAGTCCAGACGCCCGGTACGCCTCTGTGGTTTGCCATCCCCATCCCCTCTTCGGCGGCACGCTGCACAATAAGGTGGTTTTTCATGCCATGAAGGCGCTGAATGGTTTCGGCTTTCCGGTGTTGCGCTTCAATTTTCGCGGCACCGGGCTCAGTCAGGGCGAGCACGATCATGGTAGTGGCGAACTGGATGACGTTCGCGTCGCCCTGAACTGGATCGACCAGGAATTTCATTTGCCGCTGGTTTTTGCCGGATTCTCGTTTGGCGCGGCGGTGGGTTTGCGGGCCGCCTGTCCGGATGAGCGGGTGAAGGCCGCGATTGGCCTGGGCCTGCCCGCGTCGCCGATTGACGATCGCACCTACGACTTCAGCTTTCTTGGACCTTGTGTCAAGCCCAAGCTGTTCGTGAGCGGCGATCGTGATCAGTTCGGAACGCCCTCGCAACTGGAGAAGCTGGTGGCCGCAATTCCCGATCCGAAAAAGCTCGTGTTGATTGCGGGCGGCGATCATTTCTTCGAAGGACGCCTGCGCGAGTTGCGCGCCGCCATCGAGCAGTGGGTACCGGAAGCCGTGAGTTTGTAGAACTGCCGGGCTTCGCTCTGCGAGGGCGGGACGGCGCTACGAAACCAAACGCCTTTTATAATTCTTGCACATGCCTTCACCTGCCGCCGACCGCGAAAAACTTGCCCTGGACATGCGGGTCACCGCCCGTCACCTGTTCGAGCACGCGCTCGCGGAAGCCAGCATCGACCGGGCATTTCAGCGCCATGTGGATTGCGATCGCGGAGTGCTTCGCATCTGCGAAGACCTGCATGACCTCGATTCCTATCACCGCGTGCTGGTGATCTCAATCGGCAAGGCGGCGCACGCCATGGTCAATTCGCTCGAAATGCAGGCCGGCAACCGCTTCGAAGGAATCGTGGCCAGTTCTGTCGGCCCGGTCTCACAGGCGCGCGGCTTTCGCTACTTTCACGGCGGACATCCGCTGCCCAACCAGGAGTCGATTCGTGCCGCCGAGGCCATGCTGAAATCGCTCAGCGCGCAGAATGCGTCATCGCTGGTGATTTTCATGCTCAGCGGCGGCGGTTCGTCGATTGTCGAAAAGCCGATTGACGATGAAATTTCTCTGGAAGACCTGGTAGCCACCTACCGGGTCCTGGTGCACTCCGGGGCGCCCATCGCCGAGATCAATGCCATCCGCAAACATCTTTCCGCCGTCAAGGGGGGAAGGATGGCGGTCGCGGCCTCAGGGGCCCAGCAGGTATCGCTGCTGGTCTCCGACGTCCCGGACAAAACTCCGGATGCGCTGGCTTCAGGGCCGACCATGCCAGATTCCAGCACGGTCGAAGACTGTTACACCGTGGCTGAGAAGTACGGCATGCTGGATCAGTTTCCGAATTCCGTGCGCGAGTTGTTTCAACGCCACGCGCTCGAAGAAACTCCCAAGCCCGACGACCTGGCCTTTCACCGCTCGCGCTGGTGGCCGTTGCTCTCAAATGCTTCACTCCTGGATGCGGCCGAGGCAGAGGCTCAGCGCCATGGTTTCAGCGTCGAAATCGACAACAGCTGCGACGACTGGGACTACGCCCGCGCGGCGGATTATCTTCTCGAACGTTTGCGCCGCTTGCGTCAG
This sequence comes from Terriglobia bacterium, assembly GCA_963742495.1. Taxonomy (GTDB): domain Bacteria; phylum Acidobacteriota; class Terriglobia; order Terriglobales; family Acidobacteriaceae; genus JAIQFF01. The sequence goes on from CAVULZ010000007.1 coordinate 67,217, forward strand.
AAATCCGAACGTGCCTGCCTGCTCTCCGGCGGAGAAGTGACGGTCAGAGTTGAAAATGGCGGGACCGGCGGCCGCAATCAGCAATTTGCGCTGGCCTGCGCGCCCAGAATTCCGGGCGAAGCCATTACCGTGCTCAGCGCCGGAACCGACGGCATCGACGGCAACAGCCCCGCTGCCGGAGCCATCGTGGACGGCGCCACGCTCGAACGCGCCCAAGCCCGCGGACTGGATCCCGGTGCCCACCTGGCCGGTTTTAATGCGTACCCATTTTTTGAGTCGTTAGGCGATGCGATTGTGACCGGGCCCACCGGGAACAACCTGCGAGATTTGAGAATTCTGCTGGCCTACTAAGCAGTGTGGTTGTGCGCCACACACTGGCCCTCAGAAAAACCTGGTCACGCCCTCTTCCAGCACGAACACCCGGTCTTCCACACCCGCTGCCCGGGCTTCTTTCTCCAGCAGTTGCAGGGGTTCCTCCATCGGTTCGTGGGAGAGCCGGAAGGTACCATAATGCATCGGGACCATCCAGCGGGCATTCAGGTCAGAGAATGCCCGCAGGGCATCCGCCGGGCTGGTATGTACATTGCGAAAGGAAGGCGGATGGTAGGCGCCGATCGGCAGAAGCGCCAACTCAGGCGCCAGACGTCGTCCAATCTCGCGAAAGCCGGAGAAGTAGGCTGTGTCGCCGGCGTGATAGATCGAATGTTTGGGGTCGCGCAGCACGTAGCCGCCGTATCCGCGGTGTGAATCTTCGATGACCCGCGCCCCCCAGTGCCGCGACGGCACATGGGTCACGGTCAGGTCGTGATGACCGTAACTGTTCCACCAGTCCAGTTCCACGACATTTTCGAAGCCCAGGTCGGACACCAGGTCGAAAACATGGTGCGGCACCAGGATGGTCGGCGATATCCCGCGCCGGCGTTTCGTGTGCTGCACGATGGCGCGCAGCGATGGCCGGTGCAGGTGGTCAAAGTGGGCATGGGTCACCAGCACCAGATCAATGGCGGGCAGGTCGCGCACTCTCAGGCCCGGCTGCCGCAGCCGTTTAAGGATGAAGAGCCAGCGCGCGAAATTGGGATCGATGACAACATTCTGGCCGCCCACCTGAAGAAAAAAACTCGAATGACCAATGAAAGTCACTCCCATCTCGCTGTTGGTCACCAGCTTCGGCTTGTAGCTGCGGCCGGTCCGGGGAGTAATCGCCGACCGCCGAACGAGTCTGCCAAACTGGCGGGCGCGGTTGCGGAGAGCGCGGTTCTTGAGGGTCGTTTTTAACATCGAGCCTGGCTGTATTCACCAACAGGACGCGGTGCAACCAGTTTCTCAGCACTGCGCTCTTCACAAAAGGGCGCGAAAAAAGTGGGATACTGAACCATTCTAGAACAATGCGCGCCGGATGTGGTGCAGTTTGCGCAAGAGCAACCCCACCTGTTGTCATTCCGAAGCCAGGTTTATCGGCGAGGAATCTGCTTGCGCCAGCAGAAAAACAGCAGATTCCTGGCGCGCCAATACCGCGCTTCGGAATGACAATCCTTATGGGAGTTTTCAAACCACCACGACCGCGTGCCGGATTACCTTGACCCTGCTGCCGGGGTCGGTTCTAATCGCTGGTGGTTATTATTGTCTTCAGGAGAGATTCAGGATGCGCGTTGCCTTTTTGGGTTTGGGAATCATGGGACGGCCGATGGCCTCCAATCTGGTCAAGGCGGGTCACGAAGTCGCGGTTTGGAGCCGCACCGCGGGCAAGGGCGTAGAAGGCGCGCGCAGCGCGACTTCCCCTGCCGATGCGGCGCGGGGCGCCGAGGTGGTGTGGATGTGCGTGTCTGACACCAATGCGGTAGAGAGCGTCCTGTTCGGCCCGCAAGGGGTGGAGGAAGCGCTGGCCGAAGGCATGACGGTAGTGGATTCCAGCACGATTTCTCCTTCCGCGACTCGCAGGTTCGCCGAGCGGGTTGGTTCACGGGGCGTGGACTACGTGGATGCGCCCATGACGGGCTCGAAGGTGGCGGCTGAAGCCGGAAGCCTCATCTTTATCGTAGGCGGAGACGAAGCCGTGATCGAATCACTGAAACCACTGTTTGCCGCCATGGGAAAGGTATTTTTCCGCATCGGCGAAACCGGCAAGGGACAGTCCGCCAAGCTGGTCATGAATCTGCAAATCGCGCTCATCTACGAAGGCTTCGCGGAAGGCCTCACCCTGGCCACCAAGCTGGGAGTGGATGTCGAGAAACTCATGCCCGTAATTCAGGCGTCGATGATTCGCTCCGGCGTTGTGGACTACAAAGCGCCCTTCGTGCTGAAGCGCGATTTCACCCCCAATTTCCCGCTGCGCCTTATGCACAAAGACATCCGCCTGACACTCGAGGCCGCGAAAGAAGTTCGGGTCAAACTGCCGGCGCTCGAAACCGTGGAAGAGATCTACGAATTGGCCACCGAAGAAGGACACCAGGATCTGGACTACGCGGCCACCCTCACCCTGCTGGAGAAATGGGCAGGAGTCGAGGTCAAAGGCGCTTCCGCCTGAAGGGCCCATGTGGCCGCGGCGACTCGCCCGCGCACCGCCGCCATCATGCAAAAAATTCACCCTCCACAAGTCAAAGCCTTTGACTCTTCAGAGTCGCCCGGCCCGGGGACGGCCGCCGCCACGCGGTGTTCGGCTGGCAGCTCGCGGGATAGTCGCCCGCGGCCACACGTGCATTACCGTGCTAGTACCTCGGTAACTCCGTAAGCTCTTCTATTACAGAAGTTTTACACGCGTCAATTTCCCACCCTGCTAACTTAAGTGTTGGAAGCTCAATACCGGGTACAGGAAAAAGAATATGGCGATGGACCTCGAAGTCTTAGATCGGAAAGCAGCCGCGGACGACGAAGTGAATTGGGTAACCGCGATTTTTATGGGCCTGTTCCACGTGGGCGCCATCGCGGCCCTGTTCTTTTTTACCTGGAAAGCATTCCTGGTCTCGATGTTCCTCTGGTGGGTTTCGGGAAGCCTGGGCATCGGCATGGGCTATCACCGGCTGCTCACGCATCGCGGCTACAAGACTCCCAAGTGGGTCGAGTACGTCTTGACCACATGCGCCACGCTGGCGCTCGAAGGCGGACCGATTTTCTGGGTGGCCACGCACCGCATCCATCATCAGCATTCCGATCAGGAAGGCGATCCGCATTCGCCCCGCGACGGCAAATGGTGGGCGCACATGGGCTGGATCCTCACTGGCAAGTCAATGCACCATGACACCACCACGCTGGCGCGCTACGTTCCCGATCTCGCCAAAGACAAGTTTCACGTCTGGAGCACGAAGTATCACTACGTGCCCATGATCGTGCTCGGCGTCGTGTTGTTCGCCATCGGCGGCCTGCCGTTCCTGCTGTGGGGCGTTTTCTTCCGCACCGTGATCGGGCTGCACACCACCTGGCTGGTAAATTCCGCCACGCATAGCTGGGGATCGCGGCGTTTTGTTACTCGCGACCTCTCCACCAACAGCTGGTGGGTGGCATTGCTCACGTTCGGTGAGGGCTGGCACAACAACCACCACGCCCATCCGGTTTCGGCCCGCCATGGGTTGAAATGGTACGAGATTGATTTCAACTGGTACGGCATCTGGGCACTGACTAAGTTGGGCCTGGCGCGGCAGGTCTACCGGGTAAAGCTCTCCGAACTGCGCCGCCAGGAAGAAGAACAGGGAGCGCCGGCGGAAGCCCGCGCCGAGCTGGTCTCAGCCTAGACCTGGAATGTGTGGGGCGGGCGCCCTCGCCCGCCGCCTTTGACCATGATCTTCTGGGGCAAAACCCACACCAGCCCTGGCATCAGCAGCAAGAAAACCAACTTCAACTTCAAAGGCGGTGGGCGAAGGCGCCCGCCCCACACACTGCCTCATCGACGCGGTAGAATCCTGCCATGCGCATCAGCAGCCGCCGCCGGGCAATTGCCTTCTTCGTCGTGCTGGGCGTTTGCCTGGTGCTGCTGGCGGTCGGACTGAATGTCGGCTGGATCATTCTCAACTGGCGCGAAGGGGTGCTGCTTTTCCTTGGCGTGGTTTTCTTTGCCCTGCTGATCGCCGGGCTGATCGTAAATACCAGTTTCCTGGTCCGCGAAATTCGGCGCAACGAACAGCATGACAGCTTCATCAACGCCGTTACCCACGAGCTTAAAACACCGATTGCGTCCATCCGGCTTTATCTGCAAACCCTGCAGCGTCGCGACGTGGATGAAAGCCAGCGCCGCGAATTCTACCGTCTGATGCTGGATGATACCGATCGCCTGATGGGCACGGTCGACCAGGTCCTTAAGGCGGGCGAAGCTGGAAACAAGCGGCAGGACCGGCGCGTGCCGGTGGACTTCGGCGGCCTGGTTCGTGACTGCGTAGAGGTGGCTCGCACCAGCCACCACCTCCCGGCTGAATCTCTACGCTACGAGCAATCGATCAACCACGGCGCCGCCGCAGGCGTTCTAGGCGATCCCGAGGAACTGCGCGCGGCGGTTTCGAACGTGTTGGATAACGCCGTGAAGTATTCCGGGGATCGGGTGGAAATTTCCGTGCGTCTCGACACTCCAGACGAAAAACTGGTAACGCTAAGCGTTCGCGACCGGGGAGTAGGGATTCCGGCGGAAGAGTTGAAGCGAATCTTCAAACGCTTTTACCGCGTTTCCCATCGCTCGCTGAGCCATGTGAAGGGAACTGGCCTGGGCCTTTTCATCGTGCGGGCGATCGCTCGCAAGCACGGCGGCCGCGTGTTCGCCGAGAGTGAGGGCGAAGGCCGAGGCGCCAGGGTGGTCCTGGAGTTGCCCCGGGTGAGTCTGTAAGTTGTGTGCGGCGGGCGCCCTCGCCCGCCGCCGTTGTCTTTTTGTGTATGCCTCATTAAACGGACGGGTTTGGAAACGGTCCAAAGGCAAGATCAAGTTCAGGGTCAAGATCAACTTCGAGGGTGGCGGACAAGAGTGTCCACCCCAAACCGGGTAGAGCGACTGGCATGAGCCATGTTCTGATCGTCGAAGACGAAACCCATCTGGCCAAAGGCCTGCAGTTCAATCTGGAAGCCGAAGGGCACACCGTTACCGTGGTGGGCGATGGCGAACGCGCTCTGGATTTGCTTTTAGGGCAGGCGGGCGAGCGCACCGGATTCGACGCTGTGGTGCTCGATGTCATGCTTCCCGGCAAGGATGGTTTCACGGTGGCCGCGGAACTGCGAGCAGCCAAGCAATATGTGCCTGTCCTCATGCTCACCGCTCGCGGTCGGCCGGAGGACGTGCTCAAGGGGTTTGCCTCCGGCGCCGACGACTATCTTCCCAAGCCTTTCGAACTCCCCATCCTGCTGGCTCGATTGCAGGGCCTGTTGCGGCGGCGGGATTGGATGCGCCAGAGCCCGGCCGCCAAGGCCGCGGCAGCCGTGGAGTACGAGACTTTTTCCTTTCACGGCCGGACCATCGATTTCGGGAAGCTGGAGTTGCGGGTCAACGGAACCACCATCCAGCTGACGCTGATGGAAGCGGAACTGCTGCGCCATCTCATCCGGAACCAGGGCCGGATCGTCTCTCGCAAGTCGATCCTCGAAGAAGTGTGGGGTCTGCACGAGGACACTGACACCCGCGCCATTGACAATTTTGTGGTTCGCTTGCGGCGTTACATCGAAGACAATCCCTCCGAGCCACGACATCTGCTCACGGTTCGCGGCGTGGGTTATCGCTTTGTGGCGGAACCCGGCACGGAGTGAAGCGCAGCCGCTACGCGCTGCCGCGGCGTCCGAGGCTGGAAATGAGATTTTCCCGATGAGTCAGGGCCATGCCATCGACCCGGTCCAAAGAAAAAACGTAGGTCGCGCAAGCCAGGGCGGCGGGCAGCAGGAAGACTACTAGTTCCAGCCAGGAATTCGCATAGCCGCGTGAAAACCAAAACAAAAGCGCGGCCACTGCGAACAGCGCCCCGCGAATGGCAAAGCTTGCCAGCACCGTGGTCAGGGAAGCTCTTTGCCTGCCAAACACACCGGCCTCGATCCGGCTCGGGGAATAGAGCGAGAAAAGATTTCCAGCGGCGAAGTCAATTGGCAGAACAAACAGAATGCCCGCCAACGTGGCCAGGCTGATGCTCAGGGACGGGGGCCGATAGAGTAAACACGTTCCCATCCACACCAGCACGACTTCCGCAGAAAAAACAGCGGCGTGTGCCAGATTCTTGCCCAACAGGATCTGCCGGAAGCGCACTGGCGAAGCAAAGAAGAACTGGGCGCCGCTGCCATCGGCGCCGAAGTTGTTATAGGAAAGATTGGTGAGCAAAAGCAGAGAGTAGGCGGCGCCGAGCGGAAAGGTCAGCCCGGGGGCATGGGCGAACAAGCCGTCGTTGGTTCCCGAACTTCGAAAAACCGCCAGCATGAACAGGGGCACGATCAGAGTGAAGAGCATGGGCCCACTGCGGCCGAGATAGCGCAATTCTTTTTCAAAGACCGCGGCGACCGGTCCCGGAACTCCCGGCAAATTCCAACCCAGCTGGACCTCCGGCAGCCCCCCGGGCAGGGCCTTGCGCCCGGCCGACTCGCTCAGGCTCTCGCCGCGATACTCCGCGCGCAAACGAAAATTCAAAAGCCAGAGGAATGCAATTCCATAGAACACCAGCAACAGAAATGGAAGCACGCTGGCGGTGACTCCACCGGGTCCATGCGCCCCCCCGACAGTTCCCGCTATCGCAGCGGCGGCCAGGCCGGGTGGAAGGGGCCGCTGCGCGCTGGAAATTTTCTGCCCGAGGATTCTGGTTTCGGGTACCGGCCGATGTTCGTAAACCGCGGCCAACGGCCCGATCAACTGAAAACTCAGGATAAAGAGGAAGAAAACAATGCCGATGACCTCGCGCGTCCGGCGCTGCGCCAGCCAGCGTTCCAGCCAGGCGAACAGCATTCGCGCCAGAACAAGATTCACCAGGGCAAAGGTCAGTAGCACAATCGTGGCCCAGGGAAGCAGACTCGGCCGGGCGACTCCGATGCCGATATCGATTCCGAGCAGCCAGAGGCTGGACACCGCAGTGGCCGGATCGAGAGAGCCGTAGGCCAGGCGGATAAGAAAGTACAGCCGGTAAGTCAGGGGGAAACGCAGAAGATTTGCGGACTCGACATTCTGAGTGAAGGCCGTCGCCATCAGCGGAAAGAGCTGCCAAAAAAGAAACACCGGCCAGAGCAGGCCTCCAAGCCACTCTGCATTTCCCTGCGTGAGCACGAACCAGGCGGCCCCGCCCAGCCCCACCGCGCCGCCTATACCGCCAGCCACAAACGCCAAGGCGAGAAAGATGCGCGAGGCCAGCTCCATGCGCCCGCGAAAACTCCCGAGAGAGTTGGTAAAGTTTCGCCAACGCAGTTCAGCCACGGCCGCCACTTGCTGCCGCGCCGGCGGAGCCAGACTCAGCTGGAGTGTCATTGCTCTGTCATCCTCGGCCTAACCCTCCATCGGCTCTAACCCAACCACGACAATTCCTGGCCATTGCTTCGCGATCCGCCCACCGTGATGAGAAATATCTGTTCCAGAGTCAGCTTCTCCCCGGAAGCGGCACCCACTGCGACCGGAAGGTCCGCCGATCGTGCTTCCACGCCCGCCCGCAATTCCTCGATCGAACCCTGGGCCACGAGCCGCCCCCGATGAATGATGCCCACGTGGGTGCACAGGCGTTCCACAATCTCGAGCACGTGTGAGGTCAGGAAGACCGTAGCGCCGCGCGCGATCATGCGTTGCAGCATGGCTTTCAAGGTGCCGGCGGCGATCGCGTCAATGCCTTCGAAGGGCTCATCCAGAAACAGTACTCTCGGGCCATGGATTACGGCCGCCGCCAGCGCCAGCTTTTTCTGCATGCCATGCGAGTAGTCCGTGACCAGCGCCTTGGGCTGGTCGGTGAGTTGCATGAAGTCGAGCAGCTCGGCCGTTCGCCTGGCCGCGGTTTCGCGGTCCAGACCATACATGCGGCCCACGAAATTCAAATATTCCGACCCGGTCAATCGGCCAAACAATGCCATGCCTTCCGGCACGACTCCGATCTGCCGTTTCACCTCCACCATGTGGCTCACCAGGTCCAGGCCAAGAATCTGTATTCTTCCGGAAGTGGGGGCGAGCAAACCGGTGAGCATCTTGATGGTGGTGGATTTTCCCGCGCCGTTGGGTCCCAGAAAGCCGAAGAACTGGCCGGGCGCCACGCTAAGGTTCACATCTTCGACGGCGACCAGGTCGCCGAAGCGCCGCGTCAGGTTTTCGGTGGAGATGGTGGGGACAGGCATGAAAGTCCCGACTCTAGCACACCCCATAAGCTCACGCAGTGAGCCACACAAGATCACGGCGGCGCCACGAATCACCGCTATAATGTGGCCGCTATGAGGCTGCTCCTGAAGTTCAACCTGATCCTGATACTGGTTTTCGGATCGAGCGTCGCCCTTGCCGGCTATTTCTCTCACCGGTTCCTGGAGCGAAGCGCGCGCCGCCAGGTGCTGGAACAAGCTCGCCTGATGATGGGAGCGGCGGGAGGGATGCGCACTTACACTTCCGAGCAAGTGGGGCCGCTGTTGAATGGGCAGCGCAGCAACGGATTTCTGCCCCAGGTCGTGCCCGCCTACTCGGCGGCCGAGGTCTTCGCCTATCTGCGCACCACCTATCCCGATTACAGCTACAAGGAAGCTTCGCTGAATCCCACGAATGTGCGCGATCGCGCCGCCGACTGGGAGGCGGACGTCATTCAGATTTTCCGCGATCATCCGCAAAAACAGGAATTCTCCGCCGAGCGCGAAACTCCCGCCGGCCGGGTTCTTTTCCTGGCGAAACCGCTGTTCGTGGACATGTCCTGTTTGCAGTGTCACAGCACGCCCGACAAGGCGCCGCCGGCGATGGTTAAAATTTACGGTGCCGACCACGGTTTCGGCTGGAACGTGGGCGAAGCCATCGCGGTCCAGCTGGTTTCAGTCCCCATGGCGATCCCGTTGAAGATTGCGGACCAGGCTTTCAAGGGCCTGATGCTCTCGCTGGGCGGCATTTCGCTACTGACGCTCGTTGTGCTCGATCTGGCGGTCGCGCTGGTGGTCATCCGTCCCGTGACCCGCCTCTCCGCCACGGCCGACCGCATCAGCACCGGCGACCTGAATGTTCCCGAGATTCCGGTCACCGGTTCGGACGAAATCGCCGACCTGGCGCGATCATTCAACCGCATGTATCTCAGCCTGGTAAAAGCCATCCGCATGCTGGGATCGCAATCCGAATGACCGCCAGCCGGGAAGCATCGCAGATTCTGGGAGTCAGGCTCAGAGGGGGCGGGAACGCAGGAACTTTTCGCGCTCCTGCGACGAAGGAATTTCCGCAGCCAGCGCCTGATAAAGGTCTTCCACCGAGCGTGCCCGGCTTGCCGCCTGGCCTACGATAATCCTGGCCAACGGTCCAATGTAGACGGCCAGCTTCTTTCTGGCGGTTTCTAGGACGGCCGGATCCAGGCGCTCGAAGCTGCGGGACGGTGTCCTGGACGCGGGCGCAGGATGCGGGACCACCACGGCCGAGGCGGTAGGGGAATCGTGATCGGACGGTTTCTCGAGGTTCAGGTCTTGTAAGGCGATCCGAAACTCGTCCGCCGTCTGGAAACGATCCTCCGGATTTTTCTCCAGAGATTTTTCGATGATCGCGGAAAGCTCCGCTGGCAGGTCCGCGACGAGTTCGTTCGGCGGGGTCGGCCTGCGCTCCAGATTGGCTTTGAGAACGCTGTAGTAGCTGTCACCCCGGAAGGGCACGCGGCCGGTAATCATCTCGTACAATGTCACTCCCGCCGAGTAGAGATCTGCCCTGCCATCGATGGGCAGGGCCTTCATTTGCTCGGGCGCCATGTAGTAAAGCGTCCCCACCGCTCCGCCGGTTATGGTCAACCCCGGATCCGCGGTCAGGCTGGCGATTCCGAAATCGGTCAACTTCACCCGGTCGCCGGCGCCGATGAGAATGTTTGATGGCTTCACGTCGCGGTGAAGGACACCGCACCGGTGAGCGTGACCCAGCGCGCTCAGCACCTGGCAGGTATAGTCCACCGCGCGCCAGAATTCGAGCCGGCGATGGAGCTGGCGCGAGAGCGAGCTCCCCTCCACGTACTCCATGATCATCAGGAGCTCTTCGTTGACCCGGAAAGCGGTTCGAAACGACGTGATGTTGGGATGCTCCAGCCTGGCCAGCACCTTGATTTCACGGAGGAACCGTTCCGCCTTCTCCGAGTCTCCGTCGCCGTAGGAGAGCAGGCTCTTCATGGCGTCAACCCGGTCGGAGATGAGGTTGCGCACCTTGAAGACCTGGCCCATGCCGCCGTGTCCCAGAAGGGCGATGATCTCGTAGTCGCCTACCGTTTTGCCGACTTCAAGGTTGGTTGCGGGCAACGGAATACCTCAAACTCGGGAGCATTATACGGCGGAACCTTGATCTTCCGGCTCAGTCCGGCGAGCGTCCAGGGAAATGCGGGCAGGTTATTGCCGGGAGGCGGACGCTCCGGCGGCTAGTTCGCGCAGCACGCTCAGAAATCCTGCGGCGGCCTGCTCGTCGGAAAGAGCGTCCAGGGGGACGGTAGCGGCAATGTGAGGCGACTCGGAACGGAACCGCACGCTGATCAGGTTATGTCCGCGGGCGGTCATCAGGGTGTTGACGACGGGTGAAAGTTCCTGGGTCCAGCGGGTGCGGGTGGTGAGAACTACAGGCCCGGGGCGGGAAACCGACCAGTCCCGGGGCTCGGACGCTAGATGGCTGTGGCGCTGGGACAACCAGCGATGACGGAAGACATCGAGATGGAAGCTGGGCGTGCTGTCCAGGTCAGCCTCAAAAGTCAGCGTCTCTTTTTGCTTGTGCCAGATGCTGACAAACCACTTGAACGGGACGGGGCGAGGCCGTAGCCGGATGGTCACCCGCGCGTTATCGAACCAGTGAGCGGTAAAGCCGAAGTGTGCCTGGAGAAGAGTCTGGCTCAGCCAACGCGAGTCTAACATCTGGCCCTTACTGGAACAGGCAGCTTCAACCAGGTGCAGCGCAGTAGCACCCTTGCGGCGGTTGTAGCGCGCAAAATAAAAAAACCATACCGCCAGCAAAGCAACCGCGCTAAGCGCGTCAATGAGCAGCAGCCGTCCCACAAACCCTCTTTGCAGATACTACGACTTGGGATGCAAGTACCGCAACAGGTTCCTCTTCTTTTTCCTTAACCCTTACCCATCCCGGCAGGCGCCCGCTTCGCGGCTACAATGAATCCGTGAAATTCGCTCTACGAGACTTCCGGCCGGAAGAATTCGAAACTTTGTGGCGTATCGACCAGCAGTGTTTCGCCCCTGGGATTTCATACAGCCGTCTGGAACTCGCCACCTACCTGCAGCGGCCAGGCGCGTTTGCCCTGGTGGCGGATGGGTTCCAGGTCACTGACACCGGCGGTCTGAAAGGACCTTCGAAGCCAGGCCAGTCCTCGCCCGAGACCGTAGGATTCATTGTTGCAGAGGCGGGAAGCCGCGGCAGTGGTCACATCATCACTATCGACGTTCTGCCCCAGGCCCGCGGATTAGGCATTGGATCGCAGTTGCTCCACGCCGCCGAGGGCCGGTTGGGGGACGCTCGCTGCCAGTCGGTGATTCTGGAAACTGCGGTGGACAATAAGGCCTCCCTTTCATTTTACAAACGGCATTGTTACAGCGTGATCAAGACCCTGCCCGGTTACTATTCGAACGGCGTCGACGCCTTCGTTCTAAAGAAAGATTTGCTTTCGCCGCCGGGGACGGCTAAGTTGCCCCAGGGACACAGAGCCCCATGACCAAGACGATGAGAATTGCCATCCAGGGCGAGGCGGGCTCGTTCAGTCATGAAGCTGCCCGACGCATGGTTCCGGGCTGCGTCATTGTGCCGTGTGCGCGCTCGGTTGAGGTCTTCGATCGCGTGCAGCGCGGTTCGGTGTCGGCCGCTGTTATCCCCATCGAGAATTCGCTGGCCGGGTCTGTGACCGAGCATTTTGATCTCTTGCTGGCCCGCAAGGTTTTCATCGAAAAGGAATTCCTCCTGCGCATTGTGCACAACCTGATTGCTCCGCCGGGAGTCCGGCGCGGCGATCTGCGGCGCGCTTACTCGCATCCCGTGGCCCTGGAGCAGTGCCGCGACTTCTTTGCCAGAAATCCCAGGATTCAGCCGACACCGTTCTACGACACGGCCGGCAGCGTCAAGCATGTAATCGAGGACAAGCTGCGCGATGCCGCTGGAATCGCCGGCGCCCAGGCTGCCAAGGTGTATAAAGGCCACATTCTGGCGGCCGGTATCGAAGACGACAAGCGCAACTTCACTCGCTTTTTTTTGATCCGCAAGACCCGGCACGTTCTTCCTGGCGCCAATAAGACGTCGATCGCCTTCAGCGTCAAGAATATTGCGGGCGCGCTCTTCAAGGCGCTGGCCGTATTCGCCCTGCGCGACATCAGCCTGACCAAGATCGAGTCGCGGCCGTTGCGCGGACGACCGTGGGAATATGTGTTTTATGCCGACTTTCTCCGCGGAGACGACGAACCCGCCCGCAACGCCTTGCGCCACTTGGAAGAAGTGGCCGACCGGGTAAAAGTTCTGGGAATTTATCCCGCCGCCTGAAACCGCGGTGTAACGCAGGGCGGGCGCCCTCGCCCGCCGCCGCTGACCTTGGTTTTGATTGAGCTTTGCCTGCCTTACGGTCGAACGCAAAGGCGGCGGGCGAGGGCGCCCGCCCCACACAAAAAACGAGCGGCATCCCATTTCGGGGCTTCCGACCGTCACCAATCGGTCTCAGCACTTTCGATTGGGTACAAACTGCTCCAATAAGGTTTAGAATTCAAATACTTTCAAGTAGATAGTGGGGCCTGCATCCTTCCGGGCCTTTATGTCATCAAAACTTGAGCACAAGACACTCAAGGTGAAATATGGCAGAGAAAACGCGCACTGAGCGCCCTACCAAGCCAAAAGAAGAAGAAACGGGGATTCTGCCCATCCTGCCGGTGCGGGATACGGTGCTTTTCCCTCACGCCGTCCTACCCCTGACCGTGGGCCGGGAGAGCTCGGTTCAACTCATTAATTCACTGGGCGAGGACAAGACGATCGTGGTGGTGGCGCAGCGCGAAGCGCGCGTCGACGCCCCCCAAGCCAGCGACCTCTACACCGTGGGGACCCTGGCTGTGGTCCACAAAGTGGTCAAGATGCCCAACCAGAGCCTGTTCGTCTTTGCCGAAGGCCTGGAGCGGGTTCGACTCACCGAATTCTCCCAACTGACGCCTTTCATGCGGGGCCGCGTGGATTCCGTGCCTGAAGCCATTCCGCCCAAGAGTTCCGAGGTGGAAGCACTGCAGCGCAACGTTCTTACCCTGTTCCAACAGATCGTGGCCGGCTCGCCGACTCTCTCGGATGAACTCTCTACCGTGGCCATGAACATTGACGAGCCGGGCCGCCTGGTGGATTTCATCGCCTCCTCGCTGCCCTCGCTCTCAACCGCTGACAAGCAGGACACGCTCGAAACCACCGATGTCCGGGTGCGTTTGGAAAAAATCAACCAGCATCTGGCGAAAGAGCTCGAAGTCCAGCAGCTGCGCAACAAGATCCAGTCCGAAGTGCAGGACCGGGTGCAGCAGACGCAGCGCGAGTATTACCTGCGCGAGCAGATGAAGGCCATCCAGAAAGAGCTGGGCGAGCAGGATGAAGGCGCGCGCGACACGGAAGAACTCAAGCAGAAAATTGACAACGCGGGCATGCCCGATGAAGTCAAGAAGGAAGCCCTGAAGGAACTGGGCCGGCTGGCCCGGATGTCACCCATGGCGGCGGATTACTCCGTGACCCGCAACTATGTGGAATGGCTGGCTGCATTGCCGTGGGCAAAAACTTCTGGCGGCGAAGTTGACATTTTGAAAGCCAAGGAAATCCTCGACACCGATCACTATGACCTCAAAAAGGTCAAAGACCGCATCCTGGATTACCTTTCCGTGCGGCGCCTAAAGCCGGGAATGAAGGGACCCATTCTGTGCTTCGTCGGCCCTCCGGGTGTGGGCAAAACCTCGCTGGGCAAGTCGATTGCGCGGGCCCTGGGACGGAAATTCGTTCGCATCTCGCTGGGCGGCGTGCACGACGAAGCCGAAATTCGCGGTCACCGGCGTACCTACATTGGCGCATTGCCCGGGCAAATCATCCAGGGCATCCGTCGTGCTGAGACCAAAGACCCGGTCTTCATGCTCGACGAAATTGATAAAGTCGGGCGCGATTTCCGCGGCGATCCTGCTTCCGCCCTGCTCGAAGCCCTGGATCCGGAGCAGAACTCCACCTTCCGGGACAACTACCTGGACGTGACTTTCGATCTGTCGAAGGTGCTGTTCATCACCACCGCGAACATGCTCGATCCCATCGCGGAGCCGTTGCGCGACCGCATGGAGATCATCGAACTCCAGGGGTACACCGAGGAAGAAAAGGTCCACATCGCCTTTCAATACCTCATTCCCAGGCAGATTGAAGAGAACGGCGTGACCGCGGAGCAGATTGAGTTTCCGGAAGAGGGCGTGGGCTACATCATCCGGCACTACACCCGGGAAGCCGGGGTGCGCAATCTCGAGCGCAATATCGGCACCATTTGCCGCAAGCAGGCGCGGCGGCTGGCGGAAGGCAAAACCGACAAGCTGGTCGTGACCAAGGAAGTCGTCCAGGAATTTCTGGGTGGAATCAAGGTTCGCAGCGAAGGTGAAATTGCCGAACGCACTAAGCGCGCCGGCGTGGTGGTCGGCCTGGCCTGGACCCCTTCGGGCGGCGACGTGTTGTTTGTCGAAGCCAACACCATGAAGGGCAAGGGCGGCTTCACCATGACCGGGCAAATCGGCCAGGTGATGCAGGAATCCATGCAGGCGGCCCTGACCTGGGTGCGGTCGAATGCGGCCATACTCGGCATTCCGGAGAATTTCTTCGCCGAACACGACATCCACATTCACGTGCCGGCGGGAGCGATTCCGAAAGACGGCCCTTCAGCGGGTGTAACCATGGCAACGGCTCTGGTTTCATTGCTCACCGGCCGACCGGTGCGTCCTCTGACCGCCATGACCGGTGAAATCACGCTCAGCGGTGATGTGCTGCCCATCGGTGGGGTCAAGGAAAAAGTCCTGGCCGCGAAACGCGCGGGCGTCCATGACGTAATTCTCCCGGCGGAAAACAAGACGAACGTGCAGGAAGACCTGACCCCCGAGCAGCTCGACAACATTCGAGTGCACTACGTGAAGACGATTCACGAGGTCCTGGAGCTGGCCCTGCCCGCTACGCAGACGGAAGAGAAGCAGGACGAAGAGGAGCGGGAAAAAGTGCTCAGCGCCCAGGGCGCCTCGTAAAGGCCTCGCCTTCCGATGGCCAAATATGCATGCCGGTTCTCAATGCTGGGGACCGGCATTTCTATTGCGCGGATAAGAGTGTGCCGATAAGTGCTTATGAGTCAGTACGGAAACATGGTCGGCGGCATGGAACTTATCCCTTCACCAGGTGTTTAATCTATATAGAACCGTGCCGTTTCCGGCCGCAGCAAGGAGCAATATGCCAAAGACGAAGATAAACCGCGGGTGGTTAGTCGGAGTTGTCCTAGCGGGCGTATTGCTGATGCTGCACAGCCCCGCAACATCGGCTGCGCAAGATCAGGACCAGGTCGCGCAGAATCAAGCCGGGCAAGACCAGGTCGCGCAAGATCAGGTCGCGCAAGATCAGGATCAGGACGAGCAGGATCCGCCCAGCCGTGTGGCACGAATCAACGTCACCCAGGGGTCGGTGAGTTTTCAGCCGGGTGGAGAGGGCGACTGGGTCACCGCTGTGCCCAACCGGCCGCTGACCACGGGCGACAATCTTTGGACCGACCAGGGCGCGCGCGCCGAGCTGCATGTGGGCTCGACCGCGATACGACTGGCCCCGGAAACCAGCATGACCGTGCTCGATCTCGACGATCGCACCATGCAGCTTCGTCTGTCGGAAGGCACGCTGAACCTGCGCGTGCGTCATCTTGATGACGGCGATCTCATCGAGGTGGACACACCCAATCTCGCGTTCAGCCTGCAACGCACCGGCGAGTACCGGATTGACGTAGACAGCAATGGCAATGTAACCACGGTCAACGTTCTGAGCGGACGCGGAGAAGTGACTGGCGGCGGATATTCCTACAGCGTGGTCGCGGGCCAGTCAGCTCGTTTCTCCGGCAGCGATCAGTTGAACTACGACATCGGCCAACTGCCGGCCGCCGATGATTTCGATAATTGGGCGCTGCAACGCGACCAGCGTGAAGACGGTTCCGAATCCGCCAACTATGTTTCGCCGGAGATGACCGGCTACGAAGACCTGGATGACTATGGCCACTGGCAATATGTCGGCGGCTACGGAACGGTCTGGATTCCGGCGGGCGTTGCCTCGGACTGGGCGCCCTATCGCGACGGCCATTGGGCCTACATCAGTCCCTGGGGCTGGACCTGGGTCGATGACGAGCCCTGGGGCTTTGCGCCCTTCCACTATGGCCGCTGGGCCTTTGCGGGAAACCGCTGGTGCTGGGTTCCGGGTCCGGTGGTGGTCAGGCCGGTCTATGCGCCCGCTCTGGTCGCGTTTGTGGGTGGAGTCGGAATCTCCATCGGCGGAGGTCCGGGCGTGGGCTGGTTCCCGCTGGCTCCGGGCGAAGTGTATGTGCCCTATTACCGCGGCAGCCGCGGCTACGTGGAGCGGATCAACGTAACCAACACTGTGGTGAACGTCACCCGGGTGACCACCGTTTACAACGATTACCACTCGAAGGAACGCAATTTTGCGAACATCAGCTACATCAACCGCAGGGTGAACAATGGCGTCACTCTGGTTTCGCGGGACACGTTTGTGAACGCGCGTCCGGTAGAGCGGAATCTCGGACATTACGACGCGCGGCAGTTGGCCGAAGCGCCGGTTGAGCGCGGCATTCAAGTGCAACCCGTCAGGACCAGCGTGCTGGGCGCGGGCGCGCCCGCAAGGTTCAGACCGCCGCAGGCGGTGGTGAACCGGCAGGTGGTCGCGACCCAGAAACCGGCTCCGCCCCGGCAGCCTTTCGAGCAGCGGCAGGCAGCGGTCAATGTGCGCACGGAGAGGCCCGCTCAACAGCCTCGTCCACTGGGCAACTCCGCGCCGGCAAATCAGAGTCCGGATCGTCCGGTGGCGCGACCGCAAACGCCGGTCAATCCGCCGGAGGCTGTCGTCCATCCTCAAATGCCTCGGCCCGACGCCCGTCCGCAGCGACCGGTTGTCGCGCCTCGAGTGGAAGAACCGGTGCGAACAGCTCCAGGCGCGGCAAATCAGACCGATAACAATCGCGCCGTCCAAGGCTGGTCGCATCCCCAGGCCAAGCCCGCGCCGCCGGTGCAGGAACGAAGCCCGGCGCAGGCCCGGGAGGACGAGAACAAGTTCCGCAACTGGCAGCAACAGCGCCAGCAGGCGGCGCCGGCGCAGAACCGAGCCCCCCGCCAGGCCCCGCGAGATCAGGACAAGAAGCCGAAATCGCAGGGTTGATTCGTCCGAATAATATTGCCAGTTTCCAAATCGGGAACTGGCAGTTTTTTTAGGCTGCCTCCTAATAGCCGCCTGCGCGATAGACTACTGAGAACCGGGAACTCGAAGCTGGGAACCGGTTTTTTATGCAAGTCCGCGTCTTATTTTTCGGCGTCCTCAAAGATCTTGCCGGCAAGGCCAGCGACTCGATCAGCCTGCCCGAGAACGCCACGCTGGGGGATGTTCTCAGTCACTACGAGCAAGTTATTCCCCGATTGAGAGATACGGCGTCGTCGCTCGCCATGTCTGTCAATCAAGAATACGCGGGACCAGCCACCCGATTAAGTCCAGGGGATGAAGTCGCGCTCCTGCCGCCAGTGAGTGGGGGCTCAGCGGACTGTGTTGGCAAGCCCGGTGACGAAAAACGCAGGCCACACGCGGCAATCGTCCGGGCGGCGATTGAGACTGCCTCTATTCTGAAAAGCCTCAAGCGGCCTGAAGACGGGGCCGCCGCCGTCTTCGAAGGCATCGTTCGCAACCACACCCGCGGCCGCCGCACGCTCTATCTCGAGTACGAAGCCTATGAAGACATGGCCCTCAAACAGATGGAAGACCTGGCCGCGCGAGCGCTGGTGGACTTCAAGATTCGCGATGTCGCCCTCATCCATCGCCTGGGACGCCTCGAAATCGGCGAAACCAGCGTGCTGATCGTGGTGGCTTCGGCCCACCGGGCGGCGGCGTTCGAGGCCTGCCGCTGGCTCATCGATACTCTCAAACGCACCGTGCCCATCTGGAAAAAGGAGCATTTCGAAGATGGCGCAGTCTGGGCCGATGGCGAGCCCTTCCCAGATGAGATTGCCAGCGCCCAAGGCACCCATTCCGGAAGGCGTGCATCTAAGTGACCAGCCGGTTTGGCTGCATCCTCCGTGGATTCTGTTTGCGATTGGTGTTCCGCCCACTAACCAGGGGGCTTTCTTTCGCAAGGATTCCGCCGAGCGGCGCCGCGAGAACGCAGAGAAGTGCCCTGACTTTCCCGATGAAACAAGCGGCAACTGCAAGTCTTCTGCTAGTTCTGTGCCTTGTCTCCGTTGCCCAGGAGCCCGATACCACTTTCAAGGTCGACGTCAAGCTGGTCAACGTGTTCGTCACTGTGACGGACGAGCGCGGCGCCCCGATAGCCTCCCTGAAGAAAGATAACTTCCATCTGCAGGAAGACGGCCAGGAGCAAAAAATCGCTGTCTTCGACAAGGAATCGGCTTTGCCGCTGTCGATTGTTCTGGCCATCGACACCAGCCTGAGCACGCGCAAGGACCTCCCTCTCGAACTGGCGTCGGCGCGCGGTTTCGCGCATGCCATCCTGCGTCCCGTGGACGCCCTGTCGCTTTACCAGTTCAGCGAGACGGTGAGTGAGTTAACCTCCTTCACTTCAGATCTCCGGGTGATCGATCGCGGCATTGACCGGGTCCGCATGGGCTCGGCTACCGCTCTCTACGATGCCCTGTTCCTGGGATCGCAAGCGCTGGAGCCGCGAGTGGGCCGGAAAGTGATGGTCGTGATCACCGACGGCGGCGACACCATGAGCAAAGTCGACTACCAGGAGGCAGTGCGCGCCGCCGAGACCGCCGAAGCCATTCTGTACAGCATTATCATCGTGCCCATCGAGGCGAGCGCGGGACGCGACACCGGCGGCGAGCACGCCCTGATCCAGCTTTCCGCGGACACCGGCGGCAAGTATTTCTATGCGGCCTCGTTGTCGCAGCTGGATGAAGCCTTTCGCCAGATCAGTGATGAACTGCGCACTCAGTACCTGCTGGCATACTATCCTTCACAGCGCTTTTCGGATTCAGACTTCCGCCACATCGAGGTCACGGTCGCGGGAATGCCCGCAGATTCCGGGTTCAAAGTGAGGCATCGAACGGGCTACTACACGTCCAAGTCACACTGAATATGACGGTGTGGGGCGGGCGCCCCTCGCCCGCTGCCTTTGAAGTTGATTTTGAATGCTGATTGTTGCCAGCCGAACAGCCGCAAGAATCCAAGTCAAAGGCGGCGGGCGGGGGCGCCCGCCCCACGCCCGCGGTTGACGGGACAAATTCTGGTGTGAAAGTCTTGTAGGATTGCGTGCGTCGGGCGAATCTTTGTAAGGAAGGTAAGCGAGACGAATGTCGAGCAATACTGGTTGTGCCCGTTCCGTCTTCAGGCAGTCAGGTCTGCGGGCCGGAGCGATCGCGGTCCTTCTCGTTATTTCATCCCTGGCTTACGCCCAGGACTCTTCCACAGGCAATGTTTCCGGCACCGTCACCGGGCCCCGAGGCAGCTCGGTCAGTGGAGCTGCCCTTACCATTACGAACAAGCTGACCGGACAAGCCACTCGCACCACGACCAGTCCGGCCGGCACCTACGCGGTCCGCGACCTGGTTCCCGGAGAATATGTTCTGCACGTCGAGGCGAAAGGATTTCAGCCCGCCGACCTCCTGATCAGAATCCAGGCGGCGGCGACCGCCACCGGCGACGTCAAGCTGGCGCGCCTGGTTGCGCCGGCCGCCAAACTGGTTGACACCCAGACTCCAGAAGTCCGCGGGGCGGTCACTAGCGACCAGATGGAAAAGATCCCCACGGACCGCGGGTTCCTGGATCTGACCCGGCTCGAGCCCGGCGTCCAGGAGCTCGACGGCCAGGTGCTGGCGCCCTCTAAAAGCGGTTTGACGGCCGCCTCCATCGTGGGACGCAACGGCCGCACCACCCGGATGATGGTGGATGGCATAGACATTACCGACGAAGCCGTGGGCGCCACCACCATGAATATTCCGGTGGGCGCCGTGCAGCAGGTTGGAGTTGAGCAATCGCTGCTTCCGCTTTCTTCCGGGCTGGCCTCGGCGGGAGCGGTAAACGTCATCACGAAATCCGCCACGGATGAAGTGCACGGCCAGCTCTTCGGAAACTTTCGCGACAAGGCTGCCGGCGGCGCCGGTCTTCCCGGAGGTCCGGACAATTCCTACTCGCGCCAGGTTTTCGGCGGAAATGTCGGCGGCGCCTGGAAGAAGGACAAACTCTTCTATTTCTTGACCGGAGAATATCTCCGGCAGAATCTCGACGCCCCAGTGGCCTTCAACGCCCCCTTCGATGTTCTCGACGGAACCTACAAAGCTCCTTTCCACGAGACCGAACTCGCGGCCCGTCTGGATTACAAACTTTCAACCCGGTCGCAACTCTTCTACCGCTTCACCTACGACAATGGCAGCGACGTCAATTCGTTCGGCGGCAACAACTTTCAGCCGTTCAAGAGTCGCGACAATACGTTCGGAAACGCGGTTGGTTTCGACTTCACCCGCGGACCCTACGTGCACAGCCTGCGCTTCGCCTACGACCGCTACTCCAACAAGATCGGGGACGCCGTGGGCGGAAGCAGCATTTTCGATCCTGCGCCGGGAATCAGTTTGAATTTCGCGGGCGGCTCCGGATTCGCCAGCGGAGTCAATCCGCAGGCGCCGCAGCAGACCAAACAGGCCAATGCCCAGGCCCGCTACGATGGCACCAGGACCTGGGGAAACCACACCCTCCGCTTCGGTCTGGCGGTGAACAAGATTGACAGCCTGATTTCCGCCGACCTTTTTGGTTCAGCTCCGCAGATCGGTTCGGATACCAACGCTTCTTCGGTTTTGTTGGCAGGGGTGGGGCCTTTTGCCGGCGGCGCCGGCAATCCTCTGAACTATCCGGTGGACAGCATTACCCTGGGCAACGGCTTCAGTTGCTTCAGCGAAAAGTCAGGGTTGGGTTCTTCCTGCGGCGGATTCAACGACACTCGCCTGCAGGCCTATCTCGGCGACACCTGGAAGTTCTGGCCCAACCTGACGGTGACGGTGGGAGTGCAATACGTTCGTGACAGCGGGCGCAGCGATTCTGATTTGCCGGCCATTCCGTGCTCGGCCGTGGCCGCTTCCTATGGCGCCCAGGCCCCTTGTACCGGCAGCGGCGACTTGCTTACTCATTTCGGAGGGAATGCTGGCCTGGGCGGCCGGGTGCGCCAGCCCAACCTGAATTTCGCTCCGCAGTTTGGCCTGGCATGGGACCCCGGGAAGAACGGACAAACCGTGATCCGGGCCGGGATCGGTATGTACTACGACGACAATGTATTTCGCAACCTGCTAGGAGACCGGGTGGCGCGGCTGGCGAACGGCCAGTTCAACGCCCAGGCCAATGATCCGTGCGCCAGCCACGGCGTGGTCATTTTCCCCGGCAATGTCACCCAAAGCGCCGCCGGCCTCTGCGGACAGCCCATCGGAACCGTGGCGACCGCAGTGGAGGACTTGCAAACCGCCTTCCAGGCGGCCAATGCGGCACTGAGTTCGAGTTCCCCGAACCCCAGCTTCCTGGGACAGGCATTGAACAGCCAGCAGGGCCTGCTGGCGCCTACCTACCAGACTCCGCGCTCACTGCAGATGAACATCGGGCTGCAGAAACAGTTGTGGCCGTCCACCTTGTTTAGCGCGGACTATGTTCGCAACGTGGGCACCCACTATCTGCTGGGATACGACACCAATCATGTGGGCGACGCATCCCGCCTGAACACCAACGCGGCATTGAACGCGATCAACAACACCCTGGGCTCAAATCCCTTAAGCCTGGGTTGCGCGCCCGCGGCGAGCGTCGGCGCCAGTTCGCAGACTGCCGTCAATTGCTACCTGGCCTCGGTGCCGGGGGCCAGCATCGCCGACTTCGCCAGCCACGGCCTGGATTCCGGCGGGCAGTTTCTGGCCGGCGCTCCGGCATCTTTGTTTGGCCTGACGCCGGATACCGGCGCGGCTTTTCCCGGAATCAATCCGCTGGTGGGACGCAATACCATGTTTTTCCCCGCCGGGCGTTCGCTGTACAGCGGAATACAACTTTCGCTGCGCACCCATCTCACCAATCCAGTGCGGGGAGTTCTCGGCGGAAGCCTGCAGTTTTCCTACACCCACTCCAGTTTCCGCAGCAACGTTGCGGGAGGGATTGGCGACCAGGACCTGCTGCCCCTGGCGGCGGATTTCAACCACCCGACCGCGTTCTTCGGTTCTGCGTCGCAGGACCGCAAGAACCAGTTTTCCCTGGGCTCGGTCCTGGACCTGCCGCGAGGTGTTCGGCTGGGACTGGTCGCGCAAGTGGCCTCACCCTTGCCGCAAACTCTCTTTCTACCCGCCAGCGGCGGGGTTCCGGGAGAGATTTTCCGAACTGATGTGACCGGCGATGGGGCGTTCGGTGGGCAGAGCCAGACCGGCGCAAGTGCTTACGGCGACATTCTGCCGGGAAGCAATATCGGATCGTTCGGACGGGCCGTCACGGAGAGCAAGCTGAACACCGTGATCCAAAACTACAACACCACTTTCGCGGACCAGCTGACTCCCGCCGGCGCTGCCCTGGTCAATGCCGGGTTGCTTTCACGCTCGCAACTGCTGCAGCTCGGCGCGAACTCCCCCACCATCGCCAGCCCTCCGCCGGGCAGCGTCGCTTTTGCCTGGATGAAGACTTTGGACGTGACCCTGGCTCGGCCTTTCCGGATGGGAGACCGATTCGTCGTGGAGCCCAGCCTGTCGGCATTCAACGTTCTCAACTTCGCCAACTTCGACGGTCCGGGCAACCGCCTCACGGGGGCCCTCAACGGGACCATAGGTTCCGTGAACGGCACGTCCGCGACCGATCGGATCACCAACCGCATCGGACCTGGTTCAGGATTGTTTACCCTCGGTGCCCCGCGCCAGATCCAGTTCGGGGTGCGGCTGACCTTCTAGCACGGGTTCGCTGGCTCGCCCGTCCGCGTGTAAGATACTGCCATGCCTTTTCAAGGACAAGGACCCGGCGCCCCCCGCAAGGGCAGGCCCGCCCCGCCCGAGCAGACCTCGGAAGAGGCGGCCTACCTGAAGTCTCTGGGAGAAAAACAGAAGCCCGTAAGCGTCAAGCTGGCGGACGGCGAAGTCGTCCGCGGCTGGATCGAATACTACGACAAAAATATGGTCCGGCTGACCCGCGAAGACCAGCCCAACTTGTTTATCTTCAAGCACGAGATCATGTACATCGCGGAAGATGGCGCCAAGCGCAAGTAGACGTTCTTTGCGGAACCGAATTGTGTGGTCTCGGGCGACTCGCCCGCGCATCTCGAAACCCCGCGGGCGAGTCGCCCGCGACCACACCATCGGGTTCCGTAAGGACGCAGGGACAGCAGACCATCTCTTCATGACCCCATCGGATCACAACGACTTTGTTCCCGGCATGGCCGAAATCGCTCGCGAGGCCGGCGCCCTGCTGATGGATTACTTTCAGCAGCACGTAAAGATCGAGTACAAGGGCGACGCGGACCTGGTCACGGTTGCCGATCGAAAGTCCGAGATTTTGATCCGGGAGCGCATCAAGGGGCGATGGCCCAGCCACGATATTCTTGGGGAAGAGCAGGGCCTGGTCGACACCGGCAGCGACTACCGCTGGTACGTGGATCCGCTCGACGGCACCACCAACTTTGCCCACGGGTTTCCGGTATTTTGCGTTTCTCTTGCGCTGGAGCACAAGCACCGGCGAATTGCGGGCGTGGTCTACGATCCCACCCGTGATGAGCTGTTCGCCGCCGAGCAGGGAAGCGGCGCCTATCTGAACCAGCAGCGCATCCAGGTGTCGAAGATTGCGAACCTGTCGGAAAGCCTGGTGGCCACCGGGTTTCCCAGTCACAAGCGGCACAAGAATCCCAACATTCACTTCTATCACCAGATCACTCTGCGTACCCATGGCGTGCGGCGAGCGGGTTCGGCAGCCCTCGACCTGTGCTGCGTGGCCAGCGGACGCTTCGACGCCTTCTGGGAATTCAATCTCAATCCCTGGGACACAGCCGCGGGCGTGCTGATTGTCGAAGAGGCCGGCGGCAAGGTGACGGATTTCCAGGGCGGGCCCTTCCCCATCAACAGCCGTGAAACCCTGGCCTCGAACGGCCTCTTGCACCCCGCCCTGCTCCACGAATTTGCCGAGATTTTCCAGGGACGAGGCCTGGAACCTCTGCCCGACATTCAACCGTACGGCAAGGAACGAGTATGAAACGCAAGCTGGGAGCGATATTTCTAGCTGTCTCCATCCTGTGCGGAATTGCGTCCGCCGCGGACAAAATCCACTCCGCCGTCGATCCTGCCTACCAGCAGTCATTCGAGAAATGGAAGGGCGAACTGGTGGACGATCTCAAGCAGGAATGGTTGCCGCTGGCCGGATTGTTCTGGCTCAAGCCCGGGGAGAACAGTTTTGGCGCCGATCCGAAAAATGCCATCGTCTTCCCCAAGGGCCCCGCCCATGCCGGATCGTTCACTCTGCAAGGGAAGACGGTCACCGCCACGTTTGCTTCGGACGCCAACGCCATCATCGGGGGAAAGCCGGCCACCACGGCGGAACTCCAGCCTGACACCAGCGGGAATCCTACCGTCGTCGAACTGGGAAAGCTGCGGCTGCACGTGATCGTGCGCGGCCAGCGCGTCGGCATCCGGTTGAAGGACCTCGATAGCGACGCGGTGCGCCAATACCAGGGGCCGCAATTCTTTCCCCTGGACTTGTCGTATCGCGTGACCGCGACCTGGCTGCCCTCCGACGGCAAACAGACGGTCGATGTTCCCAACGTGCTCGGTGATGTCTCTCCGACACCGATCGCCGGGACGGCAGTTTTCAAAATCAACGGCCAGGAACTGAGGCTGACCGATCTCGGCGGCGACGCTGCCACCGGCCTGTTCTTCGTCTTCAGCGATCCCACCAGCAAGACGGACACCTATCCTGGCGGCCGATTCCTCAAGACTGGCCCGGTAACCAACGGCACGGTGGTGCTCGATTTCAACCGCGCCTACAATCCTCCGTGCGCGGTCACTCCCTATGCCACCTGTCCCCTGGCGCCGAAGGAGAACCGCTTGAGCGTCGCCATTCCGGCGGGCGAAGAATACGACCACAAACACGGCCACCACTAGAGCCCCAACCCCGAAGGACACGAGGGTTCACGAAGGAATTCCTTCGTGAACCTTCGTGTCCTTGATGGTTAGAGCTTTTCCCTTTGGCGAGGCTCCGGCGCTAAAATAAGACTGTGATCAACTCGCTTCTGGACCGAAAGATCGACAAACGTCCTGACCAGGTTCGCCTGCAAGGACGTATTCTTTTCCTCACCGAAGAACCGGAGCTGATCAAGCGCCAGCTCGCCGGCGAAGACCTGCCCTGGGACAGCAAGAACCCGGCCAAGAATCCCAAGCTGCGTGACGACATCTCGACCGACGAGATCACGCCCGCGCACTACTGTTTCTACTTCGACGAAACGCTGGGCGAGATTCCATATCTCGGCCTGAAATGCGGCGGCGTGTATCCCATCGGGCGCAGCGATGTGAAAAGAGGCGGTTTCGTCTGCGCGGTCAGCGGCAAGCGGCGCGGCAAAGGCTCGAGCCGGGAACAGTCGCCCTACGCGGAAATGTGCGCCGGGATCCAATTGGTAATCGCGGAGAACATTGAGCGGATTTACAAACAGAACTGTCAAAACCTGGGCTTACTGACTTCGACCAACTTCTCTCTGATCGAGAAGGTCCGCGCCGGGGAACAGATACCCCTTACCGAATTCACCGCCGGGGAAGACGAAATCACGCGGCAGGTCATCGAGTATGGCGGCTTGTTCCCCTTCAACGTGGCGCGCCTGCAGAAGAAGATCTTTCTCCCGCCCATTAAAACCGCGAAGCGGCCCATGACCGTTGCAGAAAAAATTTTCGCCCGCCACATGCTGGATCCCGATGTGGGCGCCCCCGCCCGTGCGGCGGAGCCAAGCTCCGCTCAAGGTTTTGCCGACGCCGTAAAACCTGGCGACACCGGTTTCGCCCGCGCCGACCTTCGTTTCAGCCATGAATACGTCACCCCCATGGCCGCCATCTTCTTCGAACGCTACGTGGGCAAGGACGCCAAGGTCAACGATCCCTCGAGCATTCTGTTTTTCCGCGACCACCTCACCTTCCTCGACGAAGTAATCTCCGAAGAAAAGAAGAAACTCGGCCTGCTCGATCTGGCCATGCAACTCAAGCTGAAGCAGCAGGATTTTGCCGCCAAGCAGGGCATCAAGCTGCATGGCGAGTTGAAAGATCGCAAAGGATCGGAAGGGATCTGCCACTCCATCGTGCTGGAAAGTTATGCCCTGCCGGGTCAGCTCAATATCGGTTCCGACTCGCACACTCCGCACGTGGGTGCGATCGGATGCGTGGCCTTTGGCATCGGCACCACGGACGTTTTCAACTCATGGATCACGAAAGACGTGCGGGTCAAAGTGCCGGAGTCGGTGAAGATCGTTATTCGCGGCAAGAAGCATCCGAATGTGACGGCCAAGGATTTCATCCTGAAAATTCTCAGTCTCGACTACGTGCGCAGCGGCAGGGCCCTGGCCAAAGTGATGGAGTACGCCGGCGAGGCCATCGAAGAACTGAGCGTGGACGAGCGCGCCACCATGACCAACATGGCGGCGGAAATTGGCGGTTTCACCGGAATCGTCGCGCCCGATCAGAAGACGGTTGATTTCCTGGTGGAGCGCCGGGCCATGGACCGCAAGAAAGCTGAGTCCCTCGTCGAAGGCCTGTATAGCGATCCCGGCGCTCAGTACACGCATACGATCGAACTTGATGCCAGCGAAATCACGCCCATGGTGGCAACACCCGGCGATCCCGGCAATGGCAAGTACGTCCGCGAATTGCATACGCCGGTTCCAATCGAGTTGGCCTACGGCGGCACTTGCACAGCGGGCAAGAATGAAGACATGGACATGTATGCCCGCGTGCTGTCCGATGCTCTGAAGCAGGGCAAGCGCGTTGCCGACTCGGTGAAGTTCTATATTCAGTTCGGATCGCAGGAGACGCGCGACTACTGCATTCGCAAAGGCTACCTGGAGATCTTCCAGAAAGCCGGCGCGCACGTGATCGAGCCCAGTTGTGGAGCATGCATCAACGCCGGGCCGGGAGTGACCACGCGTCCCGAGCAGGTGGTGATCAGCGCGCAGAACCGGAATTTCCCCGGTCGCAGCGGACCCGGGCAGATGTATCTGGCAAGCCCGCTGACGGTCGCGGCAAGCGCGGTCGCGGGATATATCGTTGAGTACGCGCCGAGCACGGAAAGGGAATTGGCGGCGGCCGGTCGCTGACGTCTTGCGCCCCGACCCAATGTCATCCTGAGCGGAGTCCAAGGACCCCTATCATCACGAGTGACGTGTGCGCGAGGGTTTAGGTAGCGCCGCCGTCCCGGCGGCTGTCGTGTGGGCGTCTCGCCCACACTGCAGAGACCACGCGCCAAACCAGCTGCAGGATATCGAAAAGGCCGAGGGCGAGACGCCCTCGGGACAGCCGGCGAGACGCCGGCGCACGAAGATCGATACTCATCCGGTATTGTGCAGGCCAGCGGCGATGCCGTT
Organism: Terriglobia bacterium; assembly: GCA_963742495.1. GTDB lineage: Bacteria > Acidobacteriota > Terriglobia > Terriglobales > Acidobacteriaceae > JAIQFF01. Next base: position 95,101 of record CAVULZ010000007.1, read on the forward strand.
GATCGTAGCGCCCAAAGCGTAGTCGACGCCATCCTGGTTTCCGCCGGCACGCTTGCGGCGGAGCAGCTCAACCTGCACCAGGCTCATGGGGTCCACGTAAGGGTTGCGCAGGCGGATCGAGCGGGCCAGCACGGGATTCCCCTTTAACAGTTCCGCTTGATCGGTCACTTTCAGTACCATCCGGCGAGTGCGTTCAAATTCCTCCACCAGCATGCCCCAGACCCGTTCCCGCAAGCCCACGTCAGGAACGAGTCCTGCGTAGAGGCGCGCGATGGTCAAGTCAGCTTTCGACATAGCCAGTTCCACGTTGCGGATCAGGTCGGAAAATAGCGGGAAACTCCGCATCATCTCGCAGAGCAACGATTGGTTGGCATCGTCCAGCTGCACAAAGCGTTCGAGAGCGTGACCCACTCCAAACCATGCCGGGACAGCGTGACGGCTCTGCATCCAGCCGAACACCCAGGGGATGGCGCGGAGGTCCTCCAGTCGGCGCCCCTGCCCGCGGCGCGGGGGACGCGAGCCGATGCGCGCGTGCTCCAGTTCGTTCACCGGTGTGGCCTGCTCGAAGTATTCGATCACCTCGGAATTCTCGGCAATGTTACGCCGGTAAAAAGCGAAGGCGTCGTTGGACATCTTCTCCATGGCCGGCGCCCAGCGCTGATCGGCCCCGGGCGCGGGTCCCCGGGTGCGCGTGAGCGCTTCCAGGCAGGACGCGATCATGATTTCAAGGTTCCACTCCGCGAGCACGGGATCGGCATATTTCCAGTTGAGTACTTCGCCCTGCTCGGTAATGCGGATCTCGCCGGAAAAATCGCCGACCGGCTGGGCGAGAATCGCGGTATGAGTGGGGCCGCCGCCGCGTCCGACCGTGCCGCCACGGCCGTGAAAGAGGCGAAGCCTCACATTGCAATCGCGCGCCGCGCGATGCAGATCGCGATGCGCCTTGTACAACTCCCAAATGCTGGTCAGCATGCCGCCATCTTTGTTGGAATCGGAATAACCCAGCATGACTTCCTGCCAGCGCCCCCAGGAATCGAGCGCCGGCTGGTAGTCAGGATCGTGCCAGATCCGTTCCATCACCGAAGCGGAAGCGCGCAGAGCTTCAATAGACTCGAAAAGCGGCACCGGCATGAGCCCCGGGTCATCGGCGGATGCCGCGACCTGCACACCGCAGAAGGCAGCCAATTTCGTGACAGCGAAGACGTCGTCTTCGGTCTGCGCCCCGCTGATGATGTAAGTGCGAATGGCGCAGGCAGGATACGACTCCTTCAAGCGGGCGATCTCCCGGAAGGTCTCGAGAACATCCTGGGTCGCGGCGGATACTCCATTGGCTTCAATCTCGGCCAGCGCCTGGGCGTGCACCCGAGCGTGCTGGCGGATGTCGAGGGTGGAAAGGTGAAAGCCAAAAGTGCGCACCTGGCGGAGCAGCGGATCCATCACCAGTTCAGCCAGGGGCAGCCCTCGATTCGCCGCCAGGCTCTCGCGGATCAGAGAGAGATCGCTCTCGAACTCTCTGGCCGAAGGATATGATTTGGGATCGGTAAGTCCTTCGCGGCTGTAGCGCAGGCGGACGACCATCAAATTCAGCAGTCGACGATAGGGCTCGGAGCTTGAAATTCGGGATTGACGAGCGTATTCGTTGCCCATTTGAGCGCTATAGTCCGCTAGGCGGCCGCGCACTGCGTCGGACACCCTCACCTGGCGAAGCGAAGCGCTGAGCTGGTCCGTAGCGCGCTCGAGTTCGGCGATGTAATGGCCAATGATTGTATTTCGCGCTCGCTGCAAGGCTTCGCGAGTCGAGTCCGGGATGACAAACGGGTTGCCGTCGCGATCGCCCCCGATCCAGGAACCAAAAAAAAGCAGGTCGGGGACCTCGCGGTCTTGCAAATCCATTTCGTAAACCTGGCACAGGGAATCCACCAACTCTCCATAAAGACGGGGCAAGGCGGCGAACAACGAAAAGGGATAATGGTCGAGACCCATGCGGATCTCGTCGATTACCAACGGCTTTTCCAGGCGAACTTCATCGGTTTGCCACAGCGAAGTCACTTCCGCAAAGATCAGCGCTTCGAAGCGGCGGGCGTCAGCCTCGGTGAGTGGCAGGCGGTCCAATCGCTCCAGCTGCTTGCCAATGCGGCGGCGTTTGAGCAGCACGGTCCGCCTTGCAACTTCGGTGGGATGGGCGGTGAACACGGGCACGACTTTTATTTTGCGCAAGACCTCCAGCGCCTGCCCGGCGGCGATTCCGGCGGCGCGCATGCGCCGGAACGTGCCGCGGAACGAGCCTTCCAGCGCGGGTTGCTCGGCATGTAGCTTGCCTGCGCGCCGCCGCCGCTTGCGATGGTTGGTTTCGGCAAGGTTGGTGAGCTCGAAATAAATAGCGAACGCTTTGGTAACGCGGTGGGCCTCGTCGATGGTCAGGCGGGAAACAATCTCCCGCGCTCGATTCAGCAGAGGGTCCTCGAAATCCGGCGCGGCAGCGGGGGAGCGGGGCTGCTCCCGATGTTGAATGAAGATCCGCCGCAACTCCTCGACCGCGCTGAGTAAAGACTCGCCCACCTGCTCGACCAGCACGCGGCCCAGCAAAATTCCGAGCGAACGCACATCGCGCCTGAGAGGGAGGTCCTTGGTGGGATTTGTGGTGCTGGAGGTCAGCTCGTCGAGCCGGCTGCGCTGGTCACCCGTATTCCAAAGTGAGGGCTCACCCATATCCAATCATAATTGAAGCGGGCCGGATTGTGTTTACAGGCGCGGGCTCAGCTGGCGCACGATTTCCCGCGGCTCCGGCCGCTGGGTGTAATCTTCATCGGCGGAGGCGTAAAGAATTGTGCCATCGCGATCAAGAATGAAGCTGGCCGGGATGGGCAGCTCCCAACTCTGATCGCCATTGGCAAATGGCAGATTGACGAAGGCCCGGCGGTAGATGGCCTGCTGGTCGTCGGGCACACGATATACCAGCCCAAACTGCCGCGCCACTTGGTTTCCGGCATCGCTCAGGAGAGGAAACTGCAGCTTGTGCTGGTCCACCATGAAGAACGACTGCTGAACCGTCTGCGGCGAGATCGCGACCAACGACGCTCCGGCCTGTTGGATCTGGGGAAGAACGAGGTTCATGGCTTCCAGTTGTCCTACACAGAAGGGACACCAGCGCCCGCGGAAAAAGCAAATCACAAGACGGCCTTTGTCCACCAAGCCGGCCGATGAAACGGCTTTTCCGTTGTGGTCTTGGAGTTCGAACGGGGAGGCCTTGGCCGCCCCCGCCAATACATTCTCCGCCAGATGCTTTTGCTTCAGCTCTGCGATCACGCGGAAGTGGACAGCCTGAGTCTCGGGCCGGACGTACCTGGCGATAAGCTCCTTGCGCTCGGCGTAGATGTCGCCCAGCGAGCGAGTGTCCGTCCCTGGTGTGGATTCTTCAAGCGAGCGCCACTTCATAAATCGGACCTCGGGCCCCGGACCTCGGGCCTCGATTCAACCCCCAAATATTCAATGCAGCATCGTCAGATCTTCGATTGGCCGAGGTCCGAAGTCTGGAGTCCGAAGTCCGAGGCCTGACGCCCGCTTCACGGCATCTTCATGCCCGCCATTCGGCGGGCGAAGCTGGGCTTGCCGATCTGCTTGAACATTTTTCGCATCTGGGCATACTGGCGCAGCAGGTTGTTGACTTCCTGCACGCTGGTACCGGAGCCGCGAGCGACGCGCTTGCGGCGGCTTCCGTTCATCACCTCATGGTGCAGGCGCTCGTGCTGGGTCATCGAGTTGATGATCGCTTCCACCCGGCCGAGCTGTTTTTCGTCCACTTTGTCGGCATGTTTCTGTATCCCCGCGAAAGGACCGACGCTCGGAAGCATCCCCATCAGGTTCTGGATCGAACCCATTTTCTTCAACTGGCGCAACTGATCGCGAAAGTCTTCCAGCGAAAAGCCGTCGCCGGTGAGGGCGCGGCTGGCCATTTCTTGGGCCTTTTTCTTGTCAACACTCTGTTCCGCTTTTTCGATCAGCGAAAGAATGTCGCCCATGCCCAGAATGCGGGAGACGATGCGGTCGGGATGGAAGGGCTCGAGCGCATCGTACTTTTCGCCTGTGCCGATGAACTTGATGGGCTGTCCGGTGACCTGGCGTATCGAAAGCGCTGCGCCGCCGCGAGCGTCGCCGTCCATTTTGGTGAGGACAACGCCGGTCAGAGAAAGCTTCTTGTGGAACTCGTCAGCGGAGTTGACCGCGTCCTGTCCGGTCATGGCGTCAGCGACGAACAGGATTTCCTGCGGATTGAGCATCCGCTTGAGCAACTGCATCTCGTCCATCAGTTGATCGTCAATGTGCAGGCGGCCGGCCGTGTCCACGATCAGCACGTCCGAGCCGGTGTTGATGGCCTCGCGGCGCGCCTCCTTGGCCAGGCGTTCGACGGTCGCGGTATTGGCTTCGCCGACTTCACCTTCGTAAATGTTCGCCTTGATCGCCTGGGCGACGACTTTCAACTGCTCGCGCGCAGCCGGGCGGTACACGTCGACCGAAACCAGCAGAGGCCGGTGCCCGCCCTGCTTGAACCAATTCGCCAGCTTGCCAGAGGTGGTGGTCTTCCCCGAACCCTGCAGGCCGGCCATAAGTACGACAGTCGGCGGTTGCGAGGCGAACTTCACCTTGGCGGTGTCGCGGCCCAGGATCTCGATCAATTCATCGCGAAGGATCTTGATGACCTGTTCGGCGGGCGAGAGCGCGGTCGCCACCGACTGGCCGACCGCCTTCTCCTGAATGTGATCGATCAGCTGCTTTACGACCTTGAAATTGACGTCAGCCTCGAGCAGAGCCAGCCGAATGGCGCGCAGCGCCTCCTGCATGTTTTCTTCATTGAGGGTGGCTTCGCCCCGCAAGGTCTTGAACGCGCGCTGAAGTTTTTCTGAAAGATTCTCAAACATAGACGATACCTATTCTATCAGCGCCAGGCGGGTGCCCCGTCCTCGTCGTTCCGCACTTTGGAACGACAGGGCGGGAGGTCATTCGTCGGGAGAAAATCCCCACCCTGTCTCTCCAAAAAACGGAGAGACGATGGTGGGGTATTCGGTTTGTCATCCTGAGCGAGTGGGCCGGTTCGCTTGCGAACCGGCACGGGAGTCGAAGGACCCCTAGCGCCATGATGAACTGTGAGTCCTTGGCTTGGAGGTCGGACCTCCGCCCGGCGTTCACATTGACGGCAGGGGTCTTTCGACTCCGCGATGGCTTCGCCAGGGCGAAGCCATCACTGCGCTCAAGATGACAAGTTGTTTAAGTGGTTGTACTGCTAAACACTTCCTTCGCCGCGATCACGGTGTTGCAGTGAATTGCCACCGTGTCTTCCACGTTGCGCGCGTAGCCCCCTGCATATGTCACCATGATCGGAATATTCCGTGCCTTGGCCACGCGAAACACCAACTCATCCCGTCTCTTCAATCCCTCGATCGTCAGGGCGAGCCCACCCAACTGGTCTTCGCCGTACGGGTCCGCGCCGGCGATGTAGCAGATCAGTTCGGGCTCGAACTGGCGCAGACCGGAACTGAGCGCGTTGTCGAGCCAGGCCAGGTAGTCGTCGTCGCCAATTCCATCGGGCAGGTCCACATCAATCGAGGAATGCGGTTTCCACGCTGGGTAGTTGTTGTGCTGATGCAGAGAGATGGTGAATACGTCGCCGGCGTGCGCATGACGTATCTTTCCCGCGGGGACCGGAGCCGGCGCGGCCGAGGCGGAAGGCAGGGGTCCGCCGGGACTGCGCGTACCCGCAAAGATGGCAGCCGTGCCGTTGCCGTGGTGAACGTCGCAGTCGACCGTCATGGCGGTGCGAATCTTGTCATCCCGCTGCATGCGGCGAATCGCCACCGCCACGTCGTGGATCATGCAAAAGCCCTCGCCATGATCGGGGAAAGCGTGATGAAAGCCGCCGCCGATGTTGAAGGCCACGCGATCGTTGAGCGCATGCTGCGTCGCCAGGATCGAACCGCCGGCGGCCAGCCAGAAGGCGTGCACCAGTTCCGGCGAGTAGGGAATCTCCATCTCCTGCTGTTCGCGCGCGGAAAGCGTTCCGGTTTTCAGCTTCTGCACGTACCGTGGGGTATGCACCAGCAGAATATCCTGATCCGATGCTGACTGCGGGGAGATGAAGTCTGCCGGTTCAGCCACTCCCGTTTGGATCAGTCGGTCATGCACCCGGCGATATTTCTCAGCCGGAAAGACGTGAGCGCCGATGGGCAGGAAATAGTCGTCGCTATAGATGAGTTTGAAGGGAAGCATAAAACCAGTTGTCGGTTGTCAGTTGCGAGTTCTCACGCCGATATGGCTATCGCTTTCTGACCGGCGGTACCGGCGGCGCCAGGTGTCGTCGCACCGGCACGATCGCGCCCTTCGCGGGATCGGCGGCCGCCGTGGCCCGCGACAACACTTCCTCCTGGATGTACTTCACGAAGTCGTGAATCTGGACTTGCATTTCTTCCATGCGCTCCCGCATCTGAAGAATAATGGCGATGCCGCTGATGTTCACCCCCAGGTCGCGGGCCAGCGAGAGAATGAACTCCAGTCTTTGCAAGTCTTCGTCGGTGTACAGACGAGTATTGCCCTCGGTGCGGGATGGCTTGAGCAGTCCCTCGCGTTCGTACAGGCGCAGCGTCTGGGGGTGGATGCCATACATCTCCGCTACCGATGAGATCATGTAGGCGCCCTTAGATTTGCGCTTGGTCATCCCTACTACTTTACCCCAAACGGCAAAGAGCCACGGATCGCCCAGATCCTCACGAATAAATCCGTGAAAATCCGGGTTGATCCGTGGCTTGTTTCTAAGCTACAGGCTCAGGCTTCTCCGCCGCGCTCCACCCGGAGGGCTTGAGTGTGACGTTCACGAAATAGGCCACCACGCCCGCCGCAATCAGCAGGATTCCGAAAGTAAGCGCGCTCATTCCCAGCACCCGCGCGCTCTCGCTGCGGACAACCGAGAAGCCAAGCAGCAACATCGGCGCCACTCCCACCGCCGCGGCCCCGAACATTCCCCCCGGAACACGGAAGGGACGCGGCAACTCGGGCTCACGGACGCGCAGAACGATCAACGCCACAAACTCTAGGCTGAGGCTGACTCCGTACAGCAGAATGTCGATGATGACCAGGCGCTCGAAGCCCAGGCCCAGGCACATGGCCCATCCCGTGGCACAAACCAGAATCGTCACCCAGGGGGCCCTCGAGCGGGGATGCAGCTTGGCGAAGACCCGCGGCAGCATGCCATCCTGCGCCATGGCCAGGGGCAGGCGCGAATAGCTCATGACCAGGGCGTTAAACATGCCAAAACCGCTGATCATTCCTCCCAGGGCAAGGCCGACGCGCAGCAGCGGTCCGCCCAGCATGCTGGCGATGTCCGCCCATGAACCGGTTTCCCAGGCGCTCGAAGATAGCCCGGTCATCCACATGGCTGCTACCGGGACGATATAGCTGAGGGCCACGATCACGACCGCGGCCAGCATGGCGCGGGGATAGGTCCTCTGCGGGCGTTCTACTTCGGTGGCGATGGTCGAGGCATTGTCCCATCCCATGTAGTTCCACATGCAGATGAGCAGGCCGCCCAGGATGTCCACCGTAGAGGTGGTCGGCCGAGTGACGGCGTGGGCGAGCGCCCCGAACTTAAAAGGCGCGATGGCCACAATCAGAATGAACGGCGCCGACAGCGCAAAGAACAGCCACAGCGAGGTCGTCGACACCACCCGAACTCCGGCAATATTCAGCAGTGCGCAGATAATTACCACTGCCAGCGCGACCAGGGTGCCGCGGTGTCCCTCGGCAAACCAGGGGAACAGGCGATCGAGATAAAGCACAAACAGCGTGGGATAGATCGCCATATCGAAAATCGAGGCCACCAGGGACAGCCAGGCCTCCTGAAAGCCCCAGAAATTGCCCATGGCGCGACGTACCCAGGCGTAATAGCCGCCTTCGAAGGGAAGCGAGCTCGACAGCTCGCCGATCATGAACGCTGTAGGCAGACTCCAGAGAATCGGGGTCAGCAGGAGAATAAGGATGGCTTTGCCATAGCCGGCGCCATGCACAATATCTTCCGTGCCGTAGGTGCCGCCCGACACCATAAAGAAGGTGGCGGCGACCAGGGGCCAGAGCGTGAGGCGGACCGATTTTTTCCGGCTGGGGATGACGGTAGGGGATGGGAGGTTCTGACGCGGCGCGCTAGCTGTTGCCAATTTCGACGGCTTCCTCCCAGGGCGATCCTTGCGCTTTCAGAATTCGGCTGGTCACAAGTTCGCAGCCGTGAGCATACGGCAAATTAGATGCAGAGTGAAAATAATTTTTGAAGTATTTTTTGTGGGGCGGCACCGAGGTAACGCCAGTCGTCAGTCGTCGAACCCCAGGCGTCGAACCCCGGACGTCAGCCCTCAGCCGTCGGACCTTGGCCGCAAGCTGATTGGCTGACGACTGACGACTGGCGACTGGCGACTGACGTTAGACCTTGCTCCAAAGCTCCGCGCGGGGGTCTTCTGGATTCAGCTTAGCCAGTTCGCGCAGGATTTCCTTGGAGCGCTCATCCCGAGGCATGGGGACGGTGAGTTTCACTTCGACAATCTCGTCGCCGCGAGTACCGTCTTTGGTGGCCGACGGCACCCCCTTCTCGCGCAGACGAAGTTTCTGTCCGGACTGGGTTCCGGGCGGAATCTTGAGCAGAGTGCGGCCGTCGATGGTGGGAACCTCAATCTTGGCGCCCAGGGCCGCTTCCGTGGCGGTTACTGGCACGGTGATGCGAATGTCGTCGCCCTCGCGCTGGAAGACGGGGTGCTCCGCGGTCCGGATGATCACGTAAAGATCGCCCCCCGGACCACCGTGCGTGCCGGCATTGCCTTTGCCGGGAACGCGGATGCGCTGGCCGTCGCGGGTCCCGGCCTTGATCCGGACTTCGAGCGGCTCGGTGCGTTCCACCGTGCCTTCCCCGTGGCAATTGGGGCAGGTAGAGATATTTTTCCCCGTTCCGTGGCATCTCGGGCAAGGGACATTGAATTTCATTCGCCCGCCGGTCTGCGTGACTTGACCCTTGCCGCCGCATTCCGGGCAGGTTCCGCCCGCTTCAATGAAACCGTGGCCGTGGCAGTGGGCACAGGTATCGCGCCGGGTAATGTTCAGCCGCATCACCCCGCCCCGGATGGCAGTCCAGAAGGGAACATTGACCTGATATTCGAGGTCCGATCCGGGCTCGGGACCCGCCTGCGCCGCCCCGCCACGGCCGCCGAAAATTCCGGAAAAAATATCGCGAAAGCTGCCCGTGCCCGAGGGGCTGGCCTTTCTGCCCTTGGCGTTCTCGAACATGTCGGTAAAGTCGAAGCCGCCAAAATCGAAGTTCGGGGCCTGGCCGCCGCCACCCGGCGGAGCTCCCGGGAACCCTGCGCCGGGGCCGGCCGCGCCCCCGCCGGCCCGGGCATAAGCCTCGGCCGTCGCGGCATCGATGTTGTCGGAGTAAAAGCCAACCTGGTCGTAAATCTTCCGCTTCTTGGGATCGCTCAGGACTTCGTTGGCTTCGGACAGCGCCTTGAACTTCTCTTCCGCGCCCTTGTCGCCGGGATTGACGTCGGGATGATACTTGCGCGCCAGCTTGCGAAAGGCCTTGCGGATATCGTCCGCCGAGGCGGATTTCTTCACGCCCAGAATCTCGTAGTAATCTTTTTTTGGGGTGGTGGCCATGCTTGCGTATGAGTGCAGCTCAACAACTCGCGAACAGACTATGGCTCTTCAGTTCTGAATATTGTGACGGTTCTTTCCCAGGATGCCAAAGCGCTCGTACGACGGCGAATCCACGTACACGGGAATGCGCTGGACGCCGGTTAGCGTAGGCGCCAACACGTACCAGTGGGCTTCATCTTCCGCGAAATTCAAAAAATAATCCTGACCATTTACTTCAAATTGCAATTTCTCTTCTCCCTTAAACCCGTAACGCCCATCCCTAAACTTGCAGGCGCCGGCGTCTCGCCGGCTGTCCCGAGGGCATCCTGCCCTCGCGGCGGGGGCGGAACGCCTCCACGACAGCCGCCGGGACGCCGGCGCTACGAAAAACCGCGGGCGAGTCGCCCGCGACCACACGAACCTGCCGACCTTTGGTCGGCCTGGGCGGGTCAGAGACCCGCCCCACACGGCCTTTACTGAGAGCTGACAGCTGACAGCTTACTTCTTGTCTTCCACGTCCACGTACTCGGCGTCGATCACTCCTTCGTCTTTTTTGGGCCCGCCGTTGGCGCCTGGCTCGGGACCCGCGCTTGCGCCCGGCGTCGGGCCGGAGGCTGGGGCCTGTGACTGGGCTGCCTTGTACATCTGCTCGGCCAGTTTGTGGGACGCCTGGGTCAGGGTCTCACGCGCCTTGTCCATGGCTGCCTTTTCGTTCGACTCCAGCGCCTTCTTGGCGTCGGCAATCGCGTTTTCCACGTCGCCACGCTCCGAGCCGGAGATCTTGTCGCCCTGTTCTCGCAGCATTTTCTCCACGCTGTACACCATGGAGTCGAGCTGGTTCTTGGAGTCGATCTCCTCGCGCTTGGCCTTGTCCTCGGCCGAGTGCGCGTCGGCTTCCTTGGCCATGCGCTCGACTTCATCCTTGCTCAGACCGGAAGACGACGTAATCGTGATCTTCTGGTCCTTGCCCGTGGCCGTATCTTTCGCGGTCACGTTGAGGATGCCGTTGGCGTCGATGTCGAACGTCACTTCGATCTGAGGCACGCCACGCGGTGCCGGCGGAATCCCGGTCAGGTGAAATTTGCCCAGAGTGCGGTTCTGCGCCGCCAGAGGACGCTCGCCCTGCAGCACGTGCACTTCAACCGAAGTCTGACTGTCAGCCGCGGTCGAGAACGTTTCCGTCTTTTTGGTCGGAATCGTCGTGTTGCGCGGGATCATCGGCGTAGCCACGCCGCCCAGCGTTTCAATCGCCAGCGACAGCGGAGTCACGTCCAGCAAGAGCAGGTCTTTGACTTCGCCCTTGAGCACGCCGCCCTGGATGGCCGCGCCGATGGCGACGACTTCATCCGGATTTACCCCCTTGTGGCCTTCCTTGCCGAACAGGTCCTTCACCAGCTGCTGAATGCGCGGCATGCGGGTCTGGCCGCCGACCAGCACCACTTCCTGGATCTTGCTGGCATCCACGCCGGCGTCTTTCATGCACTGCTTGCAGGGACCCACCGACCGCTGGATGATGTCTTCCACCATCGATTCCAGCTTGGCCCGGGTCATCTTCTTGACCAGGTGCTTGGGGCCGCCGGCATCGGCGGTGATGAAGGGCAGGTTGATCTCGGTCTCCATGGTGGTGGAGAGTTCAATCTTTGCCCGCTCCGCTGCGTCACGCAGACGCTGCAGCGCCATCTCATTGCCCTTGCCGCGCAGATCGAGGCCCTCGTCCTTCTTGAATTCGTCGATGAGCCAGTCCACGATGCGCTGGTCGAGGTTGTCGCCGCCCAGGTGAGTGTCCCCGTTGGTGGCCTTGACTTCGATCACCCCTTCGCCGACTTCCAGAATCGAAATATCGAACGTGCCGCCGCCGAAATCGTAGACGGCGATGGTTTCATCCTTCTTCTTGTCGAGGCCGTAGGCCAGTGCCGCCGCCGTGGGCTCGTTGATGATGCGCTTGACGTCGAGGCCGGCGATCTGGCCCGCGTCTTTCGTGGCCTGCCGCTGGGCGTCGTTGAAGTACGCCGGGACGGTAATGACCGCCTCGGTGATTTTCTCGCCAAGATAATCTTCCGCCGCCTTCTTCAGCTTCTGCAGAATCATCGCGGAAATCTGGGGAGGCGTGAACTCCTTGCCTTGCGCCAGGACCGCGACGTGGTCGCCCGACTGCACGACCTTGTAAGGCACCATCTTGATTTCTTCGGTCACTTCGTCGAAGCGGCGTCCCATGAACCGCTTGATCGAGTAAACCGTATTTTCCGGGTTGGTGATGGCTTGCCGCTTCGCCACCTGCCCCACCAGCCGCTCGCCGGTCTTGGTAAAGCCGACGACCGAGGGCGTGGTTCGCCCTCCTTCTTCATTAGGGATCACCTTGGGTTCGCCACCCTCCATAACGGCTACGCAGGAGTTGGTGGTTCCCAGGTCAATACCGATAATCTTGGCCATATTCTGACCCTCCTCGAAAGTATAAGTGCTTTTTAATCAATGCATTAAGTCTTGCAACGTCCAAAATAATAAGACTTGAGTCGATCATTGTCAAGTTTTAGATGCGTCTGAACGGATTGAAGATGCGCGGATTTTTATGGATAGTGCGTGGAATGACCTGGCAGGCGAACAGGTTTCGCAGCCGAAGGGGTCGTGAACTGGCCCCTTTGGCTGCGTTTTACCGGAAATGCAGCGTCGCCTACGACTGCTTCTCCATCTTGTAGGTAGTCGTCGTGCCGCGCTCCTTGTTCGTGTATCCGACCGTTATCCACTTTCCATCTGGAGAAACCGTCATCTTGGACACGCCCACAACTTTGCCATCGCGTTTGTCGGTTTCCTCGATGGTGTCGTTTCCAATGCGTTTCAACGAAACCATGGTGTGGCCCGGGTCGCCTTGAATGGGATAGTCCTTGCCGTCGAACTTGGCCTCGTAGCTTTCACCATTCGGATCCGTCATTTTCAATCCGTCCGCCATGCCCTGGAAAGTGACGGTGAGACCATTGTCGGAAACGCTGTTTACCTTGGCCACCCGCCACGATCCCGAAACCGCGTGGGAGCCAGCCGGACCTTTACTTACCCGGGTTGACGTGAACTCGCCGGTCACGGGTTTGTCTTCGCTCATATCGACGAATTTGCTGGTCAAAGTATTTCCATCTTCGGAAACCGTGTCTGTGGATTTCCCCATCGTCTTGCCGTCCTTCTTTTGCGTAGTTTCTATCGTGTGATCATCCACAACCTTGATCACGACGGTGTCGTAATAAGGATGGCCCGTCACTTTCTGGTCGGTCCCGTCGGCTTTCACTTTGAATTTCGGAACACAACTTGAGCACTCGTACATACCTTTATTCAGCACATAGCTGTCGGGCTTCTTAGGAAATTGTGCCGTATCCAGTCTGGTCATCCAGGTCCCATCGAACGGGCTCTGGGCAAAGAGCATCGCAGGCGAAAGTAGCAGCAGTGCAAGCAGCTTTTTCATGGAAATGCCTCCCTACTTGAAATTTAGGCAGCTGGGGCCTTTGCGCGGGGCTGGGAGAATCCGGATGACTTCAAGCGGCAACATTCTACACCCAAATTAATGGGTGAATGCTGGCAGGGCTAATCGTACTTCTCATACAGAATCGATTTCCGGTCCCAGCCCAGGCTTTTCAGGAGCTCGCGATTGGCTTTGATCATTTTGTCCAGGCCGCAGATGTAAGCGTGCATGTCGGAGCGGCCTTGAACGATTCCGGCCACATGTTCCTGGACGTATCCCCGCAGGCCTGGCCAATCTTCAGACCCACGGCTGAGCGTGGGCAGGTAGCGAAAGTTGGCATGCTGGGCGGCGAGCTTCAGGAATTCCTCGTGGTAGTAAATGTCTTGTTCGGTCCGGTTGCCAAACAATAGCCAGAGTTGCTTCTCCTGATGACGAGCCAGATCGGCCAACAGCCAATGCAGCATGGAGCGGAACGGAGCAATGCCGGTGCCGGTGGCGATAAAGATGGTGTCGCGCAGCGTCGGCCGCAGGACGAAATCCCCGAACGGCCCCTGGCAATTGATCTCTTCGCCCTCTTTCATGTCGCAGAGATGATTCGACATGAAGCCGTCCTGCACGCGGTTGAGGCAGAGAGCGAAGCGATTGCCCTCTCCCGGCGAGGAAGCGATGGAGTAGGCGCGGGTGATCTCCTCGCCGTCCGGCTTGTTGGTCTTGAACGAAAGCCATTGCCCGGCAACAAAACCGAAGCGCGTCTTGCCCGAGACCTCGAATTCAAGATGCTTGGTTTGGGTTGACAGAGAACCCGAGCGAACGAGATGGGCAGCGAAAGTCTGAAAGGGACACATCGGTTATGTAGATGACAGCGGAGTGCACTTGGACGCGGGCCTCTGACCAACTGTCATGCTGAACGAGAGAGTCGTTCGCGCAACGAACGACGAAGGAGTCGAAGCACCCCTTGGTGCTCCACTGCAGTGGTGCCGATAGGGGCACTTCGACCCCGCGGAAAGTTCGCTACGCGAACTTTCCACTCCGCTCAGCATGACAGAACTGAGATCTGAGAACTGAAAACTGACAGCTGCTCTTACTCGACGGTAACTGATTTCGCCAGATTCCTGGGCTGATCGACGTCGCAGCCGCGGCGCACTGCGATGTGATAGGCCAGTAACTGCAGCGGGACGATTTCGAGAATTGGCAGCAACTCTTCCGGCGCCGGAGGAACATACAGCACGTGGTCGGCGGCTTCTTTGATATCTTCGTCGCCTTCCGTGGCCAGCGCGATGATCATGCCGGAACGGGCCTTCACCTCTTTGAGGTTCGAGCAGGTTTTTTCGTAGCGCGTCATCGACAGCGCGTCCTTGGGATCGCGGGTCGCAATGATAACGACCGGAAGGTTCTCGTCAATCAGCGCGTTGGGGCCGTGCTTCATTTCTCCGGCGGGATAGCCTTCGGCGTGGATGTAGGAGACTTCCTTTAGCTTGAGCGCGCCTTCAAGCGCAATGGGATAGTGGATGCCGCGTCCCAGGAACAGGAAGTCCTGCGAACGCGAATACTCTTTAGCCAGGTCTTCACATTCTTCTTCGCGAGTCAGCAGGTGTTCGAGCTTGCCGGGGATGCGCGTGAGTTCCTGGATTGCTTCCTTGGCCTGATCGGCGCTCATGGTGCCGCGCTGCTGCGCCAGGTAGAGAGCGAACAAATATAGAGCGGTAAGTTGCGCGGTAAACGCCTTGGTGGAGGCCACGCCGATTTCTGGTCCGGCATGCGTGTAGATCGTGCCGGCGGCCTCGCGCGTGATCATCGAGCCGACCACGTTGCAAATAGCCAGGGTTTTCGAGCCTTTGGCCTTGGCTTCGCGCTGGGCCGCAATGGTGTCCGCGGTTTCGCCCGACTGGGTGATCAACATGGTAAGAGTGTCGGGCGTGATGATGGGATCGCGATATCGCCACTCGCTGGCGTAGTCCACCTCGACCGGAAGTCGCGCCATGCGCTCGATCATGAACTTGCCGGCCTGCGCGGCATGCCAGCTGGTTCCGCAAGCGGCAATGTTGATTTTCTTGGCGGCTTTGAACTCGGCTTCAGTGATCTCCATCTCGTCGAGGAAGACGTGGCCGGTCTCCTGGGAAACCCGTCCCAGGGTGGTGTCACGCACCGAGCGCGGCTGCTCGTAGATTTCCTTGAGCATGAAGTGTTTGAACCCGCCTTTTTCCGCCATGATCGGGTCCCAGGTCACATGCTGCACCTGGCGGACGACGGGCTGTCCGTTGAAATCGGTGAGCTGTACGCCTTCGGGCGTGATCACGGCAAGGTCGCCGTCGCCCAGGAAAAATAGGTCGCGGGTGTGATAGAGGATCGCGGGAACGTCGGAAGCGACGAAATATTCGTCTTTGCCCAGGCCGATAACGGCGGGCGGGCCGTTGCGGGCGGCCACAATCTTGTTGGGCTCATCTACCGCGATTACAGCCAGCGCGAAAACTCCGGTCAGTTGACCCACCGTTTTGCGGACACACTCTTCGAGCGACGGACGATGTCCATTCGCCGTTTTCAGAAAGTATTTTTCGACCAGGTGAGCGATGACTTCCGTATCGGTCTCGGTGGTGAACTTGTGGCCTTCTTCGATCAGCTTGCGCTTCAGCGAAACATAATTCTCGATGATGCCGTTGTGCACGACTACGATGCGTCCAGTGCAGTCGCGATGCGGGTGGGCATTCTCTTCCGTGGGACGGCCGTGCGTAGCCCAGCGGGTGTGGCCGATGCCGTAGGTCCCGTCGAGCGGCTTGAGCCGGATTACTTCTTCCAGGTTGCGCAGCTTGCCCTCGGCCCGGCGGATCTGCAGACCCTCGCCATTGCCGCACACCGCGATTCCGGCGGAGTCGTAGCCCCGATATTCCAGCCGCCTAAGTCCTTCGATGATGACCGGTACGACCCGTTTCTTGCCAACGTAGCCCACGATACCGCACATGCGAATGCTCCTATTTTCGGCCGGGGGGTAAACCGAAGAATGTCGTTTGTGAGTTAGAAATCCGGCCACTACTTCAGAAGGCTTACTCCACCTTCCGCAATCTACCTGCCGCAGCAGGAAAACTCTGCATCACCGCCGAACCGGGGAATTCGGCCAGTCGTCATTCATTCTTCGAGGGAGAAACGAAACTCTTCAATCACCGGATTGGTCAGAACGTCGCGGGCGATGCGGGTCACTTCCGCCTCAACTTCGCTCCGATTCAGTTCGCCGTCGAGGGTAAGCTCGAAATATTTGCCCTGGCGAACTTCTTCCAACCCCTTGCATCCCATTTTCTTAAGGGCGCCCTGGATGGTTTTTCCCTGCGGATCCAGAACGCTCTTCTTGAGCGACACGTATACGTAAGCTTTCATGGGGGATTGCAACCATTATACTTGAGAAACATTCAGCCTCAACTGAACCATAGACCTAGCCCAGACGTGCTAGCCGCTGGTCCAATTCTGCAAGGGCGATTTCAAGCATTTGCCGGTGACGAGGATTCTCGACCGCCTGGAGTTGCTGCAGGACGCGCCGGCGGGACAACTCAGTTGCCTCCCGGGCCTGCTTGCGGGCCGCTTGCTCCGTCGTAAGTCGTTGTTTCGAATCGACCTGTGCGCTCGCAGCCGATTGCTGTTCCTCCACCGACTTACTCTCCCAGCCACGCGCCATCAACCAATTATAGACGCCGCAGGTGAAAATTCGGCGCAGTCAACGCCACGGAGGTGTTCCCGGCGAGTAGTGGTCCGGATAGCCTTGGCTTGTCGAAGAATCGATATACAGGATCACAATTTTGAGCTGGGATAAAAGTCCTTTGCAGGCGGTAAACTTTGGTTTATTGTTCGCTGCCATACACTGCCGATGCCGGGCATGATCGATACCAGGCGGACCGCAGCGACCGCAATCCACTCTCGGGGGTGTGATCCGCGGGTTCGAGCCTCGAATCCAATAAACGTAACGAGGTAATCCGGAGCGTTCCGGATGCAGGCTCCCGAAAGTCGAATTGCCATCCTCGCCGCTGGACTGAACCTACGCGGCGTACGCGAGCGCCTCGGCCTCACCATGCGTGAAGTGGAAGGTGCCAGTATTCGCATCGCCGAACGGCACGGCAACGATGAATTCGCGCTTTGCCCCAGCCGTTTGTCCGACATCGAAACCAAAGGGCTGGTTCCCAGCGTCTTCCGCCTTTACTCGCTCTCCATCATTTATCGCTGCGATCTCCGTGAAATTTTGGCCTGGTATGGGATTGATCTCAGCCCGTCCGCGGCCGATTTGCATCTGAGTCTTCCTCCCAAGTCGCATTTCGAAGAAACTTCGCTGGGTTCCGGCGCGGTCGCCATACCCACGCGGCTCGATCCCTCGTTTGATCCCCGTCGCAGCGCCAACCTGAGCCGCATCGTCGAGCAGTGGGGATTGGTGCCGCTGGCGTACCTGGCCAACCTGAGCAATGACCGGTACATGTATGGCCACATCGGCAGCGAGGATTTCACCATGCATCCCCTATTGCCGCCGGGCACTTTTTTGCAGGTGGACGAAAGCAAGAACAAGATCGTGCCGGGAATCTGGCGCTCCGAACTGGAGCGTCCCATCTATTTTGTAGAGATGCGCGAAGGCTACACCTGCTGCTGGTGCAGTCTGAAAGGCGAGCAGATTATCCTGCAGCCGCATCCGCTCTCGCCCGTGCCCGTCCGGATGGTGCGCCATCCCCAGGAAGCGGAAGTGATCGGCCAGGTCGTAGGTGTTGCCCTCAAGCTGGGGGAATGGCTTCCGACGGATTCTTCGACGGGGCCGAAACCAGAAGCGAAAGAGCCTGCAGTACTGAACTGAAGTGCCGAGCGGACCCACCGCCCAGATCGGGAGGCAGCATCGCCTGCCCGCGGCCGCGAAGCCCTTCCACATACTCCCCGGCAGTCATCTGTAACGCCCCGCTCGAAACGACTACGTCATCGCGCAAGGCCCGCAGCGGAGTGCGCAGCAGTTTGAGAAACATCAGACGATGCGCTTCCGCCAGGGCTTGCTGCGCCGCCGCTTCTCCGTAAGCTCGGGCCAGTCCCCAATGCGAATAAGAGCCCGACGCCGTATCGCGCAGGCTCGCGACATACTCGACCTTTCCGGCAATTCCAGACACCCCAGCAAGCGTCGTTCCCAACAAGTCCTCGAGAGCTGATTTCAGCGCCATTTTCCTGATTTCAGAAAACCGCACGGTTTTCGGTTTGTGAAAAAGACCACCAATTAGAGCAGACGTTACCACGGTTGAACTTCCCAATCCACTCGAAAAGGAGTTCCATCGTGAAAAGATTCCTGCTCTTACTCGTTGGCAGCCTGCTGCTCGTTGGCGCACTTTCAAACTCAAACCCGGTAAAGGCCGATGGAGGTCCGAGACCGCAGTGTCCGCCGGGACAGATCTGCAAGCCATGATGCAAAACACGGCCGGTTAGGACCGGCTTGCAGCAAAATGAAGATCGCTGGAGGGCAAAGCCCCGGGTCTGACCCGGGGGTGCGGAGTTCTATTGTCCAACGGGAATGGGTTTGCGGGTGACCGTGAAACGGGATATAGTTCCCGCCAACCGCCATGTACCCGCACTCATTCCTGTGGCATTACCTCTGGCTCGCGCCCCACGTGCTCCAGATTCCGATCGCCATTGTCATGTACCGGCGAGGCTGGTTTCGCCAGTTTCCAGTGTTCTTCGCCTATACGCTATTCCAGCCGGTGGTGGAAGGAACCCCTTTTTATTCTGGATCACAGCGTTGCGGTTTCCGGAGTTCAGTACTGGTATGCCCATTGGGCGGGCCTGGCCATTGATGTCACCCTGCGTTTCGCCATCATTTCCGAAATTTTCTCCAGCGTGTTTGAAAAGTACCCAGGGATCAAGCAGTTGGGTCGGGTGGTCTTCCGGGTGGCGGCCGCGCTTCTGCTGTTGACCGCGATTGCAGTCGTAGCCCGCGCCCCCCAGGGTGACAGGCTCCAACTGCTCCCCCGAATTCACCTGTTGGATCTGGGTGTGAGTGTAATGCAGAGCGGCTTGCTGCTGGTCTTGGTGGGGTTCTCCTCCTATTTTCGTCTTTCCTGGCGTGGTTTCGCTTATGGCATTGGGCTGGGCCTGGGAATTTTGGCCAGCGTAGATCTGGCGACGGAGACCATGCGGGTTTGGACCGGGTACGTGGCCGGTTACGCCTTCGACTTTGTCACCATGGCGACCTATCACTGCTGTGTCTTGATCTGGCTGGTGTATCTGCTGGCGCCGGAAAAGGCGCATCGAACCGTTAAGGAGTTGCCGGAACACAACCTGGAGCAGTGGAACGCTGAACTGCAACGTCTATTACTGCAATGATTCTCTCCTTCACTCTGATCTTCGCCGCGCTGGCGATTCTGCTCCTGCTCCTCTACCTGGAAGGGGGGCACAACTCCTCCGTACATCGAATGGAAGACCTGGCGGGACGCACCCGGCCGGTTGATCTCGACGCTTTCCGAAATCTTGTGGACCCGGGGGAAGAGGACTTCCTGCGCGCCCACCTGACTTCCCGGCAGTTTCGCGCTGTCCAGAGGGAACGCATGCGAGCCGCCCTGGAGTATGTCCAGAACACGGCCCACAATGCGGCTTTCCTGCTGCGTATCGGGGAGGCGGCAACCCGGAGCGCCGACGCGGGGATCGCGCAGGCCGGCAAACAGTTGATCGATAGCGCATTGCGCCTGCGCGCCTATGCCTTGCTCTCCTGCGCCCAACTCTACCTGCGCATGGTATTTCCTGAGGCCAGGCTTTCCTATGGGAGATTAGCCGACCGGTACGAAAGTCTCAGCGCGTTGGCCGGCCACATCACTCGCATGCAGCAATCCACCCAGGCGCCTCATCTCTCGGGCCTACTCTGAGGCTTGTTCTGAATACCTGAATGCGGTGCACTTGGAATCCGGGAGGCTTCGACCACGGTTTGTTCCGGAAATGGAACAAGCGACAAAATAATAGAACAAGGTCCCAGCCGCTGGCTCTATAATCCTCGCGTTTGCCGAGGGGGAGAAGTTGGGGCTCGCGCAAATTGAGTACGGAAAGTCATTTCGATTCTGACGCCGATCTTCGGCGTTACGAAGCCCTGCTCGAGATGGCGGACCTTGTGGTTCATCACCACAACCTGCCAGAACTGTTTGCCGCGCTGGCTCAACGCCTGGGCCACGTAGCGGCAGCTGACGCCGGCCATTTCGCCCTTTACGATCCTGTAAAAAATGTGATGCGCGGTCACTTCTGGGAGAAGAATGTGCTCTCCGCGACTGAAGCCGAGAGGGGCGTGAATGAATCGCCGTCGGGCTGGGCCTGGCAGAACCAGCAAACGCTGGTCGTCCCCGACCTGGCGGAGGACTCACGATTCTCCCCGGTGCTGACTATGCTGCGGGAGAAAGGGTTGCGCTCGTACTGCTGGCTGCCGCTAACTACCGCGCAAAAGCGTTTGGGCGCGCTTGGCCTCGGCAGTTCTCACCCCAATGCTTATGGCGAAAAGGACATGCGCCTTCTGCCCCGGGTGGCCAAGCTGGTCGCCGTGGCGGTGGAGAACGCCATGACCCGCGAGGCCCTGGTACGTGAAAAAGAAAGACTGCACGTGCTGCTCGAGGTGAACAACACGCTGGTTACCAACCGCGACCTGCAAAAACTATTTCCCGCCATTTCAGGGTTCATGCGCCGCATGATCCGCTACGACTATGCCAGCGTCGCGGTCTACGATGAAGCGGCCCACTCCCTGTCCTTCTATCCGCTGGATTCTCCCTTGACCGCGGGCCTGGCAGGCATCGACACGACGCTGCCAGTAAAGGACACTCCGGCGGGACGCGCCTTGCTCGAACGAGAGACCAAGATTTTCAACCGTGAAGATCTGTTGGGAATTCAATCCGGCTACGTCAGCCAAATGCTGGAACACGGGATCGAGTCGCTCTGCTGTATTCCCTTGACCACCCGCAAAGGCGAGCTCGGCACCCTGAATCTAGCCAGCCGGGAGGCGAACGCTTTTGCCCCACCGGATATCGGTTTTCTCCAGCAGGTGGCGGCGCAGGTGGCGGTAGCGCTGGACAACGCTCGATCGTACCGCGAGATTGCGCAACTTACCGAAAAGCTGGCCAGCGAGAAGCTCTATCTGGAAGAGGAAATCCGCTCCGAACTCAACTTCGAAGAGATTGTGGGAGAAAGCCCGGCGCTGAAGCGGGTGCTGTCCCAGGCAAGAACCGTCGCGCCCAGCGACGCGACCGTATTGATTCTTGGAGATACGGGAACCGGCAAGGAACTGATCGCGCGGGCCATTCACCGCATGAGTTCCCGCAAAGACCGGGTGTTCGTCAAATTGAACTGCGCCGCCATTCCTACCGGCCTGCTGGAAAGCGAACTCTTTGGCCATGAGAAGGGCGCTTTCACCGGTGCCATCAGCCAGAAAATCGGACGCCTCGAACTGGCCGACAAAGGAAGTTTGTTCCTGGATGAAGTGGGCGATATTCCGTTGGAGCTGCAACCGAAGCTGCTGCGCGTCCTGCAGGACCAGGAATTCGAACGTCTGGGCAGCACCCGCACCATCAAGGTCGATATTCGCCTGATTGCCGCCACTAACCGCGATTTGGCCCACGCGGTCGCGGAAAAGGATTTTCGCAGCGACCTGTACTACCGGCTGAACGTGTTTCCCATCCGGATGCCGTCTTTGAGCGAAAGGAAGACGGATATTCCCGCGCTGGTGCGGCATTTCGTGCAGAAATTTGCCCGCAGCATGAACAAGCAGATTGAGGTCATTCCCAGCGCCACCATGAGCGCCCTGGTTAATTGGGAATGGCCCGGCAATGTACGCGAACTCGAGAACCTGATGGAGCGGTCCGTCATCCTCTCCGATGGCCGGGTCCTCAACGCTCCCTTGGTCGAGCTGAGAACTGGCCACGAAGGCCTGGACAGCGATGGCACACTGGAAAGCCTGGAGCGGCAGTACATCATCAGGGTCCTGCGCGATACCGGCGGAGTGATCGCCGGTCCACGGGGAGCCGCAGTGAGGCTGGGGATGAAACGCACCACGCTCCAGTCCAGGATTTTGAAAATGGGGATTTCCCGCCAGGAATGCGAATGATGGGTCCAGTCATAAACGACGATGTATCGGCACACTGCCGGAGCATCGGCATCACGAACGACCCGCCAGTTCGACCCGCAGCCATTCCCCTTTGACGCAATAGCGTGTATTTGCTTCAACTTTGGTGCAGAGCGAGGTTTGGCACCCCAACTGCGATGAAGATCGCGTCCGGCACTCACCCGTAGGTGCCAAGCGAAATCCATGAAAACATGCGAGGTTGCCACGATCAGCTGGCCTATGAGCTGTTGTACGCCGGGAGACGAGGATCGAAGTGTTGCTTTCAGAGCGCAACCCGGAGCCGAACCGAACGACCCGAACGCGAGCCCTCCCCCTTACCGGGCTCATCCGATCCGTTGTCTTCCGAAGCAAGGCCCGCCGATACCAGGAAGCAGGATGCGGGGGATTTTCCAAGGGGATGGAAACGCCCCGCAACCGAGTCCCGTCGAACCGTCCCATTGAGCCGTGCATCGATCCCCTGTACCTGTTCGCCTGCGGTCTGTCGTGGCGCACGCACTCGAATACTACTGCCGGATGGGAACTTGTCCGGTGTCTCAGGTCGTCCGGGCAGGATTCCCGGATCGCGGCCGCCTTGCTGGCACAAGCGGAAAATATCCGGCCGCTTGGGGCCCCGGTACGCGCTAGCGACGCTCCGCCCCAGGCGCCCTTGCGGCGCGAAGCCGGACCGCCGAGGGCGGCGAGGTGGTGGCTATGATGAACACGCCATATGGACTGGATATTATCGAGAATTGTGTTACCTGCAAGCTGAGGAGAGACAAGTGGTTCTGCGGCCTGTCTCCCGACGTGCTGAAATCCTTCAGCGCGGCCAGCCATCTGAGCACCTATCCCGGGGCCGCGATCTTGTTCGTCGAGGGCCAGACGCCTCGAGGCATCCAGGTGCTTTGCTCGGGCAAGGTCAAACTCTCAACCACATCTCGCGACGGCAAAGTGCTGATCCTCAAAATGGCCGAGCCAGGCGAGGCGCTGGGCCCGAGCGCGGTAATTTCCGGGACGCCCTACGAAGTCACGGCGGAAACGGTAGGGCCATGCCAGGTGAACTTCATCGACCGTCCGGCCTTGATGAAGCTGCTGGACAAGTACGGAGAGCTGGGGCTGCACTCGGCGCAGGCGCTGAGCCGGGAATTTCAGTCGGCTTACCGGGACATTCACGAGTTAGTCCTGGCGCGTTCCTCCGCGGGCAAGCTGGCCCGCCTGCTGCTTTCGTGGAGCGGCGGGCATGAGATGGACATCGCCGGCCGGGAAATTCGCATTCGCTCCAGCATGACCCACGAAGAGATCGCACAGATGATCGGCTCGTCGCGGGAGACGGTCACGCGCCTGCTCAGCGAACTTAAGAAGAAGGAATTAATCCGCCTGGAGGGATCGACTTTAGTGATTCGCAATCGACCAGCTCTGGAAGCGCTGGCTGCGTAGCAGTCCGTGGCAGCCCAAAAGGCGGAAGTGGTCTCCCAGCCGGCCGCCCCCCCTCCCCCGAGGGTTTAAGCGAGGCTGGTGTGCAGGTCTGGATGTGTTGTGGCCGCGGGCGACTCGCCCGCGAGACAATGGCCCGGACGGGCTGATTGATTTTGGGGTTCTGCTTCTCTGGACCTCAATCTCTGTGAAGATCGCGGCAGCGCGTGGGCGAGTCGCCCGCGGCCACAACAAACCACTACACCAGGGGCCAAACCTCGCTACTTACAGGCCGAAGAGTTCGCGCAGGCGTTTGGTCTGGGCCCGGCTGACGGGAATTTCAGTCTGCTTCTTGTCGTCCATGCGCAGCTGATAAGAACTCTTGAACCAGGGAACGACTTCCTTGATGCGGTTGATATTCACCAGGTAAGACCGGTGCGCCCGCCAGAAAAGATTGGGATCGAGACTGTCCAGCAGCTCTTCCAGAGTACGGCAGTTGGATTGGCCCTCGATGCCGTTGACTCCGCTGGTCACAACCGTGATCACGCCTTCCTCGATGGAGGCGAAGCCGATATCTTTCTGATTAACCAGGAAAAGACGGCCACTGGACTTGATCAGAATCTTGGAAGCTTGCGGCTTCTGCGATTCCAGCATGCGGACCAGCGTCTCCAGTTTGTCCGATGAAGTGTTGCCCGATTCCATCTTGGCGCGCACTCTCTGCACCGACTGCGCCACCCGCTTCTTGTCGAATGGTTTGAGCAGATAGTCGACCGCGTTTACTTCAAAGGCCTTCACCGCGTACTGATCAAAGGCGGTCGCGAAAACAATTTTGGGCAGGACGACTTTCTTGTCGAGCAGTTTCTTGATGACGCCAAAGCCATCGAGGCCGGGCATTTGGACATCGAGAAAGACCAGGTCGGGATTGTGCTCGCGGATCAGGTTGACGCCTTCGACCCCGTTCTTGCCCTGGGCCACGACGTCCACGTCCCCGACATCTTTCAGCAGGAAGGCAAGTTCGTCACGGGCAAGCTGTTCATCGTCCACGATCACTGCGGACAGAGACATTTCATCTCCTAAGAGCGGTGCAATCAAAAGTATAGCGAGTGGGGGTTGAAAGCGCTACAACCGGACTTCGGACCTCGGACTTCGGACCTGTTCGTCTGAGGTCCGACGCCCGAGGTCCGACGTCCGATGTCCGCTGTCGGGTAAACTTACATATCGATGAATTACATCTATGGGATCAATGCCGTCGCCGAAGCGCTGAAGGCGCGCGGGCGATCGTTCGAGTGGGTGGGCGTGTTGAAAGAGCGTCATGACCTGCGCTTGCAGCGCGTGGTCGACGAATGCCGGCGGAACGGTGTGGCAGTTCGATTTCTGCCTCGCGTCGAACTCGACCGCATGGCGGGGAACAATGCCCATCAGGGCGTGGTGGCCATCACCTCGGGCAAGCAGTACAACGATCTGGATGACGTGATCGCCGCCAAGCGCGGGCAATATTCGCTGCTGGTGGTGCTGGATGGAATCGAGGACCCTCACAACCTGGGCGCGATTCTTCGCACCGCCGACGCTTCGGGAGCCGACGGAGTGGTGATCCCGGAGCGTCGCGCGGCCGGGGTGACCGCGACCGTGATCAAGGCGTCGGCCGGAGCCAGCGAGCACCTTCCCATCGCCAAGGTAACCAACATCGCCCGCACTCTGGAAGAGTTGAAAGAAAAGCATTTGTGGATTGTCGGGCTGGACGAGCGCGGCACCCAGAATTACGACGCCCTCGACTACAACATGGATTGCGCCATCGTGCTGGGCTCCGAAGGCAAGGGCGTGCATGATCTGGTCGCTCGAAAATGCGACTTCCTGGTCTCCATTCCCATGCTGGGGAAAGTGCCGTCGCTGAATGTGTCGGTGGCGGCCGGAGTCATGTTGTACGAAATCGTGCGCCAGCGCAGGATAAAGGCTGCGAAGGCGAAATGAAGGTCCTCGGTGTCCTCTGCGTCCTCTGTGGTTTAATAATTCAGGCTCGAGCCCTTGATCGTGAAGCTTTCACCTTCACCAGCTACAACCTGGACGTCCGCATAGAACCTGAACAACAGCGGCTGGCGGTGCGGGGCAAGATCACTTTGCGGAACGATTCCGCCGCTCCGCAGAAATACCTGCCACTGCAGATTTCCTCCAGCCTGGATTGGAAATCGATCCAGCTCGAAGGCAAGCCGGCTCAGTTCGTGTCTCAGCCCTACACCTCGGACATTGATCACACCGGGGCGCTTTCGGAAGCAATTGTGACTTTGCCCAACGCCATCCCGCCAAAAGGCGTGGTGGAGTTGGAAATCGGATACGAGGGCATCGTCCCGTTCGACGCCACCCGGCTGACACGAATTGGAGTGCCGGCGAACGTGGCCCGGCACAGCGACTGGGACCAGATCGACAAATCGTTCACCGCCGTGCGCGGCATCGGATACGTGGCCTGGTATCCGGTCGCGACCGAGTCGGCGAACCTGTCGGAAGGCAACAGCGTTTTCGAAACCGTGGCGAGATGGAAGAAACGCGAACTGCAAGCGCAGCTGAAAATCAAGCTGAGTCAGTCGGGAGAGGGAACGCCTCCAACCCTGCTCTGCAATGGCGAGGCTGGCGGTTTGCGATCCTACGAACCGACGGGCGCGACGTACGAAAGTGTGAACCAGTGCACTTTTCAACCCCTGGGCGAGACCGTGCCACTGTTCGTGATCGGCGCGTACGACGCAATGGATGAGCCTTCGGTGAATATTTCCTACCTGCCTGACCATAAGCCTGCTGCCCAGACCTATGCGCTGGCGGTGCGCCTGGCCGTTCCATTCGTCACCGAGTGGTTTGGCGCGCCGAAAGGACGAGCCGAGGTTAAAGCGGAGGTCCTGGAGTTGAGCGATCCCCAGGCGGCGCCGTACGAGAGTGGAAGCATGCTGCTTACGCCTCTGAACGGCGATGCAAAACTGGCCCAGCTTACGGCGGTTCACCAGCTCACGCACGCCGCCTTCTTCTCTCCCCGGCCGTGGATCTACGAGGGGCTGGCCCATTTTGCCCAGGCCGTCTATCGCGAACGGGAAAGTGGCCGACAGGCCGCGCTGGACTTCATGGGCCTGCACCGCACTGCGCTGGCGGAAGCGGAAAAAGCGCTGGCCGCAGAGCGCGGCCGGAATCCGGGAGCCGGTGAAGCGCTGGTCAGCACCAGCATCGAAGATCTTTACCGCAGCAAGGCGCTGTACGTCTGGTGGATGCTGCGCGACATGATCGGCGACGACGCGCTGAAGAAGGCGCTGGCGGCATATCGTCCCGAGGCTGACACCACGCCGACGTACATGCAGCATTTGATTGAAGCGCAAACCAGGAGCGACCTGGGATGGTTTTTCGATGACTGGGTCTATCGCGACCGCGGTCTGCCGGATTTCCAGGTGGCAGCGGTCTATCCCTGGGAGACTTCAGGGAATGCGCACGTGTTCACGGTCACGGTCGAGAACCTGGGAAACGCGGCGGCCGAGGTCCCCCTCACGCTCAAGATGGAAGAAGGCCAAGTGACGAAACGGCTCCTGGTGCGCGGTCAATCGAAAGCCATTCTGCGCATGGAGGCTATTTCTGCTCCCCGGGAAATCGTGGTGAACGATGGCAGCGTGCCGGAAAGCGACATGAGCAACAATGTGCGAAAGATCGACGCTCCGGCGAAAAGAAATTGAAGATTTCAGATTGTAGATCGCAGATTTCAGAACACTGGAGTGCTGCGGTTTTGACAATCCGCGATCCGCAATCAACAATCTAAAATCTCTCTTCCGTGGGAGGACGACTCTTGGCCTACATCCAGTTTCTCGGCGCGGCGGGTACCGTGACCGGCTCCAAGCACCTGGTCAACACCAATGCGAACCCTGACGGCAACGACGGCTTCGAGGTCCTCATCGATTGCGGCATGTTCCAGGGCGCGAAGGAGTGGCGGCTGCGCAACTGGCAGCCGACGCCGGTGCCGGCGGCCGGCATTGATGCGGTGGTTCTGACCCACGCGCACCTCGATCACTGCGGCTGGATTCCGCGCCTGGTCCGGGAAGGCTTTCGCGGCCCGGTTTATGCGACGCCTTCCACCATTGATCTGTGCGGCATCATCCTTCCTGATTCCGGGCATCTGCAGGAAGAAGATGCCAGGTTCTACAACCGGCACAAGAAGTCGAAACACGACCCTGCCTTGCCCCTCTACACCCTCGCGGAAGCGGAAGATTCCCTGCAGCATTTCCGTCCGGTGCAGTTTGAAGAAACCAGGCAGCTTTCGCCCCAGGTTTCCTTTCGCTTTGTCCCCGCGGCCCACATCCTGGGATCGGCGATGGTTGAGCTTACTCTTAACCTGCAGGGCCAAGCGAAGAAACTGCTATTCAGCGGGGACATTGGCCGCATTCGTGATCAGAACACTGCGCCCGGCAAAGTCGTGCGTACGGGACCGACCGAAGGCGAGGCCGCCGACATTCTGGTCATGGAATCAACCTACGGGAATCGCCAGCACCCCACGGACGACCCCAGGCCCGAATTGGCCGCGATCATCCGCCGGACGGTGCAGCGTGGCGGCAGCGTGATTGTGCCCGCATTTGCCGTCGAACGCACCCAGAAATTCCTGTTCATCATCAAGGAACTGATGGAATCCGGCCAGATTCCCCGCCTCCCGGTTTACTGCGACAGCCCCATGGCAATCAAAGCCGTCGAAGTTTTCCTGAAACACTCGGACGAGTGCAGCGACGAGACTTGCCGGCTGATCCAGCGATACGGCTCGCCTTTGCAGTGGCCGGGTTTTACCTTCGCCTTGACCATCGAAGACTCGAAGAAAATCAACAACACGACGTTTCCAGCGATCATCGTTTCCTCCAGCGGCATGGTGACCGGCGGACGCATCCTGCACCACCTGATGCAGCGCCTGCCTGATCCGAAGAATACGGTGATCTTTATTGGTTTCCAGGCGCCGGGAACGCGCGGGGCCACGATCAAGAGTGGCGCCCCTGAAGTGCGCATTTTCAGTGAGACGGTACCCATCCGCGCGGAAATAGCGACGCTCGAACAATTCAGCGACCACGCCGATACCCCGGAACTTCTGGAATGGCTGCGTACTTTCACTCAAAAGCCCACGACCACCTACCTGGTGCATGGCGAGCCCAGTGCGTCATCTCTGCTTCGTGACACGATGACGAAAGAGTTAGGCTGGAACGTGCAAGTGGCGCAGTGGATGGAGAAAGTGGAAGTGAAATAATTGCCGAATCGTAGAATTTCAGGAATTGTAGGATTTTCCATCCGGCAATTCGTAAATTCGGCAATACGTAAATTTGATAACCCGTAATTTGATAACCCGCAAATGATGGACCTTCTATGACGGAAAGTGAACTGAAAAAGCACCTCGAGGCGGCGGAAAAAACCCCAAAACAGGTTGCGGCGGCGGTTTCGGGTCTTTCGGAGAAAGTGTTGCGCTACAAACCAACGCAGGACAAGTGGTGCATCCAGGAAATACTTGGTCATCTTGCCGACATCGAGATTGTGTACGCGTACCGCCTGCGCCAGATGCTCGCGGACAAGAAGCCGGTCATTGCGCCCATCGACCAGAACGACTGGGCCCAAAACCTCGGCTGCCTGGAGACTCCGCCGGCCGAACTGGTCGCACTCTACGGGCTGAATCGCCACTCGAACCTTCGCCTGTTGCAGCGCCTCAAACCGGCAGACCTCGGCAAGTCGGCCTATCATCCCGAAAGCAAAGAGAACCTTACGGTCGCACAGCTGATCGAAAGAATGGCGACGCACGGGGCAAGCCACCTGGAGCAGATTGAGCGCTTGAAGAAGGAAGCGACAGGGCGGGCCTCAGACGTCAGACCTCGGACCTCGGCGGGTTGAAGCCAGGGTCTGAGGTCTGAAGTCCGAAGTCCGACGTCTGAGGTCGGAAGTCCGCTGCTCACATGTATGTGCCGGTGAACTGCACCAGTGCATCCAGTTTCACGGCTGCCGCGCCGGAATCGATGGACCGCGCGGCCAGCGGCAATGCATCTCCCAGGTGTTCGGCTTTGCCGGCTGCGACCAGGGCGGCGGCTGCATTCAGCAGGACCACATCCCGCCTCGGAGACCTCTTTCCCGCGAGAATTTCCCGAATAATGGCGGCGTTAGCCGCGGCGTCGCCCCCGGAAATATCTTCGAGCCGGGCGCGCTGGATTCCGAATTCTTCCGGCGTGACCTCGTAGGTGCGGACGTTTCCGTCGCGAACTTCGGCAATGCGGGTTGGTCCGGTAATTGTGATTTCGTCCAGGCCATCCAGGCCATGGACCACCAGAGCGCGATGGGCGCCCAACATGCTGAGCGCCTCCGCCACTTTTTCCACCAGGTCGAGCGAATAGACGCCGACCACCTGTGCGGAGGCTTGTGCCGGATTGGTGAGCGGGCCCAGCAGGTTGAAGATGGTCCGCAGCCGGAGCTCGCGGCGGGCGGGCTGCACATACTTCATCGCCGAATGCATGGCCGGCGCGAACAGAAACACGATGCCGACTTCTTCGAGACACGTGGCCAAAACTGCGGTGGGCAGGCTGATCTTGACTCCCAGGGCCTCCATGACATCGGCCGAGCCGCATTGGGAGCTCAAACTTCGGTTGCCGTGCTTGGCCACGCGCACACCTGCTCCGGCAACCACGAAGGCGCTGGCCGTGGAAATATTGAAAGTGCCGTGAGCGTCGCCGCCGGTGCCGCAGGTGTCAACTAGCGCATCCCGTCCGGTGCCGCTGACGGAGAGGGTCGAGATGTCGTGCAGCGGCAGCGGCTCGGCGGCGGCCCGCATGGCCTCGGCGAAGCCCACAATTTCTTCCACCGTTTCGCCCTTCATGTGCAGGGCGACCAGCAGGGCGGCAATCTGGGCGTCGGTGGCGCTTCCGGAAAAGACCTCGGTCATCACGGCGCAAGCTTCTTCGCGGGTGAGCGATTCGTGTCGATTGGCAATGCGCTGCAGGGCGTCGGTGATCATGGGACTGGCTATAAGACTAGCATCCCAAGTTGCCGGGGAATCTGCAAACCTTCAACCACCTGGGGCACGAAGCTGCACGAAGAAAATCCTTAGACCCTTCCTGCACCTTCGTGTCTTTGGTGGGTGAAGGGTCGGTAGTGGCTCAGTTTGAAATTCTGGTGGTCTGCCTGGGCGATTTTGGGTGGAGCAGCGCTTTAGCGCTGCCATCGACGGCGCACTGCAGGCGGCTTCAGCCACTGAGGTACCTCCCGGGCTGAAGCCCGCCGCAACCTATGGTCGCGGTATGCAGGCCTTAAGGCCTGCTCCACCCGTTGCCGATGACGGTTATGCGGGCGTTTCAAACTGAGCCACTGCCGACGTTTGCCCTATCGGGAGCCCTTCTATAAAATCAACTGTTGAACTGCTGCCCTGAACTGCAAGCCAGGTTGTGCCGATCGGTCTAGTCGGGAATCATTATGAAAATTCATGAGTACCAGGCCAAGAATATCCTGAAGAAGTATGGGGTCGCGGTGCCGCGCGGGGAGATGGTCGAGAGTTGGGAAGCGGCGGAAGCTGCCGCCCGGAAGCTTTTCGAAGCTGGAGCGACGGGTGTGGTGGTCAAAGCCCAGATCCATGCCGGCGGGCGCGGCAAGGGCGGCGGCGTCAAGATCGCCAAGTCGGTCGCGGAAGCCGCCGAGCTGGCTGGCAAGATCCTCGGCATGACCCTGGTTACGCATCAGACCGGGCCTGAAGGCCGGGTGGTCCGGCGACTGCTGATTGAAGAGACTCTGCCGATTGAGAAAGAACTGTATCTCGGGACCGTGATCGATCGCGCCCAGGCGAGGCCCGTTTTCATGGCATCGGCTGCGGGCGGAATGGAAATCGAACAGGTGGCGGCGGAGAATCCCGCTGCCATTCTCAAGGAATACATCGATCCGGGTATGCGCCTGGAAGCATTTCAGTCGCGCAAGATCGCATTCGCGCTGGGGCTGAAGGCGCCGCAGATCAATCAGGCGGTCCAGTTCATGACCGGCCTGTACCAGGCTTTCGAAGAAACCGATTCTTCATTGATGGAGATCAATCCGTTCATCACCTGCACCGATGGCCGATTGTTCGCGCTCGATGCCAAGATGAATTTCGATGACAACACCATGTTCCGGCACCCGGAGCTGCGTGAACTGCGCGACGTCACCGAGGAAGATCCGCTGGAGGTGGAGGCCTCGAAGTACAGCTTGAACTACATCAAGCTGGACGGAAACGTGGGTTGCATGGTCAACGGCGCAGGCCTGGCCATGGCGACCATGGACATCATCAAGTACGCCGGCGGCATGCCGGCCAACTTTCTCGATGTGGGCGGAGGGGCCAACGCCGAACAGGTCACGCATGCCTTTGAAATCTTGCTCAGCGACAAGAATGTGAAGGCGGTGCTGATCAATATTTTCGGCGGCATTCTCCGCGTGGATACGCTGGCGACCGGCGTGGTCGAGGCGGCCAGGAAGACCCACATTCAGCTTCCCATCGTGCTGCGCCTTGAAGGCACGAATGTTGAGGCCGGGCGTGAGATTCTGAAGCAGTCAGGATTGAATTTTATTGTGGCCGAGACTATGAAGGATGCGGCTGAAAAGGTCGTGGCGGCAGCGCGCAACTAGGTTTACAGCTGCATCGCAGGGAGTAGGGGTCCTTCGACTCTGTATTTCTTTCGCTTCGTGAAAGGAATACTCCGCTCAGGATGAACACGAGTTGAAAGCAGAGACGAATTCATGAGCATTCTGGTAAATAAATCGACGCGGGTGATCGTGCAGGGGCTTACCGGGCGGGAAGGCACATTTCACGCCAAAGCTTGCGCGGAGTATGGAACCCAGATTGTCGGCGGCGTGACCCCGGGCAAGGGCGGCACGATGCACGAAGGTTGGCCGATCTTCAATACGGTGCAGGAAGCGGTGAACCAGACTGCCGCGGATACCTCAGTGATCTTTGTTCCGCCACCGTTTGCCGCGGATGCGATCATGGAGGCGGCCGACGCCGAGCTCGAGCTGATTGTCTGCATCACCGAAGGCATCCCGACGCTGGACATGGTTCGCGCCTGGGAGTTTCTGCAAAACCGGCGGTCGCGCCTGATCGGACCTAATTGCCCGGGCATCATCTCACCCGGGCACTGCAAGATTGGCATCATGCCGGCCCGTATCCATAAAGAAGGCCCAGTGGGAATCGTCTCGCGGTCGGGTACGCTGACTTATGAGGCTGTTTATCAGCTCACCACCCGCGGGATCGGACAATCGACCGCCATCGGGATTGGCGGAGATCCCATCATCGGCACCAATTTTCTGGATGCGCTCGAGCTGTTCAATCGCGATCCTCTGACCGAAGCCGTGGTGATGATCGGAGAAATCGGCGGCAACGCCGAGGAAAGCGCAGCGGAGTATGTAAAGATGCACATGAAAAAGCCTGTGGTCGGCTTCATCGCCGGGCAGACCGCCCCTCCGGGACGCCGCATGGGCCACGCGGGCGCCATCATCTCCGGGGGCAAGGGAACCGCCGCAGAGAAAATCAAGGCCATGGAAGCAGCTGGAATTCGCGTGGCGAAATCGCCGGCGGAAATTGGCGAGACTGTGGCGGCGGTGATGGGAGTAAAAGTTTAGGACCCCAGTTGCCAGATATGAGTTGACGGTTCTCAGCAACTACTGATGATTAAGGAATAGCGATCGACCACAAATGAAAACACTCCAACGTACTTTGACTATCGTTAAGCCTGATGCCGTCCGCAGGCTCGCAGTCGGCGACATCATCGAGCAATTCGAGAAGAATGGCTTTCAAATTCTGTCCATGAAGATGCTGGAAATATCCAAGCATCAGGCGGAGCAGTTCTACGCCGTGCACGCCAGCCGGCCGTTCTTCAGTTCGCTGACCGACTTCATGTCCAGCGGGCCGATTGTTGTGCTGGCTCTGGAGAAAGAAAACGCGATCGCGGATTTGCGCAAGCTCATGGGCGCCACCAACCCGGCCAACGCCGAGGAGGGCACCATTCGCAAGAAGTGGGCCACCAGCATCGAGAACAATGCCATCCATGGCTCGGATGCGGATGATACCGCCCGCTTCGAGCTGAGTTTCTTTTTCGCGGGATACGAACTGGCGCAGTAGTTTTGAGCCAATAGCCAGGAGCGATTTCCATGCCCTTAGTCCAAGTCACGATGCTGACCGGCCGTACCACCGATCAGAAGCGGAAGCTGGCGCAACGCATTACGGACGCGATGGTGGAGGAAGCGGGAGCTCGCCGCGAAGCCATTGTGGTGGCTTTCAACGAAGTGTCGAAAGAGAGCTATGCTTCGGGCGGGGTCTTGATGGCGGACAAGCAGAAGTAATTGAAACCGCGGCCGAGTCGCCCCGCGGCCACACGAGCCCTTTACCCCAGCGGTTCGAACAGATTTCCTTCCACCCGGTCGCCCAGTTTTGGAAGTTCTTTCTTGGCGTATTGCAGAAAATGAGGGGTGGCGCGGTGCGCCTCGAGCGCAGCATCGTCCTTGTACTGCTCATAGACCAGAAAGCGGCGTGGTTCGGTCTTGTGGCGATGCGCCACATACATCACGCACCCGGGCTCTTTGCAGGACTCCCCGGTCAACTTGGAAAAGACTGCGGCCACTTCAGCTTCGCGGCCAACTTTTGCCATCCAGGTCACCACCAGGACAACCATCATGCGCTCCGTTTTTCAGATTGTTGCTGAAGCCTCAGTTTTCTGTCCAGTCAATCCCTTCAGTTCGGCGGTAAAGCCATCCACAAACATGGTCTGCTCGCGCCCCGGCCCGGTGGAGACCATTCCGATGCGGGCGCCGCTCTCCTTCTCCAGAAAATCCAGGTAGTCGCGGGCCGCGGCAGGCAGCTTGTCCACGTGAGTGACGCCCTGCGTGGAAGTGCGCCACCCCGGCATGGTGCGGTAGACGCACTCGATCGCGTCATAGCCGCTGCCGTGCGCTGGAATTTCCGCCGTCACCTTGCCATTGATCTTGTAGCCGACGCAAACCGGAATCTCAGCCAGTTCGTCCAGCACATCGAGCTTGGTCACGACCAGCCAGGAAATCCCATTAATCATGCCAGCGTAGCGCAGGAGTGGCAAATCGAGCCAGCCGCAGCGCCGGGGACGCCCCGTGACCGCACCGTACTCAT
Organism: Terriglobia bacterium; assembly: GCA_963742495.1. Taxonomy (GTDB): domain Bacteria; phylum Acidobacteriota; class Terriglobia; order Terriglobales; family Acidobacteriaceae; genus JAIQFF01. Next base: position 129,805 of record CAVULZ010000007.1, read on the forward strand.
TGCCCCGCGCCCGTAGCAGGTCCCCGCTGGCGTCCAGAGCTTCGGAAGGGAACGGTCCGCCGCCCACGCGAGTGCAATAGGCCTTAGTGACCCCGATCACGGTGTGGATGGCCGTGGGAGCCACTCCGGTTCCAATGACCGCTCCGCCCGAGGTGGCGCTGGAAGAGGTCACGAACGGATAGGTGCCGTGATCAATGTCGAGCATGGTGCCTTGCGCGCCTTCGAAGAGAACGGACTCGCCGTCAGCCAGAGCCTGATTCAGCAGCGCGGCCGTGTCGCACACGAACGGCGCGACTTTGGCCGAAGCCTCGGCGTATTCCTGATACATCTTATCCGGGTCCAGCGGCTCGGAATTGAACAACGCGTGCGCGATCATGTTTTTTTCGTTACAGGCGTTTTCAATGTGGGTGCGCAGCAGCGTCAGGTCGAGCAGGTCCGCCACGCGCAGACCGCGGCGGCCCATTTTGTCTTCGTAGGCAGGCCCGATGCCGCGCGAAGTGGTGCCAATCTTTACCCGCCCCGGAGCGTTTTCCGAAGCCAGCTCGATCATGCGATGGTAAGGCAGAATGACGTGGGCGCGGTTGCTGACGAACAGGCTGCCATCCACCTGGACGCCGGTTTCGCGCAAAGCCGCGACTTCCTTGAGAAAGGCGATGGGATCGAGCACTACGCCATTGCCGATCACGCTGCGGCAGCCGGGGCGAAGCACCCCGCAGGGCACCAGTTGAAGAATGAATTTCTTGCCGTTGATGATGACGGTATGCCCGGCATTGTGTCCGCCGGCATAACGGGCCACGACCGAGAAATTTTCGGAGAGAACGTCGACGATCTTGCCCTTGCCCTCGTCGCCCCACTGCGCACCTACGATGACCGCAGTCTTGCCCTTCTTCAAAGTCAGCTCCGTGGTCCAAAATCGCGGCCACCCCGGCCGCATTTGCAGGGTCGCACACACTCCAAGCCCACGGTGAACTGCGCTAGATTGAATTACAAGGATTTGCAGGGCTGATGTGTACCGGTAATAATAACCCGCCGGACTGTGGATGAGCAACGTAGTCCTGAGTCGACCGACGACTGTAGACTGTTTTCCATGCCTGAACTTCCCGAAGTCGAAACCATTGCCCGCGGCCTGGCCAGCCGGGTCACGGGAGACATTATCGAATCGGTCTGGCTGGGATCAAAACCTGAGCCCCTGAAATCTTCCGCCGCGGAAATCGTTGCCGCGCTCGAATCTCGCCGGATCGCAGGAGTACGGCGAGTAGGGAAGCACATCGTATTCGATCTGGTGCCCGCAGGTGGCGTGGGGAGGACACTCTTGTCCGCCAGGCGGCTTCACAGACCTCGCGGTCCGTCATCACGAAAAAAGGCGGCGGGCAAGAGTGTCCTCCTCAAACAACCAGCGGCGGCGCAATGGATTGTTCACCTGGGTATGACCGGGCGCATGCTGGTCTGCCCGCCGGACGGCGAAATGCCAAAGCATACCCATCTGGTGGCGAAGCTGGCGTCGGGCAGGGAACTGCGCTTTGTCGATCCGCGGCGCTTCGGCCGGTTGAGTGTGGCGCAGGGCTTCGAAGCCTTGGGATCCGAGCCCCTCGAGGTCCAGAAGGACGATTTTGTCAGCCTCTTCCATGGACGACACACGCCCATCAAGAGCGCGCTGCTGAACCAGAAACTCTTGCGCGGCGTGGGCAACATCTATGCCGACGAGTCGCTGTTCCGCGCCGGGGTGCGCCCGCGCCGACGTGCTTCCTCGCTTACGCGGGAAGACCTGCGGCGGCTTTACCCGGCAGTCCAGGAGGTCCTGCGGGAAGCCATTGCCCTGGGCGGTTCTTCCGTTTCCGATTATGTGGACGCGGACGGTGAAGAAGGGTTCTTTCAACTGCAACACCGGGTTTATGGCAGAGAAGGCGAACCCTGCCTGGTGTGCAAGACTCCGATCAAGCGGGTGGTGATCGCAGGCCGCAGCAGTCACTATTGTCCGAAGTGTCAAAAGTAGCGCGGGCGAAACGCCGGCGTATGCTGACCCGTTTGCGATCTGAAATTTGATACGCTACTGGCCTATGCAAAACTTTTCGATCGGTGTCGATCTCGGCGGTACCAACCTGCGCATTGCGGCCGTCAACCAGCAAGGCGACTTGATGGAAAAAGTCACGCTGGGCACACGCGTCGCGCTGGGCAAGGATCACGTCATCGGGGAGATGTGCGATGCCATCCGCGTTCTCGCCGCCAAGTATCGCGGCGCCGGCGCTTTGCAGGGGATCGGCATTGGCGTGCCCGGCATCATCGACTTGAAGACGGGCATGCTGCGGGAGTCCCCCAATCTTCCGGGCTGGGCGGAAACTCCGGTGCGCGACGAAATCGAGCGTCTTCTTGGCGCCAGAGTGATTCTGGAGAACGACGCCAATGTCGCCGCCCTCGGCGAGAAATGGCTGGGCGCGGCGCGCGATGTGCAAGACATGGCCATGTTGACTCTCGGTACCGGCGTGGGCGGTGGCATCGTCCTTCAGGGGCGTATCTGGCACGGCATGACTGGGATGGCCGGCGAGTTTGGTCACATGACGGTCGAGCCCGAGGGACCTCCATGTGGCTGCGGTAACCGCGGATGCGTCGAACAATACGCTTCAGCCACGGCGGTGGTCAGAATGGCGAAGGAGGCGATTGCCTCCGGCCGTGCGCCGGGACTGGCGAAAGCTGCCAGCACGGACCCTGAATTCAGCTCCAAGGCGATTTACAACCTGGCCATCCAGGGCGACGAAGAAGCCAAAAAAATCTTTGGCCGGGTGGGACGAGCGCTGGGCATATGCCTGGCAAACCTGGTCAACGCCTTCAATCTCAATATGTATGTGATCGGCGGAGGCGCGTCGAGCGCGTGGGAAGCATTTTCCCCTGCCATCTTTGAAGAACTGCGGCGGCGCTCACTGGTGTATGCCGCAACCACTCCCGACCCCGCACTCTCTGGCGGGGCTGGCGCTTCCGCACAAGTGGGGACGGATGTCTCGACCAAGACGATTATCACGCGGGCGTTACTGGGCAGCGACGCCGGACTCTACGGCGCGGCGCAACTACCGATGACGAACAGCTAAGGGATCTTCAGCTTCTTGAGCGATTGCAAGAAAGCGTCGTTCTGCGCGGGCGTGCCTATCGTGATGCGGATGGATTCGGGCGCGCCCCATTGCTCGAGAGACCGCACCAAAATTCCCTCCAGCCGCAGATTTTCCGCAAAGCTTCTGGCATCCCCGCCTAGGTCGCAATAGAGAAAATTTCCCCAGGTGGAAGTGACCGCATACCCGTCCGCTGCCATCGCCCGGAACAATCGTTCCCCCTGATCCGCATTGTTTTCGACGGTCTTGCGGATGTGGGCTGAGTCCTCGAGCGCCGCCAGCGCCCCCGCCTGGGCCAGCGAGGAGACGCAGTACATCGAACGCTGGCGCGAAATGCGCGCGATCAACTCCGCGGATGCAATCCCGTACCCGACCCGTGCGCCGGCCAGTCCGTGCACTTTAGAAAAAGTCCGAAGCACCACGACATTGCGTCCCTCCCGCACGTAATCCAGGGAGTGAGAATATTTGACGCCACGTCTGCTGGCAAAATGTTCGGCGAATTCGTAGTAGGCCTCGTCCAGCACGAGAACCGGTTCCGGAATACGGCTTAGGCAATGATCCACTTGATCTGCCGCGACCAGCGTGCCGGTGGGATTGTTGGGATTTGCCAGAAAAATGATTCGCGTCTTGGGATTCGCGGCTGCGACAATTCCATCCAGATCGAATCCATTTCGGCGCGTCGGCACCTCGATCAGTTGCGCGCCTGCGGCTTCCGTTGCCATGCGGTAGACGATGAATGACCGCTGGCTGGTCACCGCGTTGAGGCCAGGTGCGAGGAACGTCCGTGCCACCATTCCCAGAAACTCAGTCAGACCGCCGGCCACCAGGACTTGCCCGACTTGCACACCGTGGTATTCAGCAAGCTTGAGGCGCAGCGCGGACGCATCATCGTCCGGGTACTCGCTGCATCCCGAGAGCACGGCTTGCATGGCCCTGAGTGCCAGGGGCGACGGTCCAAATGGATTTTCGTTGGAGTCGAGCTTGATGAGTGTAGACATCCAGTATTTCGATGTGGGCGCGGCCGCCTCGCCCGCGCTTCCCGGCAAGGCCGTAACCGTTACATCCGTCCGGCTCCACTAACCTTCGTAGCCGATTTCAAGCGGGTCACTTCTTGCGCTGTCAGATGCCGAAATTTTCCCGGAGGAACATCGAGCTGCAACGGTCCATAGCGCACCCGCTTTATTTTCTCCACATGATGGCCTATGCTCTCGAACATCTGCCGGATCTGGCGGTTTTTGCCTTCGATCAGCGTAACTTCGTACCAGGGATTGTCGGCCTCGCGAATGGGCTTGATCTTGGCGGGCGCTGTCTTCTGTCGCCGCCCGCCTTTGCCCTGAATGTAAACTCCGGACCTCAACTTGGCCAGACCGTCGACTGACGGCGTCCCCGCAACCTTGACCAGGTAGGTCTTAGGAACGTGGGATGAAGCCTTCATGAGCGCGGCCGCGAGCTCTCCGTCATTGCTGAGCAGGAGCAGGCCTTCGCTGGCGTAGTCCAGGCGCCCGACCGGATATACACGCACGCCCACGCCCCGCAGCAGATCCATCACCGTCGGCCGTTTTTCCGGATCGGTCACTGCCGTGATATATCCCTTGGGCTTGTTCATCAGCAGGTAGACGTTTTTCTGCGCGCCGCGCAGCAATTTGCCGTTTACCCGGATGTGATCATGCTCGGGGTCGGCCTTGGTGCCGGGCTCGGTCACGACTTGCCCATTGAGCGATACCAGGCCGCCAGCGATGAGCTGCTCCGCCTTGCGGCGCGATGCGATACCGGCAGCGGCGATGATTTTTTGCAGACGTTGGGCGGGCATTAGAAACTTCTTCGACCAGGCACTAAAGGCAAGCTTCCCAGACGGAAATCGGTCAGCGCAGATTTAAGCAGCAGGATCATTCTCGCCGCCATGCGGCCCGGCCGGAGCCGTTTCTCCATCGCTGGCCGGAAGCTCAGGCTGTGCCTGCGGATCGCTGGCGCTCACGGCAGCCGCTTCCGCGCCATTGTCCGACAAGGGCAGCAATTCGTTCTGGAACGATTCCGCCACCAGCTTTTCGAACTCTTCCATGCTGGGAAGCTCGCTTACATCTTTCAGCCCAAAGCGGAGCAGAAATTCCTTGGTGGACCTGTAGAGAATCGGGCGGCCAATGACCGCCTTCCGGCCCGCGGTGGTGATCAACTTTCGATCCAGCAAGGTGGCGATGACTCCGCTGGAATCCACGCCACGGATTTCGCTGATTTCGGGCACCGTGACCGGTTGCTTATAGGCGATTACAGCCAAAGTTTCGAGTGCTGGAAGAGAGAGCCGGATCGGCGGCTTCAAACTCTTGGCAAAGGCCCGCACGACGTCGTGCTGCTCGGGCTTGGTGGACATGCGATATCCGCCCGCAATCTGGCGGATCTCAATGCCACGGTGGGCAGCCGCATATTCGTCGATCAGTTCCTCGAGCGCGACGCGGACGTGCGATGCGACTTCGTCCTCCGTGGCGCCTTCGGCTACCACGGATTCGCCGACCAACTCGACCATTTGATCCAGCGTGATCGGCGTTTCCGCCGCGTAAATAATGGCTTCAAGCTTAGCTTTAAGACTCATGGTTAAGACCCTGTGTGGTTTTCACCTATTGGCTCTGACGACCGGCGACTGACGACCGAAAACTGCCTGCTACCGCCAATCGTCGCGCACCGCCGCTTGTTCCGCGATGATGGCGTCAAATCCCGTATGTTTGCGCAGCAAGATCTCGCCGAAAAGTCGGTCCTGCCGCAACTGGATCGCCTGCAGCCGGACCATCTCCAGAAGCGCCAGAAACATGCAGACCAGCGCCTGCTGCGAATTCACGTTGCGCAGGAGCTGCTTCAGGCGGAGCGGCCGGTCCTCGAGCGCGAGTCTCCGCTGTAGATAGTCGATCATTTGTCCGACCGTCAACGTCTCTTCGTCCACCTGGAGCAGCGGGCGTGAACGGGCGCGCTCCAGAATCTGCTGGAAGGTTTTTACCAGGTCAATGACATCGGCCGCGAGCTCGGGCTCCGTGCCCTCGGCCGCCATGAATTCCCGGATGGCCGGGTTCGACCTTACGGCATCTTCGATCTGCTGCTTCTGCATCAGCATCTGCGCCGCCGACTTGAACTTCTCGTGCTCGATCAGGCGATTGACCAGTTCCGCCCGGGGATCGTCCTGCGCGTCCGAGGCCGCCGCGGGGTCGCGGGGCAGCAGCATTTTCGACTTGATGTGAATCAGCACGGCCGCCATGTAGATAAACTCGGCCGCTACGTTCACATCCAGTTCCCGCAGCTTTTCCACGTAGGCCAGGTATTGCGCGGTGATGCGCCCGATGGGGATGTCGTAGATATCAATGTCCTGCTTGCGGATCAGGTCGAGCAACAGATCGAGCGGTCCCTCATAAACATCTCCCACGGTCACGGAGAAGGGGAAGTCGCTTTCCGGCTTCGGCTTCTCTGCAGCCGGCATCTGGACGACCGGCGCGAGCGTGCTTCCGCCTTCCGTCGCGGCGACGTTTGCGGACGCGATTCTTAGATTCTCAGCCATGTTTCTCATCGTAATCATGCGACATGCCCATAGCCTCGCGGACCTCTTCCATGGTCGCGCTAGCTACCTTGCTGGCGCGGGAAGAGCCCGCCTCCAGAATATCCCAGGCGAGGCGTGGATTGTCCTCATATTTCTTTCGCCTCTTCTGCATGGGATTGAGGATGCTGATCAGGGCGTCCGCGGCCCACCCCTTGCACTCGATGCAGCCGATCCCGGCGGAGCGGCAGCCTTCGTCAACTTTGGCGATGGTCTGTCGGTCGCTGAAGATCTTGTGCAGGTCGCCCACCGGGCAAACGTCGGGATTGCCAGGATCGGTACGGCGCACGCGGGCCGGGTCGGTCACCATGGTTTTCAGCTTCTGCCGCACCACCGGCTCGGGATCGGTCAGCAGGATAGTGTTGCCGTACGACTTCGACATCTTTCGGCCATCGGTCCCGGGCAGCTTGGCGGCCGGAGTCAGCAGCGGTTGCGGCTCGGGAAAAACGTACTTGCCTTTCCGGGTATAGAACATGTTGAAGCGGCGCGCGATTTCGCGCGTCAGCTCAACGTGCGGCACTTGGTCTTCGCCCACCGGAACGAAATCACCTTTGTAAATCAGGATGTCTGCCGCCTGCAGCACGGGATAGCCCAAAAACCCGTAGGTGGCCAGGTCTTTCTCCGTGATATTTTCGCGCTGCTCCTTGTATGTCGGGACGCGCTCCAGCCAGCCCAGCGGAGTGATCATGGAAAACAGCAAGTGCAATTCCGCGTGCTGCGGGACGTGTGACTGGATGAACATAGTGCAGCGCTCGGGGTCGAGTCCGGCAGCCAGCCAGTCGAGCAGAACTTCCAGCGAGTTCTCCTTGATCCGCGAGGTATCGGCGTAGTCGGTGGTAAGCGCGTGCCAGTCGGCCACAAAGAAGAAGCAATCGTACTGGTCCTGCATGCGCACCCAGTTGTCCAGCGCCCCGACGAAATTTCCCAAATGCAGCTTGCCGGTGGAGCGCATACCACTGAGCACGCGTTTGCGTTGGTTTGGGCGAGAGGTCATCAGATTCTCAGGAGGATGTCGTTAAAGAATCCTATCGCGGGTGAGATCAGCATATTCAGAAATCGACCGCCCCAAAAAACCAGAATAAACAGGCCGAACATGCCGACCATATCGTAAATGCGAAGCACTCCGGGCGGCAGGAGATGGCGGACGACGTGGCTGCCGTCCAGCGGCGGAACTGGTATGAGGTTGAAAACTCCGAGCAAGACGTTGATCACCATCACTTCGTACAACAGCAGGCACAAAGGAAGCAGAAACGAATCGGTCTCAGTAGCAAAACCCTGCGCCAAGATTTGTTGCGCCAGGGGAGAAACCAGTTTTAGCGCCGCCAGGACGAGTACGGCGCCGGTGGCAACTACAAAATTGCTGATCGGACCCACCACCGAGGTGAGAATGTCGTCCAGTACCGGGTTCTTGAAGTTTCGCGGATCAACCGGAGTGGGTTTGGCCCAGCCGATTACGGGCGCGTGAAAGTACAGCGCGACCGCGGGCAACAGCAGGGTCCCAACCGGATCAATGTGCCTGATGGGATTGAGCGAAATGCGCCCCAGCATGCGCGCAGTGGGATCGCCGCGCAGATTGGCCATCCAGGCGTGTGCTGATTCGTGGACGCTGATCGCAAACAGGAACGCGATCAGCTGAAACACGATGTCGATGTGTTGCAGGGTCATGCGAGATTGGTTTCGATACTAACACGCGGACCCGCGATTCGGCGTGGTCTCGGGCATTCGCCGCAGGCAATCGGGCGGCTAAGGTTTCTCCAACGACTTCCGCAGTTTTTCCGGCGCGATGGACTTTATCTTGATCGGCTTGGCAGGAATGCCGCCGACTACGGTAAACGGATCGACATCTTTCGATGCGACTCCCATCGAGCCCACCATCCCGTGCTCTCCGACCTTAACCCCACTCAGCACGGTCGCGTGGTAAGTAATGCGTGCCTTGGGACCGATCTCCGTCTTGTGATTGCTGACGATCATTCCGTCATTGAGATCGTGGGCGTGCGAGTAGATGTTGGCGTAGTCGGAGACGGAAGATCCTTCATGAATGATGATTTCTCCCCGGTCATCAAGCAGCACGTACTTATGAATGGTGCAATTGTCTTCGACCGTCAGGTTGTAGCCGAAGGAAAACTCCACGCCATGAAAGATCTTGACGTTGTTGCCGCAATACTTGAATACATGGCGGGCCAGCATGGCGCGTACCTTGTGTCCCAGCCAGTGATTCAGGCCGAGCGGAGAGCGGTCATACATCATCCAAAACCAGATCAGCGGCTTGCGTTCCCCATACTTCGCGGCGTCGGCATCGCCGTAAGTCTCGGGCTCCAGCGTGGCGTTGCGCGGATCAAGCGAGTGGATTAGAGCCTGCATCGCCAGCGGCGCTGCCGGATCGGGCGCGGCATACGGACGTCCCAGATAAAGCTGGTGCAGTTGCTCGCGGACCACGTTGCTGCGATGCTCGGGGTCGCGATTCGCGAACTCGCGATCGAGTCCGTCGATCCATTCCAGGAACGCCTTTTCCGCTGCCGGAACCGGCTTCAGGACTCGATATTCGTATCGGGGCATAGTTGCCTCGCTGATTGAAGCGAAGAAGTTAAAACATAACATACCGGCCGGAGAAGAATGGATCGAGTCCTTGGCGAACTTTGCGATGCCTCTGCGGCCTTTGCGGTCAAAATCTTTAACCGCAAAGGACGCAAAGTTCGCAAAGAAATCCCATCTACCGAGCCGGGAACTTCGCAGCATGTTCTATAATGCGCGCGCCTATGAAATCGAGAAAAGCCGCAAAGCCCCATCCCAAGCCGGTGGATGCCCTGGTCTATCCCCGCTTCTCCGGCGTGCCCACGTTCATGCGGCTGCCGCATATTCCCCGGGCGGCCGATCTCGACCTGGCATTAATTGGCGTTCCCTTCGATGGAGGCACCACGTACCGGCCGGGCGCGCGTTTCGGCCCGCGCAACATTCGCGTACAGTCGGCGATGATCCGACCCTGGAATCCGGTGCTGAAGACGAATCCATTCGAAAAATGGCGCATCGGCGATTTTGGCGATCTCTCGATCAACCCGCTGTCGATTGAAGACACTTACCGGCGAATCACCGAGCAACTGGGCGACGTCTTCCGCGCCGGCGCGCGCTCGGTCTGCGTCGGCGGCGATCATTCCATTCTCCTGCCCATACTTCGCGCTATTCATCGCCACTTCGGGCCGGTCGCGTTTGTTCAGCTCGATGCCCACGGAGATACCTGGAGTGGGTACTTCGGAAGCCCGCATTCGCACGGCACGCCGGTGAAGTATGCCGTAGAGGAAGGACTGATCGAAAAAGGCCATGCCCTGCAAGTCGGTTTGCGGGGGCAGGTTTATTCCGAGGGCGACTTTGATTTCGCCCACAAACACGGCATCAAGATTGTGACCTCGGAAGAGTTTCATCACGGGGGTGTCGAACTGGTCAAGCGTCACCTGAAAAAGTTGCAGGGCCGCCCGGTGTATCTCACGCTGGATATTGACGTCGTAGACCCGGCTTTTGCGCCCGGCACCGGCACGCCGCAGGTGGGCGGCCTTTCCAGTCCGCAAATTCTGGACCTGCTGCGGAGCTTCAAGGGGCTGAAGCTGGTGGGATGCGATCTGGTGGAGGTCTCGCCGCCCTACGATAACGGTGAGATTACATCGCTGCTGGCGGCCAATTTGCTTTTTGAGTTGCTGTGTCTGTTCTAGAAAGTGGCGCGCGCGGAATCAACAATTAGCAATTGGCAATTAGCAATTGGTAAATGCCAACAACAAACCGGTAGCGATGTTTGGCTGATTGCCAATTGCCAATAGCCGCCTGCCATCTGCGATGATCACTCTTGCCCGCAAACTTCGCGTCGTTGATTACTTCACTCTGGGCTGGGGCACCATGGTGGGTGTCGGCTGGCTGGTCGTCATGGACGATTGGCTGCTCCGCGGGGGGCCGCTGGGCGGCGTTCTGGGGTTTGCCATTGGCGGCTCGCTCCTGTTGCCGATTGGCTACGTCTACGGCCAGCTGGTGACGGCCATGCCCGACGCCGCCGGCGAGGTTGCCTACACCGCGAAAGTCTTTCCCCGCTCGGTCAGCTTCGCCACCGGGTGGATGATGATCCTGGCGTACTTCATCGTCTGTCCGTGGGAAGCCGTCGCTGTGGGGAAGATCGCGGGCTACATCTTTCCCGGCCTGGATTCGATGGAGATCTACCGCATTGCCGGACGGCCCGTCTATCTGCCCCACGTCATCATCGGGCTCGCACTCACCGGTCTTCTGACCGTGCTCAACTATCGCGGCATCCGGCTGAGCGCGATCTTTCAGAACTGGACTACCTTCGGAACCCTCGGCCTGTTCATCGTGTTCGTTGCGGTCGGGCTGAGCCAGGGCGCGCCGCAGAATTTTCCGCCCCTGTTCACTCACAGCGGATTCGTTTCTGTCCTGCTGGTCATTCAAATCGTGCCGTATTACATGACCGGCTTTGAGTCGGTGGTGAAGGGGGCCGAGGAATCCAGCCCGGAATTCCGCAGTGGCGGGTTCTTCAAGGCCATCTGGATGGCCATCCTGGTGGGCATTCTGTTCTACACCATCGTGATCGCCGCCGTGGGATACGTTGCTCCCTGGCGCGAACTCACCGGCGAAAGATTTATGACCGCGGTCGCTTTCGAGCGCGCCGTGGGCGCGCGCTGGATCGTCAGCGTGATCTTGGCGGCGGCGTTGCTTTCGCTGTTCAAGGTATTCAATGGAAACCTGGTCGCAGCCAGCCGCCTGGTGTTCGCCATGGGACGCCGCGGGCTGGTGGACGCACGCGTCGCCCATGTGCACCCCCGGAACCAGACCCCATCCGTCGCCGTGATTTGCGTGGGATTGAGTACCGCGGCGTGCATGTTTCTCGGTGACGCCATCCTGGTGCCGATTTCGGAGGTGGGTTCGTTGGCGTCGGCCGCGGGCTGGCTGGCCGCCTGCGCCGCGTATCATCAGATGGCACCGACTCGTCGTCAGCGCATGGTCGCAGCCCTGGGAGCCCTGATCGGACTGCTGATGATCCTGATGAAAGTGGTGCCATTCGTGCCCGGACATTTCAGCGCCTACGAATGGCTGGCCTTCGGAATCTGGGTGGCATTGGGCGCGATCTCAGCCCGGCAACTAAAAGTGTAGCGCCTGCGTTCCTTCGACTTCGCTCAGGACAGGCTTCGCCGGCTGTCGGGTGGGCCTGCCGCCCACCCACCTGTTTAATGTAAGAACGGAGAAATTATGAGAAGCGGCAAGCTGACGAAAAGGTTTTTGATCGTCGCCATCTTTCTTCTGACCGTCGGGCATCTTTCGCGGGCGCAAGCCTCGAACCCGGCATTCGATATTGTCATCACCAACGGCCACATCATCGACGGCACCGGCTCACCGTGGTATTCAGGCGACATCGGTATTCGTGGCGGCAAAATCGCCGCTATCGGAAATCTGACCGGCGCGCAACGCGCGCGCACCATCGATGTCCGCGGCATGGTGGTTGCCCCCGGCTTTATCGACATGCTGGGCCAGTCGGAACTGACCATCCTGGTGGATCCACGCCTTCCATCCAAGATCTATCAGGGCATCACCACCGAGATCACCGGCGAAGGCGATTCGGTCGCACCGCTGAATGATGCCATCATCAAGGCTGACCGCCCCAGCTACGATCACTATCACATCACGCCCGACTGGCGCAGCTTTCAGCAATACTTCGCCCGCCTGGAAAAGCAGGGCATGGGAATCAATCTGGCGACCTACGTGGGCGCGACCCAGGTCCGGCGCATGATCCTGGGCGATGGCGACACGCAGCCCACTCCCGCCCAGTTGGAGCAGATGCGTGAACTGGTCGGGCAGGCCATGCGCGAAGGCGCTGTCGGCGTTTCAACTTCACTCCAGTACGCGCCCGCCCCCTATGCCAGAACCGAAGAGCTGATCGCGCTGGCTTCGGAGGCTGCGAAGTTCGGCGGCATCTATGCCACGCACATGCGGAATGAAAGTAATTCCGTCCTGGCTGCGATTGACGAAGCGCTGCGCATCGGGCGCGAAGGCCACATCCCGGTCGAAATCTGGCACCTCAAGACTGGAGGCAAAGCCAACTGGGGACGCATGCCCGAGGTGGTGGAAAAGATCAACGCTGCCCGGGCCCAGGGCATCGACGTCACTGCCGACACGTATGCCTATACCGCATGGTTCAACGATTTCTCGGCATTCATCCCAGCCTGGGCCCACGACGGTGGCAACGCCAAGTTGATCGAACGTCTCAAGGATCCGGCGATGCGCACCCGCATCCGCAAAGACATGATGACTCCCTCCAACGATTGGGACAACGAATGGCAGGAAATCAGCGGCCCCCAGGACATCCTGATCGGCGTGGTGAAAAATCCCCAACTGCTTCCGCTGCAGGGCAAGCGGTTGTCAGAGGTCGCGAAGCTCGAAAACAAAGATCCCTTGGACGCCTTGTTCGATCTGCTCATCGAAGACAATGCTTCTACCGAGGTGGCCGTCTTTGGTATGTCCGAGCCGGATGTTGTTCTCGCCCTGCAGCAGCCGTGGGTGGCCTTGGACAACGATTCATCCGGCACGTCGCCGGAGGGAATCCTGGGCCAGGAACATCCTCATCCCCGCGCCTACGGTACCTTCCCTCGGGTCCTGCGCAAATATGTTCGAGAGCAGAAAAAACTTACGCTGCAGGATGCCATCCGAAAATTTTCCGCGCTGCCGGCGCAACGCATGCGTTTGACCGACCGCGGCGTGCTGAAAGCAGGGATGTGGGCCGATGTCGTGGTTTTCGATCTCGCCACCGTCCGCGACCTGGCAACATTCGAGAATCCGAACCAGCTGTCGCAAGGGATGGAGTATGTGCTGGTGAACGGCGTTGCGGTGATTGATCAGTGCAGGCAAACCGGGGCCCTGCCGGGAAAGGTCCTGCGCGGGGCCGGGTACGCACGCTAGGCCTAAGCCAGTTCCAGGGCTGTCTTTATCGCCGCCTCAATGCGGGACAGGGTTGCGCCAGTAACGCGACCTAACGGCGGGTAGCGGACCAGGCTCTTTTCCAGGGTTGTCACCTGGTCACATTTGGCCCAGGAGGCGCGGTCTAACCCTCCTTCGCCTGGCCGGAGTACGACTCGCAGCGAGAATTTGCGATGTTCGATCGATGTGATGGGGACGACGCAAATGTCCAAGGCGTGGCGGTTGAGCGCATCGCTTGAAATCACCAGCGCCGGGCGGTCCTTGTCCAGTCTCACTAGACAGATCTCACTGCGTCGCGGAAACCAGCCAGTCGGAACAGGGTCGGACACCAGTCAATCCCTCGTTATGGAACGCAGCGATGCCTTCTGGAACGAACTCTCCTCGCGCCTGTCTTTTACTCCCGAATAGAACCTGGCGGCTTCGCGCTCCAGTTCGTCCTGCCGCTCCAGTTCCAGAGCGCGGGCCAGTAACTCATTCACGCGCTCGCTGGTAGAAGCCTCGCCCTTCGTTCGCTCCACTGCGGCGAGCAGAGACTCTTCTACCGTAAGGGTCTTTGGAATCCTCATATGATATATACGATAAAGTATCATACAAAACTCGGTGCGTCTAGAGCGCATGGAGATTGGGCCGGGATGCTATTTCTGGGTAAGGTTCACGCGATGCAGTCCAACCGTGGCCGCGTCCACGCGGGCGGGCAAGGCAAAACGCGAGTCGATGCCGATATTGGGGTACTTGGGCCTGAGGTATTTCTCCACAAACAGCTCTAAAACGAATTGCGGAACCTCGATCCCATCGAGGGAAACGGAATCCACATGCACGAATCCTTCTCTCCGGGCGCCGTAGGCGTGAGCGGACACGACCACGTCGTGCAGGCCGCTGAAAATGGAGAGCAGGGGATTGTAGGAATTCTTGCCGGCCTTCAATTGATCGAAATCCACCCGCGAAGTTCCGATGACCACTCCGGGTTGTTCCTGGAAAACCACGGACTGCACTCCCACCGGCAGCTTGACGTTTCCCGACGCGAAGTAGGCATTGATCTCCTGCTCGGAGAACTCCGTGGGCGATGGATCCGGTTGCGGCTGCGCTCCGTTGGTCTCTACATGCTGCAGCTTGCGCTCGAAGCTGGCCAGTGGTGGGGGGGGTGAGGCGGAACGCGCCAGAGAATGCAGGGTCAGAAGAGAGCAAGCCGTGACCGCGAGAAGCAGGGCGCAGCAGGCCTTCATGGTTTGAGCGCGGCCTGGGTTTCCGGAGCCGTGCTGACCGCCACATGCGGCTGGTCCACGGTGCCGGTGATATTGAGGCCGCGGGCGCCATCTCGCGCCAGCTTGAAATCCAGAACTCGACCCATAGAGGCTGCGCCGCTCAATTGATAGATGCCGCCCGGAGTCTGAAGTTTGCCTTGCTCGATTTCGAACTCCCCAGCGCGCAGCAGCAACCGTCCCGCGAACCGGTTGATCCGCAGCGGACTGCTCTCGCCCGCCAGAAGCAGGTGGGGCAGCGAACCATCGCGAGCTTCCACTTGAAGCCCGGCATCAGCGTGGGACAGCAATTCCGCCCTCGTCCAGCCCAGCGTGTCCGCCCGATATTCCACGTTGGCCGTGCCCGTGATCCATTCGTCATGCATGGCCTCGGCGATTTGCCCCAGCGCGACTTTTTCGAGAGAGCCGGTGCCGTGAAAGGTCGGAGGATTGACCGTGAAATCCACTCGCCAGGCGCCGGTGTGCCGTCCGCCCAACAGGTCGCCACGCAGGTCTGAAAGCTGAAGGCGGCCCTGTTCGAGTTCGACCTCGGCCGAAACCCGGTTGGCGACCAGGTTGTGAATCACGACCCGATTGGCGGTGAGCTTTCCGACGGCATGCAAAGATGCCAGATAGGGCTTAGATTGCGCCGGGGACGAAAGAAAGCGATACCATGGCTGTTTTCCCGGAACTTCATTCACCAGGCTGCCCAGTCCATCGGTCGCAAATTCATCGCTGTGAAGATCGAACTGAATCGGACAAGCCTGACCCTTGTCGCACTGCCTGGGAACGCTCAGCGAGCCGTGCCACGTATTGCCGCCCAGGGAAGCAGTCAGCTTCCGGACTTCTGCGCTACTGGGTATCAAATCAATGCTGGCGGAAGAAATTTCGACAGGCTCATTCAAGCCGCGTACCCGGACCCGGACGGAATGCAATTGGGCGGTCCCAGTAACCGCGGCGGCGGCAAATCCGGCCCAGCCGCCGCTGACCCGGAGGCTGACGCGAGCTTCGCCATTGGCCGCGGCCTGCAGCGCCGGCAATCCGAGGGTGCGCGCCACTTCCAACAGGCGTTGCACGTCTGCATCTCCCTGCAGCTGGAAGTTGTAGCCCGAACGCGAAAACTGGCCGCGCACGATAGCGCTGGCCGGCCTGCCCAGGGCCAGATTGAAGGGACCGACGTCCACCCGAGGCTCTTCCCTCGTGGAAAAGCTTGGGCGCCGGCTGGGCGCGGCGCCCAGGTTCGACCCCGGATCGCCATTCGAAGACACGGTAAAGGGAATCTTTTCCAGAGCGAGCCTGGTACTGGTCAACGGAGATCGCACATTCAAGGCCAGCACTTCGCCCCTGCCCTGCCAGACCGGCCCCGAGGTCGAGTCGGCGGCTCGCTGCAACGCGATAGTTGCGTCCAAATTGCCGGTCGCAAGAATGTCGGTCGGCACATCCTTTTTCACCCGGCGCGCGAATTCCACCAGCGGCTGCAGAGGAAGATTCTTGAAGACCGCGGTTAAATCGTAGGATCGAGATCCCGGCATGGGGGCAAGGCTGCCGCTCAGGGCGATTTCACCGTCGCCAACCGGGGCGCGGCAGGCCAACCCGGAGAAGACGTGATCGGTCGAACTGTAATGGCTGCTGCAGCGCGCGGCCAGGCGCAGCGCCTGATCGCCGGAAATGTCGTAACGACGGAAGCCGTCAATCGAACCCTCCGTGTTGATCGTCAGGTCCTCGGGCGTGCCCGTGAGGCTGGCCGAAAGCCGGACGCCGCCCCTCCATCCCTTGTCCTCGCCCAGAGTGAGCTTGGTCACCTGCCCCAACTGCGCCCCTTCCCACTGCACGGCAAATTGCACCGGGGTCTCATGCAGATTGGTTGAGCGTTGCCAGGATCCGTCAATCGCCAGCACGCCGGTATCGCTCAGGTTGAAATCGGTTCGCGTCGGCTGCGCTTTTAGCCGCATGCCCCAGGTATTTTCGGAATCCTGCCACAAGGCGAAATTCGCTTCGGTCAAGGAATAAGGCTTTTTTTCCAGCCCAAACTTGAAGTTGATACGGCCGTGATCGGCCTCAATGTAGGGGAAGCCGGGACGGGCCTCGCTGCGCGTCTTCGAAGTCGGGGCAACCGGCGTGCTGGCGGCGCGCTCCACCAGCTTCTCCAGGTTCCAGCGGCCTTCGCTGTTGCGCACTAGGTTGATGCTGGGTTCGGTCAAACTGAGCCGGGCGATCTCCAGCCTTCCGCGCAACAGGGAACTCACGCGTACCGTGGCCACCACGTCGGCGGACTGCAAGACCGGCTCGGCGCCAAACGCCGGATCTTCGTGAACCACGAAATTTTCCAGGTCGAAGCCAGGCTGGGGCAGCAGGCGGAGCGTCACCGATCCCACATCGACGGGTCGTCCCAGGGCCAGGCTGATCGAGCGCGCGATGCGAGTACGCAGCCGTTGCGCCCCGGGGCGTACCAGGAAAAGCGCCAGCACCAGGACGATGCCGGCGACCACCCTGCCACGACGGGAGCGCAGAAATCTCATCGAACCACCTTCAACGTCCGCCGCCAGCGCGTCAGATCGAAGAAATGGATGACCACGTGCGCCAGAAATCCCACCCGCTCGCTGATCGCCGTGTGCAGATACTGGTTTGGCGGCGTATCGAACGACCAGTAGATGAACATGGGTCTCCCGATCACATTTTCTTTCGGGATAAATCCCCAATAGCGGCTATCATAACTTACATCGCGATTGTCTCCCATGGCGAAATAGCTGTCCGCGGGCACGACCAGGTCATCGCCCTGGATGTATTGCGGCAGAGCCTGCTGCCAGTCTGGAAACAAGCGGTTGTAATCGGACGGGGGCACGGCGGGGAAGTTGTCGCGATACTCGTTCGGCCCTTCGTCGCTGTTGTGGATGACATAAGGCTCATCCAGCTTTTCCCCGTTGCGAAACACCACGCCATTACGTAAATGAATTCGATCTCCGGGAATGCCGATGATCCGCTTGACCACGTACAGGCCCGGTTCCGCCGGAGAAAGAAAAACCACGATGTCCTGACGCCGTATATCCCGGTAGGGAAGCAGCGGCCCCATCCAGTGCGTGGCCGGGGCAAACTGCACCCGGTTGACGAAGACGTGGTCGCCGATCAGCAGCGTGTTCTCCATGGAGCTGGACGGAATTTCGAAGGCCTGCAGCACGAACGTGATGATGAACAGCCCAGTCACCAGCACCGCCGCCAGCGAGGCCAGAAACTCGACCGTGGTCTCGCGCGGCTTTTCTTCCGGCTTGTTTTCTTTCTTAGGCTCTCGCTTGGGCACTGTGCCTTTCTCGATGCGAAGCTCTTTCCGCCCTATCGCACCACTCGAAATGTGCGGTCCCACCGGGTCATCTGGAACAAATGGGTCGCGGCATATGCGAAGTGAGTAAGTTTATCACTCGCTGTGGGGGAAGCCGGCAGGTCCGAATCCGCGTTCCGCACCGACCAGTAGATCAGTAGCGGACGCCCGATCACATTCTCGTGCGGCACGAACCCCCAGTAACGGCTGTCCAGACTCTCATCCCGGTTATCGCCCAGAACGAAATAGTTCCCCTGCGGAATGATCAGCTCGCCATCCTCGACCAGCTTCTTCATCTCCAGCCACCAGCCGCCTTCGAGACCTGGAACGGGCAGGTCCAGGCGAGGGAACTCGTCGCGGAACGTGTCGTGCATCCCGGAGGTGTAATGGACGTAGGGTTCCTGCAAGGGATGGCCATTGACGTAAACCTGCCGGTTGATCAGGCGGACCCGGTCTCCCGGAACGCCCACAACGCGCTTCACAAAATGCTGGGTAGGATGGATGGGATAGCGAAAAACTATCACGTCTCCCCGCTTCACTTCACGGTAAGGCATGAAATAGTCCCAGACACTGCCTCCGCCGTAGCGCAGTTTATCGACCAGGAGGTAGTCGCCGATCAGCAGCGTGTTCTCCATGGATTCCGAGGGAATCTGGAACGCCTGCACCACGAAGGTGATAACAAAAACGGCGATGACCACGGTCGCCAGCAGCGATTGCAGCGAACTCAGGGTATCCGCCGGTGGACGCTTTTCCTTTACTTCGGGGGTTGAGGGTGTGGCAGTCACTGGGCCTGCTCGCTGCGCTTGGTCCGGCCGTTCGGCTCCAGGGTAACGGTGCCAAGATATTCCAGCACCTGGCGGGCGGCGTCCTGTTCCGCATTCTTCTTGGTGGAACCGTCCGCCCGGCCCACGAATTCCGCTTTGCTGGCATGGTCCAAGGGCTGCAGGCGCGCCTCGACGGTAAAAGTCTTGCTATGTTCCGGGCCGCGCTCTTTCACCAGCATGTAAGTGGGCTGGGGCCTTCCCGTGGCCTGCAACTTTTCCTGTAAGGCTGATTTGTAATCGGTCACCGGCAGGCTGCTGCCATGCGATGCAATCCGCACCAGTTCGGGAGTGACGATGGTCTCGAGCACCAGGCGGCGCGCGGCGTCCAATCCGCCGTCGAGGTAAATGGCCGCCAGCACGGCCTCGAGAGCGTCCACCAGCAGCGCGGTCTTGTTGCGGCCGCCGCTCTTTTCCTCGCCCCGCCCCAGGTTCAGGTAGTGCCCTAATTCCAGCTCCTGGGCCACTCGAATCAAATGCTTTTCGCTTACCAGGTGGGCCCGGAGCTTGGAGAGTTCGCCTTCGCTAAAACTGGGGAAGCGGCGGCAGAGTTCCTCAGTGGTTACAAATCCCAGGACGGCATCCCCCAGAAATTCCAGCTGTTCGTTGTCGCCCACGCGCCGGCCCCCGGCCGCTTGCAGCGCTTCCAGCTCGCGAGCCTGCGAGCTGTGGGTCAAGGCTTGCTCCAGCAGCTCCACCCGCTGGAAACGATACCCCAGGGCGGTCTGCAACAGCGCAATGTCACGCGGTTTCATGATTTGGCGAGCCCATCAGATTTCGGGACCTCGGGCTCCGGACCCCAGCCCTCAGGGATTTGCCGACGTCCGATGTCTGAAGTCCGAAGTCCGCTCAGTTCTTAGGCGCTGGGTTCGGTGCGACCGCGGGCGGCTTCCCGGCGGGAGCGCCACCGGTCAACTGAACCAGGCGATCACGCTCGTTGCGTGACAGCGTGGCCAGCGTGGAACCCTGGTTGGCGTCGGTCAGTTGTACGGCCTGATTGGCGTACTTCAATGCTTCCGGGTATTTCTCCTGCTTGTCCAGCGAGAGCGCCAGGCGCAGCACGGCCAGCGGGTCGAGTTGAGCCGGGAAAGCGTCGATCGACTTGCGGAAGTAGCCTTCGGCGTCCGCATACTTTTCCCTGGTGTACTGGATTGTGCCCAGCACGTAGTAGGCGTTGGAGCGCAGGAATCCCTTGTACGCGTCCACCTTGTCCTGTGGGGTCCCGGGCGGTATGGTGATATCGGTTTCAACCGTTTCCAGCGCATGCTGGGCCAGTTTCGTGCCTTCATCCAGGCGTTGATCCTTGTCCAGATCGCTCTCCCGCGTGCGCTCCGCCAGGACCTGGGCCACACCCATCAGCGCTTCCGGGTCATCGGGATCGATCTTGAGCACTTTGCGTCCCATGTCCATCATCTTGTCGGAGTTGTTGGCCGTCTGATAGTCATGCATGGCCACGCGATAGAGCAGGATGCGCAGCTCGCTATCGGGGAACTTGGCGGCGAAATCGTCCGCCGATTTTTCTAGGGCCGCGCCATCATTGCCGTTGGCGGCAGCCGCTTTGTAGGCATCGAACTCGGCCTGGGTCTTGGCTTGGGGCGGTCGCCTGCCCTGGGGCGGAGTGGGGGTGGCCGCGGTACCTGCCGGCGCGGGAGGCGTCTGGGTTTGCGCCGACACAAATGTAGCCAGCGCCAGTATCACGACTAGCATAGCTGCTCGCTTCATGCTCTCTCCTTGGGCAAAGTGCGATTCGTCCTGTTCTGTTCGATGATTGCCGTCGTCCTTTACTGCGAGCGGCGGGTGGGCTCATAGGGCTTCTGCAGTCCCAGCTCGGCCGCTGCCTTGGCTTCCGGCAATCCGGAGCCGGCGGTTACCGCTGCCCGGTAGTGGTCCATCGCCGCCTCCCGGTCTTCCTGTAAGTCAAAAATTCTTCCCAGATAGATATGGGACCAGGCCACCACCTTCGGTTCGTGCGCGACTTCCAGGGCGCGTTCGAAATAATTTCGCGCCCCCTGCATATCCGAATTGTGGGTGGCCACTTCCGCCAGGATAAAGAGCGCCCGGCCCTGGTCTTCATTCTTTTCGTCAAGCGCCTGCTGCGCCAGCTTTTGCGCACTTTCCGTATCGCCCGCCGAAAGCTTTTGCTCGGCGGCCACCAGCAACCGGGCCTGGTGAGGGCGCGAAAGATGCAGGAGTTCGGTATCGGACGTGGAAGCAAAGGTTACCTGCGCCGCCCGCTTGCGTTCTTTCCCCACGTCGATGCCGCTGACCAGATCGCCATAGGCATTGCTGAGGCTGGCCGGGTCCTTTTCAAAGCGCAACAGGGCTTCATAAAAATACGTGGTCAGGATGAAACCCTGCTGGACGGAATTCTGAACCGCCTGCACGCGCTCCGTTTCGGGCGCTTTCTTCGATCCCGCGGTGCGCGCCTCGATCGCCCGGATAAAGCACTCCGTCGCCAGCAGGGAAACATCGCTCTTGAAGCTTTGGTCCATGGGCGCCGACTTGACGGTTTCGAGCAGGGGATCCAGGCGCTTCATGGTCGCGGGATACTTCATGGCCAGCGGGTCCAGCAAATAGTGCAGATAGGTATGGCGGATCTGCTCCATCTTGAGGCCGGCTTCCGGGCCCGGAGAAATCACCACATAATAATCCGATCCATAATTGCGGGCGTTGGTTTGTCCCGGCGCTCCCATGGGATCCACGTACACCGTGAAATCCCGGCCCAGCCGCGAGGACGACGGCAGCTTCAGATAAATCTCCGTGTCGAACAACATCTTGGCCAGGGCCTCGTGATAACGCCCGGTCAATGCGGCGCAGGCTTCGCGGTTGGCCTCCCAGATGGCATGCATTCCTACTGTTTCGGAGAATTTCTGCAGCAGGGGAAGGATTCCCATCACCAGCGCGGCATCGGGAGGCATGTCCGCGTCTTTGACCTTGGCGGTCAGAGCGGGCGGCGGGTTCAGGTAGAGGGCGAGGGACACATACTCGGCCAGCGCTCTCGATGCCTCCGGCTGCAGATGCTCCTGATAGTACTGGCACATCGCCTGAGTCGCGTCCTCGGCGCCCGGAGAGTCCTGGCGGGCCTTGGCGACCTCGGCGCGCACCCGCGAGCGCAGCGGGTCTGAGACGTCTAGGTCCTGGTCATATCCACAGGTGTTGATGGCGGTAAGCACGGTGAACAGAGTTTCGCTGGTGTCGAGCGCCACCGGGCTCTGATTTTGCGCCGGCGACAGCTCCGCCAGCAGGGCAAACAAGGCCGCGTAAAGCGAGCATTTAAACCTACGACTCAGGGAAACCTCCTGCAGGCTGGCCGGGATGCGGGCTACGTTCCATTTAGTGTAAGGGGTGCCCGCCGCAGAATCAATGGACGCTGTTGCAGCTTTTTATTCGGAACGCTTATTGGCGGTTCGTGGGGCCGCGGGCGACTCGCCCGTGATGCAGTGCCATGGAACAATTCTTTGCGGCGGACACCTCACGTTTCGGCTGGCGGACCCGGCGCCGGAGGCGTTACCCCTTCACGCTCACCTTGGAGAAAGACAAAATCGCCCGCCCCGTCGTCGGCCGCCCCATCGAAAGCGCGGGACGGAACGTGGTGAAGGTGGTGAAGATGAGCATGTTCTTCTTGACCTGCGGCAGCAGGGCGGCGTTTTCCTTGGAGTCGGAAAGAATGCGGTAGTCTTCGACTCTGCCCTGCGAGTCCACGTAGGCCTCAATCACCAGCGAGTCGTCATTGATGGAATCCAGGGTCGACCCGAACGCTGATTGCTGCAGTTGCGGCGCGGTGTGAAGCATCAAGGGGACATCGGAGTTGTCCGCCTGCAAGGGCGCCAGAAATCCCATCAAGACCACGAAGATCACGACCGCGGCGGCCAGCCCTGCCGTTGCCGGTAGCATGAAGATAGCCAGCGCGTTGTCTAAACGGACCCGCACCCCTTCCAGGTACCGCCGCCGGGATTGCGCCGCTTCCTGGGAAATCGCCACCCGGAGTTTGAGCGCCAGGTCAGCCGGGGCCTTGCGGGGGCCCACGCGCGCCAGCAGGCTCTGGGTCTGCCGCAGCGACGCGTACTGGCGGCTGCAGCCTTCACAGGACTCCATGTGCCGGCTGAGTTCGCGCATTTCTTTGCCGGTAACCGCCCCGTCGAGGTACGGAGAAAACAGGGGTCTGGCTTGGGCGCACGTCATCGTGTCACCTCAATCGCAGAAATCTCGCACTGCTCCTCGCGCCTTTCGGCTTCTCCCGGAGTTCGTAAACCGAGTTGTTTGGCATGTTCCACAACATATCCTGTCAGGCGACGCCGCAACGCCTCTCGGCCGCGGGTCAATCGCGACTTTACGGTTCCCAGCGAGACGTCCGTTATTTCCGCTATCTCTTCGTACGACATGTCTTCCAGGTCGCGCAAGATGACCGTGGTGCGGTAAGGCTCCGAGATTTGCCGCAATTCTTCTTCGACCCGGACCCTGATTTCCTGGTGCACGACCAGATCGAACGGCGATTCGCTTTCGTCCACCAGCGTGTCGCGCATGCCCGTTGCGCCGCCGCCCTCGTCCAGGCTCGGCTCGATCGAGGTCTCCTTCGCTTTATGCCGAAACCACCAGCGCCTACGGTTCGAGGCTTCATGCACCGCAATCCGGTAAATCCACGTCTTTAGGCTGGACTCGCCGTGAAAATGCTTCATGCCCCGAAACACTTTCAGAAAGACGTCCTGCGTAGTGTCCGCGGCGTCTGCCGGATCGGTGACGATGCGATATATCAGGCTGTAAATCGGCTGGTGGAATTCGGCGATGAGCCAGGCGTAGGCGTCTTCCGAGCCGGCCTGCAATTCGGCCACAATCGCCGATTGCTGGGCCCGGACTCCGATCGGAACTGCCAGATCACCCAAGGCGGTTGCTCCCGCCAGCAACGTCATGGCGTCACCTGCCATTATAGGTTCTTTCCCCCTGCCGGCCCAAGGTTAAAGGTGAGCGTTTCCCAGCCCAGAAAATGTCGCATACTATCTATAGACCCCGGCGCGGCAGGTAGAGTTCCACACTTCTAAATATAATGATTTCATTGGTTTAGAATGATCGATTCTGGATTACTGCGGCTTGGCGCGGTCTCGGAGGGCGGGCGCCTGGAGCGGGTGCTTAGGGGGTGGACCCCCTATTTCGGAGGGGCCGCAGTGGTGGCCGGAGCCGCGGCAGGGGCGGGGGTAGCCTTGGGGGCGGGCTTCTTCTTCACCGGTTTCTTGACGGGCGCGGTGTCGTCCACCACGATCTTCTTCGGAGGCTGCGGCGGGGTGTTGGCCTGGGCGCTTTGCAGTGCTGCACGCAAGCGGGTAACCTCGACTTCTTTGGCCCCGGCCAGCGTCTCCATGCGCTCGGCCACGGAACGCCGCCCTTTCTCGAAGGCGCTGACATCGTTTTCGAGCGCCTGGAACTCATCCTTCGACCCGAACGCTCCCGCCGACTCCGCCACCGATTCGAACACATCGTAAAGCGCGTCCAGATTGCGGTAGAGCTTGAACGTGAAGGTAAGACTTTCTGGCGACGCCTTCAGTTCCGCGATTATTTCCGGCAACGCGGACTGCAGGTTGCGCTGAATGGAATCCACGTTTCCCTGGGCCTGCCGTTTGCTGCCCGAGTCGGTCTTCCATCTTTCGATGCGCATCTTGGCCAAATCCAATTGCGCCGCCTGCGATGCCTCTTCCAGTTGCGCCAGCAGGGTGTTGAGCTGACTCGCGGAAGCATACGAAACCGGACCCTGCGGTGCGGGTTGGTTGGAGGAAATAACCTGAGCGCTCACCGCCAGACAAAGCGGCAACAGGGACAAGTATCGAAATCGCAAGATGGAGGTTGGTTTCATTAAGGTCGCCGCAAGCGTCCCTCAGGATACTAAGTTTCCTGGCTTTCGCAAAATTCAGGTCCAGTAGAGATGCAGAGAGCCTGCATCGGGTTTGACTATCGATAGCCAGTAGGCGAGAATTGAATTGCTTTAGCCCCCTCGTACATCGTTTCTCATGTGGGCCTGTGGCGCAGCTGGGAGCGCGCTTCCATGGCATGGAAGAGGTCGTCGGTTCGATCCCGACCAGGTCCACCAATTAAAAGCCATTTCTAGTTTCCAGTCGTCGAACTGGCAACGTTGGAACCGGAAACTAGGAACTGGAAATCAATCCTCGCTCCAAATCCTGCGCAGCCTGTTTCAGATCTCCCGGCCTTCCCAGATCACGCCAATAGTATTCATCCGCCCGGAAGGCCATGATCTTTTCGTTTTCCGATGCCAGTCGCAGATAAGAGGTGACGATGGAGAATGAACCCTCTTCTACCAGCCTCCGTATCAGGCGAGGTGAAATCACGTGGATACCCGCGAAGGCGAGTGCTTCGGTCCGGGATGAAGGACGAACCAGTTCAGCCTTGCCATCGGGCCCCGAGCGGCGGCCGCAGAGCCGGAGTCCCTCGTCGAACAACAGGTAGCGCGAGGTTTTGCGACCCTGCACAGCCAGGGTGGCCAGCGCCTGATGGTCGGTATGAGATTGCACCATGCGCTGCAAATCAACGGTGCTGATGACGTCCACGTTGTGCAGAATGAAGGGCTCATCGGAATGGCTGGAAGCCTCGAGAAAGAAATGCCCGGCCCTTTTCAGGCCTCCGCCGGTGTCGAGCAGGATGTCTTCGCGTGAGATTTCAACTCGCATTCCGAAATTGTCATTGGCCTTCAGGTAGGCCACAACCATGGCGGCGAAATGATGCACGTTGATGATCACTTCGCGAATTCCAAAAGTGCGCAAGCGGGACAACGTGATCTCGAGCAGGGTGCGGCCCGCGATTTCCACCAGCGCCTTGGGGCGGTCATCGGTGAGCGGCCGCAGCCGGGTGCCGAGGCCGGCGGCCAGGACCATGGCCTTCATTGGCCGGGCGTCTCCAGTTCACGATGCCGCACGACCACTTCGACGCCACTGCGGCCGCGCAAACGCTTGGCTAATTGCTCGGCCAGATAGACCGAGCGATGCTGCCCGCCGGTGCAGCCGAACGACACCATCAGATTTTTGAAGCCGCGGCGCTGATACTCGCTCACGCTGGCATCCACCAGCGACAGTACGCCGGCCAGAAACTGGTGCACACTCTCCTGCTGATTCAGATAATCGATCACCGGCGCGTCTCGGCCGGTGAGGGCCTTGAAGCGCTCCTCGCGGCCGGGATTGGGCAGGCTGCGGCCGTCGAACACGAATCCGCCGCCGTTGCCGGTTTCATCCTTCGGCCAGCCGCGATGAAATGAAAAACTGAAAATTCTCACCACCAGATTCTCGTCGTCGGAGGCCAGACTTTGCAGTTTCTCCGAACCCAGCATGCTGTTGAATGCCTCCATCAGCGTGGGGAGTTCGATGGGCAGGGCAACGTTATGCAGCAGCCAGCGCAGGTTCTTCAGCGCGTACGGGACGCTCTGCAGAAAATGGGCCTTGCGCTCGTAAAAACCGCGAAAGCCGTACGCCCCCAGGGCCTGCATGATGCGGACATAAACGTAGGCGTAGTAGTACCGCATGAACTCTTCGCGATCGAACTTGATGAACCCGGCAAGCGCGTCGAGATAGTGGTCGAGCAACTGCCGGCGCAGCTCCGGAGGGAGGTCGGCCTTGGCGTCGTATAAGAGCGAGGCCACGTCGTATTGCAGCGCCCCTTTGCGTCCGCCCTGGTAGTCCAGAAAAAATGGCTGGCCGTCGCGCCACATGATGTTGCGCGACTGGAAATCCCGGTAAAGAAAATAGTCATGCGCCGCGCTCAACAGGAATTCCGTCAAGCGCCCGAAATCGTCTTCCAGCGCCTGTTCACTGAAGGGGATGCCGGCCAGCCGGAGAAAGTAATACTTGAAGTAGTTCAGGTCCCAGGCGATGGACTGGCGATCGAAGCTGGCCCGCGGATAGCACAGCTTGTAATTGAAACCGCGAGCCGCCTCCACCTGAAACCGGGGCAGGATGGCAATCACTTTGCGATAAGCCGCAACCGCCAGCGGAGCAATCTTCTCGCCCGTGCGATTCTTCGAAAGAAACTCAAAAAGCGTCGTGCTGCCGAGGTCTTCCTCGAGATAGGCGCCCTGGCTCAAATCTTCGCCATAAATTTCCGGGACTGGCAGACCGTGCCGCCGGAAATGCCGGGAAAATTCGAGGAAAGCGACGTTTTCTTCACGGACGTCGTACAAAATGCCGATGGCGCTGAATGTCCCGCCGCTAAGCCGGATGATCTTGCGGCCGGAACCGCCGAGCTGCCCCTGCAGCGGCTGCACCAGCTCGCATGGCGCGTGGAAATGCTGCTCATAAAGCTGTTTCAGAATGTCCATGAAGATGCCACAAAGATAACATCGAACACGGGACCAAAAAGCGGAAAGGCCGGCGCGGGAACTTCAGTGAGCAAGGGGACGGGTTGCAGTCGATTGTGATGAAGCGCCCGGCGCTGGCTGGACAAAAACAATCGGCCGGGCTGACACGATGCCCTTGCCTTCTTGCACCGTAATGAACTGATTGGGCGCAACGTCGGCGATGGAGTCTTTTTGGCCGCTGGGCCATACGATGGTCAGGCTTACCGTCTTGCTCGGCTCCGGTTTGCCCAGCCCGAACGTCAGCGGCAGTTCGCTCTGGGAGAGGTAGCTCGAACCCGTCTTCACCATGGCAAAACGCCGTGCGCCTGAGTTGGTCTTAACTGTTACCTTCGCGCCGATGCCGTCACGATTCGAGCGCGTGCCCACCGTTTTCACTCGCAGCATGTCGTTCTGGTTGCCTTTGTCATTGCGCAGCAATCGAGCCGGCCCGTTGTTGGCGGTAATCAGGAGATCGAGGTCGCCGTCGTTGTCGAAGTCGCCATAGGCCGCGCCGCGGCCGACAATAGGGCGCGGCAATGCCGTGCCAACCCTGCCTGTAACTTCCTCAAACTTTTTCTTGCCCAGGTTGCGGAAAAGATGCGGCGGCTGGGCATATCTCAGGGTCGGCTGCACCACAGCCACGTCATCGGAAACGTGGCCATTGACCGCGAGAAGATCGAGTTGACCGTCGAGATCGTAATCAAAGAAGAACGTCCCGAAGGTAAGCGATTTGGTCGAAATCCGGGCAATGCCGGTCGCGGGGGCTTCATCGGTAAAGAGTCCCGAGCCATCGTTGTGATAAAGCGCCATGCCCTCGTTGGTGAAATTGCCGATCACCAGGCTTTGCCAGCCGGAATTATCGTAATCTGCGGCGTCCGTTCCCATGCCCGCCCGCACTGTGCCCGCTTCGCCATAGGCGATACCGGCTGCGACTCCCACGTCGGTGAAAGTACCGTTGTGATTGTTGTGATAAAGCTTGTTGGGCTCGGTGTCGTTGGAGACGAGAAGGTCCATCCAGCCGTCGTTGTCGTAATCCAGCATGGCGACGCCCAGCGACTTGCAGGTGGGATCGTAAAGACCCGCCCGCCTGGTCACGTCCTCGAAAGTTCCATTCCCCTTGTTGTGGAAGAGGGTTGCGCTCTGGCCCTTGTATCTCTGCGGTGTGCAGTACGACTTGTTCTTGCTGTCGAGCGAACAGTATTGGTCGGTCTCAATCGACCATTCGATGTAGTGGGCGACGAACAGATCGAGCTTGCCGTCGTTGTCATAGTCAAACCACAGCGCGCTGGTGGAGAATCCCGGGTCGGCCACGCCTGCTTTCGCGGTCACGTCGGCAAACTTGCCATGACCCAGGTTGCGGAAAAGATGGTTTGACCCGACTGCGGTGATATAGATGTCAACCTTACCGTCGTTGTCGTAGTCGCCGACGGCGCAGCCCTGGCCGTAGACTTCGAGCGCGAGCCCCGCCTGTCTGGTTACATCCGTGAAAGTTCCATTCTGATTGTTGTGATAGAGCGCGGGATAGGATTTCCCGGTTTGATGACCGGGCCAGTCCATGGAATTGATCAGCAGGATGTCCTGCCACCCGTCGTTGTCATAATCGAGGAAGCAGGCGCCGCTGCCCATGGTTTCCGGCAAGTATTTTTTCCCAAATGCGCCGCTGTTGTGTTTGAAGCGGATGCCGGCCTGGGCCGTTACATCGGTGAACTCGATAGGTCCCGAAGGCCGCGCGGGAGCAGCGGGAGCCGGCGCGGGCGTTGGTCCTGGAACCGAAGCTGGTTCCGACAGCGGAGAACTGGCCACCGGTTGCTGCGAAGGAGCTTCCCGCGGTTCCGAAGCCCGCTGCTTGCAACCAGCTAATGCGAGAAGGACCACCAAAGCTACACAACACGAGATCCGGCTTCGAGACATCGGAGGATCGGTTTCCTTTTTCGCCAAGAACTTTGCAAAGAGCCTAGCGGGCCACGGCCAGTTTTTCTGCACTCGCGCGCCGCGAATCCTGCCAGATTTCGATCAGCATCGCGATTGGTCCCACGATAAACAGCGCGTAGAACGGAGCATAAACAATCTGGTTCATCCGCATGATCATCTCAACCAGCGCGACCAGAAATACGACCACACACTGCCAGGTCTTTGACCGCACCGTAGTCTTCGGATCGGTAATCATGAAGAAAATAAAAAGCTGGTACATCGGTCCCGTGATCGGCGCAATCTCAGACTGCCAGGGGCTTCCCGTGAGCCAGCTGCGCATAAATCCGAAAGCCACGAACGCCGCTACATACGTAAAAGTGATATGAAAGCGGCGCAGGCGCCAGATAATCACCGAGCCCAGCACCCAGATCACCAGCATGGGCAACAGATAGTTGCCCCACTGAATGCTCAGGCCGGCCACAGCCTCAGGAACGAGAAAAAGCATGGCCGAGATTCCGAAGTTCGATGGGTTCCAGATATGGCGCCCTTTGATGCGCAGCACATATTTCGACATGATCGAAATGGCCGCACACAGGGCGTAGGGCCAGAACGCGGGTGAGCGCAGCAGAATTCCGACGCTGATACCGCTGATGTAGGCGCTGGCCGGATGCACCCACTTGTGAAAGAAGATGCGCCCCAGCGCCAGCTCGGTCGCGATGCTTACGACAATCGCGAGCAGCGTCCGCTGATAACTTTCGAGAATGCCGAACGACAGGTGCCCGACCAGCAGGATGCAGGTGATGAAGATGGGAGCGATGTAACGGTTGTCGAGGCTGATCAGTTGCTTCCACCGGACCGGCGCGGGCGATGGCGAGGTCAGGGGCGCGGTCATCCGCTGGCTCATGCGGGCTCCTTGATCTTATGCAGCTGGCCCGCTGCGGGCTTGTCGATGGTCTGCAGTTTGCCCGAGGGCCAGCGGATTACGGCCTTTTCCATCTGCGGATATTTTCCCAGTCCAAAATGCAGGCGGCGCTGATTTTGCGCGGCGAAACCACTGCCCCCGGAAACTTCCTGCACCTGCTGCTGGCCGTTCCAGAACAGCGTGATCTGGGCGCCGATCGCGCTGCGATTGCTGGCCGTCCCTTCCAGTTCAAATTCGATCCACTCATTCTCCGGGGTGACCGTGTTCTTGTAAACCAGTAAGGGACCCTTCTGGTTGGCGACCACAACATCGAGCACACCGCGATTCCACAAGTCGGCCAGCGCGACTGCGCGACCGTCGTAGGTGTCGCTGACCCCAACCGCCTGTGCGACATCGACAAACTTGCCGGCGCCATCGTTCAGCCACAGCCGCTTGGATTGATAGCCCGACAGGCTGCGGCCCGCAAACGCCGGCCAGTTCCTGGCATCGCCGATGATCGTGCTGTTGCCCCCGGCGACTTTGGAAAAGTCATACCAGTAACTTCGGTTCCGGTCGAGCGAGATGTAGCCGTTTGTGAGGTAGAGGTCGAGAGTCCCGTCGTTATTAAAATCTCCAAACTGCGCGCCAAAGCTCCAGCCGCCGAGCTCGACTCCAAAATCGCGCGCCAGGTTTTCGTATTTAATGGAATCGCCCGTGGTCCCTGGCTTCGGCACCCACAGGTTATTTCCCTGGATCAGGATGCCGTCCTCGGAAATATTTGAAACATAGACAGCATACCTGCCCTGGTTCAGGATGTCGCCGAACGCGGCGTTCATTCCGCTCTTGGGCGCAAAGCCCACGCCGGTTCGCTCACCCACTTCGTGAAATCTTTTCCCGTCGTTGAAATAAAGTTCAGATACACCGTAGTCATTGGCGATGAACAAATCCGGATGTCCGGTGCCGCGCAAGTCCGCGGCTGCCGCGGCCAGGGCCCAGCGCCGGCTGTTAATGCCCACTTTCTCGGCGACCTCTTCAAACTTTCCGTGGCCCAGATTGTGAAATAGATATTTTCGTCCGCCATTCTTGGCGTACTCGAAACTCTCCGGCATGATGCGCGTGTTGGCGATGTGCCAGAGGTCAATATTTTCGTCATAGTAACCGCCCACGAAGAGGTCGAGCAGCCCGTCGCCGTCGTAATCGAACCAGATGGCGGTGTCGGCATTGATCCAGCGCGGCAGTCCGGCCTGCTCGCTTACGCGGGTGAAGCCGCGGCCCTGGTCGTTGTGGTAGAGCTCAGGGCGTCCCCACTTGATGAGGAACAGGTCTTCGTAGCCATCGTTGTCGTAATCACCCCAGACCGCGCCGGTAGACACCCCGGTGCCGGGCTGATTTACATCCGCAATGCCGAGTTCGGGGGCCACATCCTTGAAAGTGCCGTCGCCCAGGTTGCGATACAGGGCATTCTTGCTGCCGATGGCGCTGTTGACCACGTAGATGTCGGACCAGCCGTCGCGATCAAAATCGACAATCGATACCGACGCGCCCATCGATGCAACTTCCGGCATGATGGGATTCAGTTTGGGATCAAGCTCCGGCGCCTGATGAACAAAGCGAATCCCGGCGGCCTGCGAGACTTCCTGAAGATGGAAGCCATGCCGCGCCAGCGCCGTCTTCGCATCGGTCTGGGACCGTTCCGCCGCGCGCCGGGCCGACAACTGCTTGAGCACCAGCGGAGCCGCCAGCAGCGCGATGAAGACGATACCTAGAATGGCCCGTGCGACGCGGCTGCTGGTCATTGGGACAGTCCGCTCCGCAATTCATTCTTGAAGACCTGCGGGGTGACGTAGCGGGTGTGATAGTTCCGCCAGTCCTCGGGATGCTGGCGATAGACCCATTCATCCTCGAGCGCGCCGGGCCGGGTCGTGTATTCGTTCTTGGCGTGATACGGCAGCGGCAGCACGGTCTTGGAGAAGGTTGAATTGAAATCTCCGTCCTTGATCCAGCCATCGCCCTTGATCACGAAATCGCGCACCCAGCCTGCAGGCGGTGGCGGCTGCTCGGGAAAGCGCAGCGACATTTCGTCGCCTGAATTTACGATCACATAGCGATCATCAATTTTGTGGATGAGCTCGCGAATATCCCCGTAGCGCGTGTAGTAACCGATCAGGTCGCGCCAGTGCTGCTTGGTGCCTTCAAGCTGGTTGTAGTCGGGAACCTCCGGCGCGCCGGCCCCCACCGGCATGTGCATCACCGAGTAGCCGCGGTAATGCAGATCGGCCACCGCGGGATCCAAAGTCGTTTCGTTCAGGGGAGCATCGGGCGCGCCCTGCGCCCAGTGGATCGCGTCCCAGTAAATTTCCAGATTCGTCCGCAATCGCACCTTGCGCGGCGTTCCCGGACGAAAAACATTGGTCAGATTAAACAGGATCGTCTTCTTGCGGCCTGCCGGAAAACCCAGGTTGTCCTGGGCCGTGACCCAGCCGCCGCGGCCGTCGGGCACTTCGACACTCAAGCCATGAGCCCGCCAGCGATTGCCCTGCGTAATGGCGACATTTACAGAAGACTCGGTGTCATGGATCGAACCTTGCGCGACTAGGTAGAGCGGGCCACTCCTGGGCGCGTCATCGCCGAGGTCGACTTCGAGATAGTGGTCGCGAGTCACGCCCTGGAACTGACCGCGCCCGAAACTGCTTACGGCTTTTCCGTCGAGCGCGCGGACCAAGTCCGTAACATCCTGGCCCGTGTCGTCGGTCGCGCGCGCGATGGCGTGCGGCGTGGCGACCGTGGTGATGCCAAGTTTCGCCGGCGGAATCACAAAGCGCTCGTCGACAAAAATCTCCGTGCCCGCGGGATGGTCAACCGTCATCAGCGCCAGGTAGTCGTAGTAATAGACCTCCCACAGTTCCGCGGTTACGCGGATATCGTAGAAACCGTCGTGCGGCACAAGCTGGTCGCGCCCGATTTTGTACCACTCTCCCGTGGCCGCGATCTGCGCCGAGCCCAGGGTGTTGATGCGCAGGCCAATGGCCGAGCCCCAGGGAACCGCGTCTTTCACAAACTCCATCTGCTTTCCGTTGTAGGCGAACAGGAACGGACAGGACGCTTTCAGGCGCTGCTCGGTCACGACTTCCTGGTCGGCCTTCACCCCAAACTCGGCGCGCACCGTGCCATTGGGCCAGATGACCCGCACCACTTCCGTTTCGGTCTGCTCCCCCAGACCGAAATGAAGTTGGGGCCCGGTGATCGGCTGCTTCTGTACCAGCAGGCCGGAGCGGATTTCGATTTCCCCGCCTACGCCGAACGGATTGATGCGCTGATCGCCGACCGCCTGCACCGCATGCGGACGCACCACCTGCCAGTGATAATTCTTCGGGCTCTGATTTACGCCCTGCGCCGCTTGTCCATCGGCCGACAGGCCGAGAAGATCGAGATGGCCATCGTTGCCCAGGTCGGCGGCGTCCAAGACCAACGGCGGTCCCGCCGGGTGAGGCTGCAAGGTGAAGGTGCCATTGACGTCGCCGAGCCAGACCAGCGCACCGGCAGCGCCGATGCCCCCGGTTTGCTCGGTAGAGGAGAGAAACAGATCGAACGCTCCATTGTTATCCAGATCGGCGACGTGCAGGCGGACCTCGCCGGCCAGAGCGCTGCCGGGGTCCGGAACCCGGGCAATTTCGGCAGTCTCCCAGCTTTGTCCTTCGTTCTTGTCCGAGATGCGCAGGATGGCGCCGTCCGCCTGCACCGCGAGAAGATCCAGAATCCCGTCGTTGTTGGCGTCCGCCACCGCCACCGCTTTTACCGAAGACAAGCCAGGCAGCGAACGTTCCTGGAACTGTCCCTGGCGAAGATTCATGAACACGTGAAGCTTGCCCGCGCCGTCGATGATCGCGGCGTCGGGATTGCCGTCACCGTCCAGGTCCGCCCAGGCAAAACCGCTCAGGCCTGAGATTCCGGCAAAAGGATGAATGGGCAGGAACGTTCCGTCTCCATTATTTCTCAGGACGGTCGGCGTGCCGTCTTTTGCGCCGAGCACGATATCGAGATCTCCGTCAGCTTCAATGTCCACCGCCCACGCACCGGTATAGCGGCCATTAACCACCGCTTTGGGCAGTTTGGCCTGTGCGGTTACGTCGGTGAAAGCAGCCGGGCTGTCCTGTCGCAGCAGGCGCACGCCCCCGGCGCCGGCCAGCACCAGATCGGTTTTGAAGTCGTAGTTGAAATCAACTGGGATGATGCCTTCGGGCAGCGGCGGTATGCCGGCAGCTCCGCCAGGAAAGGGAATCGTGGCGCCGGTCGACAAACGCACCTCGCGGCCATTGGCCACGGCCACCACGGGCGCGCCCGCACTGCCCAGCGGAATCGCTCCCACCCAAGTCCAATGATCGTTACCGGATTTGCCGGCGACAAAATTCGAGATCGGTTGAATGTTGAACGTGAGCGCCGTGTCCGCTGGAGCCGGTCGGAAGACAGGCGACTCGAGCAGCAAAAAGTGAGTGAAAGGTTCGGCTTCATCGCCGGGAGGAGCCTTGATGGCCGTCAGGCTCTGACGATAATCGGGCACTCGCATCATGACGTTGCGAAGAAATGTCGTTTGCGTGGCGGCGGCATGAAGGTCTGGGCCGGCGGCGGCAGCCTGCACAGTTGTAAGTTGATGTTGCACCTCCGGCGGCCAGGCTGCCGAACGAGCGCTGATCTGGGCGATCGCTGCGTGCAGCGTGGCGGCGTCTCCCCGCTTGGCCGCGACCCGGCTCAATTCCAGCAGGGCGGCCAGGTTGTCCGGTTGAGCGGCCAGAATCCTTTGCAGAAGCTGTTGCACTTCCGCGGCCCCGTTTTCATCGCCTTGCCGTTCCGTTTCTTCCGCCAGGCGGTAGATGGCGCGCAAGTTTTTCGGATTCAGGTCCGCCGCTTTGCGCAAGTCGGCAATCGCCTGGGCCGATTGGCCGCGCTGGCTCTCCAGGATGCCCAGCAGGTCGTAGATGCGATCGTTCCGCGGGGCCAGGTCGCGCGCCCGTCCGAGCCGCTGCGCCGCCAGATCGTAATTCCGCTGCCGCAGGGCAAGGATTCCCCAGTTGGCCCACCCGGCGGGCTCCTCGGGGACAAGCTGCGTCACCTCCGAGAGCCTGCTGTCCGCGTGCACATCATCGCCAACCTGCAACGCCGCCAGGCCGACATAGAACGCCGACACCACGTCGGCGTATTTTTTGGAGGACCGGTCGGGAAATTTGGCGGCGGGATGACAGCCGGGAGTGGTGGAGAGCATGGTCGCCAAAAGAACGAGCAGAAAGGCATCCCGGCAGCCCAAATGTTTCCGGTCGCAGTGCGCGGAGCGCAATCCCGTGTAACCGAACAACTCCAGCGACAGACGGCGATCATTCAGCATCAGGTTCTTTCTTGTACAAACTACGCTCTCGTCCCCTTTTGGGGTGGGTCAATTTTGAAATCCGACCCGCGGCTTATGCCGTCATGCAGCCTGCAGTTTCTTCATGCGACCTCGCCGCCGCGAGATGCCTCGAAACCAGAGGAACCCCACCGCCAGGAAGGGCAACAGGAAGAACAGGAGGTCCCACTTTCCGAAACCCACCGGAGTTGCTTCCACCCGCGAAAATTCCTCTCCCCGGCCCTGCGAACTTTCGAGCACCAGGCGCACTCGCCAAAACTCGTCGCGATCGAACTGAACTGCGGCGTCGTACGCCAACTGGCCACCGCTTGTGTCCCGGGTGGTCGGATAGACGACCTCGGGCAATCGACCGCTTTCCGGCTGGACGCCGATCTGGACCTTCAGGTCCGCGGGAACTGGTTTCCCCGGAAGCGGCTGCACAAACACGAAAAAAGTGCCCGTACCTATGTCGGGATGCGTCCAAAGGGAAATGACGCAGGGGCCCACTGTGCGATTCTCGATAATAGGGAAGGGCGGGCCGTTGTGGGCCTGGGCTGGCGCGGGCACGATCAAAGCGAACAAGCCCGCAAGACCGAAACCAATTTCCCTCACGATAGTTTGCCGATTCATCAATAGTCCGGTCGCAACAACAAAAAAACCAACGGCAACACCAACTGCTACGGCGTCGGACAAGAGTGTCCGATCCACACACTACCCTCCCATCAGCGTGGCGCGCATTTCCATGGGCTGGAACAGCAGCCAGAGGGACGCCACAAAAAGAACCAGGCCTACCGCCGCCCACGGGATGAACGCGCGCATGGGTCGACGGGGTGAATCGTCTTCCGCCAGGCCATACGTCACGGTCAGCGAGCCGGCGAATCCCAGCAACAGAAATCCGATTTCGATCATCAGCACGATATTTGCCGGCAGACCGGTGAGGGTCCATCGCGGCTCGCCTAAAACGGGCCATCCCAGGCTCGCCAGCGCGCTCTGGGTTACGGGAATGACGGTATAGAGTCCGGTCAAAAAGTGAAAGCCGTAGTGGGCCAGCCACATGCCGAAGCCCATGGGCACGAGGCCGTAAGTGTATCTGACCATCAGCGGCAGCAGTGCCCGCCGGCTGCCCGCAAGGGCGCGCGTCATCCAGGCGGCCAGCCCCAGCAGCAAGGCCGGTTCCAGAACCAGAAAAAACGCGAAGATGATGCCGAGCACGGGCGCTTCATGACTGACATGGAGCATTCTTCCCAGCCAGCTCTCGACCGCGTAAACCGGGCTGACCATGCCGAAAGCATTCAGCAGAGCGCCAAAAGTGAACACAATAGCCAGTGCGGCCAGATCTTTGCGGCGCGAGAAGTATCCGATGCCCGAGCGCAAGGGATCTGTGAGCAGTTCCTCGCCGGGCACGCGGCTCAGGATTCCGATGTTGTCATGCGGACAGGCGTGGACACAGTCCAGACAGAAGGTGCAATCCATGTTGCCCACTTTGCGGGGCTGAAACAGCGCCAGTTCACAGCCGCGAATCGTAACCAGTTCGGAAGCCGGTTCGCGACGGCCGCGAATGCAGTCCAGAGTATGGCAGGTGGTACAGACCTCCGGCTGCCGCACCTTCACCTCGAAAGGAGAAAGGGTGGAAGCCACGAAGTTGAACTGTCCGATGGGGCAAACGAATTTGCAGAATGAAGCGTGCTTGAAAAAACCGTCCACCACCAGCACGCTCAAAAAATAAGCAATGATCAGCCAGGCCGTCCACCAGGGCGACGACCACAGATCGAAGAGCTCGTACATGAACAGGATCAGCACGAAGAGCGCCACCGAAATCCACTTATTGCGCAGGGCTCGCGGCCAGTCGAACCGCGGCTTGAAGAAGCGGCGCGCCGCCTGCCGCACCAGCATGAAGGGGCAGGCTAGGCAGAAGAAGTTTCCCCCCGCCAGCAGAACCAGCACCAGCACGCCGCGAAAGTGCAGCCAACTGAGGGTGGTGGCAAGGTTCTTGGGCGCCAGGCTGGGTCCGAACAATCCGTGCAGGATCATCACCACGCTAACCATGAGCAATGGCAACTGGAGCAGGGCACGGGCATAACGCCAGCCAAACAAGCGCCCCAGGCCGGGGACTCTCATTAAGTCAAAGGGCGGGGAAGCAGAGGCGTCCAGGGCCGGGATGGAGGGTGGATTCAATCGCTTACCTGGTTGGGCGAACGCCGCCTACGTTGAACTGACGCTCCAGTGTTTGCCCGCTGGCCAGCCGGACGTGCAGCAGGATGACCCAGTCTCCTGCCATGGCAAATTTGAGATAAGCCTGGTACTGGCCGGGCTCGGTTTCCTGGGTCTCGGCAAATACGGGAGCCATGCCCGCATGCGACATGTCGGCTTCCAGTGCGATCCGCGCTCCTGAAACCGGCCGGGCCGCCGCGTCGGACAATTTCAAGAGGACCGTCGCGGGTCCGACCTCCGGAGGTTGGGGAGAGATTGTGTGCTCAACCGTGACTCCAGGCGAAGAAGCGATCGGCCTGGAGCACCCATTTCCGA
Organism: Terriglobia bacterium; assembly: GCA_963742495.1. Taxonomy (GTDB): domain Bacteria; phylum Acidobacteriota; class Terriglobia; order Terriglobales; family Acidobacteriaceae; genus JAIQFF01. The sequence goes on from CAVULZ010000007.1 coordinate 167,844, forward strand.
GCCAAGCGGCAACGCAGGTGAGCAGCAGAAGACTTAAACGAAAGTTGGGTGATCTCCGCACGCTGGCGCTGCAATACCAAGCCCGAAGAATCACAGGCGGACCTCGACCAGTCAATAATTGATTCATACTAGGCAGGCGGGCATTTGGGGCGCTCGTTTCTTGGAACGTAGGCTGTAACTATCAGAAAATGAAATAATTCTCGCAATCGAAACCAGATGTCAAACCGGATTTGCCGCGATGTCTGTTCCGCACGCTGCCACGCGGCCGGGTCGTCCGCGACTGCATGACCTGTTATGGCTGTGCGCGTGATCTCTTACCCGCTCAACAATTACATCGGTAACTTGTGCGACTGTGACTTATTTCCTAATCTCGCAGAATCGCGGTGCAAGTTTATTGGCAGGATTAGAGTCTTCGTGGACCGATCCAAAACATCACGGTCGATGGGCTGCGCGCGCCAAACCGGCGTGGCGCTCTGCCTGATCGTACTCATATTCTTTTCCGCCGCTGCGGTTGAAGCTCAAAACCCTCCAAGCCTGCGTAAACTGGTTTACAAAGTGGCCCCAAAGTATCCTCGTGAGCTGAAGCAGAACGCGATCGGCGGGGTGGTGCGCTTATCGATTTCGATTAATGCCAGCGGCTCGGTGGGAAAAATCTCGCCCATCGGGGGCAATCCGATTCTCGTGGACGCAGCGACGCTGGCGGTCCGGCAATGGAAATACGTGCCCGCAGATCATCCCACGACCACCGAAGTTCAACTGGACTTCATTCCCGGACAGCAGTAGCCGTTGCCCGGCGGGTTCGTCCACCGCGGATTGTAACTCTCGAAGTCTCTGTGGAATGCTAGGCTGGAGATGGAGCTTCCCAAATTGTTGCCCTCCGCCCTCAAACGCTGGTGCCTGGTGCTGGCCTGCGTCGCGTTTGCCGCGCCGCCGCCCGCCATCGGCAAAACCGTCAGCTCATTCACGACGCCCCAGGCAAGGCGAACCTGGGCCATTCGCCGGCAACCGGAGCAGTTGGTGAATGGATCTCCTGTCGTCATTGAAGTTGTGCCGCCGGTGCGGCTGACCGCGCTCTCAGCGACCTGGCTCGAACATGATGTGTTGTTCAGCTACGACCCGGCCACCAAGACCTGGTACGGAATCGCGGGAGTCAGTCTCGAAACTCGTCCCGGCGTCTACGCGCTGGAGCTAAAAGGCACAACTTCCAAATCAGCGGAAGTCACGTTTTCCCAACGTATCAAGGTCCAGGCCGCGAAATATCCCAGCATTGCGGTGACCGTGGCCAAGCGATTCACCGAACCCAGCAAGGAACAACTGCAACGCATCCAGCAGGACAAGGCGGTCAAGCACGACGTGTTTGAGCATACCGATCCGGAGCGCGAGTGGGCGGGGAAGTTTCTTCCGCCGGTCGACGTGCCGGTTTCCGACGTCTTCGGTACCCGCCGGACTTTCAACGGCAAAGTGCAAAGCACGCATCAGGGACTCGACTTCGCAGCCCCGACCGGTACGCCCGTATTGGCCGCCAATTCCGGAACGATTCTGCTGGCTGGACCTCTATATTTCGAAGGCAATTGTGTAGTGATCGATCATGGCCAGGGACTGCTGACGCTTTATCTCCATCTTTCGGACGTCCGGGTAAAACAGGGAGAGCGCATTGCGCGCGGACAGCAGATCGGCCTGAGCGGAGGCACGGGCCGGGCTACCGGACCTCATCTCCACCTGGCGGTGCGCTGGCAGGGCGTTTACCTGAATCCGGCCACCCTGTTGAGCCTCAAGCTGCCTTGACGGCGCCGTTTTTCGCGCCTCCGCCTTACGCTCTGTCATCCTCGACTCCCCGGGCCACGTTACTTCCGCGTAAGACGGAGGAAGACCGAACCAGGCTTCGCAGGTTCAGGTTCCTGACCAGCCGATGCAGATAGTTGGCATGGACCCCGAGGATTTGAGCGGCTTCGGTGTAACTGCCGTTGGCTTCCTCCAGGGCAGCAAGAATAAGGCGCTTCTTCAATTGCGTCACCGACAAGTGATACTTGGCCTCGTGTACGCCGGGCAATTGAGCCTGCTTTACCACCGACTCGGGCAGGTCTTCCGGAAGGATCGAATCGGAAACGCCCAGCACTAGCGCGCGCTCGATGGCATTTTCGAGTTCGCGCACGTTGCCCGGCCAGTCGTAATTCATCAGTGCAGCCATGGCCTCGGGAGAAATTCTCCGGGCCCTCGCGTTGCACTTGGCGGCAAATTTGGCGACGAAGTGCTCCGCCAGAAGGGGAATGTCTTCCAGCCGCTCGCGCAACCCCGGCAGCACCAGCGAAACCACGTTCAACCGGTAGTAAAGGTCCTCGCGAAAGGTCCGGGCCTTTACCGCCGCCGCCAGGTCTTTGTTGGTCGCCGCGATGAGACGCATGTCGACCGAGATCGCGCGCGAGCCCCCCAGGCGCTCGAACTCCCGCTCCTGCAGCACGCGCAGTAGCTTGACCTGAAGTGCCGGCGCCAATTCCCCAATCTCGTCCAGAAAAACCACGCCGCCGTCAGCCATTTCCAGCCGGCCTTTCTTCCGGCCGGCAGCGCCCGTGAACGCGCCCCTCTCATAGCCGAAGAGTTCGCTTTCCAGCAGGCCTTCCGGAATCGCCGCACAATGGATGGCGACAAAGGGCCGGTTGGCCCGCGGGCTGTTGCGGTGAATGGCCCGGGCCACCAATTCTTTGCCGGTGCCGCTGTCCCCGCCCACCAGTACGGTTGACTCCGTCGGCGCCACGCGGGAAAGGAAGCGGTATACCTGTTTCATCGCAGGGCTGTCCCCGACCAGGTTGTGCTGCGCGCCGATGACTATCTCGGCTGCCGGAGGATCCGCGGCTACTTGATTTCTGGGCTTCACTGGCTGGCGCGCCTCGTTCGCGATTCAACGATTAACACACTCTCCGGGCCCGCCGAACCCGGACAACGATTTTGTTCCACTATCCGAACAGATATGCCTCTATCCTTTTGGATAGAAGTACTGGGCTCGAATCAAGTTCAAGCCCATCGAGTCAATGTCACTAAAATCAATGACTTGCAGGTTATGTGCCAGGTCACGGCCCTACGGCGGGATACGTGCTCTTAGGCGGGCAGCGCTGGCCCGGCGAAAAGCGATGGGGGAAGCGCTTTCAGAGATTCTGCCGGGATGCGTGGGTCGGGAATCCGGGGGACCCCCTCATCGGGTTCCCGATCTTCTTTTCCAGACTAAGAACAAAAAACTGACAACCGAGAACCGATTTCAAGTAGTTGCAGTCCCGAGCCTCGTGCGGAATCTCTCTACTTGCCCATGGCGGTCAATCGAGGTGAATCCACCGCATCAGTTTCATTCACCGCAACTCCATCACGGAAGGCGACGGTCTTTCCCGAGATGGCCGGGATCCGTTCCCCCGGGAGAAGGATTCCCACCAGGTTCAAAGGATCGGCGGCCGACAACACGATCGTCTCTCCGGTGAGCGCCAGCTTGCGTGTCGCCCGTAACGATTCCACTGCTACGGGCAAAGCAAACTGTTCGCCGAGGAAACCGTCCACAAATCGGCCGCCTCGAATTTCGCCCCGATCTTCCAGCCGGCGGAAAGCCATCTGAAGTTCGCGCCATTTGGGAAGATTGGTCTCTCGGGCAAGCAAATCGCGAAAGACGATGCCGTAGCGCTTCAGCAGCATCCAGCAGGTGGCTTCGACGGCACGATTACGGTCGGCTGCCTGGTCGGTGTACAAAAGTGCCCAGCGCCCGGTACTGTGCCGCGGACGCGCGGTCCGTCCGTTGCCCTGCCCGGCGCGGCGTTTGGGATCGATCAACGAGCGCAGGTTATCGAAACCATCGGCCGTGATGAGCCCGCCGGCAACCAGTTCCCAGAGGGAAGTTTCGACCTCGGCCTTGAGCCGCCCGGTGCCACGCACAATGTCGGCGAAGAAGGACGCTCCCCGCTGCCGCAGGAAATCCAGAACCTGCCGCGCGGCTTCGCTCAGACCGCGCGCCTCGGGCTGTTCCATGCCGGAACCATGGTCAGCGCGATGGGGAATCATCCAATCGGCCTCTTCGCGAACGAAAAACGTGATGGGCGCCACGCTGGTCGGAATCACGCGCCGCTTGCCGGCAGCGGTATCGTCGAGGGTCGCGGGATGCGGAGACAGGCGTCCCCAACCGACCGCGCCGGTAAGGCAAAGCTGGTCGAGCCACTTGGGATCATAGTTGGCGATGCGCCGTCCCAGAACCTGCCGCTCCCAGGCGTTGGCCGGAATCTCAAATCCCTGCAACTGGCGCAGCACATCCAGAGTGGCCCGTTCACCCTGAACCTGCGCTTCCGCCGCGACGTGCTGCCAGCGCAGAAGCCAGCGCATGAACTGCGCCGCCGTGACCGGCTCAATCTGCTTGCGCAAGGTGGCGACAGTCAAGCGGTGAATGCGCGCCAGCAGACGCCGCTCGCACCACTCAAGCTCGGGTTCGTGTTGGTGTGGCGCGGGCGCCCCCGCCCGCGAGGCAGTGCCGGTGAACTGTCCTCTCAGCACGGCCCCGGAGGCTTCCATCCGAAGCAGCGCTTTTTCAATCTCGGAAGCCGGAAGCCCAAGCAGTTCGCCCAGTTGCGAAGGGGTAGCCGGCCCCAGGTGCGACATCCAACCGGTAACCAGCGCCAGCAGGGCATCGTCAGCGGACGGCAGACTCGCCTTGACTTCCGCGACCGGACGATCAAACCGAGCGCCGGGGAACAGCAGTGAAAATGCAGCCGCCCGCTCTGCCGCCACCCAGTAACTCACCCTAGCGTGCTCGGCCCGGGCAGCGCGCCCGTGCTCCAGCAGTCTGTCGAAATATCCCCGCCACTCGCGCCCGCTGCGACTCGCGTGAAGACAGCCGCCCTCGGCTGTCCAGTCGAGCGCAGGTCCACGCTCTGGTGAACGATCAGACTGCGAAGTGAGCGTCGGCGCTGCCCGTTCCGGAAAGAACTGCTCAGCCTCGCTGAGCCGGACAGCCGGGGGCGGCTGTCCCCACGTGGTTTGTGGGAATGCAATCAGCGTGTGCAACACATCGTGCAATTCATCCGCGTCGCGTACATCGGGCCAGGCCCCTTCCCGCACCTGCGCGATCGCGGCGGGATCGAGCTTACCCACTTCCTCCAGCACCGATTCCGGCAGGATGCGGCGCATCTCAACCGCGCGGGCCCGCCGTTCTTCGAGCGGGGCGTCATCGAGATAGGCATAGGGATTCGCATTCAGAATCTCGTGCGAAAATTGCGACGGCACTGGCGTATCCACCGCCAGGCAACGGATCCGACCTTCCTGGATGCCGCTCAGCAAAGCCTTGAGCCCATCGATATCCATCGCCTCGGTGAGCACGTCTTTCATTACTTCCTTCACCAGTGGATGATCGGGGATCTGAATATCGCCGACGATGTTTTCCTGACAGGCGGCTACATCGGGAAACACCGACGCCAGCAGATCGTCCGATCGCATGCGCTGAATCTGCGGCGGAACTTTTTTTCCGCCCTGGAAGCGCAGCAAGGCCAGTGCGCGATTGGCGTCCCAGCGCCAGCGCGTGCCAAAAATTGGCGATGCCAGCGCCGCCTGCTCCAGGACGGGCTGCACGGTTTCGGCGTTCAGAAAGTGAAAAACATCGGCCAGCGGAAAACTGTGCTGTTCGGCCAGCGCGATGTTGAGTCCGTTATCGGTGGCCGCAGCCTGCAACTCAAAATTGAAACTGCGGCAGAAACGCTTGCGCAGCGCCAGCCCCCAGGCCTTGTTGATGCGGCCGCCATAGGGCGCGTGGATGATCAGTTGCATCCCGCCGCCTTCGTCGAAGAAGCGTTCGGCGATAATTGTGTCTTGCGTGGGAACGTCGCCCAGCACGGCGCGTCCTTGCAAAACGTACTCGATGGCCTGCTCGGCGCCGGAATCGTCCAGGCCGCATTCTTCCTTCAACCAGGCGACAGTTTCGGCCACGGCAGGCTGGCTTTGCGAAACTCCAATGGGAGAAATGCCGCGCAGACGGTCGCTGATTTCTTTCCGCAGGCCAGCCACATGCGCGGAAAGTTCCTGAGTGCGCGCCGGTGCCTCGCCGCGCCAGAAGGGAACGCTGGGTGCGGCGCCGTGAGCGTCTTCGACCAGCACGCGTCCCGACTTGCCCTCCACGCGGCGGATGCGCCACGACGTGTTGCCCAGCAGCATGATGTCGCCTGCATTGCTCTCCACCGCAAAGTCTTCGTCGAGCGTGCCGACCACAACGCCATCTGGTTCAGCGACCACGGTGAAGAGAGCCGTCTCCGGAATAGCGCCGCCGCTAGTGATGGCCGCCAGCCGGCTGCCCCGCCGTGGCCGCAGTTTCCGGTTCACTCGATCGTGATGGATATAGGCGCCGTAGCGCCCGCGCCGCGAGGCGATCCCTTCGGAAAGCATTTCCAGGATCGAGTTGTAAGTCTCGCGCGAGAGATTGCGGTAGGGATAGGCCTGCGTCACCAGGGCAAAGAGTTCGTCTTCATCCCATCCGCCGGCATTTTCATCAGCCGCACGGGCCTTGCTGCTTTCCGCCGCGCAGGCGGCCACAATCTGCTGCGCCAGAATGTCGAGCGGCGCGTCGGGGATGATCAGCCGGTCCAGATCTCCCTGCCGGATGGCCCGCGCCAGCGCTGCGCATTCCAGAAGATCGTCGCGGGTGCCGGCGAAGAATCGTCCTTTGGGCACGGCGCCGCGCCAGTGGCCGGAACGCCCTACGCGCTGCAGCGCGACCGCGATGGCGCGTGGCGAACTGATCTGCACCACCAGGTCCACGGTGCCGATATCAATGCCCAGTTCGAGCGATGCGGTGGCCACCAGCACTTTGATTTTGCCTTCCTTTAGTTTCTGTTCCGCGGAGAGGCGGAGCTTGCGGGAGAGGCTGCCATGATGGGCTGCCACATTGTCTTCGCCCAGCCGTTCGCCCAGGTGGTGCGCGATTCTTTCCGCCAGCCGCCGGGTGTTGACGAATACCAGGGTGGATCGATGCTGCTCGATCAGTTCCACCAAACGGTTGTAAACCTCGTCCCACATTTCGTTGGTGGTGATCGGTCCGAGGGCTGAGCCCGGCACTTCCACCGCGAGATCGAGCTTGCGCTTGTGCCCGACGTCCACGATTACCGGCGCCGGCCGGCCGTTGCCGGTCAGAAAGTGAGCTACTTCTTCGATGGGCTTCTGGGTTGCCGAAAGCCCGATGCGGACCGGCGGGCGATAGGTCAGCGCCTCCAGTCGCTCCAGCGAGAGCGCCAGATGGGCGCCGCGCTTGTCGTCGGCCACGGCGTGGATTTCGTCAACGATGACGGTCTCCACGTCGCGCAGAATGGCGCGACTCTTTTCCGCCGTAAGAAGTATGTACAGAGACTCGGGCGTAGTAACCAGAATGTGCGGCGGCCGCTTCAGCATGGCTCGCCGCTCGTGCATCAGCGTGTCGCCGGTGCGGACGGCGGTGCGAATCTCCGGCATCAGCAATCCCCGCTCGCCCGCCATGTGAAGAATCTCGCTGAGCGGCCCTTCAAGATTTTTCTGGATGTCGTTCCCCAGCGCCTTCAGCGGGGAGACATACAAAACTTCGGTGCGGTCGTCGAGATCGCCGGCCAGCGCCTTGCGGACTAATCGATCGATGCAGGCCAGAAATGCCGCCAGCGTTTTGCCCGAACCGGTGGGCGCGGAGATGAGAGTCGTGCGCCCGGCGAGAATATGAGGCCAGCCCTGTTCCTGAGGTTCGGTCGGCGTGCCGAATTTCTGGACAAACCACTCGGCGACCAGGGGATGCGCCCAGGCGAGAGAGGAGGGAAGGGACATGGCGGATATTCTAACACGCGACTTTCGTAAAACATTCGCCCACGCCACAAGCCACGCCGGCCCAGACGTCCTCGTCTGGGCGGGTGGAGCGGAACTCGCCAAAGGGTTTGCCGCCCCCGCCCATAACCTGCGGAGCTTCGCTCCGCCGGGCAGGTGAGGACACTTGCCCCTACGTGGGCTGTAGAGCTGCAATGCTAGAATTCGGGCAATGCCGAAGACATCTTCCGCCAAAGCCCGCGCGCGAAAAATCAAGCTTCTGCTTTTTGACGTTGACGGCGTCCTCACTGACGGCAAGCTTTTTCTGTTTCCCGTTCCGGCCGCCGGCCAATCCGACAGACCGATCGTGGTTGAAGCCAAAGGCTTCCACGCTCAAGATGGCGCCGGCATCTCGATCGCCCGCATTGCCGGGATCAAGACCGGACTTATTACCCGGCGCAATTCTGAAACCGTGGCCTTGCGCGCTCGCGATCTCAAGCTGGAACACGTTCATCAGGGCAGCCAGGATAAGTTAAAAGTCTTTCGCCAAATCCTGGTTGACGAGGGACTGAACGCCGGCGAAGTTGCCTTCGTCGGGGACGACGTGATCGATCTTCCTGTAATGCGCAACTGCGGATTTTCGGTGGCCGTCGCCAATGCCCGCCACGAGGTCAAGGAAGAATCACACTATGTGACACCTCATGCCGGTGGCGATGGCGCGCTGCGAGACGTAATCGAGTTCATCCTGAAGGCACAGGGAAAGTGGAAACAGGCGGTGGAAACATACATCCGAAACGAAAGCGGCAATTAGCACTTGGCAATTGGCAATTAGCTAAACCCAGAGCGCGTTGAACCTGAATAGGGGTTGAAGCGGGAGACCTGAGGGGGTGGCTAATTGCTAATTGCTAAATGCTGTCTCCGACGGCCACACCCGATGGGCTCCCACGGGTCTTGCCAGCAAAAGAAAAACCCACCGGTCGTCTGCTTGGGGCGTGCTCGGGTCGACGACCGATGGGCTACCGTTTCTCCTTACTCACCCTGTTGTTTTCAGGAGTAATTGAAACCATTAAACACCACGCAGAGCAAAAGTTTCGTAGGTTTTTGTAAATATTTGTAAGCCGAATATTTACTCTGGAATGGCCACCGGCCGGGCGGCCATCAACTCGGTGAACCGTGGGTCTTTGCGAAGTCCGGCAAATTCAGAATCTTTGTATACTTCATCGATCCCCTTATAGCCTTCTTCCATGGCTCGCCGCAGGTATTGCAGCGAGCGGTCGGTGACCCCGCTCTTGGCATAGAGTTTGGCCAGCACATAGTAGAAATGCGCCCGGTCGCCCGGGGATGACATCTGGGCCAGCACGCCGGCGTGGGAGGTCCGCTCGAAAATGTCGGGATCCAGTTGCAACGCCTGGTTGTAGGCCAGGCTGGCTTTCACGTACTCCTTCTTGGAAAAGTAAGCGGCCCCCAGGTTGCTGTAGAAGGACGCCGAATCCTCGCGCAGCTTGATGGCGTCTTCGTAGCGCTTGATGGCGGCGCCATATTTCTTCTCGAGATAGAAGATCACGCCCAGATTGTTGTGCGCGTCGGCAAACTGCCGGTCAATTTTGATCGAGCGCTCGAAGTCCTTGCGGGCCTCGCGGAAGCGGGCCATCTGCAGCTCGTTGATGCCAATTTTGTTGTAGAGCGGGGCGCTGCTGGGGTTCTTCGCCAGGGCCGCCCGGTAGTAGTCGAGGGCGTCCAGGTAGGATTTTTCGGACCGCAAGGTGTCGCCACGCTCTTCCAGGGCTTTGGCGGTGGCATCGGCCGCGGGAGCTTCGGCTCGCCGAACCACGGGCGAGCTGACCTCTACCTGCTCGGAAGAACGAGTCTGATCAAAGTGATGAATCTGAGCCAGCAGGGTGGGGGTGGGGAAAATCGCTGCCAGCAGGACGTACAACAGATATTGACGACCCATAAGTCCGCTCCTGAAGACAGAGCCAACTCGGTGCGGGCTCGTCTACTGAGGACTCTTACCGTTACCGCCTGTGTCCGCCGGTTTGGGCGGCGGCTCATTAGACGGCTTGTCGTCCTTAAAGATACCCGCAATTTTGCCAAAAAATCCTTTTTTCTTTTTATTGGGGTCTTCCGCCGCAGCGGCTGGGGTCCCGGGGGTACCGGGTTGGGTCCCGGGAGGCGGGGGCGGAAGGGCCTTGTCGCCGCCTAAGCCAAAGACTCTACTGAAGAATCCGCGCATTCCTGTGCTCTGGTCGCAGGTTTCGCTGGGCTCCGTACCCGCGATGAAGGCCGCGCTGTAGTCTTCGGGACAGGCCGGCGTGGCCAGCAGGTTGGTGGTCTTATCAAGCTGCACGTCTACCACCCCCGCCGGCTGGGAGAACGGCTGGGCGTCGGCGTACTGGGGCAGGGTGATGGCTTTCTTCATGAACTCCGCCCAGATGGGGGCGGCGGTCTGGGCCCCGCTCAAGCGAATGTCGCTGTAATCGTCGTATCCCACCCACACGATGCACAACAGATTGCTGGTGTAGCCGGCGAACCAGCCGTCATGCGAGCTTCCCGTTTTGCCCGCTGCCGGAGCCGTGAAACCCCGCAGCCGCACCGAGTAGGCAGTGCCGAAATTCATCACCCCTTCCATCATGGTGGTCATCAGGTAGGCCACCCGAGGATCGAGCACAGGGTGGGTTTCCGGCTTGAAATCGAGGATGATATCGCCGCTCGCGTTCCGCACCGAGTTGACCAGGGTCGGCGAAATGCGCACTCCGGAGTTGGCGAAGACGGTGTAGGCGGCCGCCATGTCCATGGGAGTGGCATCGTAAGCGCCCAACGCCATGGCGGGCGTGGCTTTCACCGAGGCGATTCCCGCCGCCTTCGCCAGATCGGCCACCTTTTCGTAGCCCACTTCTTCCGCCAGTTTGACGGTTGCATTGTTCAGAGACAGGGCCAGCGCATAGCGCGCAGTCACGTCGCCGTGGTACTCCTCTTTGTAGTTGCGGGGCTCGTAGATCTGGTCGCCGTAGGCAAACGAGCCGGGCGCATCCTGCACAATGGATGCCGGGGTGAACACGGGATTGGAGCCATCGAGAGCCGTGTTCATGGCGGCGGCGTAGACGAAGGGTTTGAAAATGGAGCCGGTGGGACGCTTAGCCACGGCGTGATTCAACTGGCTGATGCCATAGTTCCGTCCTCCCACCAGCGCCAGAACCTCGCCGGTGTGCGGATCCATCACCACCATCGCGACCTGCGCCTGGGGCCCGGGCAGGACCTTGGTCTCATACTTGTTCTTTCCAATCCTGGTACGCCGAGTGCGCAGCTTGGTGACCTGGTCGTCGACCAGTTTCATTCCGGTTTGGACTGCCGCCGCCGCGGCTTTCTGCAGGTCGGGATCGATGGTCGAATAGATGCGGTAGCCCTGGTCGTTCATCTGGCGCTCGTCGAGTTTGCTGATCAGCGTTTCCCGCAGCAGATCGACGAAGTAGGGCGCATCACTGGCTTCGACATTGGGCGGCGCCAGCTTAAGCGGGGTGGCCTTGGCTTTCTCCGCTTCCGCCTGGGTGAGGCTGTGAGTTTCGACCATGGCGTCCAGCACCAGGTTGCGGCGTTCGAGAGCGCGCTCGGGATGGCGATACGGCGAGAGATAGCTGGGCGCCTGAATGATTCCGGCAATCAGCGCGGCCTCCGCCGGGGTCAGGTCTTTCAAATCTTTGTTGAAGTAGGCCCGCGCCGCCTGGGCAAAGCCGCTGATGGTGAACGAACCGCGCTGGCCCAGATCGACGCGATTGGCATAAAACTCAAAAATCTGCTGCTTGCTGAGTTTCTGCTCCATCTCGAGCGCAATCAGCATTTCCGACAGTTTGCGCTTTACCGTCTTCTCCGGAGTCAGGAAAAACGCCCGGGAAAGCTGCATGGTGATGGTCGAACCGCCCTGCTCATGCCGGCCGTGAACCAGGTCGACCCAGGTGGCCTCCGCCAGACGGATGAAGTTCACACCTCCATGCTGAAAAAACCGCCGGTCTTCAATGGCCAGCACGGCGTCCACCATCAACTTTGGAATTTCGTCATACGTGACCAACTCGCGCTTGGAGCGCTGCCCGGCGTCGAACAGCGATGTGATCATCTGCGGTTCGAGCTCGTAGGCGGAAAGATCGCCCGACTTGCTGGCGATACTTTGAACCTTGCCGCCTTGCACCCGGATGATGGCCGACTCCGGACTGTGATAGGAGTCGGGGCCGGGCTTGATCTCAATCCCGCCTTCGAAAAGGCGATAGCTGCCCATCGGCGATTTGCCGTCGCTGTCGGAATAGCCGGCCCGACGCAGTTGGACCGCAATCTCTTTGGGTTCGATCTTTTCGCCCAACTGGACGGGGCGCGAAATCGCGTAAATTCTGGCCGAGTTGCCAAACACCGGACCTTTGAACCGCTGGTCGATCATCCGCCCGAACTTGACGTAGTAATAAGTGAGGAAGACCCCGCCGGTGGTGGCCAGGACGAGGAATATGACCAGCGCCGCCTGCAGCAGCGGGTCGCGGGTGAACCATCCGGTCCTGCCCGCCTGTCGGCCTGTCGGGATTTTGAGTTTTATGGCCACTATTCGATGAGAGGACGCGCCTCTCCTGGCTTAGACGACGAAGCGTACAACTGCTGTTATCCGAGACGGAGAATTTCTCTTCTTCGGCCAAAGCGGGTCCGGCCAGACCGTGTGCTCCGCGTCCCCGAGTGACTTCAGCCCGATTGACTTCGGATAGAGATAAGGCATTTTAACCCGCCGGCAGGCATTTTGAACCTGCCGCCGGGTTGGCAGCTAGATGCCGTCCAGCGCTTCACCTTAATCCGTGGGCGCGAACGGGACCGCATCATTCGAAACGGTCAAATCCGTCACCGTGTGCGCCAGGGCGCCGGTGGAAGTGTTGGTGTCCAGGACCGAGAACGCGCTGCTCGCGACATCGGAGCAGAAAGCTTCCCCGCCGCCCTGGTCCCACTTGCAATCTGCCACGATGGGCAGAGTTGTGAACGGCGAGTTGCTCAGGGCGGTTAGCGCCCCGCTGCTGGGATCAATGGCAAAGCCTTCGATAGCGGCGAAGTTACTGTTACTGTCGAGCCCGAAGCTATAGACGAATTGGCTGCTGGGATGAATCCGCAGGTTGAGCGGCGTGGAGGTCACGGTGACGAAAGGAGAGTTATTCACTGGCGACAACGCGCCCGTAGTGGGATCAATGGCGAAAACGTAAAGATGGTTATCCCCCGTAGTGCCGGTCAGCCCGATCGCGAACTTGCCGGTGAAATCAGTTCGCACGCCCGCCACACCCAAACCAAAGGGACTTCCCACCGCTTGCGAAAGCGCACCGGTGTTCTGATCGATTGAAAAGACATAAATGGGCAGGGCCGGTAGGTCCTGGCCCACGTACAAGAATTTCCCCGTCCCATCCACCGCCAGAACCTGCGCAAAATCAAGATTGAAAGCGGAGAACGGAGAGCTCGGTGCCGCCACCAGGGCCCCGGTAGTTGAGTTGATCTGAAATACCGACACTTGCCCGGTAGTGGCGTTACCTACGAACAGGAAGCGGCCCAGGGGATCGCTCGCGATGGAGTCCGCGCCCGCGGTGGGGAACGGGCTGCCGTTGATCGCCGTCAGAGTGCCGCTAGCGTGATCGATGGTGAACGCCTGTATGGTCAGGGAATCGCTTTGCGGCAGGTACAGAAATTTCTTGTTCACGATGACCATATCGTTGCCGGCACTACTGGGAAGGGTCGGAGGCGTGAACCCGGTCAGATTGGCGAAGGTTCCAGTAGTACTGAGGCTGGCGCCAAGAATATTGCTGTTGTCCAGGTAGTACAAAAGGGCGGCTGTATTTCCCCCTCCGCCCGGGTTCGTTCCCGGCCCGCAGGCCGTGCCGCCAGTCGAAGTCCCGCCGGTCGAACCGCCCGAGCTCGCGCTGCTGCTCAAGGTAGTGGTGGGACAGCCGCCACCACAACCAGCCCAGCCCAACATCGACATCGCCGCGCACACCAGAAGCAAAATTCTAATCACCAACTTCATACATCCTCCGCAAAACCTCAGACGTCGTGTACCCGCAGCGGCTGATGGTGCACTTGCAATGCCTGACGGGCGAAAACCACCGGCGCTGGCCACTCCCATATGGGACGCTTCGGCGCTGGTATTCCTGAATGGTAGGTAGTTACCGGATTGGGAAACAAGAGTACGGAAGTAAGAGGCAGTTGCGTTCCAGGTTCCCGCGGGGCGTGCCCAAAATTCCCGGCGCGGGCGCTCTACAGTACGCCCTTGTTTCTGGTCGTGGGATCGAAGTTCAGATCCAGGGGATAGCCCGGCAGACTTACATGCACTACATACGGAGCTTCGATGCTGATTGAGCCCGTACCGGTTACGCCGGCGCGCTGAACCTTGATTTGTTCCCGGGTCACGGGAACGTCCAATTCCTGTGCTTTCTTGAAGACGGCGTCTCGAATCTGGTCTTCCGTCTTGGTGTTGTAAGTGTCCATTTGGGCTTCGGTCCGGATGGCGTCTTCAAACTGGTAGTTGGAGAAGAAGGGTGGCGCCAGGACAGCGATCAAGTAGATCGAGGCCACGATCACGATAATGCCGAAAACCATCTTCATGGCGCACTCCGCATCCGGTCGCGCGCCCGACGGGTCAGGGTGCAGACCGCAGATTTTTCCCGAAATATTCGGTTATTGCGGAAATGCTAGCATCCTCCACCTGTCGAGTCGAGCGCCGAACTACTTCCACAGTGCCGTCGGTAACCTTCTTCCCGACAGTGATACGAAAGGGGATACCGACCAGGTCCGCGTCCTTGAACTTGACCCCGGGCCTTTCATCCCGGTCGTCCAGCAAGACCTCGAATCCGGCAGCCTCCAGGCGCTCGGCGATGTCCACGGCCGTGCTGAGGAGTTTCTCGTCGCCTACGTTGGTGGGCGTAACCACGATCTCGAATGGCGCAATCTGCGGCGGCAGCCAGAATCCGTTCTCATCGTTGTCCTGTTCCACGGCGGCGGTCAGGATGCGCTCGATCCCGATGCCATAGCTGCCCATAATGGGCGTGACTTCTTTGCCATTTCTGTCCAGCACCCGCGCGCCCATGGACTCGGAATACTTGTAGCCAAGTTTGAAGATATGGCCAATCTCGACCGCCGTGTCAATGCGCAGGGTTCCGCCGCAATTGGGACAATCTTCCCCCGCGGTCACGCTACGCAGGTCAACATAAGCGGTGGGCTGGAAATCTCGTCCCGGCGTGATGTTCTTGAAGTGATAATCCTCTTTATTAGCTCCGCCAATCAGGTTGGCGCGGCCTTCGAGCGCCTTGTCCACCAGCAGCGCGGGACGTTCATCATCCTTCATGTCTTTGGCCCAGGCGATACCGACCGGTCCCAGGAACCCGGCTGGAGAATTGAACAGCTGCCGGATTTCCTCCTCCTGCATGGGGCGTGTTTCCTTGCCCCCCAGCGCCGACGATAGCTTGACCTCGTTCATCTGATGATCGCCGCGCAGCAGCAGCACAACCGCGCGCGCCGACGTCTTGCCCGTTTTGGGATCCAGGACTTCCATCATCAGCGCCAGCGTCTTCATCTTGTTCTTGGGCGAGACGCCCAGGAATTTCGCGACATCTTCGATCGTCTTCATTCCCGGAGTGTGGACTGCGAGCGGCTTGCCGTCGCCCTCCGCCTTGAGCTCCTCGACCGAGGACAGCTGCGACGTTGCCTTGTCGAGGTTGGCGGCGTATTTGCATTTTTCGCAACTGACGATCCGGTCCTCGCCGGCCGGGGTTCGCACCATGAACTCGTGTGACTGCGATCCGCCCATCGCGCCCGAGTCTGCCTCAACCACCATGTACTTCAATCCGCAGCGATCGAAAATGCGGCAGTACGCGTCGTAATGTTTTTGATAGGAGACATCCAAGCCGGCGGCATCGATGTCGAAAGAATATGAATCTTTCATGAGGAACTGCCGCACCCGCAACAAGCCGGACTTGGGCCGCGCTTCATCGCGGAATTTGCTCTGAATCTGATACCAGATCTGGGGCAGCTGCTTGTAGCTGCGCAGTTCCTTGCGAGCGATCTCCGTCATCACTTCTTCGTGGGTCATGCTTAAGCAGAGATCGGCCCCCTTGCGGTCTTTCAGCCGGAACATGGTGTCCCCCATGACCGCCCAGCGCCCGCTGGCCTCCCACAGTTCCCGGGGATGAATCGCCGGCAGATAGAACTCCTGCCCAATCTTGTCCATCTCCTGGCGAACAATGCCGATGATCTTGTTGAACGAGCGCTGTCCCATGAAAAGGTAGGAGTAAATGCCGGCAGCCAGCTGGCGGATGTAACCGGCGCGGACCAGGAATTTATGGCTGGCGACTTCAGCGTCCGCAGGCGCCTCGCGCAAAGTAGGAATAAAGAGTTGCGACCAACGATGCATAGTTAGGAGTCCTGGGTAGCAGGGGATTGATGATTGTAAATGATGGCTAGAGTCGTCCCGCGACCAGACAGGCACCCGGGCGGGAAGGAACACACACTGTAAGGCCTCGACCGTCGGGCCGCCTGCTACAAGGTAATGTATGTATGTGACATTGACATACATACTAAACATACAATATACTTCGAGGTCGTAAATGGCAATTCTGGAATCCATCCACGTAAAAGTGGCCGACGAAGTATGGATTGCGACCGCACTGCTTCATCAGAGGCACCCGGAACGTTTCGATTTCACCATTGCAGAAATCATGGAAAGCGCCAGGGAGATGCGGCGGGAGTCAACTGGCTCGCTTCGGCCAGGATTTTATGTCCATGTAGTACAGCACTGCGTAGCGAATCGTGCTCCCAACCCTGGCCGTCCCCGTATGCTTGTTGAAACGGCACCTGGCCGTCGTCGTTTGTTTCGCCCCGGCGACTATTACCATCCCGAGAGGGAAGATGCTAAGACGACTCCGAACCGGGAGAACCTGCCGGAAGGCTACAAAGGATTGCTCAGTTGGTACCGCGACTGGTGTTCCCACGCTGGAACCAAGGCCCAGGGAGAAGATCCCTTGCTCGCTCTCCGCGGATCTGGCAAGCAGCTCTGGGCTGACGAGCACGCCGACGAGTATGTTCGACGCATCCGTGAGGGTTGGGAATGAGTCGCATCTTTTGGGACACCAACCTTTTCATCTACTTGTTGGAGGACTACGGCAGGCTGTCGAACGCGGTGGTGGAGCTTAGAAGAAACATGCTGGTGCGGGGGGATCAGCTCCTGACCTCATCGCTTACGCTGGGAGAAATTCTGGTGAAGCCCGCGGAAGAAGGGGACGACCAGCTTTGCCGGAAGTATGAAGAGGCGATTACCAGAGCTTCGTTGGTGCTTCCTTTCGATTTGAAGGCCGCACGCCTCTACGCCTCGATCCGCTGTGATCGTTCCCTGCGCGCACCTGATGCAGTACAGCTAGCGTGCGCGGCTGGAGCGGTTGTGGATCTTTTCATCACCAATGATCGCCGACTGCAGAAAAAGCGGATCGACGGCATCCAGTTTATAGTGTCGCTGGGTGAGGCTCCCATCTGACCGGCTTTTCACATTGCTAACTGTTTTAGAATTTTATCCCCCATCTTTCCGAGCTATAGTTGCTGCTTCCTTGCTGCTTATGGATTGGTCTTCCGAATTGTGGATCGTCCTTCTTTTCGTCGGCATTTCGCTGGTTATTGGCGTTCGAGTCTACGCGAGCCAATCGAGAAAGAAGGCATTGACTGCCGTTGCGGCGCGCTTAGGCCTTCTTCGCCTTGAGGGCAAGGCGCCTTTTAGCTCGGAGGAACGTAAGGGATTTTCTCTCTTCTCTCGTGGCAATGGGCGAAAATGGGAAAACATCTTCAGTAGCAACGCGCCTGTCACAGAATTGCTTTTTGACTTTGGCTACACTTTCGGAATACCTCTGCTTGCCAGCGTGCGATACCGCCAGACAGTGGCCGCATTTTCTGCACGTCTGACCAACCTGCCCGATTTTCAAATGACACCGGCGACGACACTCGACAGGATGGCTCCGAAAGTAGGCTTCCAGGCGATTCAATTCGCTTCACGGCCCGACTTCGGTAAGAGGTATTGGATCAGGGCAAATGATGAGATCGCCGTGCGTGCGCTCTTTAGCGATACATTTATTGATCGGATGTCCGCAGCCGACCCCAAAACGGCTTGGTACGTGGAAAAAGGCGGACAGTGGCTGCTGGTTTATCGGCATGGCGTGCTTTTTGCGCCAGAAGCCTTGCCAGAATTCCGGAAGGTCACGCACGAAATCGCCAGTCTGTTCTTGAAAACTTCCTAGCCAGCTAACTGCTTCAAGATTTCTTTCCCCAGCTTCTGGGCCTCGCCGAATAACTTCTGGTATTCGACGAACAGGCGATTCAGCTCCAGCGATCTATCCGGTCCGAGCTTCTTGCGCAAGATCATGTCGCGCACGTGCACCGGGTTCGGCAGGGTAGCGTCTTCGGTGAGTTCTTCCAAAGCGGCTTTCGGATCGTAGTGGTACATAGTTTATTGTAGCGCCGGCGTCCCGCCGGCTGTCGGGGGGCGTCCCGCCCGCCCACGACGCTACATCATCTCCGTTCCCCACAAATCGTGCAGGTGGACAATTCCCAGCAGCGTCTGTCCGGCGTCAACTACCACCAACGACGTGATCTTTTTTTCTTCCATCAGGGCCAGCGCGGTGGCGGCGAATTCGTTGGCCCCAATGGTTCTAGGCTTCGCGGTCATGCACTCGCCGGCGGTCAGGTCCAGTACATCCTTGCCGCGCTTTTCCAGTAACCGCCGCAGATCGCCATCGCTGATCACGCCCACCAGCTTTTGGCCGTCGACCACCGCGGTTACGCCCAGCTTTTTTCGCGACATTTCATAAATCACATCCGGCATTTTGGTTTGAGGCGTGACCCGCGGCACGGCCTCTCCGCTGTGCATCAGGGACTCGACCTTGGCCAGACGCTTGCCCAGCTTCCCGCCGGGATGCAAATTGGCAAAGTCTTCCTCCTTGAATCCGCGCTTCTCGGCAAGCGCCATGGCCAGCCCGTCGCCCAGGGCCAGCATGGCCGTGGTAGAAGCAGTCGGCGCCAATCCCAGGCCGCAGGCTTCCTTAGCCACTGAGCAGTCGAGCGCAACATCCGCTGCCGCCGCCAGGGTGGATATTTTCTGGGTCGTTGGTGTGGCCGCGGGCGACCCGCCCGCAGTTTTTTCTGCGGATCTTTCAAAAACTGGATCTCCAGTCATGCTGATCAGTGGCACTTGCAGCCGCTTGAGTGTCGCCAGCAGCCGCAAAATCTCTTCCGTTTCGCCGCTGGCTGAGAGCGCCAGCACCACATCGCCGCGCACCACCATTCCGAGGTCCCCATGCACCGCGTCCACGGGATGCATGAACAGCGCCGGCGTTCCCGTCGAACTCAAGGTGGCCGCGATCTTGCGCGCGATAATGCCACTTTTGCCCATACCCGTAACCACAACCCGGCCCGCGCAGGCGTAGATCAACTCAACCGCCCGATCGAAAGCGGCCGCCATGGGGCCCGCGATGCGGTCGGCCAGGGCGCGCAGAGCTTCAGCTTCGATCCGGACTACGTTTTCGCCAACCTGTTTCATGGAGGAAGAAAAGATGGTAGCAGAAGGCAGAGGTCAGCATTTGGTTCTTGGTAATTAGCATTCAGTCACGCGGTTAGGACAGCCGGAACGGTGTGCCCCAAGAGCTGGAAGCTGAGAGCTGACAGCTTCTAAAAATGATCGTCCATACTCTGCACCCGCCCTACCAGACTTCTGGCTTGTATGACTCGGTCCCAGGGGCCGGCCTGCCAATTATCCTTTTGCCGGTCGGGATGAATCCACGGCGGCAAAGTGATCGATAGATTGAGCGCAATGGCCACGGCATAGGACTCATACTGCGACCGGAGATTGCCCAGCTTCTCCTCAAAGGCCGCGCCCTCGCGCAGTTTTACCCCACGTTCCGCCAGCTTCTGGCGCAGCCGACTCAGTTCCTGCTCGGGCAACCGGTCAGGGGCGTTCGGGTTGTAGCGCGCATTTACCACCTGGGCCAGGTCAACTACGGCGTGCCGGGCCATGGCGAACGTGATCTTGGCTTGCTCGGGGCGCAAGCCATCGACGCCGGCGATCACCAGCGCGCTGGCATCCAGAATGGTGATCAGCGCTCCCAGCCAGGATTGATTGTTGTGCTGCGAACGAAAGAAGCTGAGAGCAGGATAAGAAAGATGACTCTCCAGCACCTCGGCTGCCCAGCGTTCCCAGTCTTTGAAAATCTGGTCGAGGACCGCCTGTTGCGGACAGTTTCCGAAGCGGGACAATAATTCCGCGGCCGATGGAGGCGAGCCCGCCCGCGCATCGAGCAGGGAGATTTCTATTTCGCGGCGAGAGAACGACGAATAGATGGTCGGCAGATAACCGATCACCACGCCCAGAAAGCCGAAGCCCAGGCCGGCTTCCACCACTGACAGGGCGCGGGCCAAGCCGGAGCTGGGAATGATGTCGCCGTAGCCGAGAGTGAAGAAAGTTTCACCACTGTGGTACACCAGGACGCCAAAAGTAATGGGCTCTCCGCTGAGACGGAAGTGCTCCCCCACCCCATATTGCAGCAGGGCGAAACCAAAGATCAGTCCGGTCGCCCACAAGATCAGCAGGAAAATCAGGGACAGGGGTCCGAAATAGCTAAGAAAATTCTCCCGCCGCGCTCGGGACGGAATGCGGCTGGCTATTCCCCGATACGGGATCCAGGTACGCCGGTAAAACCAGCTCGTCAGGCGGAAGCTGCGCTGCACCCGTCGCGGCAGAACGATGGTCTCGAACGCATCCAGGAGGATGCCCAGTATGGAGAGAATTCCGGCAATGGTGCAGAAGATGTGCATGAGGTGATGAGACGTCAATGTAAGCGCGAGCGCCCCGCTCGTGCGGAAGTGTAAATGACCTGGCGTTCCAAGGGCATCTCGTAGGGCGGCACTTCAACACTGCCGCACGAGCGCGGGCGCTCGCGCCTACATTACGCGCACAAAATGGTAGCAGATTCGGTGGGACTCATTGCGGGCCGCCATCCGCGAATCGAACCGCCTTTCCTGAAGCTGCCGCGCGCCGGGCGGCGTCGAGAATTTCGGCGACGATCACATTGGTTTCGAGAGACGAAGGAGCGCCGGGCGCGGCTCCATCCAGCACGACCGCCCGCAATAATGACAGCGAGTCATCATAAGGAGCAGGCACCGGCCCGGCCGGCATCAGGTGCTCCTCTCCGCCCTTGAGGCGCACGCGCACGTCGTCGTGCCGGACCGTGAGCACATAGCCGGTCTGGCCATAGACTTCCATATCCTTCCGGTCGAATGGCCAGTTCCATGACGGCTGCAGGATGGCCACCGCTTTGGGATAGGTCAGGATGATGGTCGCCTCGTCGTCGACTCGGGGATAGATATCCGGCTTGATCTGCTGGGTGACAGCGGTCACCGAAATCGGCCGGGCTCCGTCCATCAGCCAGGTCATCAAATCGGCGCCGTAGCAGCCGAAATCGTAAAGCGCTCCGCCGCCGTCCAGCTTGGGATCGTTGAGCCATGCCAGGAACTCTGGAGCCACATTGATTTCCTTCGGTCCCTGATGGCCGTCGTGGACCACGACTTTGCGAATGTCGCCAATCGATTGGTCGTGGACCATGTCATAGGCCGCATGATTGCTGCGATACCAGGAGGTCTCGTAATTCACCAGCACCTGGATCTTGCCCTGGCGCGCGGCGTTGGCGATGGCGTGCGCATCTTCGGCGCTGACTGCCAACGGCTTTTCCATCATCACGTGGACGCCGTGGCGGGCACATATTTCTACGACTCTTCGGTGGTCGTAAGTGTTGGTGTATGCCAGGACAGCCTGCGGGTGGGTCTTCTGCAGCATGTCTTCCAGATCGGCAAAGATCAAATTGCGGTCGAGGCTGAACTGCGCCGCGTAACGCATGGCAACCTGGGTGTCGGGTTCGGCGAATCCGACAATCTGTATGTCAGGCCGATGCAGCGAGCGCTGGAGAAAGCCTTCGACATGACCGTGAACCATGCCCGCGATTGCGACCCGAAGCGGGTTGGTCGCCGTGGCTTGCGCGCCCGATGCGGTGAAAGCTGCGAATAAACCAGCGCCGAGGAGTGCCAGGGAAAAATATCTCATAGCGGCCTCCGAGGAATCGGAAATGCAAGGCTAATGCACGGCGGCCATGGTAGCAGATTCCCTGACGGCGACCGTTCAGAGGCAGCACTTAGCAATTGGCACTTGGCAATTAGCCAACCCTCCAGGGATTCAGGTTCCTGCCACCTTCAGAGTCCTGCCTGTCTAGGTTTGGCTAAGTGCCAAGTGCTAAGTGCTAATTGCCGGTTTCGTCACGGCTTGGTGTGCGCGGCGGTCAGCGCATTCTGAACTGCCTGCAGCTCTTTCAAGACCCCGCGCAGTTTGGTTGACTCCAGAGCATTGGCCCCATCGGACTTGGCTTCCCTGGGGTTGTCGTGAACTTCCAGGAATATTCCGTCTACACCTGCCGCCACGGCCGCTCGCGCCAGAATTGGGATGAACTCGGGCTGTCCTCCGCTCACGGCATGATCTCCGTCGGCCGCGGACGAAGGAAGCTGGACCGAGTGGGTGGCGTCGAAAACCACAGGAACAAATTTGCGCATGATAGCCAGTGATCGCATGTCCACCACCAGATTGTTGTAGCCGAAGCTTGATCCGCGCTCGGTTACGAAGACTTTGTCGTTGCCCGCGGTACGGCATTTCTCCACGCTATGCCGCATATCGGCGGGCGATACGAACTGGCCTTTCTTGATGTTCACGACGCGCTCGGTCATGGCCGCGGCCACGATGAGATCGGTCTGTCGGCAGAGAAACGCGGGAATCTGCAGGATGTCCGCAACCTCCGCAACCTTGGCTACATCGGCGGTTTCGTGGACGTCGGTGAGGATCGGCACGTGCACTTCGTCTTTTATCTTTTTCAGGATGCGCAGGCCTTCCACCAGTCCCGGACCGCGATAGCTGCGAATGGAAGTACGGTTTGCCTTGTCGTACGAGGCCTTGAAAATGAAAGGGAAGTTCAACGAGCGGGTTACGCCTTTGATCACCTCCGCCATGAAAAGAGCGTGCTTCTCACTCTCAATAACGCACGGGCCGGCGATGAGAAACAGATTTCCTGAACCGATACGGACATTGTCGATTTGGAAAGATGTGGTCATGATCAAATCACGGAGGACACGGAGGGCACAGAGAAAACCGACATTTCCCGAGGGTTCCTCGGTGTCCTCTGTGTCCTCCGTGGTTAACTATCTTTTTCCAACATTCTCCGGCCGGTGGAACATCTCCACTTCCGAAGCTGCCTTTTCCGCTCGCCGCTTCAGGCCGTGCTCGTAGGCGGCGCCCACGAACGTCTTGAACAGCGGATGCGGCTCCAGCGGCTTTGACTTGAATTCGGGATGGAACTGGCAGCCGATGAAGTGGGGATGGTCGGGCAACTCCACCATCTCCACGTAAGTTCCGTCCGGCGTTGACCCGGAAATTCGCAATCCGCCCGCAGTCAGCGTTTCTTCGTACTCGCGGTTGAATTCGTAGCGGTGGCGATGACGTTCGCTGATTTCAAGCTTGCCGTAGATCTTGTGGGCCAGGGTTCCGGGCTCGATCTTGCACGGCCAGGCCCCCAGCCTCATGGTGCCGCCCAGTTCCTCCACGCCGCGCAGCTCGCGCAGTTTGTAGATCACGCGGTGCGGCGTTGCGGGATCGAACTCGCTAGAGTTGGCGTCAGCCAGCCCGCACACGTTGCGCGCAAACTCGATGCAGGCCGTCTGCATGCCGAGACAAATGCCAAAATACGGGACCTTGTATTCGCGGGCGTAGCGGATCGCCAGCAGCATGCCTTCGATGCCGCGCTTGCCAAAGCCGCCGGGGACCAGCAGCCCGTCGTAATCGGCCAGCTGTTCTTCGTAGGCGCGGTCGCCGGCTTCGAGCCCCTCGGCTTCGATCCAGTTCAGATTCAGTTTCAGGTTGTGCGCCAGCGCGCCGTGGACCAGCGCTTCTTTCAGCGACTTGTAGGAGTCTTCGTATTCCACATACTTGCCCACGATGCCGATCGTGACTTCGGCCTTCGGGTTGTAGACCCGGTGCACGATTTCCTCCCAATCCTTCAAGTCGCCATCCCTGGCTTCCAGGCGCAGGTAGCGCAGCACCAGGGAGTCCACACCCTCATGCGAAAACACCAGCGGTACCTCGTAGATCGAGGCAACATCCTTGGCGGTGATGACCGCCTCTTCTTCCACATTGCAGAAGAGCGCTATTTTCGATTTGATCTCTTTGGAAAGGAAGCGGTCGGTGCGGCATAGCAGAATGTCGGGCTGGATCCCGATGCTGAGAAGTTCCTTGACCGAGTGCTGGGTCGGCTTGGTCTTGAGTTCCTGCGCCGCGGCGATAAACGGCACCAGGGTCACGTGCATGAACAGAGTGTGATCGCGGCCCAGTTCCTGCCGCATCTGCCGGATCGCTTCCATAAAGGGCAGCGACTCGATATCGCCTACCGTGCCTCCAACTTCCACGATGGCCACATCCACATCCTGCGCCACCTTCTTCATCGCAGCCTTGATTTCATTGGTGACGTGCGGAATCACCTGCACCGTTTTCCCCAGATAGTCGCCGCGCCGCTCCTTGGCGATGATCTGTTCGTAGATCCGCCCCGTGGTCCAGTTGTTATCGCGGGAGAGCTTGGCGTGAGTGAAGCGTTCGTAGTGGCCCAGGTCGAGATCGGTCTCGGCACCGTCGTCGGTGACAAATACCTCGCCATGCTGGAAAGGCGACATGGTCCCCGGATCGACGTTGAGATAAGGATCAAACTTCATCAGGTTGACCTTCAACCCGCGACTTTCCAGCAGGCAGCCCATCGAGGCCGCCGCCAGTCCTTTGCCCAACGACGACACCACGCCCCCGGTCACAAAGATGTACTTTGGCGACATCGGTTCCTCACCTTAAATTGTCTTTGAGATTTTGTGCAGGATGGGTGCACAACCAATTATGCCAGAAATGTTTTGAGGTGACTAGGAAGAAAAAGCTTTTACCACACAAGGACAGGAGGGACACGAAGAAGACCCTTCGGGTTAAGGCCTTCGTGGTACTTCGTGTCCTTGGCGGTTCGGGTTTTTGTGGGTGTGGCGCAGACTCCAAAAGACACATGCCCGCGGGAGTACACTGGGCAGCGGAAGGCTGCATCTAATCCACTGGATTCTATGCGTCAGCTTTGTGTTTTCGCGATTGGCTTGCTGGCAGGAGCTGCGTTCTGCTTCTCGGTGCCCGTATCCGCGCAGGAACTCGCGAAGCGCCTCATCCTCACCGATGGCACCTACCAGCTAGTCACGAAATGGGAGGTGAAAGGCGAGCGCGTCCGCTACCTGAGCGCCGAGCGCAATGAGTGGGAAGAAGTTCCCAAGGCGATGGTGGATTGGGCAGCGACCGACAAGTACGAGAAGGATCGCGCCGCCGGCAAGCCCGCCCCGGAAGCGGCGGAGCTCGACAAGGAGTTGGAAGCGGAACGCCAGGCTGACGAGGCGAGGTCACCCCATGTGGCGCCCGGCCTGCGTTTGCCCGACGACGGCGGTGTGATCCTGCTCGATACTTTCCAGACCCAACCGCAGTTGGTTGAGTTGCAGCAGAGCAGCGGCGAGCTCAACAAGAACATGAAAGGCAACATCCTGCGGGCCACGATCAATCCCGTTGCCGGCTCCAAACAGATCATCGAGTTGCCGGGATTGCATGCCAAAATTCAGGCGCACGTCACCGTCCCCGCCATTTACATCAACCTGGAGCAGCAGGACCAGCTCGACAAGGCGGTCCAGATTGCCGAGAAATCGAAAGAGCAGGAACTGCCCTGGGACCGCTTCCGCATCGTGCGCCTGCAGGCCGGCAAGGACAAACGCATTGTCGGCGACATCAAGATTGCGGTCTATGGCAAGGTCAGCCAGGAACAAAAGCTGCTCCCTACCACGGCCACCAAACTCACCGGCGGCTGGGTCAAGGTCACTCCGTCAAGCGATCTCGAGCCCGGGGAGTACGCCGTGATTGAGCTGTTGGGAAAGGAGGGAATGAACCTATACGTTTGGGATTTCGGCGTGAATCCCTCCGCGGCCGCCAATGCGACCGCCTGGCGACCCGACGCTTCGGCCACCACTCCCGTTCCCGAGAAACCCATCGGGTTAGAGAAGAGATAGCTGCTGTAATCAGGCAGGTTGGCACTCAGAATCCGGGTCGATGAGTGTAAATCGCGATGTTAGTGCGCCGGGATAAACCGGCTTGAAGCAGAGAATGGAAAATTCTTACGAGAAAGGACTAGCGATCTGCTCGGCCCCGAGTCTTGCGCTGCTACCGCGAGGGACACAGCGAAGCGTAGACAGGGGTATAGGCGGGGTGGGCTATTGAGCTGCGAAAACATACAACCCGGACGCCGACGCGGTTAATATGCGCGGAAGGCAACATGAACAGGGGCGATAGCGCGAGTCCGTGTTCAGTCCGGCGTAGTCGAAGACCCCAGGCACGCCTAGAAACTTCAAGCACGAGAACCGGGAGACCTCGGAGACACCTGCGACTCAACCAGGCAGCAGGTCGGCGGGAGAAGGCTTAGGCCACACGGCCCGCATGTACGTCTCTGAGGAGTCACACAGCGGAGTATTACCTATGAACCATTCGAACAAAGACGGGAAACCGTTGGCGGAGAGTGCGGAGGGAAGGCCGCTGATCAAGGAGAACGCTGGTCAACCTAACACGCACCCGACACGGAGCGGGGTACGTGTGTCCCAGGGGCTGGCCGGCGTGCGGAAAGCAGCAAGGAACAATAAGGAGATGAAGTTCACCGCCTTGCTCCACCATCTGACCGTCGATCTGCTGCGAGAAAGCTTTTACTCGCTCAAGAGGAAAGCCGCACCTGGAGTGGACGGGGTCACATGGCAGGAGTATGAAATCGGAGTTGAAGATCGACTGATCGATCTCCACGGCCGAGTTCATCGTGGAGCGTATCGCGCGCAGCCATCGCGAAGGGTATACATCGAGAAAGCAGATGGACGGCAACGTCCATTAGGGGTTGCGGCTTTGGAAGACAAACTTGTCCAACAGGCCGTGGCCACCATCTTCAACCAGATTTACGAGGAAGACTTTCTCGGCTTTTCGTATGGATTTCGCCCGGGGCGCAGCCAGCATGATGCGCTGGATGCGCTGTCGTATGCGCTCCTGAAGAAGAAGGTGAACTACGTTCTGGACGCCGACATTCGAGGATTTTTCGACAACCTCGACAAGAGTTGGCTGATCAAGTTCGTGGAGCATCGCGTCGCCGACCCCCGCATTCTGCGATTGATCCAGAAATGGCTCAAGGCTGGGGTGATGGAGGACGGCAAGTGGTCGGAATCGAAGACAGGGAGCCCGCAAGGTTCGGTGATTTCACCGCTCCTCGCGAATATTTACCTCCACTACAGTTTCGATCTCTGGGTGAACGTCTGGCGCAAGAAGTATGCGCAAGGCGAGATGGTGGTCATCCGTTTTGCGGATGATACCATCGCGGGATTCCAGTATCAGACGGACGCAGATCACTTCCTGGAGAACTTGCGGGAGCGTCTGGGAAAGTTTGGGCTGGAGCTCCACCCTGACAAGACGCGCCGGATTGAGTTCGGTCGGTTTGCCGAACAAAACCGGGAACGAAGAGGGGAAGGCAAGCCGGAAACGTTCGACTTTCTAGGCTTCACGCACATCAGCGGGAAGAATGGATTAGGGCGATTCATGGTGAGGCGCACCACGATCCGCAAGCGCATGCGAGCCAAGCTGCGGCAGGTTAAGCAGCAACTCCGCGTGCGCATGCACGATCCCGTGCCCCAAACCGGACAGTGGCTCAGGTCGGTCGTACAAGGCTACTTCAACTACTACGCGGTACCGGGAAACCTCACGAGTCTGGGTGCGTTTCGGGATCGGGTGATTGCGCTCTGGTGGCGTACCATTCGCCGTCGAAGCCAGAAACGCCGGATCAACTGGACGCGCATCCTCGTTTTGGCTCAGCGCTGGCTTCCCCAACCGCGAGCGCTCCATCCCTTTCCTGGCGCTCGCTTCGTCGCTAGTCATCCGCGATAAGAACCGGATGCGCTAATAAGCGCCCGTCCGGGTCCGTACGGGGGGCAACCAGTGATGGCTGTCCCTACCGTGCTCGCCAACTACGATTGCGTCAAGCCTTCAGGTTTCCAAATTCCGCCTCGCTCACCCATGTCACGTTGACGTAGACATCGCCTTCTTCGATGAACTTAGGGGTAAACGTTCTGAGATACGCCAAAGTTTCCGCCGATGCCCGCGCCACAAACGAATCCCATGCCTCATCTTCATTGCGGTCTACGTTCTGGAAGTAAGGCAAGCTCTGTATCGAGCCATCCATCGGAAGCCAAAGCTCGGTTCCGAGTACGGCGTAACCGTGAGTGCCGAGCCATTCGACTGAAACAGCGGCTTGCGCGGGACGCCATGCCGCTTCTTTAGAGGCCACAAAGGCTGCAGTAACTAATTCAGATGGGAAGTTGGGAGGAAACACGTCCGACCGTTCCATAGCAAGCACTTTAGTCGAAGAGGCATAGCCTGTTCCACTGAATGGCGTAAATAGGCGTTCTCACCAGTTTGCGCCGTTTGTTCGCCAGACTCAGGTCAATGCAATATGAGAGAGGGGCCCCATAGACATGTAGTCGAGGAGTGTGGGGCGGCAGAAGGAAGCTAGAAAAAGCGAGGAAAGATTGGCACTGTACCCTGAGGGAAAGAACTCCATTGGACGCGAATGATCTTTCCCCCAAGGAGGCAACTGAATGAGTCGCGATATCAAGTATATCGGCATGGACGTGCACAAGGAAGCGACCGTGATCGCGGTGTTGAACGACAGGGGCAAGCTGGTGATGGAATCGATCGTGGAAACCAAAGCCAGCAGCATTCTGCAGTTTATCCACGGTCTGCGGGGCGAGTTGCATGTGACCTGGGAAGAAGGGACCTGGGCGGCTTGGCTCTACGATCTGCTGCAACCCCAGGCGGCGCAAGTGCTGGTCTGCGATCCGCGGCGCAATGCCTTATTAAAGGAAGGCAACAAGAGCGACAAGATCGATGCGCGCAAGTTGGCCGACTTGTTGCGCACGGGGATGTTGCGCCCGGTCTATCACGGGGAACACGGGCTGCGGACGCTACGCGAGCTGGGGCGTAGTTATCAGACCATCAGCCAAGATCTGAATCGAGTGATGAACCGGATCAAAGCTCTATATCGCGGCTGGAGCATCCCTTGTGCAGGTACCCAGGTGTATGCTCCGCGTTATCGGGAAGAGTGGCTACACAGGATCGAGCATGTGGGGGTGCGCCGGCGGGCCGAGTTGCTCTATCAGCAGTTGGATGGATTGCAGGCCTTACGACGAACGCTCCGCCCCGAGTTATTAACAGAGAGCCGGAAACATAAAGCCTCCAAACTGCTGTGCCAGATTCCCTGCATCGGTCCGATTCGGGCCGCCCGCTTGATCGCACTGATGCAAACGCCGCATCGCTTCCGCAGCAAACGGCAACTCTGGACCTATAGTGGGCTGGGCATTGAGACCCGCGACAGTGCGCAGTATCGCTTCGTGCGCGGACAACTGCAACGTGCGAAGAAACCGCAACAGATTCGCGGTCTCAATCGGAACCACAACCATGAGATGAAAGAGATCTTCAAGGGCGCCGCCACCCGAGCCAGCTGTGGAGTGGGTCCGTTACGCGACTTCTACGTGGCCTTACTGGAGAAAGGGATGAAGCCCGAGATGGCGCGTCTGACCTTGGCACGCAAGATCGCGGCCATTGCTTTGACACTCTGGAAGAAGGAGGAACGTTTCGACGCCGAACAACTGAAGCTACAAGCAGCTTGAGCGTCGCACAGAACGGAGGGGATCTCCCAGGTTTCACGCCTCGGTGGTGGCCCATCGGTTCTGCGATGCTCGGGGTTCGAGGGAGAGTATCCATGCACTCATTAGGCGCGTGGTGTGCTGCGGCATGCAGCACCGAGTCTCCGGGTCAATCCTATGCCCCCTCGCACAACCCAAAAAAGCCATAGGCCTCGAGCCTCCCATAGGATGATGGTTGGCACTTAAGCCAACGGTTGGCTTGCACAGCTTCGCAACGAATGGTGTCGGGACCGTCGCATGAAACCACTCCAGGGAGACCAGCAACTGTGATCCGTATCCCTGTCGTACTCTGTGCCGCTCCAGGCGTTAAAACCAAATCCTCTCCACGAAGAAGAAGGGGCCTGGATGCAAGCACCGATCGAGGTCTCACGGAGAGAGTGGAGAAGTGTTTTTGCTTGACATCCTCTCTCATAGGATGAGTGTAACGGCGATTTATGTGCGCCGGGCTAAACCGGCATGAAGCAGAGGAGGAAGAAGCCTTACAAAGAAGGAGTAGCGATCCACTTTGGCCCCGAGTTTTGCGTTGGGCATCGCGAGGTGCACGGCGAAGCGTAAACAGGGGAATAGGCGGGGTGGGCTATTGAGCTGCGAAAACTTACAACCCGGACGCCGACGCAGTATAAATGTGCGGAAGGCAACATGAGCAGCGGCGATACCGCGAGTCCATGCTCAGTCCGGCGTAGTCGAAGACCCCAGACACGCCTAGAAACTTCATGCACGAGAACCGGGAGACCTCGGAGATGCCTGCGACGAAAGTCAGTCGCAGGACGGCGGGAGAAGGCTTAGGCCACACGGCCCGCGTGTACGTCCCCGAGGAGTCACACCGCGGCATAGTACCGATGAATCATTCGAACAAAGACAGGCCATCGTTGGCGGAGAGTGAGGAGGGAAGGCTGCGGATCAAGGAGAACACTCTTCCATTCGACACGTACCCGACTCAGAGCGGGACTGCGCGTGTCCCACGGGTGGGGGAGTGTGCGGAGGAGCATTATGCTCGGCCGCTATTCATCTGAGATAAGAACCGGATGCGCTAATGAGCGCCCGTCCGGGTCTGTGCGGGGGGCGATCAGCAATGGTCGTCCCTACCGCGATCAACAGTTGGTCTGGGCGGTGCGTATATTATGGGGCTCGGCGCTAGTGGGGAGGATAAAGTGGCACCGGAACTCGGTGACGAGCACTTTGTCGGGCGACAATTCCTTTTTCATTGTTCCTGTGGCGCAACCATCGAGGTGAGGCAGAAAAAGGAAACTTGCCCCGATTGTGGTGAGACCGTCGAGGTTATTCGGTGTGTAGCAACTGCCAAAGGAAAGAAGTACGCTTTGAAGGTTCGCAAGCCCCGAAAGCGCTGGAACATCGAGCCTCCGGTCCGGCCTATGGGCGTCGTCTTGGCGGCAGTGCATCCCGTCGGAGTGCCAGACAAGCAGAAATTGCGTAGCCGCACCGATACAACGCAGCCAGGTCGGAACGAGACACCCAATATCGAAAAAGGCTTCAGACGGTTAGGTTTGGTGATGCTCTTGCTTGGAGCGCTCTTATTAGTCCCGCTCACCGTTGGACCAGAACAACTCGCGATCCTTATGTCCCAGAAACCGAGCGACTGCGACTGGCTGACCCTGCCGCTGGGCGACAAGCACTGCCACTATGAGGGTATCGCTGTCCACGACAGGAATCCGAACGGCGATCACATCAGGGTAGAGTGGCAGCGTGTAAGAGATTATTAAACCGGCTTGACTGAGGTTAATAGGGCGATTATCCCTCATTGAGCCCTGCCCGGCCCAAAGACCAATGCCGGTTCTGGTGTGTGATTCACGAAGTTTCTATGCCCCTGATGGCTGTTCTCCAAAGCCGTTGACCCTCCCCGCGCCTGCCATTAAACTTGGCCTCGATTTCTTCTGACCTCCAGGACTCGCCCTTGAAAGTTTATCGTTCCACCCGCCAGCTTTTGGCTGACGTCGAACGCTTGCTCGCGGCCAGCCGGCCGTCCGCGCATGATTCTCCGTTGGAGGATGTGATCGACTTGCTGTGCCGGGGCCGACACTATGCCTGGGTCGGCATCTTCCTCGCCGTCGAAGAAAATGCGCCACAGCAATCGCTGAGCGCAGGGGGGGATGCTCCAGGTGAAGTTGCGCTTCCGCAAACCCGTTCCAAAATACTCATCTCGATGAAGTTGGCTTCGCGTGAGTTGGGAGTTCTAAGTGTTGAAAGCGATCGCGAAGATGATTTTGGAGCGGAAGACAGAGTATTGCTTGAGGCGGTGGCCGACGTCCTGGCGCGTTTCCTGGCGGGCCGGGGGAAATATCTTGCCCGCAGAGCTCGCACCGCCGCGTCCCGGACGGGAACGCCCGCTTAGGTCCGATATAGGCGCGAGCGCCCGCTTCGTGCTCGTGTCACCGTGAAGCCGGCCATTCTTGAGTTTAAGCCGGCCCCAACTTCGCAGCTTCTTCCTGAATTCGTTTCCAAGCCTTCTCCACATGCCGCCCGGTAGTATTTGTCTGCCCCACGCACAGCCGCAAAGTCAGGCGACCGTTCAGGCGCGTATGGGTGAGATAAAGGTCTCCGCTGCGGTTGAGGCGGTCCATCAAAGCCTGATTGTTTTCATCTCCACCCTTGTGGCGGAAGCAGACGAGATTCAACGGCACCGGCGCGGCCAGCTCGAAGCGTTCGTCATTCTTGACCCATGCGGCAAACTGCTGCGCCAACTCGACATGCTTTCGGATGTGATGCTGCAGCCCTTCCACTCCATAGTGCCGGATCACGAACCACAGCTTGAGCGCGCGAAAGCGCCGGCCGAGGGGAATCTGCCAGTCGCGATAGTCGATCACCGCCCCGGTTTCGGTGGCTTTGTTGCGCAAGTACTCCGGCAGCACGCTCAGCGTCTGGATGAGCGCCTTACGGTCGGCGACATAAAAGCAATCGCAGTCAAAATTGGTGAACATCCATTTGTGCGGATTGAAGCAATAGCTGTCGGCCAGCTCGACGCCCGCGTGGGTGTGGCGAAATTCAGGACAAAGCGCGGCTGTGCCGGACATGGCGGCGTCGACGTGCAGCCATAGTTTGTGTTCGCGGCAGATGCGGGCAATTTCAGGCACAGGATCAATCGCATTCGAAGAAGTTGTACCCACGGTGGCGCAGACAAAAAACGGCACAAGTCCGGCTTGCCGGTCCTGCACGATCTGCCGCGCCAGCGCCTCGGGCCGCATGGCGAAAGATTCGTCGACCTCGATCAGGCGGAGATTGTCCCGTCCAATGCCTGCGACCTGGGCGTCTTTCTCCAATGAAGAGTGCGCTTGCGACGACGTGTAGGCCACCAGCTTGCCATCGCAGCCGCGCCGATTGCTGGCAAAGTTTGTGGCCCGCTCCCGCGCCGCCAGCAGCGCGCACAGCGAAGCGCTCGAAGCGGTGTCCTGGATCACGCCACCGCCGCTATCTGTCGAAAGAAATTTCCGCGGCAGGTCGAGCATATGAACCAGCCAGTCGAGCACATGCGTCTCCAGCTCAGTGCAGGCCGGGCTGGTGGCCCACAGCATTCCCTGCACCCCCAGGCCGGAAGAGAGCAAGTCGCCGAGGATTGCCGGGCCGGATGCGTTCGAAGGGAAGTAGGCGTAGAAATTCGGCGATTGCCAGTGCGTGATGCCGGGAAGAATCAGCTTTTCGATGTCGGCCAGGATGGCCGGAAAAGGCTCGCCCTGCAACGGGGGATGGGGAGGCAGTGACGCCCGAATCTGACCAGGCTCGGCCTGCGAAAGCACGGGGAACGATTCGATGCGCGCGTAGTAGTCGGCGATCCAGTCGACTACGGTGTGCCCGTGGCGCCGGAATTCGTCGGGCGTCATGTGAAACGTCTTCTCGCTGGCCATGCGTTCTCCGTCCCAGGATTTCCTTCGTGTATCTTCTCGCCTTCGGTGGTTGATGCCTTAGCCGGCAGCTCAAACCAACTGCCCGTAATACACCCGGGTGTCGTACTCGAACCTGACTCGGCCGTCTACCTGATGCGCATCGAATATCCGCCGCAATTCGTGCAGCATGGGCATGTGGCCGGCGTCGCCGGCCTGCGGCGTGTAGGAAGAAGACAGCAATCGCCCTTCGAGCGCGGGATAGTCGAAGTCCTGGTGATAGTCGAAAGCGCGCACCTGAAATCGCGAGGGCGCAAAAAATGTTTCAATCTGCTCCGTAGTACGCTCGGAGCGCACGTCCTGGTAGTCGGTGCCGTACTTGGCCAGCAACTCCTCGTAGTTGCGGAGGAATGGCGTTGATCCGGTGCGCCGCTCGTTCCACAGCAGCACGGCCCACGCGTCCGGCCGGCCGATGCGAATGAACTCCCGCCGCGCCTTTTCACGATCAAACCAGTGCGCCGCCTGGGCGGCCGTGACCAGGTCGACGCAGTGGTCGGCGAGAGGCGTGGCCTCGGCCGTCCCCGCCAGACTGGTGAACTGGGGATAAGCGCGTAGAAATTCCTCTCCGGCGCGGCGCATGTCCGCATTGGGCTCCACACCGTAGACGCGGTTGCCGTTCTCCAGCAGCATGCGGGTGAAAATGCCGGTGCCCGAAGCCATATCGGCGATGACGGATGCGGCGGTGAGGCTGCACTCCATCTTCAGCAGATCGAGAACCGCCGAGGGATAGGCAGGCCGATAGCGAACGTAGTTTTCCACCCGCGAGGAAAAGCGCCGGGTCGAGTCGTGCACAACCATGAGAAACAGTTTAACGCGAGAAATGTAGGCGCGAGCGCCCACGCTCGTGCTGCAGCGCCACGGATGATTCCGCACGAGGGAGGGCGCTCGTGCTACGGCGCCACGGATGACTCCGCACGAGCGCTCGCGCCTACACTCGCCCAAATCCGCCTTATATTGTTAAATTAGAGGTCCACTATGCGTCTCGTTGTCAAAGTCGGAACCAGTCTGATCGCCCCGGGCGGCCGCATCGATACGTTGCGCATGCGGGCCCTGGTCGACCAGCTCGATCTTTCGCGCCACGAATACCTGATTGTCAGCTCAGGAGCGATCGCCTCGGGCATGACCCACCTGGGGCTTCGGCAACGGCCATCCACCGTGCCTCTGATGCAGGCCTGCGCCGCGGTCGGGCAAAGCCTGCTGATGCACACCTACGAGCAGCTGTTTTTCGGAAAGAAAGTGGTAGCCCAGCTGCTGCTCTCGAGCGATGACTTCACGTCTCCCATTCGCTATCGCAATTTGCAGAATGCTCTGCATGAATTGCTGAAGCTCGGCGTTGTGCCGGTGGTGAATGAGAATGACAGCGTCTCGGTGCGCGAACTGGTGGGTGCGTTTGGTGACAATGACGAGTTGAGCGCGTTGCTGGCAACCGCCGTCAAGGCGGACTGGTTGCTGCTGCTCACCGACGTTGACGGTTTTTATTTTCCCAAGGGCAAGCGGCCGCGCCTGTTGCGCACGGTGCGCAAGTTGACCGCGCCCATGGAAGCGGTCTGCAACGGCCAGGGCAAGCTGGGCACGGGAGGCATGCGCTCCAAGCTGCGCGCCGCCAAGCTGGCCAGCGAAGCGGGCGCCAACGTCGCCATCGCCAATGGACGCCACGCGCACGCTATTCCCTGGGCCCTCGAACGCAAAATCGGCACCTATTTTCCGCCCCAGCCCGGAAAGTCTTCCCATGGCAACTAGCGTCCGCACTTCCAGCTCGACTCGCGACAAGCTTCTGCGCGCCCAAGGCGCCGCGGCCCGGATGGCGCAGCTCTCGACCGTCGAAAAGAATGCCGTGCTGCTGGCCATGGCGGATGCGATTGCCGCGAATTCTGCAAGCATCATCGAGGCGAACCGGGCCGACCTCGAAGACTCCGGCCTGGCGGGCGCAATGCGCGACCGTCTTCTCCTCACTCCGGAACGTATTGCGGCGATGGTGTCGGGCGTGCGTGAAGTGGCCGGCCTTCCCGATCCGATCGGCGAGACGATAGCTGAGTGGACGCAGCCGAAGGGATTGCGTATCCGCAAAGTGCGCGTGCCTTTGGGCGTGGTAGGCGTCGTATATGAATCGCGCCCGAATGTAACCGTGGATTGCGCATCTTTAGTGCTCAAGACCGGCAACGCGATTGTGCTGCGTGGCGGGAAGGAAGCGGCCCACAGCAATCAGAAACTAGTCGAGATTCTGAACCAGGTAGACGGCGTCCCCGAGGGCGCAATCGAGCTGCTGGATTCGAGCACTCGCGATTCAGTGCACGAGCTGATCAAGGCGCGCGGGCTGGTGGACGTCCTCATTCCCCGCGGCGGTCCGGGCCTGATTTCCTATGTCGCGGACAACGCCACCGTGCCGGTAATCGAGACCGGGGCAGGGAACTGCCACGTCTTTGTGGACGAGTCCGCTGACTTCGAGATGGCGGATGCCATCGTGATCAATGCCAAGACGCAGCGTCCATCGGTGTGCAATTCCGCGGAGAAGCTGCTGGTGCACCAGGGCATCGCGCCGCAGTATCTTCCCCGCATCGTGAAAAAGCTTCTGGAGAGCGGCGTGGAGGTGCGCGGCGATGACGAGACTCGCCGTTTGCTGGCGGGCCTGCCTGTCGTTCGCGCCGAAGTTCAGGACTGGAGCGAGGAATATCTGCGGCTGTGCATCGCGGTCCGGGTCGTGGCCAATGTCGACGACGCGATTGCCCACATCAACCGCTATTCCACGAAGAATTCCGAAGCGATTGTGACCGGCGACGAAGCCCATGCGCGTCAGTTTCTGCGGCAGGTGGATTCGGCGGTGGTTTACTGGAACGCTTCCACCCGATTTTCCGATGGCGGAGAGTTCGGGTTCGGCGCTGAAATGGGCATCAGCACCCAGAAATTACACTGCCGCGGACCCTTCGCCCTGGCGGAACTGACCTCGGCAAAGTACGAAGTAATTGGCAGCGGACAAGTAAGGTAAAGCGGTCTTGACCTGCCCGCCCCACACGGGCGATATGAGGTGAACGACGTTGTTGCAGGCCGGCGACATGGCGCCTGAATTCGAGCTTCCAGTCCTGGTCGGCGGCGTGAGAAAACAGTTTCGCCTTTCCGAACAGCGCGGCAAGCGCAACCTGGTGCTGGTCTTCTACCCGGGCAACCGGGAGCCGGTCAGCGCGCAGCAGATGGTTTCTTACCAGGTGGAGCGCGAGAAATTTCTGGCGCGACAGGCGGAAGTGCTCGGGATCAGCGTGGATTCGATTATGAACACCACGTCATGGGAGCGCGAGATCGGTCCGTTCGATTTCCTGCTGGGCAGCGATTTCTGGCCGCACGGTGCGGTCAGTCGCCAGTACGGCGTGCTGCGCGAAGTCGATCCCTTCCGCGGGGCCAGTGAGCGCGCTGTTTTCGTCGTCGACAAAGCCGGTAAAATCCGGTTCGGCAGGATCTATCCCGTCGACCAGCTTCCGAATCTTGAGGAAACGCTCGATGCGCTGCGGGAGCTTGCCCGAACTTGAAGTCGAGCGCGGCAGCGCCCGTCACAGGAGCCCGATGAAAGTTATTTCTGCGGTGGTCTTCCCCGGCATCTTCTTTTCTATTTTTTTCCTCAGCAATGTAAACGGGACCTCTCAATCCGCTGTGACCGCGAAGGACACAACGGTCGCTCCGCTCTTCGGTTTCCGGAACTCGGCGGATGAGGTCGCGCTGGAAAACCGGTTCCTCGCCGTGCCCGACCCGAAACTTGCCGAAGAGCACCTGCGCGTGCTGACTCAGGCGCCGCACATGGCCGGGACTCCCGAGGACAAGGCGACTGCCGATTACGTGGCGCAGAAATTTCGCGAGGCCGGTCTCGAGACCGAAATCGTCGAGTACCGCGTCTGGATGAACTATCCCTCTGAGATCAGCGTTGACATGACCGCGCCTGCCGGCGTCGCCATGCATGGCCCCACCCGCGAACGGGTCAATGACGATCCTTATCAAGATGACCCGCGCGTGGTCACGCCGTTCAACAGCATGTCGCCGTCGGGCGACGTCGAAGCCGAGGTGGTTTACGCGAATTACGGGTCGCCTGAGGATTTTCAGAAACTCGAGGAGATGAAGATTGACGTGCGCGGCAAGATCGTGCTGGTGCGCTACGGGCAGAATTTCCGCGGAGTGAAAGCCTTCGTGGCGCAGGAAGGCGGAGCCGCAGGCGTGCTGATTTACTCCGACCCCGCTGACGACGGCTGGCGGCACGGAGATAAATATCCGCAAGGCCCGTGGCGTCCCGACACCGGCGTGCAGCGCGGCTCTATTGGCTACATGTTCGAGTTTCCCGGCGACCCGACGACGCCCGGGATCGCGTCGGTTCCGTCGCTGCCGGATGCGCAACGCACGCCTCCCGCGCAGTCGGCGCAGCTGCCGAAAATTCCCGTGACACCGCTTTCCTACGCTGATGCCTGGCCGATCCTCGAACACTTAGGAGGACCCGACTCGCCTCGCGACTGGCAGGGTTCGTTGCCGTTCACCTATCACGTCGGTCCGGGGCCGACCAGGGTGAAGATGCATCTCAAGCAGGATTATCAGTTACGCACCATCTGGGACGTGATTGGGCGTGTTCGCGGCAGCGAGCTGCCGGATGAATGGGTGGTGGCCGGCAATCATCGCGATGCCTGGGTCTATGGCGCGGTCGATCCCAACAGCGGCACGGCCGCGATGCTGGAATCGGTTCACGGAATCGGCGAACTGCTGAAGTCAGGCTGGAAGCCGAAGCGCACCATCGTAATCGGAAGTTGGGACGCGGAAGAAGAAGGACTCATTGGGTCCACGGAATGGGGCGAGCAGCACGAAGCCGATCTGGCGAACGCCGTCGCCTATTTCAACGTGGACGTAGCGGTATCAGGATCAAAGTTCGGCGCGTCGTCGGTGCCCACCCTCAAGCAGTTTATCCGCGACGTGACCAAGGTTGTGCCCAGCCCGAAAGGCGGCAGCGTGTACAGCGAATGGCAAAAGAGCAGCCAGCCGGGGACAGACGGCGAGCACCGGCCCACGCAGGACATTGGCAACACCGAGCGAGTCCCAGCCGCGCCAGGGAACTCCGATGTGCCGGTCGGAGACCTGGGCAGCGGCTCAGACTACACCGTATTCCTGCAGCATCTGGGCGTGCCATCGTCGGACGTGAGTTCGAGCGGATCATACGGCGTCTATCACTCCGTCTTCGACAACTTCAACTGGTTCAAGAAATTTGGCGATCCTGATTTTGTTTATGAGCAGGAAATGGCCCGCGTCTTCGGGCTGGAAGCCATTCGCATGTCCAATGCCGATGTCCTGCCCTACGACTATGAGCAGTACGGCAGGGAAATCGCCGCCTATGTCGAAACTGCGCGGAGGAAATCGGAATCGGTATTCGGCGGCCAGGCCCCGAACTTTTCCGAGGCGGTCCACGCCGCCCATCAGTTTGAGCAGGCGGGAGCCAAAATCCGCCGCAGGCAGGAAAGTCCCGGGAAGGACGCGGCGCGGATCAATCCGGCTCTGCGCCAGGCGGAACGCGCCCTGCTCACAGCCGACGGGCTCCCCAACCGCCCCTGGTTCCGGCACGTCATTTACGCTCCCGGCCAGTACACTGGCTATGCGGCAGTGGTAATTCCGGGCGTCAACGAGGCCATCGACAAGCACGATCTGGAACGGACCCGCCAGCAAATCGCGGTCCTGGCTGCGGCCCTGAATCGCGCGGCGAAGGTCCTGGAGGACTATCGCTGATGGCGCCGGGAAATACCGTCGAACAAATTCTGAAGACCCTGCCTTCGGCGGCGGGCGCCACGTTTCTTGCCCTGTTCCCGATTGTGAATCCGTTTGGCGGCGTGCCGTTGTTTTTCGGGTTGACCGCCGATTTCTCCGATAGCGAGCGCAACCGGACCGCGTTGAAGACGGCGATGTACGTCTTCGCCATCCTGGTCGTCTTTATGTTTTTCGGACGCTTCGTGCTCAACTTCTTCGGCATTTCGCTGCCGGTCTTGCAGATCGCGGGAGGGCTGATCGTGGCCAACACCGCCTGGGGAATGGTGACGGCTTCCACGCGTATTACACCGGCGGAGAGCGACGAAGCCGCCACCAAGGAAGATATTTCGCTGACTCCGATGGCGATGCCCATGCTCTCCGGGCCCGGCTCGATCGGCGTCGTGATGGGCCTGGCGGCGAACGCCGGCAGTACGGTGACCTATCTCGGAATGGTTATCGGAATCACGGCCCTAGCCCTCAGTGTCTATTTGTTCCTGCGCCTGGGAGGTCCCCTGGTAGCCAAGCTGGGGCCGGGAGCGGTCGGCGGCATCACCAGAATATTCGGCTTCCTGATATTTGCCGTGGCCGTGCAGTTGGTCTGGGATGGGGTAGCCGAATTCGGGAAGTAGGCTGTGTGGTCGTGTGGTCGCGGGCGACCCGCCCGCGAGGTTCTCGGATCTGATCGACAGATCGGGAGCTAAAGGGAAGGCATCAATTCGGAGCAGCAAAAGCCGCGGGCGAATCGCCCGCGACCACACAATAATCACAGAACCTATTTCAGGCTGACCAGTTTGTCCACCAGTTCCGAATAGTCTTTCTTCTCCAGGCCGTGTTCCTTCTTGTTGTACTCATCCACTTTACTGGAATAGTTCATGGAACAGAATTTCGGGCCGCACATGGAGCAGAAGGCTGCCTCTTTGTAGAAGTCGTCAGGCAGGGTTTCGTCGTGCATCGAACGCGCCGTCTCGGGATCGAGCGACAGCGCAAACTGCTTTTCCCAATCAAACTTGTAGCGGGCGTAACTGAGCGCGTCGTCGCGATCCTGGGCGCCGGGGCGATGCCGCGCCAGGTCAGCGGCGTGGGCCGCGATCTTATACGCAATGATTCCGTCTTTCACGTCTTTTTCGTTGGGCAGGCCGAGGTGTTCCTTGGGCGTGACGTAGCACAGCATGGCCGCGCCGTGCCATCCGATCATGGCGGCTCCGATCGCTGAGGTAATGTGGTCGTAACCGGGAGCGATGTCCGTGACCAGCGGGCCCAGGGTGTAGAAGGGCGCTTCGTAGCAGAGCTCTTTTTCCTTGTCCACCTGCTCCTTGATCTTGTCCAGCGGCACGTGGCCCGGACCCTCGATCATGACTTGCACGTCGTATTCCCAGGCTTTCTTGGTCAGCTCGCCCAGAGTTTTCAGCTCGGCGAATTGGGCCTCGTCGCTGGCGTCGGCGATGCAGCCGGGACGCAAGCCATCGCCCAAAGAGAACGAAACATCGTGCTTGGCGAAAATCTTGCAGATATCGTCAAAGCATTCATATAGAAAATTCTGCCTGTGGTGGTGCGCCATCCACTGCGCCAGAATGGCGCCGCCGCGGCTGACAATGCCGGTGATGCGTTTCGAAACCATGGGCAGATATTGAATCAGCACGCCGGCATGGATGGTCATGTAATCCACGCCCTGCTCGGCCTGCTCTTCAATTACTTCCAGCATCACGTTCTTGTTGAGGTCCTCAATCCGCTTGACCCGCGAGATGGCTTCGTAGATCGGAACGGTCCCGATGGGCACGGGCGAGTGCCGCAGGATGGCCTCGCGAATTTCATGGATGTTGCCGCCGGTTGAGAGGTCCATCACGGTATCGGCGCCGAAGTGCACCGAGGTGTGCAGCTTCTTGAGTTCTTCTTCGATGTTCGAGGTCACCGCCGAATTGCCGATGTTGGAATTGATCTTGCACAGCGAGGCCACCCCGATGCACATGGGCTCGAGCTCGGGATGATTGATGTTGGCGGGAATAATCATCCGCCCGCGGGCAACTTCGTCGCGCACCAGTTCGGGCGCCAGCTTTTCACGGAGGGCGACATAGGCCATCTCCTCGGTGATTTCTCCCCGGCGTGCGTAACGCATCTGGGAGAAATTGCCGTCGCTATTTTTGGATATCCGGCCGGCGATCCACTCTGCCCGTGGCTTGGGAACACCGTTTCCGTTGCTGCCATTTGAGGAAGTCATTGTGACGGTTTTTCCTTGGTTTCTGTTCTCAGATTATACTCCGCGAAACCGCAGACGATCCGAAGGCAAATCCTAACTGCAAAGAACGCCAAGAAAATCCGCAAATGCCGCAAAGCAAAACAGGCAAAGGATTTCTTTGCGATCTTTGCGGTAATGTTTTTGCCCCTGATCCCTCACATAACATTTTCCCCGCTTGCCCGTCTAAGCCCAGGGCCCTAAAATCAACGCTTCGTCCATGAGGTCTTTCATGCGCGCACTGCACTTCCTGGCAGCATTTCTCTTGTTGATGGCCGTAGCCAGCTTTGCCCAGCCTGCTCCCGCTCAACCGGCGGTCAATCTCGATGCGATCGACAAGACGGTCGACCCGTGCGTCGATTTCTATCAGTACGCTTGCGGGAACTGGCTGAAGACCACGGAGATTCCCGCCGATCAGACCTCCTGGGGAAGCTTTGTCGATATTCGCGAGAGAAATTCCGCCATCATGCGCGAGATTCTGGAGAAAGCCGCCGCCGGCGGCGCCGGGCGCGACGCCATCTCCCAGAAAATCGGCGACTATTACGGTTCCTGCTTTGACGAAAGCGCTGCGAATGCCCATGGCGTGGATCCGCTGAAGCCGGAGCTGAAGCGCATCGCCAATGTAAAAGACAAGGCCGCGCTGATTGAGGCCGTGGCCCGGGTGCAACTGATCGGTCCCAATCCGCTGTTCAACTTTTATTCGGCGCCTGACCTGCACAGCGCGAACGACGTGATTGCCTACATTGACCAGGGCGGCTTGTCGCTGCCCGATCGTGATTACTACCTCAAGGACGATCCCAAGATGGCGGCCGCGCGCCAGAGCCTCATCGAGTACGCCACCCAGTTGTTCACGCTCACCGGGCAATCTCCCAAGCAGGCCGCAGATTCGGCGCAGTCGGTATTGCGCATCGAGACTGCCCTGGCCAAGGCTTCCATGGACCGCACCGCACGCCGCGATCCCAAGAACCGCGATCATAAGATGACCCGCGCGGAAGCCCTGGCCCTGGCCCCGAATTTCCATCTGGATCGCTATTTCGCCGCCATGGGCACGCCCCAGTTTTC
The DNA here is from genome assembly GCA_963742495.1 of Terriglobia bacterium. Lineage (GTDB taxonomy): Bacteria > Acidobacteriota > Terriglobia > Terriglobales > Acidobacteriaceae > JAIQFF01. The sequence continues at coordinate 210,462 of CAVULZ010000007.1, forward strand.
CAGCCTGAACGTTGCCAACCCGGACTTCTTCAAGCAGGTGAACGGGGTTCTCGAGACCGAGTCGCTCGATGCGCTGCGCACTTACGTAAGTTTCCACTTGCTGGACGGGACTGCCGCCTGGCTCTCCCAGCCCTTCGTGGACGCCCAGTTCAAGATGCAGAAGGCGTTGACCGGCCAATCCGAGATCAAGCCGCGCTGGAAGCGCTGCGTGAGTTCCACCGATAACGAGCTGGGCGAGGCGCTGGGCCAGCGCTACGTAGAGCAAGCCTTCGGGGCTGAGGGCAAACAGCGCATGCTCGCCATGGTGGACGCGCTCGAAAGAAGTCTGGATCAGGACATCAAAGCCCTGCCCTGGATGACGGAAGAAACCAAGAAGCAAGCCAAAGTGAAGCTGGACGCAATTCGCAACAAGATCGGTTATCCCGACCTCTGGCGCGATTACAGTTCACTGCAGATTGTGCGCGGCGACCTGGTGGGGAATTTCCTGCGGGCCAACGAATTTGAAGCCCGCCGCCAGATTGCCAAGATCGGCAAGCCGGTGGACCGCAACGAATGGCAAATGACGCCGCCCACGGTCAACGCCTACTACAGTCCGCCGCGGAATGAGATCGTGTTTCCCGCGGGCATTCTGCAGCCGCCGTTTTTCGACAAGCAGGCCGACGACGCCACCAACTTCGGCGGCATCGGGCTGGTCATCGGCCACGAACTGACTCACGGCTTTGACGATCAGGGACGCAAGTTCGATCCGCAAGGCAATCTGCGCGACTGGTGGACGGCGCAGGATGGCACGGAATTTGAAAAGCGCGCCAGCTGCATCGCCGACGAGTACAGCGGTTTCGTCGCCGTGGACGATCTGAAACTCAACGGCCGCCTCACCCTGGGCGAAAACACCGCCGACAACGGCGGCGCCCGCATCGCCCTGATGGCTCTCGAGCAAATGATGGCGGCTGACAAGACGGGTGCCGCGGCGCAGATCATCAATGGTTACACCCCGGAGCAGCGTTTCTTCCTCGGTTTCGGCCGGTCCTGGTGCGAAAAACGGCGTCCGGAGTATTCGCGCATGCTGGTCAGCGTCGATCCTCATTCCCCGGGGAAATACCGGGTGACAGGCGTGGTCGAGAACATGCCCGAGTTCCAGAAGGCGTTCAATTGCAAGGCCGGCCAGCCTATGGTGCGGGAGAATGCCTGCCGGGTGTGGTGAACCGACCACATGATTGCGCCGCACTAAATTAGGTGGAGCGGCCCTCAGCCTGCACACCAGTGTTGCCGCGCGATGGGCCTGAACTGGAGACAACGCTTGTAAACGGGCGATTGCACTCAAAGCTTGGTCAATGAGTTCTATAAAAAGGGATGTCAAGAAAAAAGTTCTGCCTCGACCGGAGGCGAGATTTGTTTCTCGAGATCCAGCCCACTGAAGTTGCGCTTCTCTGGAGAAGCTTGGCCGATTGCCCATGCTCATAAGTTTCCTCCGTGGATGGTGGCGATGCCATCGAGTTCGAAAGAGCGGCAAGCCAAACTGGTGCTCAAGGTCAACCATGGTTCTATCCGAGGCTCGTGGCCTATGGCTATTTCTGGTTATCCGAGGGGGCATAGCGTGGAATGTGTGACTCGGTGCCCAAGCACACGGGGCCGATCTCATTGACTGATACTCCCCTCGAACCGAGCATCTCCAGAACCCGACCGACCATCATCCGAGTGAACTGCCGAGATGGAAAGGCCTGTTCACCAGAGACGCTCAAGCGGCTTGCCGATGCAATTGTTGGGGGTCGAAACTCACTCCTTTCTTCCAGATGGTTAAAGTGATGGTGGCAATCTTTCGTGCCAGGGTAAGACGGGCCATCGTCGGCCGCATCCCTTTGGCAATCCGAGCCGCATAGAAATCGTGCAAGGGGCCAGGACGCGTGCTGGCAGAGACGGCAGCACTTTTGAAGAGACTCTTCAGATCTTTATTGTGATTGTCATTCAGACCGCGCACTGTGATGCGCTCGCGGTTGCGCTGCAGTTTGCCTCGCACACAGCGGTACTCGCCACTGTCGTGAGTCTCGACCGCGAAACCGCTGTAGGCCCACAGCTGTCGCTTGGTACGAAAGCGGTGGGGTGTCTGCAGCAAGGCCACCAGCAGGGCGGCGCGAATCGGACCGATCGAAGGGATCTGACGCAGTAACTTCACGGCAGGATGCTTCTGGCTTTCGAGTAGGAGTTCGCGTCGCGCTTGCAGACGCACCGGTTGCAGACTATCGAGTTGCTGATACAAAGGCTCGGCTCGAACCCGAACTCCTGGTTCCACGATCTTGGCCAACCACTCGGCGTGATGCCGTGGAGCGTACACCGTCGTACCGCTACAGGGAATGCCCCAGCTGCGGTACAGGGCTTTGATCCGATTCATCACCCGCGTGACATCTTGGGTGAGGGTCAGATAGCTGCGCCCCAGCTCTTTTAAGGTGCGCACTCCATGCTCTCCGTGGTAGACCGGCTTCAGTTGGTTGGTGCGTAACAGCTCCGCCAGCTTGCGCGCGTCGATCCGGTCACTCTTGTTGCCATCTTTCAACAGGGCAGCCTTGCGCGGATCACAGACCACCAATCGGCTGACGTGGGGTTTCAGAAGGTCGTGTAACCAGGCAGCGGACGTTCCTTCCTCGAAGGTCAGCGACAGAGTTCCCTGCAGTCCCTGGATGCACTCAACGATCGTGGCTGCTTTGGTCTCCAGCAGGCATTCCATGATCAGCTTGCCTTGAGCATCCATCACGGCAGCGGAGATGGTGGCCTGATGAACGTCCATGCCGATATACTTCTCTTGACTCATAAAGGCGCTCCTTTTCGCTAGGTTGGTGGTGCGGACAATCACAACCTATCGCAAAAGTGGGCGCCTTTTTATATTGCGTGCAATCGCGATGTTAGTGCGCCGGGCTAAACCGGCATGAAGCAGAGAATGCAAAATTCTTACGGGAAAGGACTAACGATCCACTTGGCCCCGAGTCTTGCGCTGATACCGCGAGGGACTCAGTGAAGCGTAGATAGGGGTATAGGCGGGGTGGGCTATTGAGCTGCGAAAACATACAACCCGGACGCCGACGCGGTTAATATGCGCGGAAGGCAACATGAACAGGGGCGATAGCGTGAGTCCTTATTCAGTCCGGCGTAGTCGAAGACCCCAGACACGCCTAGAAACTTCATGCACGAGAACCGGGAGACCTCGCAGACGCCTGCGGCAAAAGTGAGTCGCAGGACGGCGGGAGAAGGCTTAGGCCACACGGCCCGCATGTACGTCTGCGAGGAGTCGGACAGCGGCATAGTACCGATGAATCATTCGAACAAAGACGGAAAGCCCGTCGGCGGAGAGTGAGGAGGGAAGGCTGCTGATCAAGGAGAACACTCTCCCACTCGACACGTACCCGACATAGAGCGGGACAACGCGTGTCCCACGGGTGGGCGAGTGTGCGGACAAGCTGCACGCTTGGCCGTTATTCATCTGCGATAAGAGCCGCATGCGCTAATGAGCGCTCGTGCGGATCCGCGCGGGGGGCGATCAGCAATGGTCGTCCCTACCGCGACCGCCAACCAAGACAGTGTGAGTTAGGAGACCTCGGGTAGAGCAGGAAAAGTGCGGAGTCGACGAACTCCGCACAAGGTTTATCGAACTTGCGTTAAGCTGCGACTACGCTGCTTTTGTTAACTCTTTGCGCAGTGATCTGAAGCCTGCGCGCACTTCTTCGGAAAGTAGTTGCGGCTGCTCACAGGCCGCGAAGTGCCCGCCTTTGGGGAGCTTGTTGTAATGGATCAGTTTGGGATAGCGCCCGCTCTGCCCAGCTCCTCGGGGCTGGATAGAGTTCGTCAGGGAAGACGCTCACGGCAACCGGGATGGAGACGCCTTTGACATTGAAATACCCGAGTTTGCCCCAATTCTCCCAATAGAGACGGGCGCCAGAAAGCGCCGTGTTCGTCAACCAGGTGATCGTGATGTTGTCGAGGATGTCGTCGCGCGTGAGGCCTTCGGATTTCCCCTCAAAGACGCGTGCGATCAGCTCGTAGCTGCGTGCGTCGTGATCAAGGAAATAAGCCGCCAGGCCGACGGGTGAGTCCGCGATTCCGTACAACGTTTGCGGTCGCAGCCCCATCTGGAATCCGTAGGCAATTCCCTTTTGATATACGAACTGCAAACGCTCGTAAGCGACCTTCTCATCGGCTGAGAGACTCGATGGCGCCGGCGCCCCGGAAAAAGCCGCCTTGTCAATGTCGGCTGGAAAGATGCCAGGCATGTTGGTGTGAATGCCGAGCAACTCCGGAGGCGCCTGCACTCCCATTTGTTCGGTGATGACCGCGCCCCAATCGCCGCCTTGCGCCACGAATTTCGTGTACCCGAGGCGTTTCATCAGCACGACCCAGGCACGCGCGATGTGGGCAAGCATCCCACCCGGTGGTGGCTCGGTTTTCCTGAGTATCCGTAGCCCGGCATTGACGGGATCACCAGATGGAACGCATCGGATGCGCTGCCGCCATGTGCCGTGGGATTGGTCAGCGGATCGATAATCTTCATCTGTTCGACGATCGAGCCGGGCCATCCGTGCGTGACGATCAGCGGCAACGCATTTTCGTGTTTTGAACGGACGTGAATGAAGTGAATGTCCAGCCCATCGATTTCGGTGATGAACTGCGGCAGGGCGTTCAGTCTTCGCTTCAACCTTGCGCCAATCGTATTCTGTCGCCCAATAGCGTGCGAGTGCCTGAGTCGTCGCAAGCTGTACGCCTTGCGTGGCATCTGCGACCGTTTCCCGTTCAGGCCACTTTGTAGAATTAATGCGTCTGCGCAGTTCGGTGAGTTCCGCTTCTGGAACATTCACTTTAGGTAACGGGCGAATTGCCGTTTGGTCAGATGTTTCCTGGCTGCCTTGTTGTGGATTACTGGTTTGGGCCATGGTGTCCTCCTTCTGAGTGATTTTGTATTTTGGTCCAACGCCTGAAGTCATCGAACAAGGCAGGAAAAGAAACGGTAAACCACAATGCATGATCTGTTCTGACCTTTGAAACCCCTTCCGACGTTTGGAAGGCACAAGTCAGCAGAGTCCGAGTTGCAGCATCCTAGAGCACAATAACCACATGTGCAACCGGTAAACACGGTAGTTTTTTCAGGCTGGCTGTTGAAAACAGGCGTGTCTGTTGAAAAAGTCCCTCAGTTGATGCTTGTGACGGTGCAAGGTTGGCATTATAAGCAGGCTAGAGTTCCCGATGCTGCTTTTCACCATTCCATTTGGAGGCCTGTTGCTCATGATGGGACACCATTCGCGCGCGGAGTCGCTGTTTTACTACTTTCGACTCGAAGATCAGGTTCCTGAGAATCATCTGCTGCGCCTGATCGATCGCCACGTCAACTTCGAATTTATTCGATCCAAGTTGAAGGACTCCTACAGCGATGGGGGAAGGCCATCGATCGACCCCGAACTGCTGTTGCGCGTGCTGCTGGTCGGCTATCTCTACGGGGTCACGAGCGAAAGGAAACTGCTGGAAGAGCTACGCATGCATCTGGCGTGGCGCTGGTTCACCGGACTGGGCTTCGATCAGGAGATTCCGCACCACTCCACGTTTTCCAAGAACCGGCATGGTCGATTTCAGGAATCGAATCTGTTTCAGGAGATCTTTGAGGAGATCGTGGCCCGCTGCGTAGAGGCGGGATTGGTGAAGGGCGAGCACATGTCGGTGGACGGTAGTTTCATCCAGGCCAATGCGGATCATCACAGCCGCGTCCCGCGCGAGCAACTGGCGGAAGTGGCTAAGGTAAACCACACGGTGCGCGAGTATCTAGTCGAACTGGAGCAGGAGAACCCGATCGAACCTCCCGTTCCGCAACAAGACAAGGTCTCGACCACGGACCCGGATTCGACCTACGCGACGAAAGGCGGTCCAGCGCGGCTCGGCTATTACGACAACTATCTGGTGGATAACGCCAGTTGCGTGATCGTGGGGGTGCAAGCTACACCGGCGCGATTGAGTCAGGAGAGCGTAGCGGCCCGTGACATGATCGAGCGATATCGGCAACGTTATGGCTACCTGCCGCAAACTCTGGCGGCGGATACCACCTACGGCAACGGCGAACTGCTGCAATGGCTCGATGAGCGTGGTATCGCGCCTTACATCCGAGTCAAGGAAAATCCCGCTGCGACGACCGACCTCTATGGCATCGACAAGTTCACCTACGTGCCCGAGGAGAACTGCTATATCTGCCCGGAGGGCAAACTCCTGAAATACGTCGGGGTCAATCCCCTCAACCGCACTCACCTTTATTATTCGACGGTGAAGCGCTGTCGCGAATGCTCCCAGAAGAGCCGCTGCACGCGCGGCAAGTATCGGTCCCTTGCCATCCACATCTGCGAGCCAGCGCGGCAGCGTGCCCATGCCCTCGCTCAGACCCCAGCGTTCGCCATCTCGCAACGGGCTCGGCGGAAAGTGGAGGCACTGTTCGCAGAACTGAAGAATTACATCGGACTGCGCCGACTGAGGCTGCGCCGGATGCGCTTCGTACGCGAGCAGTTCTATCTGGCGGCAACCGTGCAGAACCTGAAACGGTTGGTACGGTTCCTCGCCCGTAGGCCTGAACTCCAAACCGTAACCGCGTGAGTCGGAAGTCGCCAAAGAACTAGAAACACACAGAGGGAAGTACCGAAGGAAAACCACAGCGCTGACGGGACTTTTTCAACACACACAGATGGGATGAGAAGGCCGGTCTCCGGACGGGATGCTGTACGCTCCCAAGTTATCGACGTGCTCAAGGCACAGATAAAAAGGAGACCGGCAATGAAGAAGGTTAGCACCGTAGGGACGCAGCAGACGAAGAATGTTTCACAGCAGAAACTGACTATCGGATTGGATCTGGGAGATCGCAACAGCTGGTACTGCGTACTGGACGAAGCGGGCCAGATCCAGCTGGAGCAGCGCGTGCGCACGACTGCGAAAGCTCTCGGCGAAGTTTTCGGCGCAATGCCGCGCAGCCGGATCACGCTGGAGATCGGGACGCATTCGCCCTGGATCAGTCGCTTGCTCAGCGAGTTGGGACACGAAGTGATCGTCGCGAATGCCCGCAAGGTGCGGCTGATCGGAGAGAGCCGGAAGAAAGACGATCGTCTGGATGCGCGGACGCTGGCGCGATTGGCTAGGATCGATCCCGAGTTGCTGTGTCCGGTGAAGCATCGCAGTGCGAAAGCACAGGCGGATCTGACGGTGATCCGGGCGCGAGCGGGGCTGGTGCGAGCGCGAACCGCACTGGTGAACACGGTACGCGGACTGGCCAAGAGCTACGGGGAGCGCCTGCGCGGGTGCAATGTGCGCAATATGAATCCGGAGAAAGCAGCGGGGCTGAGCCTGGAACTACGAACCGCGCTGGAGCCATTGCTGGCGGGCATCGAGTCACTGAGTGAACAGATCCGGGAGTACAACGAGCGCATCGAGAAGCTGGCGCAGCAGAGCTATCCGCAGGTGGCGCTGCTGAAGCAGGTCAAGGGTGTGGGCACGCTGATCGCGCTGACTTTCTTGTTGACGCTGGAAGATGCGCATCGCTTTCGCAAGAGTCGTGACGTGGGCTGCTACCTGGGACTGCAACCGGGGCGGCGAAACTCCGGCCAGAGCGAGCCGCAGATGCATATCAGCAAGGAAGGGGACCCGTATTTGCGAACGCTGCTGGTACAGGGAGCGCAACACATTCTGGGACCGTTCGGGGTGGACAGTGACCTGCGGCGTTGGGGCCTGAAACTGGCGGAGCGTGGCGGAAGGAACGGAAAGAAGCGAGCTATCGTTGCGACCGCGAGAAAGCTGGCGGTGTTACTGCATCACCTGTGGGTGAGCGGAGAAGTGTACGAACCATTGCACAACAGCAGCCAAACGACCGTGGCCGCAGCCGCGTAAAACCAAACGGCAAAAACAAAATCAAACTCGTTCCAGGAAGAGAAAAGACAAAAGCCCAAAGCCGAGTTCCGGTGACTGCGTTAATCGCCTGGCCCACGTTCCACTTAAGTGAAACGACAGGGCGCCAAACAGATGGCAGCACCGGCTGAACCGAGAACGCCCAACATGCACCGAGCGAAACGATCGCTCCTCGAGAGTGCGGATGGAAGCATGGCGACAGTGGCCACTCGGCGGGAGAAAAACCTTTGTCCATAAAAACAACAAAGAATCGACTTGACTCCGACCGGCCTTCTCATGGAAGGCGATTACACGCAATATAAAAAGGCGCCCACTTTTGCGATAGGTTGTGATTGTCCGCACCACCAACCTAGCGAAAAGGAGCGCCTTTATGAGTCAAGAGAAGTATATCGGCATGGACGTTCATCAGGCCACCATCGGCTTCAGTTGGTTGGTGCGTAACAGCTCCGCCAGCTTGCGCGCGTCGATCCGGTCACTCTTGTTGCCATCCATCTCGGCAGTTCACTCGGATGATGGTCGGTCGGGTTCTGGAGATGCTCGGTTCGAGGGGAGTATCAGTCAATGAGATCGGCCCCGTGTGCTTGGGCACCGAGTCACACATTCCACGCTATGCCCCCTCGGATAACCAGAAATAGCCATAGGCCACGAGCCTCGGATAGAACCATGGTTGACCTTGAGCACCAGTTTGGCTTGCCGCTCTTTCGAACTCGATGGCATCGCCACCATCCACGGAGGAAACTTATGAGCATGGGCAATCGGCCAAGCTTCTCCAGAGAAGCGCAACTTCAGTGGGCTGGATCTCGAGAAACAAATCTCGCCTCCGGTCGAGGCAGAACTTTTTTCTTGACATCCCTTTTTATAGAACTCATTGACCCCACCCCTTACCCGCACCCGGCACCTGCACGCCCGGCCCGTTAACTCTCTAGTACACCATGTTAACAGACGCTATTGGGATCACTTTTTGCCGTCGTTGTACACCATCTCCTTACCTACGTTGACTTTGTTTCCACCCCACCCCTAAGATGGCTCACCCGAATTCTGGCTTCGGCGCTGCAGGGCAGCCACTTCATGGGCGAAATGATCGGTCAAAACATCTCTTACTACCGGGTCATCGAAAAGCTCGGTGGTGGCGGGATGGGTGTGGTTTACAAAGCTGAAGACACGCGCCTGCATCGTTTTGTCGCCCTGAAGTTCCTTCCCGAAGACGTCACTCGCGACACCACGGCTCTCAGCCGCTTCCGCCGCGAGGCCCAGGCAGCGTCCGCCCTGAACCATCCCAATATCTGCACCATTTATGACATCGGCGAGGAGGGCGACCAGGCCTTCATTGTCATGGAGTACCTGGAAGGCGAGACGCTGAAACATCTCATCGGCAACCGCCCATTGGAGATGGAGACGCTGCTCTCGATCGGCATTGACGTGGCCGAAGCCCTCGACGCCGCGCACGCGAAGGGCATTGTGCACCGCGATATCAAGCCGGCGAATATCTTTGTGACCACGCGCGGAGCCGCCAAGATTCTCGACTTTGGTCTGGCCAAGGTGGCGGACGACGGGAACCGCGCTCTCGACCCCTCGGACGTGACCAAGACCGAAGGCGGCAACGCGCATCAGCATCTCACCAGCCCGGGATCGGCGCTGGGCACGGTGGCCTACATGTCGCCGGAGCAGGTGCGGGGCAAGACGCTCGATTCGCGCACGGATTTATTTTCCTTTGGCATCGTCCTGTACGAAATGGCCACGGGCGCGGTGCCCTTTCGCGGAGAAACGTCGGGAGTCATCTTCGATGCCATCATGAACCGCGCGCCGCTGGCGCCGGTCCGGTTGAACCCGAGCCTGCCGTCCAAGCTCGAAGACATCATCAATCGCGCGCTCGAAAAGGATCGCGAGCTGCGCTACCAGCACGCGGTTGATATCAAGTCAGAGTTGCGGCGTCTGAAGCGGGATTTGGAGTCGGGACGCAGCTCGGCGGTGAGTTCGTCGTCCGAGGCGGCATACGTCGAAACCGCCACGCCGGCGGAAGCGGCATCGGCCGGGACGCATAAGACGAGCGGGTCGGCTCGGGCAGCGGTTTCAGCGTCATCAGGCGCAGTCACGGCCGTGGCGGCGCCCGCTCCCCCGCGGTCTTCATGGCACAAGTTCATGATTCCCGCGGCCCTGATCCTCCTGCTGGGCGTGATCGCCGGCGGATTCTACTGGCGCAAGCATCAGACCGTGCAACTGACGGACAAGGATCAGCTCATTCTTGCCGACTTCACCAATCAGACCGGCGACGCGGTCTTCGATTCCACTTTGAAGGAAGCGCTGGCCATCCAGCTCGAGCAGTCTCCGCTGTTGCAACTGGTCAGCGACGCGGAACTGCACAGTAATTTGCAATATCTGGGCCAGTCGGGCGCGCAAAGAATTACGCCTGAGCTGGCGCAGCAGCTTGGTCAGCGACTCGGCGTGAAAGCCTACCTGGCGGGGACCATCGCCAACCTGGGACCGTCCTATGTGATTTCGATCAATGCGGTAAATTGCGCCACCGGGGAAGTGTTCGCGCGGGAGCAGGTCACCGCTCCGGACAAAACAGCGGTTCTGCAGGCCGTTTCGAAAGCCGCCACCGCGATGCGGGCGCGCCTGGGCGAGTCGATGGCTTCGATCCAGAAGCTGTCTACGCCGTACACCAACGTGACCACAACTTCGCTGCAGGCCTTTCACGCCTTTTCCCTGGGTGAAGAAGAGCATCGCATGGGCCGGGATTTCCCCCAGGCGTCGTCCTTTTACCAGGAGGCCCTGCGGCTCGATCCCAGTTTTGCCATGGGATATGCGCGACTGGGCGTGGCCTACGGGAACCAGGGCGCGTTTACCAAAGCCATGGAGTACCTGAAGAAAGCTTATGACCTGCGCGAGCGCGTGACCGAGCGCGAGCGAATGTACATCGAGTCGCAGTATGCCCTGCAGCAATTCGATTTACCCAAGGCCCTGCAATCCTACAAGCTTTTTGTAGCAACTTATCCGCGCGATGCTGCCGCCTGGAACAACCTGGCCAACGCCTACGGGCTCGTGGGCGACATGGAACAGGCCCTCGTCGGTTTCAAGAAGACCTGGGAAATTGCCAAGTGGAACAATGTCGCCGCCAACAATGCGGCGGGTACGCTTATTGGCCTGGACCGCCTGCAGGAGGGCGAGCGCTACTTGAAAGAAGCGGTGGACCAGGGTGGCAGCGACGACACCAACTATCACAGCAATGCCATGACGGACGATTTCCTGTCCAACCGGCCGGACTGGGACAAGCATGTGCAGTGGGCTGCCGTCCGCCCCGACGGTTTTACCGTGGAAGCGGGGGCGGCGACCATTTACTTTTCCATGGGCAGGATGCATGACGCCGACCGCCTATGGGAGCACGCGGCCCAACGAGCCGACCAGCAACATCTGCCCGACGCCGCGGGCGGAATCTATTCAGTCAAGGCAGTGCACGATGCCTTGGTCTCGAACTGTTCCGCGGCCCGCGATTCCGCCCACCATGGGCTGACGCTTGACCGTTCCACCGCGACTGTCCCGGACGCGGCGCTGGCTCTGGCCCTGTGCGGCGAGACCGGCCCGGCGCTCGCGGAAATACAACGCCTGGCCACGGAAGTGCCCAACAATACCCTGGTCAACGAAATCTACCTGCCCGAAGTGAAGGCCGCCGTTGCGCTCCTACAGCATCATCCCGAGCAGGTCGCGGCGCTTCTTTCTCCGGCCGCCCCCTACATCCTGGTGTCGAAGGTTCCTCAGTTAGCCGGCCGGGCATCGTTAGAGATGAAGAATCCGCAGCAGGCGGTTACCGACTTTGAGCCCGGGATTCGCTATCGTGCTCTCTCGCTGGGCGAAGGCGCGAACGGGACATCGCAGGTCGCCGACTACGGCCTCTGCCTGCTGGGAACGGCCCGCGCTCAGACCCAGACTGATCCGGCTGCGGCGGCGCGAACCTACGAACAGTTGCTGCTGCTCTGGAAGAACGCCGACGACGATTTCATCCCGGCGCAGGAAGCCCGGCGCGAGCAGGCAGCCCTGACGGCGCAAAAGAACTGAACGGAACGCTCAGTGGGCCCCGCCGAATCCCTTGAAACCTTTGCGCCGCTGCTCGCTGTAGCGATGGAGGGCGTCGTTGATGATGGGGTAGGCCTCCGCAGCCGGCTGGATCTCATCCACTTCCACGGCTTTACCTTCCAGCTGCTTATAGTCCTGAAAGAAGCGGCGCAACATGAGCGAGCGGTGAGGCGGCATCTCCTGAGCTTCGCGGTAGGTGTTGAATTCCGGGTCCTGGGTGGCGACCGCGATGATCTTGTGGTCTTTTTTGCTGGTGTCGATCATGGTCATCAGCCCGATGGTGCGGGCGTGGATCAGGGTCAGCGGCACCACCGCCTCCTGGCACAGCACCAGCACGTCGAGAGGATCGTCGTCTTCGGCCAGCGTCTGCGGAATAAATCCGTAGTTGGCGGGATAGTACACGGCGGAGTAGAGAACGCGGTCCAGCTTGATCATGCCGCTGGCCTTGTCGAGTTCGTACTTCACACTCGATCCGAAGGGGATTTCGACGATGCTGTAAAACTCTCGCGGCAGTTTGTCGCCGGGGGTCACGTCATGCCAGGGATGCATCATTCGGCCTCGTGGGGTGTAGGGACTGTCCGCATTATAGATCGGCCATCCGGACATCTTGACCTCGGCCCCGAGCCGGAATAGAGTTGCAACGGCGGTTTTTATGGCAAGTGATGCTCGGAAGTACCTCAAGTTCGGCGGGGCGGTGGCGCTGATCCTGGTGTCGATGGGATACCTCGCCTATACCGGCGTGCAGGAAAGCAAGAGTTACTACGTCACCATCAAAGAGTTGCGCGGCATGGGCGACGGCGCTTACAGCAAGCATTTGCGGGTGGCCGGAAATGTCCAGCCCGGCTCCATCAAGCGGACGGGTACGCGAGTGGAATTTGCGCTGGTGGAGAACGATCAGCTTCTGCCCGTGGTCTACAACGGAACCGAGGCCCCGCCCGACACTTTCAAAGACAACTCCCAGGCCCTGGCGGATGGCAGCTTTGGCCGCGACGGCGTCTTTCACGCCAAACAACTGCAGGCCAAATGCGCATCCAAGTATGCGCCCCAGCAACCGGGGCAGACGGCTACTGCCGCGCCCGCCATGTCGAACTAGGTCCCAGAGACACCCAGGCCCGGACGTCCTCGTCCGCCGAAAACTGGGAACCGAGAACCATCCACTGACAACCGGTCTTTTATTGTCTACGGTCGTCCGATACCGCGCAAAAGCGCCATAACTGGATCAACGCCGCGGTTTTGCAGCATGATCGGGCCATTTTCGCTTGTCTGCACCGCGGAGCTTCGCTCCGCCGGGCAGGTGGGACACCTGCCCCTACGTGGTCCGTCTTGCTCTCGACTTCACCTCTGCCTTCGGCTATCTTCCATTACGCATGCCCGCGGATGCTTCTCCCATAATCCTGCTGACCGACGTGGTCAAACAGTTCGGCCGCTTTGCCGCGCTGCGCGGCCTCAGCGCTGAATTTGCGCCGGGGCGGCTCTACGCCATCCTCGGCGACAACGGAGCGGGGAAGACCACGCTGTTGCGCGTGCTCGCCGGCCTGGCGCAGCCCACTCGCGGCCGGGTGTCGATTCTGGGGACGACGGAGCTGCGCGCGGTCTGCCCTGAGCTGGGCTATATGGCCCATCCCTCGCTGCTGTACGACGAGATGAGCGGCCTGGAGAACCTGCGCTATTTTGGCCGCCTCTACGGGATCAATGACGACTCGCGTGCCGCCGCAAACATGACCGCAGTTGGGCTCGATCCCACGCTGGCCCGTCCGGTGGCGCAGTATTCGCAAGGCATGCGCCAGAGGTTATCGCTGGCGCGGGCCCTGCTTAACGATCCCAAACTCCTGCTGCTGGACGAGCCTTTTTCCAACGTCGACGCCGGTTCGGCGCGGGAAATGGTCGCGCTGCTCGGTCGCATGCGCGCCGCCGGGAAGACAATTTTCGTCGTCACTCATCAGGCCTATTTGCTCGACGGCGTGGCGGATGAGTTCGTCTGGATGGAAGCCGGGCAAATCAGCAAGCGCACTCGCGAGCTGCGGCCGGTGGAGACGACGCGATGAGCCCGCCGGCCCGCGTCCCCTCGGGCGTCACCCGAGCTACCTTAGCCAAAGATCTGCGCCTGGAGTGGCGCTCAAAAGACGCGCTTAACTCCATGCTCTTCTTCTCCCTGCTGGTGGTCGTGGTTTTCAGCTTTTCCTTCGATCCTAATGCTGAAGAATCACGCCAGATTGCCGGCGGACTGGTGTGGGTGGCATTTCTTTTTGCCGCGGTGGTGGCGCTCAATCAAACCTGGGCCCGCGAACTGCGCAATCATGTCCTCGATGCCTATCGCGTTTCGCCGGCTCCGGCGAATTCGCTTTTCCTGGCCAAGGCGCTGGGCAACTTCATTTTTGTCGCGGTGCTGGAAATCCTGATGACGCCTCTGTTCATCATGTTCTACAAGCTGCGGGCGCTTGGCCCCGCCTGGCAGCTGATTCCGGTCGCTGCCCTGGGAACGTGGGCGCTGGTGGTCAATGGCACGTTCTTTGCCGCCATTTCGCTGCGCACCCGCAGCCGCGAGATCATGCTTCCCCTGCTGTTGTTTCCGGTCTCCATCCCTGCGCTCCTGGCCATGGTGAACGGCACCACCGCGATTTTGACCGGCGAGCTTTCAGCCAGGTTCTGGATTGTGTTGCTTAGCACTTACGACGTGGTGTTTACTATCGCTTGTCTGTTGTTGTTCGAACAGGTCTTGAACGCTGAATGAAGCCGGCGCAAGATGAAGCCTGAATGACAGGCTGAATGAAAATGAAACGGGCATTTCCAATTCTCGGCTTATTGACCGCGGTGCTGCTGAGCTATGCGCTCTATGAGGCGCTGGTGGCTGCTCCCACCGAGCAGACCATGGGCAACGTGCAGCGCATTTTTTATTATCACGTACCTTCCGCCTGGACTGCTTTTCTGCTGTTCTTTATCAACTTCGTCTGCTCCATCCAATACCTGGTACGTCCCAACCCGGTCGCCGACAAGGTGACGAACTGGACGGTTATCGCGATCGGAATTGCGGCCTGTATCGCCCCCCTCGTGATCCGACCCTTGCCCCAGGGCATCGAGCCATCGTCCGTGGCCACCACCGGGCTGGCCATCGTCGGCCTGTATTTCCTGATCAAGAAGTGCTTTTCCCCGGAGAGGACGGATGCGCTGGCCGTGGTCACAGCCGAAGTCGGTGTCGTGTTCTGTACCGTAGTCCTGGTCACCGGGCCACTGTGGGCGCGTCCGGTGTGGGGCATCTGGTGGACCTGGGACGTGCGCCTGACTTCCACCCTGGTGCTCTGGCTCATTTACATCAGCTATCTGATGCTGCGCCGGTTTTCCACCAGCGGGCAGACCCCGGTGCTGGCCGCCGCGTTGGCAATCTTTGGCGCGCTCGATGTCCCCCTGGTGTACTTCTCCATCTGGATATTCCGCACGCAGCATCCTCAGCCGGTGATTGGCGGGGGCGGCTCGATTGATCCCCGCATGCTGCGGGTGTTGCTGATCAACTGGCTGGCATTCCTC
Source organism: Terriglobia bacterium (assembly GCA_963742495.1). Classification (GTDB taxonomy): domain Bacteria; phylum Acidobacteriota; class Terriglobia; order Terriglobales; family Acidobacteriaceae; genus JAIQFF01. Next base: position 225,963 of record CAVULZ010000007.1, read on the forward strand.
TGCTTCGCCGCGCTGGTCTGCTGGTCCCGCTATCGCTTGGAGATCCTGCAGAGGGATGTGGAAGAGACCCAGGCGCTTGAAGCCCTGCTCGAACCTCGGAGCTCCCGATGAATTTCCTCTACGCCGCTTACGCCGCCACCTGGATTATCCACATCACCTATCTGGGGATTCTGGTGCGGCGCTACCAGCGCCTGAACAGAGAGATTGAAGAGTTGAGGAAGAAGTAGGTGGGAAACAGCACTTAGCAATTGGCACTTAGCAATTGGCCAAACCTAGTCGGTATTGGGATTTGGCCAATTGCCAATTACTCCTTACTGGGAGCCAGCACTTAGCATTTGGCACTTAGGATTTGGTCAAATCTGGTGGTATTGGGGATTTGGCTAATTGCCAATTGCTAATTGCTAATTGCCAATTGCTACTTACCGCATTCCGCGGCTGAACTCGGCGGCTGTATTGGAACGCAGGAATTCGTACTCTTCGATCATGGCGGCCACACCGATGCTCGAAGCGGAGTGCGAGTTCTCCACCCGCACCACTCGGGCGGTGAAGCGCACGCGCACCGGTTCGGTCAGAGTCACGTGCGGCGGGAACGTCATGGTCACTTCAATGCGGGCACCCTCGGCCAGAGGACGATCAAGATAGAAAAAGACGCCGCGAGCGCTGACATTCTGGGTTTCCGTCAGCAGGTCATGCAGGCCGTTGCCGGCCAACCGGACCGACGCCGGCAGCCGCATGTCGAAGCGGCGCATGGTGCGGCGCTCCGGGGCGGCATGTTGCATCGGATTTTCTCTACGCAGCTGCATGAACCCAGATCCACCCAAATTTCACCCCAAACGGCGGGCACCACCCACTGGCTGGAAAGGCGTGGTGCCAGATTTACTGATTTAGCAATAGTTTGCAAGCGCAAAACGCACGGGGAACAGACTCGGTTAACGCATCTACAGCGGGGAGGGCCTGGGGAGGGAATCCCGTAAAAAAGCACACTTGGGACGAAGTTAGGGTGGTTGCACGCGCAGTACCATCGACAGACTTGCGTCGCCTGGACGTTTGGCTCATGAGGCCGAACGAGTTGCGCCCCTGGGCCCGAGGCGTCTCATAAAGCTCCGAGTGAAAGAATTTGCAGACGAACGGAGCTATCCCGGTCGCCTCGGCGCCGGTTTTCCTCCGGGCAGCCGAGTTTTGCGTTTTCCATCGGCATCTTAAATCGTTGCTGGCTGCATCTGACCATCCCAGGATGCGGGATGGGTGCGTGGCTTGACAGTCTATCCGTCAGATGTTTAAGTAGTTACTTATTTTTGCCCTTATTCTGGTGACAAGTACGCATGCCGCTTGGCGGACGCGCGCCGGGATGCTTCCTGTGTGCCGTTTTTCTTCCTCTCCATGAATCGGGATGTTTCGGAGGAGCTAGTGAGATTGAATTTCCGTGAGTTGGGAACAGGATATTGCCCTGTCCTGCTATCGTTCGCGTCGCTACTGCTGTTGGGCGGTTTGGCTCTCCACTCCGGTGGTGCAGTTTCCCGGTCGGCGGTTTCGGGTAGCAGGCCGTCCCTCCTGGCAGACGTTGCCGCTGCTGACCTGGCTGCAAGCCGCGCGGGCGTCCGTATGAAGTTCGGCCAGCTTCCTCTGAGCTTTGAGCCGAATCAGGGACAAACCGATCCGCAGGTTAAGTTCCTGGCGCGTGGCGCTGGCTACGGAGTGTTCCTGACCTCAGATCAGGCCGTTCTGACGCTGCGCTCCAGCGCCAAAAAATCGTCCGTCGTCCGCATGCAGCTGGCGGGGGCCAACCCGGCCGCGGACGCGACTGGAAGCAGTCAACTTCCCGGCAGGAGCAACTATCTCATCGGCAATGACCCCTCGAAGTGGCGTCGCGACGTTCCCCAGTTTGCGCGGGTGCGTTATCCCGGCGTTTATCCCGGGGTCGACCTGGTGTACTACGGCAGCCAGGGACAGCTGGAGTACGACTTCGAAGTCGCTCCCGGCGCGGATCCCAGCCAGATCGCGTTCCGCTTCCAGGGCCAGGAGAGCGCCTACCTGGATGACGGCGGCAACCTGATCCTGGCCAGCGGCGGCGACCAGGTGAAGCTGAATGCGCCGCGCATCTACCAGAAGTTTGGCGACCAGCAGCGGCCGGTGGCCGGGGGTTTCGTTTTGCGGCCGGACGCCAGGGTTGTCTTCGAGCTCGCGGCCTATGATCGCAGCCGGACGCTGGTGATCGATCCGGTGCTGACCTACTCGACCTATTTTGGGGGCAGCGGCAACGAGGCCTGTTCCATAATTTTGGGGGTCGCGTCGCCGCCTTCGGGATGTCCCGCGGTGGCCATCGACGCTTCCTCGAACATTTACATCGCGGGTTCGACCACTTCCATCGATTTCCCCGTGGTCCCGCCGGTGGCGACTCCGCCCGCGGCATTTCAGACTGCGCTGGCCGCGGCCCCCGACGTTTTCGTGGCCAAGCTGAACGCTGCCGGCTCTGCGATTGCATTCTCCACTTACCTGGGCGGAGACGGCGCCGACACCACCGCCGGGGTGGCGGCGGATTCCGCCTTCAACGTGGTGGTTGCCGGGACCACGACTTCCAGTAACTTTCCCACCACCGGCTCGTCGGCTTTCCAGGCCGCGCGCAGCAATGCGGGCGCGCATGCTTTCGTCAGCGTCCTCAGTCCGACCGGAGAAAACCTGCTGTACTCCACGTATCTCTCGGGTGACGGCACGGAATCGGCGCGCGGGCTCGCGCTCGACCCCAGAAACAAAATCTACGTCATTGGCACCACCACCTCCAAGGACCAGCCCGACGCAACCCATTCGTTTCCTGCCACCGTGGGCGCGATTCAGGTGGCTTCGCTGGGGACCAGCCAGTTCTTCGTCAGCAAGATCGACCCTACCTTGATCGGACTTCCCAGCCTGGCCTATTCCACCTACTTTGGCGGCGGCAATCCGGTCGGCGGACTTACCCTGGGCGGCGCCATCACCGTGGATGCGAATTCGAACGTGTACATCACCGGCGGCACCAACTTCCAGCACACCGGAAGCACCACCACCGATTTTCCCATCATCAATGCTTACCAGGGTTGCCTGGACACTCCGCCGCCGGCGACTACCCCGACCACCCCGGCGAATTGCGCCACCAACGTCACCGCGCCTGACGCCTTTGTGGCCAAGATCAATCCCGCCGCGGCCGCGGGAGCGCAACTGCTCTACTCCAGTTATCTCGGCGGCACCGGAGACGATGTGGGATTCGGCATCGCCGTAGATTCCGGCCTGAGCGCTTACATCACCGGCTCGACCACCTCGACGGATTTCACCATCCCGACCAGCACTACGCCGTTTCAGAGATGTTTGGATAATCCCACGAATCCCTCGCCCTGTCCGGGCGGCGTCACCGCCAGCGACGCCTTTGTCGGCAAGTTCGGAACTCCGTGTACCGGGTCCAGTTGCACCACAACGGCCGTGCCTTTCACCTACTTCTCGTATCTCGGCGGCTCCGGCGTGGACGTCGGATTGAGCATCGCGGTCGATAGCCTGCAGGGCGCGCGCATCGCCGGCTGGACCAATTCACCGAACTTCCCGACGCCCAACAATCCGGTGCAGGCGGGCCCCAGCGGGCTGACCGACGCCTTTGCGGCGCGCATCGACACTACGGCTAGTTCGACCCTCTCGCTCGGTCACTACGGCACCTACCTGGGCGGAGGCGGCAATGATTTCGGGACCGGCATTGCCACCGATGCGCAGGGCACCAGCTACGTCGTGGGCGAAACCGCCTCGGGCAATTTTCCCAAGGCAAACCCGATCCAGAATAATCTGGACGGAGCCAGCGACATATTTGTGACCAAGCTGGGCCCCACCCTGAGCCTGGCCGTCACCGAAGCCGTGACTCCGCTCACGGTCGGCGTGGGCAATAACGCCACCTTCACCTACACCATCACCAACAACGGGGACCTGACCACCGGAATCATCTTTACCGACGTCTTGCCGTCCACGGCAACTTTTGTCTCTGCCAACAGCTCTCCCGGCCAGGCCAACTGCCCGGCGGCGACCAGCAGCACGGTCACCTGCACAGTCGGAACTTTGAATGGCGGGGCGGTCGCAACCGTGACCGTGGTGCTGGCTCCCACGCTGCCCGCGCTTCCGCTCCAACCTGGTTCTCTGAGCGATGGCGGCAAGGTCACAATTTTCGGGACACCTACGGTGGTGACGCCGGCGGTGCCCGCGGTCGCGATCGTAAATAATTTCGGCATTGGCGTTTCGCCAACTACCGTGACGGTGGCGGCCGGCGTGCCCGCAAGCTACACCGTCACGGCCACGCCCACCGGGAATATTCCGAATACGGTAACGTTATCCGCGTCGGGTGCGCCCAGCGGGGCAACGACGTCATTTCCCAACGGCACTTCATTCAGCAACCTGAGCAGCGGGCCGCAAAGCCGTCAACTGGTGGTCAACACTACTGCGCGCGTCACCACGCCGGCCAGTCTTTTTCCCGCCGGCCGGCCTTTTTATGCGGCGTTGTTCCCGATCTCTGGACTGGCGCTGCTGGGCGCCGGCATTGGCGGAAGGAAGTCGCGTCGGCGGCGCGTGCTGATGGCGGCCCTGCTGGGCTGCTTCTTCGCGCTCGTTCTGTTCCAGGTTGGCTGCGGCAACAGCAGCACGACCTCGACGACGTCGGGCACTCCGGCGGGCACTTACAATCTTACCGTCACCGCAACCTCCGGCACCGCCACGCGGACGCAGCAGATCGTGCTGGTGGTGCAGTAGAGCGGTTTCTGGTTTCCAGTTTCGGGTTTCAATTGCCGGAAACCATCCCAGGTTTCGCCTGAGAGGTCACTGCGGGCTGGCGCTCAGCTTCAGGTCCCGCGACGACGACCCGACGTTGACGCGCCTTGAGCCAGATGCCATCCAACGATTCTCCGCCGTCGACCAGTACTCCAAACTTCGTGGCGCCACGTGCATCGTGACTTCTCTGGTTTCTCCCGGGCCCAGCGTGACGCGATCAAAAGCCGCCAGCGTACGCGCGGCAAATTGCACCCCTTCCGGACGCTCCTGCGGCGCATCCAGGTAGACTTGCGGCACTTCGTCTCCGCTCACGTCGCTGGTGTTCTTGATGTGGACGGAAATTTCGAGACCTTGTCGGATCCCCGCGTCACGTGAAGGTCGGAGTAGCTGAAACTGCTGTAGGAAAGCCCATAGCCAAACGGCTTTCTCCGGGGGAACCGCCTGTCCGAGAGAGGTACCACCCGCCAAGGCGAGCGAGAAAAATGCGACCAGCCACTGCGTTCGCGTCGAGAACATTTGGTCGAATCCCTGTTGCTTCGAATTGCGGGCTTGATGACCTCTGATACCCGCCACTGGCGCGAATCTTACGAGCGTAATCGGGGCAAGTCAATGAAACCCAGATGGCAGATCCTGAGTTAGTTGGAATAACCTCGCGATACTTAATGACCGAAGGGTCATCGTGGAGACCTTTCGGCATCCGCTGTCGGGCGTTGGAACATCTGCCCTCTTCAGCGTAGAGTTACTATCCGTCAACAGCAGAATCGTCTGAAGCATTCCGCCATTTGTTTGGCGGGTGCATCTGCGCTCAGTGAGAGTGAAATCCACCACGTGAACAAGGCATCTTCGTTTCTTCTTACGAAGTGGTATCTGGACTGCGTCGCGGAGAACGGCGATGCGGCAGTCGTGTACGTGGCCAACCTAAGATGGAACAAGCTGTCCATGCAGTACAGTAGCTTGCTTACCGTCTTCAGTGATCGTGTCCACTGCGCTTCTTCGCTGCGGAATGTCTCCTTCCCACGGCTCGACCAGGACTCTGCGACTCTCTCACTGCCTCACCTCGGTATCGAAGGATGCTGGCGAGCGCTCCGGGCGCCGGTGGAGCGAACGGTTTTTGACAACCAAAACGGCTCGGTCAACTGGCACTGCCACCAGCCCATGTCGCGGGTTGATCTGCTGCTGGGGGGTACGACCCGAATGATCGGGCTGGGCTATGTCGAATGCTTGACCCTCTCCGTCCTTCCTTGGAAATTGCCTCTTGAAGAATTGCATTGGGGAAGATTCCTCTCGGAGCAGGACGCCCTGGTTTGGATTGACTGGCGGGGTCCGCATCAATGGCGAACCGTGTTGCACAATGGCGAGGAGCGGGAAGTCCAATCGCTGACGGAATCGGGAATGCTGTTCACACAGACCGGAATGAGGCTCGACCTTGACCGTGGGGAGGTCCTGCGCAGCGGGCAGCTCGGACAGACCGTGTTTGCCGGAATTTCCATCCTCGCGAAGCTGCTTCCCCACAACATGCTGTCGGTCGAAGAATGCAAGTGGCGCAGCCGTGCAGCATGGCAGACCGGGAGTACTCCGGTAACGGGGTGGGCGATCCATGAGATCGTCAAGTGGAAATGATGAAACCCGCATTGGGCAAATTGCTGTATGGATTGCTCTTCGTGATCGCCCTGCCAACTCTGCTGGCCGTGTGGGCAGTAAAAACCAACGGCCTGGTGGATTTGAGGGCAATTCATTCCTTACGCTGGGGAATAGGCATAGCCGGACTTGGGGCCCTGCTGATGGCGCAGGGAATGGCCGCGCTCTGGTTTGTTGGGGGCGGTCTCCCGATGAATGCGTTCCCGCCGCCGCGTTATGTCTCCAGCGGAATCTATCGTTGGTTTTCCCATCCCATCTATCTCGGCTTTTCGTTGGGCTGCATCGGTACGGCGATCGCCGCCGGTTCTGCCAGTGGCTTGTGGCTGGTCTCCACCAGCGTAATTCTGGCGAGTGCCGCGCTCGTGCTGGGATACGAGCTGCCGGAGATGCGAACCCGGTTCGGCGCCGCCTGCCCCGGACAACGCTTTTTGCCGGTCGACGACCGGTCTGCGCCATCCGCGGTAGAGCGCATTCGCTGTTATCTGACCGTGTTGTTGCCCTGGTTCGTGATTTACGAAGCCTTCGTGTTCATCGGCGTCCCGCGGGATGCGAAGATCGCCTATCTTCCATTTGAACTCCATTTGCCGGTGCTGCTATGGAGCGAGATTTTCTATGGCAGTGTTTACATAACCGTATTGCTGGTTCCCCTGCTCGTACGGACGAGACACGATCTTCGCTTGTTCTCAAGCCGGGCCTTGCTTTCGATGGCGATCGCTTTTCCGCTCTATCTCGCCATACCACTGATTGCACCGGCTCGTACTTTCTCCGCAACCGGACTCCTGGGAAAGTTGCTGAATCTGGACCGCTCATGGGACAGTGCCGCTGCCGCATTTCCTTCCTATCACGTCGTCTGGGCGTTCCTGGCCGCCGAGGCCTTGGGCCGCAGCACCTGGCAAAAACGATGGCGAACCTGGGCGGTTCTGGCGTCAGCCAGTTGCGTGGCGACCGGCCAGCACGCCCTGGTAGATGTCGTTGCCGGCTTTCTCGTAAGTCTGGCTGTCATTCGTGCTGATCGAGTTTGGGCTCTCCTGCGTAGTGCTTCAGAAACAATTGCCAACTCCTGGAGAGAATGGCGCATTGGACCGGCGCGGGTGATCAATCATGGAGCTTACGCGGCCGTCGGTGTCTTCATCGGAATCTGGGTCATCGATACTCTGCTGGGTCCGGGCAAGAGTGCGATCCCAGTCGCGATTTTTCTGGGAGGGACCATTGGAGCGGCGCTGTGGGCGCAAGTCATCGAAGGCTCTCCGGCGCTGCTGCGACCTCTCGGTCTCTACGGTGGAATGCTGGGAACGTCCGCCGGTGGAATCGCCGCCGCCTGGCTGACCCGCACCAGCATCTGGCCGGTTCTGGCCGTGCTGGTCGTGTCCGCGCCCTGGATTCAAGGCATTGGACGTCTGCGTTGCCTGGTGCAAGGCTGTTGTCATGGACGCTCCGTTCCGGGCAACGTCGGCATCCGTTACACCCATCCTCGTTCACGGGTTTGGCGGGTCGTTTCCCTGCGCGATGTTCCCATCCATGCCACCCCGCTGTATTCCCTGCTGTGGAATGTTCTCGTGGGTCTGGTGGTGACGCGAATTTATCTGCTGCAGGCTTCCGCCGCAATGGTCGGCGGAGCTTATCTGATACTTTCTGGGGCGGGAAGATTTGTGGAGGAGGCCTACCGCGGAGAACCGCAAACCCCGGTATTCTGGCGCCTGCGGCTATACCAATGGGTTTCTGTGGCCACGCTTGTGGTGGGCGCGATCATCACGACCGTGAGCAACAGCCCGCCAACTTTACGGCCCGCTCTCCACAGTTCTTCGATTTTCGTGGCACTGGCCTGTGGCATCGGGGCATGGTTCGTGACCGGGGTTGACTTCCCAGAATCGAATCGCAGATTTGCCCGCTTGACCTAAAAAGCAGCGCGATCCGTGCCGGACTATGCGCCCGCGGTGAGCTTGTGGCTCTTCGACTGGGCGATGCCGTACTGGCGGATCTTGTAGAGCAGGGCTTTGTAGCTGATCTGGAGCAGCGCGGCCGCCTGCTTGCGGTTCCAGTTGGTTTGGTCGAGCGCCACTCGGATGGCTTCCGCCTCAGCTTCGTCCTTGGCGCTGCGCGCCACTGACTTTAATCCACCGCCGGGCTCGGCGGCTGTGTGCGCCGCTTCAGGTTTCGCCCCGTGGCCATCATCGCGCGGCTGCAGTTCCTGGATCGCCAGCTTCTCGTCGCCCAGCACCAGGTAGCGCTTGATGAAGTTATTGAGTTCGCGCAGATTACCCGGCCAGGAATAATCCTGACACGCCTGCAGCATGTTGGGCGAAAGCGGCAGCGGCGGACGGGCGTACTGCTCCGCCATGCGCGACATGAAATGCTTGAGCAGAATGGGGATTTCTTCCTTGCGCTCCCGCAGCGGCGGCAACTGCATCGTGAAAGCATTCAGGCGGTAATAAAGATCTTCGCGCAGACGCTTGCTGGCCAATGCTTCCGGGATATTGATATTGGTCGCGGCCAGGATGCGGACGTCCACCTTGATTACGGACCGGCTGCCCAGCCGCGAGAACGTCTGGTCCTGCAGGACGTGCAGCAGCTTGGCTTGCAACAAGGCCGGCATCTCGCCAATTTCGTCGAGCAGGATCGTGCCCTTGTTGCAGAGCTCGAACTTGCCCGGCTTGGCGTGGGTGGCGCCGGTGAACGCGCCGGCTTCGTGACCGAACAACTCGCTTTCCAGCAGGTCGCCGGGAACGGCGGCGCAATTGACCTTAAGGAAGGTGCGGTGGGCGCGCGGCGACAGTTTGTGAATCAGCCGCGCCACGACCTCTTTGCCGGTGCCGCTTTCGCCCAGCATAAGCACGGGAATGTCCACGTTGGCTACGAGCGCGGCCTGGGAGCGGATCTTGCGCATGGCCGGGCTGGCGGCCACGAAAAACACATCGTCGTAGAGCTCCTCTACCTCGCCCGGCAAGTTCGCCTGGTTCTTGCCCAGGCACTGGTCAATAATCGTCGTCAGCTCGGCCTTCTGAAAAGGCTTGGTCAAATAGTCTTGCGCGCCCAGGCGGATCGCCTGCACCACCTTGCGGGTATCGCTGACGCAGGAGAGCATCACCACTTTCAGTCCCGGCACCAACCCGCGTAACTGCTCCAGGGTCTGCAAGCCATCAATCCCCGGCATCAGCAGGTCGAGCAAAACCAGGTCGGGGCGCAAGCCCTTCTCCACCTGCTGCAGGGCCTCCTCGCCAGTGGATGCAGTCTGCACGCTGTAGTCGTCCACCTCCAGCAGGGTGCGGATGTAGCGCAGCATTCCGGGCTCGTCGTCGACCAGTAAGATGTTGACCGCTTCGGTCATTTGTTCTTTCCTTTGCTCGGTGCGGTGGCAACCGGCTTCAGCGGGACGATGAAGGAGAATTTCGCGCCCGCCCCCAGTTCGCTCTCCACCCAGATCTTTCCGCCCATGGCGCTCACCAGCCGGCGGGCGATAGCCAGACCCAGACCCATGCCTTCAGTGTGCTCTTCGTTCTGCGGCAAGCGGAAGAAATCGTCGAAAACCTCGATGTGATACTCCGCAGGAATTCCCGGTCCGGTGTCGGACACGCTGACCTTGACCGAATTGGGTAGAGGATTGTTCTGCTGCCGCCGTTCGCGCGGAATCGCCGAAGCATTGGGATTGCGGCGCTCCCACATGTAGGGCTCGGCGTGCAGCCAAACCGTGCCCCCGGCCGGCGTGAACTTGGAAGCGTTCTCCAGCAGATTCGAGATCACCCGCTGCAGTTTGGCCGAATCAAAAGCCAGTTCAGGCAATTTCTCGTTGGCCAGAAAGTAGAGTGCCAGACCCTTCTCCTGAAAACGGTGCGACCACAGGCGGCAGACCTCGGACAGCCAGGGATTCACGTTGCCGGTCTCGTAGCGCATCTTCATCTCACCGGTTTCGAGAGCGCTATAGCTCAGGAAGTCCTGGATAAAGCTTTGCAGGCGCTGCCCGCTGGCGTGCATATCGCCAAGGATCTCCCGCTGCCGCTGGTTGAGCGGGCCTAACTTCTCATTCTGCAGTAGTTCGATGTAGCCGTTCAGAATCGAGAGCGGTGTCTTAAGGTCGTGGGCGGCTGACGCCAGGGCATTGGTGGTGCGTCCGGAACGCTCCCGCAGCTGGTTGTACTCGCTGAGCAAATCGTCGTAAGTGAGGGGATCTCCGGCAGATCGCTGGGCCGGGGCTGACGCTGTGCCGGTGGCCGCGGGATCCGTCCCCCGAGACACAAACGCGTTTTCTGGCGCCACTCCCATATGTGGAAAACCCACTCATTCGGCTTGCAAAGGGGAGGGGACAAAACATAGCCAAGCTTATTCTTTTGAGTGCTAACGAATCGTATGATAGAGCCCTTGCGCTGTCAACGGAAAATGCAACTCCATGGTAGTGGATGAGCAAAACCTTGCACTCCTAAACGCTTCATTGCCAGAGGATAAAGGCCTTTTGCCGGGCGAACATAAAGAGAACGCAATCAGGCTCTGATAGGGGCTTAATGGCGGACTTATAGAGAAATCACCCCGAATTCTCAGGGTTTCTTGCCCACATCGATAAGCCTGGCCTGGCTGGTTTGGCCCCCAAGGTGCGGGGAGAAGGTTATCTCGTGTTCAAAAGGGGTTGGTTTGAAGCGTCTGAAACCCGAAGCAGAGCGTCGTAAGTGGCCTCGTCTTCCGATCGCCATACCGGTATTCGTGCGAAGTCGCGACGAAAAGGGCAAGGAGATTCTGGAGTTTGCCACGGCGCTCAATGTCTCCGCCGGCGGCGCCCTGGTTGCCGTGCGCCGGTCTTTGCCGCTCTCCACGCAGGTTTTGCTCGAGATACCGAGCGCCCCCCTGGCCGTCACCAATTCTTTGCCCAAGGCAGCCCGCAACTTGCGGGCGCGAACCATACGGGTGACCCATGCCGATGGCTATCACCTGGTGGGCCTCAAGTTCTCCCGCCCCCTGGTAAACCCATCCGTCTCCCGCGCCTCCCACCCAAGGAAAGCCGCTTCCGCGCTGTGAAAACATTTTCCCATAGGTCCAATACGCCTTAAGGCTGACCGGCCGACGCTAGTGGATGATAGTCCGGTCGTCCAATATCCTTGCAAATCATTAAATGTAAATAGGTTAGTTAGAATTTTGGAGTTGCCAGCCCGGTCTTGCCGAGTTTGGCTCTCGGGATGCACATCCCAAGCCCGTACGAACGGGCAATGGGCCACTAGATTACTCATGACAACTATTCCTTCGGTCACTTCGCTGGCTACTTCACTCGGGGAGTTTCCCCCCGAGGGGGTCATTTTCGGTCACTCTGAGGTCATGCAGTCGCTGCGCGACCGCATGGACAAAGTTGCGAGCGCCAACGTCCCCGTCCTGATTCAAGGCGAGAGCGGCACTGGCAAAGACATCATCGCCCGCATGATCCACGGGTTGTCTCCGTGGCGGAGCGGTCCGTTTGTCAAAGTCAATTGCCCGGCGATTCCGGGCACGCTGCTGGAAAGCGAGCTCTTTGGATACGAAAAAGGGGCTTTCACCGGCGCCTACGGATCCAAACCGGGGCGCGTCGAACTGGCCCACCGCGGAACCCTCTTTCTCGACGAAATCTCTGAACTCGATCTCGGTCTGCAGTCCAAGCTGCTGCAGTTGCTGCAAGACGGCCAGTTCTGCCGGATCGGCGCCCAGGAAGACAAGAAAGTTGAAGTGCGCGTAGTCTGCGCCACCAACCGGGTGCTGGAAGCGGAAATCGAGAGCGGCACTTTCCGCCAGGACCTGTTCTATCGCATCAACGTAGTGAATCTGCAGATGCCGCCCTTGCGCGAGCGCAAAGGCGATATTCCGGACCTGGTGGCTTATTTTCTGGAGTACTACAACCGCAAATACAATTGCCGCGCCCGCTCTCTTTCCGGAGACTTAATGTCGGCGCTGCAGAAGCATCACTGGCCGGGCAACATTCGCGAACTGGAAAACCTGATCAAGCGCTACGTGATCCTGGGCAATGAGGAAGTCATCAGCAGCGATCTGGTGGCGCACCAGCAGGAATTTCCCACGCTCGATCTGAATTTCGATGGGCCGATCGCGCTAAAAACCATCACCCGCCAGGCTACGCGTGAACTGGAGCGTAAGGTCATCCTGAAAGTCCTGCAGGCCCACCACTGGAATCGCAAGCAGGCAGCACGCGCCCTGAGCATCAGTTACCGGGCGCTGCTTTACAAGATCCGCGATGCCGGCCTGCCTCCCAACCGCTCGTCCCGCCGCCGCATCGATCCGCTTCCTCCGCAGGATGTGGCTGCCGACTGAAAGATTTAATGTAGGCGCGAGCGCCCTCGCTCGTGCAGCAGCGCCCCGGACGCCTCCGCACGAGCGTGGGCGCTCGCGCCTACAATTCTCACACTCTCCAGTAGTCCGGCCTCCATTGCGTGATGGCTTTCTTGATGTCCGCCCGGGACAAGTTTTCCGCTAAGGCCCTCGCCGTCAGGGCGGGAAGTTCCGCGTCGGATGCGAAGCGCAGACCCACCAACTGCGATTCCGTGAGCTCGACGATGCGGGCGCGCAAGGGCTTGTCCAGGAGAATCGCCATGCGCAACCGCTCCTCCAGCCGGATGATCCGGTCCTGCACCTTGAGAGCGTACATGCGAATCTTCAATACCGCGGTCGTGGCTGCAATCGAGAACACCACCAGCCAGGCCGCGTGCAGACTGGGATGCATAAACAGATGCACGATGGCGATAATCACGGTAATGGCAAATACCGGCAGAACGAAGAAGTGGAATGGCGGATCAAGGCGGGTGTGATTGGCGAAACTCTGAGGCATCTTCTCGGCCATGGATCGCTCCTAAGGAAAGACATGTGGGCGCGAGCGCCCCCGCTCGTGCGGCAGCGTCCCGGACGGCTCCGCACGAGCGGTGGCGGTCGCGCCTACCTTAAAGCCGTGCCGCTACTGCTTTTTCTTTTTTCCGAACAGGCCGCCCAGCGCGTCCACCGGAGAAGTTCCGGCGGGACTCTTGCCCCCGGTCAATCCGCCCAGCGCGCCGCCCAGGCCGCCTTTCAGCTGACTTCCTACCATGCCCTTCACATCCGGCACGAAATGCGGATCTGAGGTCGTGCCCTGGATGAAGAAGGGAATGCCGCCGCCCTTGCCGCCCATGCCCGCCAGCTGGGTAAGCCCACCCACCGCGCCGCCGGAAACACTGGCTTTCATTTTGTAGTCGAGCGCGCCCGCCGGACTGATGGTTCCGTCCCCGGTGACCGTGCCGAGGGCAGGAACCGTCAGGTTAATATTTTGCGTGCGCACGCCCTCGGGTGCGACCCGCGCATCTGTACTCAAATTCTGGATGGAGGTATCGGATCCACCCTGCATTCCGGTCAACGCCGAGATGGAAGACATCTTAGAGGCAAGGTTGAAGCCCGCCAGTTTGGTTTGCGACAGGCGAATCGGCCCGACGATCACCAGCTTGTCGAGAGGCCCGGTGATTCCCACGTTGACCGAAAGCGTCCCGCCCTCGAGCTTCGATCCCGAAGGCAGAACGATGCCGAGCGCAGGCAGCATGGTTTGGAGATCGTCGACCGGCATGCCGTCGGCGTTGAGCTTCATGTTCAAGATCGTGGACTCGCCCTGGCTCTGGTAAGTCCCGGTGAGTTTGGCCAAGGCCTTACCCAGTGAAACGTCGCCCTGGGTGAGGGTTCCGCCCTGTTTTTTCAGGTCGAAGTCGGTGGCATATTTCACCGTCACCGCTTGGGTGGCGGGAGTGCCCTTCACCGCCAGCTTGAGTTTTTCAGCCTTGAGCGTGCCGCTGGTTTTCAATACCTTTCCGTCGGAGTTGAGAGTTCCATCAAAGTCGGCGACGCCGGCGATTCCGGTGGACGGGTCAACGAATCCCGAGGCCGTCAGGTCCAGTCCCTTGACGGTGATTTGCGCCTCGATGGGGCTCGCCGCCACATCGGTCGAGTTGACCGGTCCGGCCTTGCCATCCAATTTCGCGTTGCCACCGGCAGGCAGGTTGGCGGTGATTTTGAAAGGGAACTGCGACGTCGGCGAAAAGTCACGCACGCTGATGTCCACGTCGTCATAGACGTGCGGTTTGATGGAAGAGTTCGCGCGGTTGACCGACAGGCGGCCGTCCTTTACGTCGAGCTTGCTGACGGAAAGATCCGGCGTGGACGACGGCCCGCTCGCGGCCGGCTTCGCGGCTGGCTCGGACTTGCTTCCCAAGCTGGAAAAATTCCATTTTCCGGCAGCGTCGCGCAGCAACGCGATCTCCGGCTTGTCCAGCGTGATATCGGTGACGTGCAAGGCCTTGGAGAAGATCAGCGGCATCACCTCGACGCCTACTTTCAGCGACTTGGCGCGGATGAAAGGGTCCTTGCTGAAAGCCGGATCGTCGGCGATCGAAAGGTCCTCCGCCGAAACGCTTCCGGAAAGAACGGAAAGACTCAGATTGCCGACTTTGACCTGCCGGCCGAGAGCCTCGGTGAGCGCTGATTCGAGCTTGGGGCGGAAGCTGTTTACATTGATCAGAAAGGGAAGTGCAATGACGATGAGCAGGAGGATCACAACCACGATCCCGACAATTTTCAGTGTTTTCATACCGGAACTCCTTCACCAACCTTGAATTCTTGAGAGCGGGTAACCACGGTGGAGTAGGCCGCGAGTGGCAGCCAGTCTATCAAAAAGTTGGGCTACTGGGGCTCCTGCGTCAGCTCGGGATTGGGCGCCGGGCCGCCATAGAGTTCCTTCTGCCGTTTGTCCCGCTGCTGGTTCATCATGTGGGTGGTGGCGTCCATTTCGGCGCGGGCTTCCTGGGTCCGGCCCAGGCGTTGCAGCAATTGCCCCCGCAAGTAGTGGACACTGGAACTTCCGGGATCAAGTTTGAGAGCGGCATCAATTTCAGCCAGGGCCTGCGAGTATTTTCCTTCCCGCTGATACACCTGAGCCAACTGGTAGCGGGAACCGGCCAGCGAAGGGTCCAGCCGCAACGCTCTGCGCAGATTGCTTTCGGCTTCCGAGTTGTTCCCCTGCAGGGCATTTACCAGGCCCAGTTGGTCGTAGTTGTAAGCCACGTCGGGTTCAATGGCTGCGTCTTTGAGGAACTCCTCCTTGGCCCGCGCCAGTTCCTGCTTCTTGTAGTATGCGATCCCCAGATTAAAGTGAACGAATGGGAGCTTGGGATTGGCCTGGGCGGCGAGATCAAGCTCCTTGATGGCGTCGTCATACTCTTCGCGGTTGATGTGGGCCTTGCCCAGCAGCAGATGCAACTCGGCAGAGTCCTGGCCGGTTTCGACAAGGCGGCCCAAAGCGCGCTGTTCCAGATCCGGGCGCGCGGACTTGCCCGCTGCAATGCCCAAAACGTACAGATAGTTCAGCTGGCTCGAAGCCTGGGGCCAGAGCGGTTCAAGCATAGTCGTCGCATCGGCATAGCGTTCAGTAAAGAAATAGCACAGTCCCAGGAGATAGCGCGCCTGGTAGGAATCGGGCGCCTCGCGCACTACGGATTCAAACGGGGCGATGGCGGCGCGAAAATTATTTTGCCGGTAATAGGCCAGGCCGACGTTGAGGCGAATTCCCGGGATTTGCGGCGCCAGGTGTTCGGCTTTCTGCAACATCTCGAGCGCTTGTGGCCATTGCTTTCGCCGCATGCAGATGACGCCCAGATTGGCATAGGCGCCGGCGGCCCGCGGATCCTGTGCCAGCACGCCGCGAAAAGACCGCTCGGCCAGGTCGAGATGGTTCTTCCGGAGCGCGTTTTCGCCCTGCTGAAATAGTTGCTGAGGGCTCGCCGTGGAGGTCTGCGGCGGCCCGGTCTGGGCCTTCGCGATCGGCGGCAACGCGAACACGACGAGCGCAAGGAGCCTTGACAGTGATTTCACTCTGCTGTAGTGTCCGCCAGCGACGGCCTGAAATTCAAGCGGTGGCAACTAGCACTTGGCAATTAGCAATTGGCACTTAGCTAATTGCCAAGTGCTAATTGCCAATTGCTGATTCCGCTTTTCTTATGGTGAAGACTTCCGTGATTACCATTCGCGATGTGGCCAAGGAGAGCGGCTTTTCCTCGACTACCGTCTCCATCGTGCTCAACGACGCTCCCCTGGCGCGCTACATTCCGCCGGCCACCAAGAAGAGAATCGAGAAGGCGGCCAAGAAACTCGGCTACCGTCCCAACCTGTTTGCCCGTTCGCTGCGCAGCAAACGCAGTCACACCGTCGGCGTCATGGTCTTCGACATGACGGACCCGTATTGCACGCTGATCCTGCGCGGCATTGAAAATTCTCTCTATCAATCTTCCTTTTTGCCCATTCTCACCGATGTCCATAACGAACGCAGCCGCTTCGAACGTTACCTGGAAATGCTGCTGGACCGGCGCGTGGAAGCCTTGATCGTGCTGGCCAACTGGTTGTTCGTGGATATCGACGTGTTGGCGGACCTCGAAAAGAGCAGTATTCCCAGCATCATGATCGCGCGCGAACTGCAGACTGATTCCGTCAGCTCGGTAATCGTAGACAACGAGATGGGAGGCTACTCCGCGGTCGAACACCTGCACTCGCTGGGACATCGCAAGATTGCATTCATCCGCGGGCCCAAGACTTTGGGAGACAGCGCGCCTCGCTGGCAGGGGGTGCGTTCGTTTGCCAAAAATGTTGGCCTGGAACTCGATCCACGCCTGATCGTGGACCTGCCGGAATCAGGGGACCCGATTTCAAGTTTTGAAGCGGGCTATAAATTAACCGAGGAACTGATCAAACGGAAACGGCCATTCACCGCCTTAATGGCGTTTGACGACATGACCGCGTTCGGCGCCATTCGCGCGCTGGCCAAAGCAGGCCTGCGCGTGCCCGAACATTGCTCGGTCATTGGATTCGACGATGTTGCGGCCTGCAGTTTGTACACCCCGCCCCTCACCACGATTCGCCAACCGATGGAGGCGATGGGAGCCATGGCGGCGAACCTGGCGATTGAACGCATTAACGCCGTCCTCGAAAAACGGGAAATATCGGCAGTACACCGTAAGATGGCCCCCGAACTGGCGGTGCGCGAGTCCACCCGCAGCCTGCTCTAGGCAAAAGGATGGGTAAAACCTCTATTTTGCCGGTCATCTAAAAAGCTGATGGGTATCATTTCCTGCCTTTTTTTCTTGACACTGGCCTTGCCATTACCGCAATATTCAGGCCATTGATTCGTTTTAATAAACGGTTTCATTCAAAACATCCATCGGACCTCCCGGCCCTTTCGATCAGGACGTTTTCTTCCCTTGCGGCTTTTCGCGGGCGGCCGGGCAGGGTTACCGGACAGGTGCAGGGGGCAGATGGTTCAGCGTGAAGGTTAGAAGAGTACTAGGATTCTGATGGAAACAGTCTTTCAGCAATTTTTAGCCGATTGAAAACCTATTGGGGGAATCTATGAAAACCCGCGCGCTTTGGCTCGGTGTTTGTCTGTGTCTTTCACTCGCTGCCTGGGGGCAGGATACCGCTTCTATCACCGGTACGGTGACCGACCCCAGCGGCGCCGCCGTCGCCAACGCGCAGGTCACGCTGAGCAGTCCGGACCGCGGGGTGAACCGCGCCAGCCAAACCAACGAAAGCGGCGACTATCTGTTCGGCTCCGTGCCCGGCGGTACTTATGACCTGACCATCGTGGCGGCGGGATTCAAAAAGTACCAGGCCACCAGCGTGAAGCTGCAAGTGGGGCAGAAGGCTCGGGCTGACGTGATGCTGCAGGTAGGGGCGGCGAGTACCACGGTCGAGGTCGAAGGCTCGAGCGTGGCCACGGTCGAGACCCAATCGTCCGATCTCTCCGGCACCGTCAACGGCAAGGAAATTACCCAGCTGGAACTGAACGGACGCAACTTCACCCAGTTGGCCACACTGGTGCCCGGAGTGAGCAACCAGTCAGGGCAGGATGACGCCGGCGTGGGCGTGGGGGGCAACGTTTCTTTCAGCATGAACGGGGGCCGCACCGAGTACAACAACTGGGAACTGGACAGCGGCGACAACATGGACAACGGCAGCAACACCACGCTGAACGTCTATCCCAGCCTGGATGCGATTGCCGAGTTCAAAGTTCTCACTTCAAATTATGGCGCGCAGTACGGCCGCAACGGCTCGGGCACGGTGGAAGTCGAGACCAAGTCGGGCACGCGGGCCTTTCATGGCGACGCTTACGAATTTGTCCGCAATGATATTTTCAACGCCACCACATTTCCGCAGAGCAGCGTGCCGCCGTACAAGAAAAACGATTTCGGATACACCATTGGCGGGCCGGTTTATATTCCCGGGGTTTACAACAAGGACCGCACCAAGACTTTCTTCTTCTGGTCGCAGGAGTGGCGCAAGGAGCGCGTCCCGGCCAACCTGGGCAGCGTGACCGTGCCGTCTCTGGCCGAACGCGGCGGCAATTTCAGCGACCAATGTCCCAACGCGCAGGGTTCATTCAGCGACTGTCCCACGGATCCCACCACCCATTTGCCCTTTCCGGGAAACATCGTCCCGGTCGATACCGTGAACTCTCCGGCGCTGGTGGCGGAAATTCCCGAGCCCACGCAAGGGCTCAATACCTGGAATGCTTCTCCCACCCTGCCCACCACCTGGAGGGAAGAATTGTTTCGCGTGGACCACAATTTTACCGACAAGGTGAGCGGCACGTTCCGTTATATCCACGACTCCTGGAACCAGCTCTATCCCACTCCGCTCTGGACCAACGGGGTCAGTTTCCCGACTATCCAGACGAACTTCGGCGGCCCCGGCGTGAGCATGGTGGCGCGGCTGACCGCGACCCTCTCGCCCACTCTGCTGAACGAGTTTGTTGCCAGTTATACCACCGACCACATCACGCTGATTCCGGTGGGCGCATGGCAGCGGCCGGCCGACATGACGTTCGGCTTGTTTCCGGGCGCGGACCAGGGTAAGGTTCCGGGGATCAGCCTGACCGGCGGCATCTTCAATTTCGGCGAAGACGTCGGATACCTGCCCAACGGTCCATACAACTCCAATCCGACCTATACCTACCGGGACAACGTCACCAAGATTATTGGCAAACACAACCTGGTATTTGGCGGCTACTTTGTGGCGGCGCAGAAGAACGAACTGGGAGCGCCCGGCGTGGCCACGAACGGAACCTTGACCTTTGACACCAGCAACACCATCAGTACCGGCAATGCCTTCGCGGACTTGCTGATTGGTAACGTGGCCTCCTTCAGCCAGAGCAGCGCTCAACCCAAGTTCTACAATCGCTATAAGATCTTCGAACCGTATTTCCAGGATGACTGGCACGTGACCAGCCATCTGACGTTGAATCTGGGCGTGCGGGTGAGCTTGTTCGGGACTTACCGGGAGCGCTATCACAACGAATACAACTTCGACACCTCACGCTACGTGGCGGGAGACAGCAGTGTGGACCCCACAACCGGGCTGGTCATCGGCAATCCGTTCAACGGCGTGGTGCAATGCGGCGTGACACCGGGGATTCCCGACAGCTGCATGAAGGGCCATTTGTTTAATCCCGCTCCCCGCATCGGTTTTGCATGGGATCCGAAGGGAGACGGAAAGACGGCGCTGCGCGGCGGTTACGGAGTGTTCTTCGAACACACCAACGGCAACGAAGCGAACGCCGAATCGCTGGAGAGCGCGGCCAGTCCAACCGTGCAAACCACCAGCGTGTTTAATCTGACTTCGTACAACCAGATCGTGCCCACGCCGGCCGGCACGTCCAGCCCGCTGTCCATGATCTCGATTCCAAACAAGGCGGTATGGCCGTACGTGCAGCAATGGCATTTGGATGTGCAGCATGAGTTTATGAAGAACACGGTGGCCACGGTTTCCTACGTGGGCAGCAAGGGCACGCATCTGACCCGTTATCTCGAACTCAACCAGGTGGTGCCGACGTCGGCGAGTCAGAACCCTTATAAGATCGGGGAGCCGATCGGCGGCGGCACCGATCCTTCGACCGGAGATTCTATTCACGACGATTGCGGAACCTCGACTACCCCCAGCGGGGTGCCCGTCACTGGGCAGGCGCTGGTCAATCTGCAAATCGCCTGCGGAGCGAATCCTGATCCCTTCCGCACCAACTTCCCCGGAGTAGGGTCGGTGCAGGGGCTGCGGGAGCAGGCTTCATCCACCTATCACGCTCTGGAGACGTCGGTCCGGCACAGCATCGGCGGTTTACAGTTGAGCCTGGCCTACACCTATAGCCACTCGATCGACGATTCCTCTTCCGCGAGGGACGCGATCATTCTCAATAGCTACGACCTGGGCAGGGCGCGCGCCAGTTCCAACTTCGACCAGCGCCATCTGTTCAATCTGGGATACGTTTACGATCTGCCCTTCTTCAAGAATCCCGGCTTGACGCAAAAAATCCTGGGTGGCTGGCAGTGGTCGGGAATTGTCACGGTACAGAGCGGCACGCCATTCAGCCCCGGAAACGGAGTCTTTGGAGACAACGCCGGGGTGGCGAACGGGATCAGTTCGAACTCGTCCCAGTCGTATCCCGACGTGGTTGGCGATCCGAGATCGGGCGTGCCCAACTTCATTTTCCCCGGCTTTGGTCCGCTGCTCTACAACCCCTCGGCCTTTGCCGCGCCGCGCGGCCTGACCTTCGGCGACATGCCGAGGAATTTCCTTACCAATCCGCGACGCACGAATTTCGATATGGCGCTGTTCAAGCACTTCGCCATCACGGAGAGGGTGGGCTTCGAATTCCGGGCCGAGGCTTTCAATGTGTTCAATCACATCGAATACGCCTGGCTGGGCGGCGACGGCGGGTCGGCCGCTTCAAACAGCCCGTTCGGAAGCTCGAACAGCACTCTGACTTGTTACGCCGGGGCTAACAACTCGGCTGGTGATCCGGCTTGCACGGGAGCGAATGCCTATCTGAGGCCCGCGGCCGCGCACAATGGACGCATCCTGCAATTGGGAGCGAAGTTCATCTTCTAAATGCCGTCTTGAGGGGATTGTCATCCTGAGCGGAGTGTGTGCTTCGCATTCGCGAAGCACACACGCAGTCGAAGGACCCCTGTCAGCGAGATGGACTGTGATGGATTCCGGTTGCGCGTTCGAAGTCTCAAACACTCGCTCCGTAAACCTGTAACACTTATAGGGGTCCTTCGACATCGCAGGATGACAGGGCTATCCTACGTGTGCGTGTTGCGGGGTTCCGATTACCACCGTCAGGGCCTGTTCCAGGTCGGCGATCAGGTCGTCGGCATTTTCAATTCCCACCGAAAGCCGGATCAGTTGCTCAGTTACCCCCATCTTCTGACGGTGCTCGGCCGAGATCATGGCGTGCGATGTAAGCACCGGCAGGCTGACCAGGGAATCCACGCCGCCCAGGCTGGGCGCGAGCGTGAACAGGCGTAAAGCTTCCGACAGGCGCCTGGCATCTTCTCCAGTGCCGTCCACTTCGAAACTCAGGACACCGCCGCCGCCGTGCATCTGCTCCATCGCCAAAGCGCGCTGGGGATGGCCTTCAGCGAAAGGATAGTGCACGCGCGCCACCTTGGAGTGCCGCGCCAGAAATTGTGCGACGCGCAGGGCGTTGTCATTCTGCCGCTGCACCCTTACCGCCAGCGTCTTGATGCCGCGCAGCAGCAGCCATGCGGCGTGGGGATCCATCACCCCGCCCAGCGTAGTGCGAGTTTCGTGGATCTTCTGAATGAGGTCCTGCCGCCCGGCAACGATGCCGCAGATCAGGTCGGAGTGTCCGGCGAAATATTTGGTGCCGGAGTGCATCACCAGGTCAATGCCTAAGTCCGCCGGGCGCTGGTTGATGGGCGTAGCAAAAGTGCTGTCAATGAAGGTCATGAGGTTGTGCTGCCGGGCGAGCGCAGTCACTTTATGCAGGTCAATCACTCGCAGCAATGGGTTGGTTGGCGATTCCAGGTAGAGCAGCTTTGTGTTGGGACGAATGGCGCGGGCATGCTGATCGTATTCGGTGGTGTCCACGAAGGTCGTTTCGATGCCGAGTTTAGGCAGCCATTGGCTGAAGAATTTTGTCGCGCCGCCATAAATATCGCGCTGAGCGACGACATGGTCTCCGCCCTTCAGCAGGGCCAGCATTGACGTCGTGATGGCGTTCATGCCGGACGCGAATAGCAGCGCGGCGTCTGCCCCTTCCAGTTCCGCAATCGCTTTTTCAGCAACCGTGTGGGTGGGGTTGCCGTAGCGGGTATAAAACATGTCGGTGGAGGTGGCGCGCAGCTGCTGGTCGCTGTCGGTGACCTCGAACGTAGAAGTCTGATAGATCGGAGTGGCGAGCGGCCCGTTTTTCTTGTGCAGATCGGTTCCGGCGCGGACTGCCTCGGTTTCAGGATGGTGCTTGTGCTCTTTCATAACGGCTCCTTCAATGCTGGGCGTTCCAAGGGTAAACGTCAGCGGACAGACTGGGCAAGGACTTCCTGGGCGCACTTTGCGGTGTTTGCGACCCTTGCGGTCAAGATCTTGAACCGCACAGGTTGTAAAGGACTCGGCAAAGGCCGCGAAGGAAACTGTTACGATTGTGGCCGCGGACTCTTATCATTTCCAGGGAAAGGTGTGCTGACATGGCAAAATCGAAAGGGAAGCCTACCGCGAACCAGCGCAAGCGTGCGAAGGCGGGCGGGCGCAAGACCGCCAGATCCAGAAGCGCCAGTCGTAAGACCGCGACGAGAAGCCGCGCCCGCAGGATGGAACTGAAGCACGTGCCCTGGCATACCGTCGAACTGGAAGACTTGAACCCGCTGCTGCAGCGCCAGTTTGTAGTTGGTCAGGGCATCATGGTGGCGCGCGTGCTGATGAAGAAGGGCTGCATCATCCCCTTGCACAGCCATCACAACGAGCAATTCACGTATATTCTGGAAGGCGCGTTAAAGTTCTGGGTGGACGGCAAGGAGATCGTGGTCAATGCGGGCGAGGTGTTGACCATCCCTCCGCACATGCCGCACAAAGCGGAAGCCATGGCGGACACGGTGGATCTCGACATATTCAATCCGCCGCGCGCCGACTGGATTGACAAGACTGATCAATACCTCCGCGGAGACAAGTGATTCATCCCTCCCGTATGCTGATAACTGAATGACTGACCAGGCCGCATTGGCATCCCAATTGGAACCGGGCGTATCGCAATTGCGCTGCATTGCGTGCGGAGCCGTGGGCAAAGACGGGGCCAAGAGCGTGCGCTGCGCGCAGTGCGGCGATCTGCTGGAAGTGGATTTTCCCGGCTGGAAGACCAACGCCGGAATGCGCGCCGGCGGCCTGGACGCCACCGGGCTCAGGAAACTCTGGCTCAAGCGCCGGACTTCCTCCGGTCCCCTTGATGAGAGCGGAGTCTGGCGGTTTCGCGAAATCCTTCCCGCGCTGCACGATTGGAACCAGGTCATCACCCTGCGGGAAGGGAACACGCCGGTGTACGCGCTGCCATCCTGCGGGCGAGCCGCGGGGGTGGAGCGACTCTTCGCCAAACATCAGGGCATGAACCCTACCGGATCGTTCAAGGACACGGGCATGACCGCCGCCGCGTCCTTCGCCCGGCAGGGAGGTTTTCGCTGGGTGGCTTGCGCCTCTACCGGCAACACGTCAGCCTCCATGGCTGCTTACGCCGCCCGCGCCGGCATGCGCAGCCTGGTCCTGATTCCACAAGGCCAAATCACCTGGGGAAAACTTTCGCAGGCGCTGGATTATGGCGCCGTGACCTGCCAGTTGAAGACAGACTTCGATGGCTGCATGCGCGTGCTGGACGAAGTGGTCGAGCGCATGCCGGTTTATCTGTTGAACTCGGTCAACCCGTACCGTCTCGAAGGACAGAAAACAGCCGCGGTCGAGTTGCTGGAACGGTTGGAGTGGGAACCGCCAGACCACATCATTGTCCCGGGCGGGAACCTGGGAAATTCTTCGGCGATCGGCAAGGCGCTGCTGGAGATGAAGGACCTTGGCCTGATCACGCGGCTGCCGAGGCTTTCGGTGATCCAGGCCGAGGGCGCCAACGCATTAGTGCGAACCATGCGCGAGACCGGAGGAAAAAAGCTCATCTCGGTCCATGCGGAAACCATGGCAACCGCCATCAAGATTGGAAGCCCGGCGTCGTGGAGAAAGGCGGTGCGCGTGCTGGAAGCCACCGGCGGCGCGGTGGAGCAGGTGAGCGAGGTCGAGATGGCGTTGGCCAAGGCGGAAATTGGCGCGGACGGCATCGGCTGCGAACCCGCCTCTGCGGTCACGCTCGCCGGGTTGAAGAAGCTGGTCAAACAGGGATTCGTGAAGAAGAACGAATCCGTGGTGCTGATCCTGACCGGCAACCTGCTCAAGGACCCGGACTTCACGCTCAAGTTCCATCGCGGCGACTTGTTCGCCGGCACCGAGCACGAAGAAGAAGCGGCCGAGGTTCTGGTCCCGCGACAACGCGCTCCCATGGTGCTCGATGCAAGCGCGAATGCTGTTGTGAAAGTCCTGGAGTACGCGGAGCTGAACGATCCGAGGAAGTGAACGCGGCTTTGTCAGCCATTTCTCAGATTCGGAGTCATCCTGAGGGACTTTAGTCCCGAAGGACCTGGCGTGCGGCGGCACGAATGCCGGTCATCTGCATATGCGCTACTCGCAAGATGCTGCGCAAGCTCAGCATGACGCCTCTGAGACGATAACTGGTGAATCCGACGAATGAGAACCGCTAGAAAAAATCGCGCGACCCGCTCACTCGAGCTTGTGCTGCCCGCCACGTCCGCCAATCTGGGCCCGGCGTTTGACGCTGCGGCGCTCGCCTTCGGATTATTCTTGAGAACCCGCGCCACGGCCGCGGACAAATTTTCCATCACGGCTCGCGGTCGCGACCTCGAAATCTGCGGCCGGGTCGAAAACCATCTCATCCTGACTACCTATCGGGAAGTGCTGCAAGAGGCCGGTAAACCGGTGCCACCGCTTGCGCTCGAGATCGACAACCAGATCCCGATCGGCAAGGGATGTGGTTCGTCCGCCGCCGCGCGCCTGGCCGGCATTGCGCTGGCGGTACATTTCGGCAGGTTGCGCTGGCCGGACAGCCGGATCGTCGGGGAAGCGTCGCGGCGGGAACATCATCCCGATAACGCCGCCGCCTGCTGGATGGGTGGCCTCGCAGTGGCGAAAATGTCCGGCGAGAACGAAGCTCGAGTTGCCTGCGTGATTCCGAAAGGGAAATGGCCGCTGCTGCTGGCGGTGCCGGACGAAGCCCTGGCCACCGAGGAAGCCCGCCGCGTGCTGCCCGCGGAATATTCCCGGGCCGACGCCGTGGCCAACGTGCAGAATTCCATGTTGTTGCTGGCGGCTTTCGTGCAGGGCCGCCGCGATCTGCTGGCGGCGGCGCTCGATGATCGCATGCATCAGCCTTATCGTGCGGCGCTCTGTCCCTTGCTGCCGGCGCTGCAGCAGCTGGCGGCGGGCACTCCCGGAATCCTGGGCGCGGTCCTGAGCGGAGCCGGGCCTTCGGTGCTGATTTTTCTCGATGAAAAGGCCGGCGCGGAACGCGCCAAGGCACAAGTGCGGAGGCAGCTTCAAGCCGCAGGACTCAAAGCGGAACTACTCGCAACTGCAATAACCAAACAAGGAGCCGGCCAAGGCCGAGCCTGGGTCCGGCGACGCTCCTAACTGCGGCGACGCTCTTCTCCGTCCGCCTGCCGGCTGCTGGTAGCGAGGCGGAAGAAATACTGTTCAAAACTCAGATGGGGTTCACTGGCAAAGCGATCCGCATAAGAGTTGAGAGCTCTCTTGAAGTGCTCGATCTCGCGCCGCGCATCGCGCCCGAGGGCAGCGCTCGACGACGACGGCGTGATCCGACGGTGTTTGCTGGTTTTCATTTCCACCACTCCTGGACTCTTTTCCCGTCCGCTCCGCCCACTGACACGGGCGCTCACGGTAGCATCCTGTGGAAGTACCAATACTTGTCAGGCACGCTTCTCTACAGAATCAGGGGAAGCCAGTAAACTAAGGTCGGCGCCCGGAAGTGTAAATGGCACTGTCGTGCCATATAGGGAATTTTCGTGGTCGGTGGGGGGACAAGCGCGGGCTGTCTCCCCAACCGACGCGCCCTTTGCTAGCGGCTGGCAGGCGGAATAATGCCGTTGAGACGGAGGTATTCGACCATCTGGCCGTAGTGATCGAAACAGTGCCCCACTGCCCCCGTGGCGAGCGCCAGGCGGGTCGCCGTGCCTTCGCCGAAGGGGTTCTTGGTGGGAGCAACCAGATTGGTTTCGTTGATGCTTTCCGCTGCTTTATGAAGGTATGCGAACGAATCCTTCAAGTACTTGATGATGTCTGCTTTGCTCTTGATCGAGTCCGGGCCGTTCTCTCCGCCCGTGTCTACCGGGGACTTCTCTCCCAGGATGCCGCTGCCCAGTATGTAGTTGACCGCGGCTACGTGCTTGACCTGTTGTCCGAAGGTGCGGACCCCCTTGAACTCGCCCGTTGTCGGGGCGAAAGCATACTTGTCCTCGGGCATGGCTTCGGCTGCCGGGACAAACTCATGTTCCACGCTTGTCACGGAATGGGCCAGGACCTGGCTTACGGTCTGAGGCTCTGGTTTTGCGGCTTGAGCGAGAGCGATCCCGCTGAGTAAGAGCAAACAGGCAGACATCCTGTAAAGATTCTTCATTAAATCTCTCCTTTAAAATGTGACGAAAAATCGCTATTACGGACCGCGTGGGGACGGCCGAGGGCGGCTGTCCCCACGTGGTCTCTGGTGGTTTCCGCACGAGCGTGGGCGCTCGCGCCCACATTTAATCTCGGACGACGGACGGCGTTAACTCCAATTGCTGGGCCGTAAGGCGATGCCGGCGGACGGCCAGCAATCCCAGCACCAGCGCAACCGCCGAACACAACAGAGCTGCCGGAACTCCAAATCGAGTCGCCAGGGCTCCCCAAACCGTGCTGCCCACGGCCATGCCTCCCTGCAAAACCAGCAGGTACATGGACAGCGCGCGGGCCCGCAGAAACGACGGACACATGGTTTGCGCGGCCACGTTCAGGCAGGCCAGGATTCCGATCCATGCCGTGCCGGCGGTAAACAATACCAGACAAAGCAGGGAAAATGTCTGGACGCGTCCGGCGGCGAAGGTCATGGCGGCGAACAGCAGGATGTCGAAGGCCACCACGCCATCCACCGACAGACGAATGCGAACCCGCGGCAGAACGGCTGCGCCGGCCAGAGCGCCCAGGCCAAAGAATCCCAGCAGCAGGCCGTAGCCGGTCGCGCCGTGCGGACGGGCCAGGATCGGCAGCAGGGCAGGCAGGGAGCTGGCTGCGACACTGAACGCTCCGGTTCGAATCAGAATGGACCGCACCTGGGGCGCGCCTTGAACATAACGCAGGCCGGTTAGCAGAGCGTCGCGCACCCGTCCGGTCGCAACGTGCTCGATATCGGGGCGCTTCCAGCGGTAAAGAAAAAAGATCACGCCGAAAAAGGATGCCGCATTGAGCAGGAAGGCTACGCCCGAGCCCGCCGCCGCGATCACCAGTCCGCCCAGCGCCGGGCCAACAGCGCGCGCCAGGTTGAAGCCCACAGAATTCAGGGCCACCGCTGGCGCATGATTTTCCGGGCAGACAACTTCCGGCGTGATGGCCTGCCAGGCCGGGTCGTTCATGACCGCGCCCAGACCCAGGATGAAAGTAAAAAGTAAGAGCATCCAGGGCGTGACGTGGTGGTAGAGCGTGAGCACGCCGAGGGCTCCGGCGGCGACGACCATCCAGCTCTGGGTGATGAGCAGAAAGCGCCGCCGGTCGACCATATCCGCCAGAGCGCCCGCCGGCAGGATCACCAGAAATACGGGAAGCGTAGTGGCGGCGGTGACCAGGCTGACCATCAAGGGCGACATGGTGAGCTGGGTCATCAGCCAGCCCGCGCCCACGTTCTGCATCCAGGTTCCGGTGTAGGAAATTACGGCGGCGATCCAGAGCGAGCGGAACAGAGGCTCGCCCAAGGGAGCCCAGGCGGAATGTGCCGGGTGGGGAGGCAGGTTCGCGGGGGCCGGTATCTTGATCGCTTCCGACATGGTCAGTGGCCCGCCGTTCCCTCTGCTGCAATATGGCCGGCTTCAAAAGGCCATTCCCGATTTCGCCACGCCCGAACCAGATAAATGGCGATGCCGGTAATCAGGATGACCAGCGCATAGCGGACCTGCTTCAACGAGTTAGTGCGGGAGACCAGCACGAAGATAAATCCGATAGATGCCAGCAAGGCGGGCAGCGGATACAGCCACATCCGAAAGGGACGAGGCAAATCAGGCCTCCGGATGCGCAACACGATCACGCCGACTGCTTGCACCAGAAACTGTAGAGTAATCCGAATCACCACCAGCGCGGCGATCACGTCGGCCAGCGAGAAGAAACAAAACAGCACCGCCACTCCGCCCAGAGCCAATAACGAAACGTAAGGGAAGCGATGTTGCGGATGTACCCGGGCGAAGGCCTGGAAATAATTGCCGTCAAGCGCCGCCGCATAAGGCACGCGGGAGTAGCCGAGCAGCAGCGAGAAGACCGAAGCGAAGGCCGTCCACATCACCAGGGCGGTGACCAGATTGGCCGCCCAAGTCCCATAAATCTTCTGCATGAAAATCGAGACCACATACAAACCGCGATTGGAGTGGCCCGTATAAGTGATTTCCCGCCAGGGCACCACCCCCAAGATGCTGATGTTCATCAAAACGTATAGACATCCCACCAAAAGAATGGATAGCAGCAGCGCCCGCGGAATGGTCCGGCCCGGGTCCTTTACTTCGTCGCCCAGAAAACAAACGTTGTAGTAGCCCCAATAATCATAGGTGGCGATCAGCATGGCCGATCCCAGCCCGAGGAAGAAATTTCGAGACAAGATGAAAGCGCCCGGCGGAAAGTTAAACGCGCGTGCTGCGTCGAAGTGGGTGAATCCCGCGACGATGATCCAGCCAATGGTAATCAGCACCCCGGCCAGGAGCAGCTTCGACATCCAGCCGATGCTGGTGATTTTGCGGTAGAGCAAGATCACGGCCAGCATGACAATACCGATGGCAACAAAGGTAGCGCCAGACATGAGCCAGCGCACTTGCAACGGTCCCAGCAACGGGACGTGCAATTCCCATAGATAGTCAGCGTATTGATGTTCGAGCCCAGGCCAGAAGTAGGACGCGTACCCTGCCAGCCCAATCGCTCCCGAGGCCACCGAGAGCGGCGCGCTGAAAGACAGCTGCCAGATAAAGAGGAAAGAAATGAGCCGCCCCAGGCGACGCGAGCCGTAAATCTCGCGAAGATAGTTGTACGACCCGCCCGACTTAGGCATGGCGGCGCCCAGTTCCGCCCACACCAGGCCGTCACACATGGCGAAGATTGCGCCCAGGATCCAGCCCAGCATGGCCTGCGGCCCGCCCATGGCCCCCACGATCAAAGGGATAGTGATGAACGGCCCCACCCCGATCATGTCGATCATGTTCAGGGCGGTGGCGCTGCTTACTCCGATTCCGCGGATCAGGGGTGGGGAGGAGTCGTCGGGCTGGGGGACGTCATCGGTCGTTGGTCGTTGGTCGTTGGCCTTAGCCATAAGCTGCATTTATAGAACGCCAGTTTCGCCTATCGCGGAAGTCGTCTGCGTTTGGCTTCCACATCGTACCCAGGGGCCAGGGGCCAACGACCAAGGGGCAACGATCAACGACGATTTCAGACCAACAACCAACGGCTAGTGACTGCTCTCGTGTCCCGCCCCCAGCAGATTCACATACAGTCGAATGGCTCCGGGAACGCCGGCGGGTAGCTGGCGGAAGAACGCGTACCCGGTGTAGACATACGTGCCCTTGCCGTATTGGGCCCGCAGCATCCCTCCTTTGAGCGGCGACTCGCCCGGATCATGAGATGACAGCAGAGGGCGGAAGTTACTGTCCCACGAGTCCATGAAATACAAACCTCGCTCCTGGACCCATCCGTCGAAGTCGCGGGCTGTGATCTGGTTGGGGTAATGGAAGACACTGTCCTCGGGAGCGAGAATCTCAACCGGCGCCTCCTCGACCGAAACCCGGCCTCGGCTCAACTGCGCAGGGAACGGGGTGAAGTGACCGCTGTTGAAGTCGCCGGTGCCGGCGTTGTACTGCACGATCAGGGTGCCGCCCGCCGAGACGTAGTCCAGCAACTTCTTGTTATGGGCCGAGACTTCCTTCTGCGTGTCGTAGGCGCGAATGCCCAGGACAATGGTCCCGTATCGAGCCAGGTCTTCGCCGGCGAGCTTTTCCGCCGGGATCACGGTCAGGTCAATCCCGATCTGCTGCAGCACGGTTGGAATTTCGTCGCCCGCGCCGGGAATGTATCCCACCTTGAGATCTTTCGGGACCTTCACATCCACGATGCTGACTCGCTGCAGCGCGGGTTGGTAGTAGTAGGCGCTGGCCAGGTCTTCACGGGTCACGAGGGTGTAGCCTTCGCTGTAATTCTTTCCGCCGGCCGCGAGCACGGCGCGAATCTGGGTGTGCTCTTCTTTCAAGCTGCCGGGAATCACTTTGAATTCAAAATGCTTCTTTTCTCCGCGCTGGCCGAACTCCACGGAAACCTCTTTGGGCTCGATACCCCAACCGGCGGGCGCCTCGAGGCGGAGACTACCGCGGGAAGCTCCTGTCAGGTTGGAGCTGACGCCGACCTTCACGGTACGTTCGGAACCATTGGCGATGGGGACGATCTGTTCGCCCGGTTCCAGTTCGACGGAGAATGCCGGTACCACGGCCAGCAGGCGTTTCTGCTCCGCGCTTTTCTCGTCCGCAAACGACACCAGCACTGGGGCTGTAATTTCAGGCAGAACTGCCGCCGTCTTACTCGCGGAACCAGCAGTGGGACCGTGAGCGCCCGAGGCAAGTTCGGGGATGTCATAGCGGGCGCTGACGCGAAACGGCGGGGGCGGAAACGGCAAGGTCTGGTATTGCGGCTCGTCAACCGTGTAGACGCCGTCGCGCTCCGGGTCATTGCGGTGCAGGGCGGGTCGAGTGGATGGCGTGTTCAGCGGCAGATCCACATGGAAATCCGTCTGGTAGTCCTGCCCCGGCCGCAACGCCGGAATGTGCTCCCGGGCGGCGCTGTCATTCACCTGGCCTTCCAGAAACAGGGAACGCAACTGCACGGGGTGGGTGGAACCATTGTGGAGCTTTACCCGGACGGTGAATTTCTGGCCCGGCGAAATCGCGGCCAGGGGGTCGTCTCCCGGCGCCGGCGGCACGGTTGAGCCCGGCGGCGAAACCAGCGTGGCCTCGAGCGAAAGACTGAGCGCGAGATTGAGAGCGGTCCGGGCCTGCGACTCTTTCTCTCGCAGACGCATCAGCACACCCTGCCGCTGGTCGCCGCTGCGGACCTGGCTTTCAAGGCGGCCAAGCGAGTCGATCACGGACAGCAACGGAGTAGCCGCGCTGCCCGGATCCTTCTCCGCATTGGCAGCTGCCCGAGCGATGTTGCTCTCGATTCCGGCCAGCTCTTTTGCTCCGGCCGCATCGAATCCGGAACTCAGGCTCTGCAGACTGGTATCGATTCCATCGAAAAAGTCCTTTTCGTGACCCTCTTTGTCCGTAGTCGGCGGCAGGACCGAATCCACCAGCTTGTAGTAGGTGTAGCGATCGCCGGGCTCGACCGACCAGCCGCCGGCGCCCTGTGAAAGTTGGTGCCGCAATCCGGACATTGAGAACTGGATGTACGACATGCCGAGCAGCGGATTCTTCACTCCGGTGTTCAGCCTGACGGTATAGTTTTCCGCCGGGCAACTGCTCGCCCCAAAACCGCAGACGTTGCCGATGTAAAGTTTCCGGGCCTGCCAGGGCTGCAGGCCTTCCTTGATCTGCTCCGGGAAACGCTTGGGATCGGCGGCGGCGCGGAAGGCCTCTTTGGTAAGGATGGCGGACGCCTGGTGATGGCCGTGTCCATCGCGATCCGTCCCGGAGAAGCGGGCAATCAGCACATCGGGGCGAAAGGTGCGGATGACGCGCACCATGTCGCTGAGCGGAATGTCGTGGCCTCCCCACTTCTGGAAGGTCTCATCAGGATTCTTCGAGTAACCGAAATCCGCCACCCGGCTGAAGCGCTGTTCGACTCCGTAGTAGCGATCGGAAGCGGTGAGCTCCAGGGTGCGCAGCACGCCCAGCACGTCGAACAGATTGCTACCGACTTTGTTCTGGCCGCCTTCGCCACGAGTCAGCGTCATCAGCAGCGTTGCCACGCCTTTGCCGCGCGACTCCAGGGTCAGCATGCCGCCGTCTTCGTCGTCGGGATGCGCGGTGGTCTGCATCAGGCGGGCCGTGGTCTTCAGGCGAAGCAGCATTTCCTGCAGGCCGGCGGCGCCGGTGTCCGGAGGCAGGGGATCGACGGCGCTGGGCGGGCTTGCGGGAGCCTGGGCCAGCGTGGGCACCGCCAGCGCGCCCAAAACCGCCAGCAGCGCGAGACTCAGCGCCCGCGTCAGATATTTGTTCGAGGCAGAGCGCTTAAATGGAGGACGGGCGTCCTCGCCCGTCATCGTCATTGCACCGGCGCCGCCAGGACGGGCGGGACGCCCGTCCTCCATGAGCAAGCGCAGGAGTCGATGACCAGCATTTCTCATAGGTATGGGATTGCAGTTGTCGGGGATGGGAGGCAAGATTTTTCCTGGTGTTCCTCTTCTTGTATGTCTATGGACTGCGGGCGCAACCAAGAGTTAGCCGCTGACCGTGCGCTTAATCCTACCTGAGTCAGTGGCCCGGCGGCGTGCTGGGTGTCAGCATGGCCTGCTGGCAGTCATGGGCGGCGGTCAGGACATCGTCGAACTCGCGCTCACGGTGCAGGCTCCGTAACAAGGGATCCGACAGCAGGTTGGAGTAGGCGCAATAATTCAACTCCACGGCGGTCTTGAGCATGTGGAGGGCGGCGGCATTTTTTCCGCAAGAGGCGAAGATCGATCCCTGGTAATACGCCAGCTCCGGGTCGGGATCGGAAGGCTGGCCGGTCTCTGCATCATGCGCCATCTTGTCCAGTTCGGAGGCAGGCCGGAGCCCGAGACAGGCTTCCAGAAGATCGCGATGGTAGTGGGGAGTCTGCGACATGCGCTTGACGGCCTCGCGCGCTTCCGCGGTCTTGCCTTCCCGCAAGAGAAGCGAAGGCGTGACGTAGGCGGCCCATTCCGTTCCGGCGTCGAGCAGGATGTAATCCCGGGCCCGGTCGAATTTGCTCAGTTCCATGAAAGCCCAGGCGCACGAACGGAATTGATAGTTGCCGGGATCGAGCGCCAGCGCGTTATCGCACTCGCGCTCGGATTCTTCGAGCATTCCGCCATAACGGTAGACTACGGCCAGGGTGAAATGGGCCTGCGCGCTTTCGGGACGGCGTTTGACGAATTCCTTGGCCGACTGATAGGCCTTGGCAAGTTCACCGCGCTCCACGCGGTTGGTAATGAACAGTCCGGCTGCGACCATGCGGTTGGGATCGAGGGTGAGCGCGCGCTCATAGGCCGCGTTCGAGCGCTGGAACAATTCTTCTCCTCCATCCGAATAGGTTGCATCGTAGTAATAGCGCAAGCCGAGCGCCTCCCAGGCGGGCGCGTATGAAGGATCCATTCCCACCGCGCGTTCCAGCATCCGGATGGCTTCTTTATTGGGAGTGGCGTCGTGGGGCACCGCTACACTGCGCAGATAAAGATCGTAGGCTTCCTGATTATTAGGCCGCGTGCCAGTCTCCAGGAAACCGCCGGCTGCGCCCATCATCGGCAGCAAGCCGGAACGGACCTGTTTGGCCAGCTGATCTTGAAGGCCGATCAGGTCCTGCGTCGAACCCGTAAGATTGGTTTGCCAGAGCAGACGCTCCGTGGCCGTATCGATTGCTTCCAGCGTGACCAGCAGGCGGGTCCCTTGTTTCTGGAAGTGCCCGGTCAGGACGGTGGCCACGTGCAGCTCCTTGCCCACCGCCTGGGGATCGAGATCGGCGCTCACGTATTTTCGGGTGACGGTGGAAGGGCGAACGTCCAGAGTGCGGGAGTAGGTCAGCGTATTGGCGATTTCGTCGGCCAGCGCGTAGCGCAGGTAGTCCACGCTGAAATCGCCGTTCAGGTTCTGCAGCGGCAGCACCGCGATGGAATTCTTGTTGGCTCCAATGCCGGCGGCGCGATGCTTCAGAAACCAGGTCCCCACCGCGGCCAGCACGGTGAGCAGCAAAGCGGTCACTGCGATCAGGAGGTAATTTTGTGGCTTGCTGGAACTCTGGAAGGTCTTGCTGACCCCGCGCAAGGGAGATGTTTCCCGCCCGCCGGTCCGGGTCAATCCGGACTCGGTCTCCTTCTTCAGGTGCTGGAGGTCGGTTTTCATCTCCACGGCGGTGGCGTAGCGTTTGCCGCGGTCTTTCTCCATCGCCTTGCCGATAATGGCCTCAAGTTCCTTGGGCAGGGCAGGGTTCAGCGTAAGAGGCGAGGGTGGCTTGGTGTGCAACACGGCATCCAGGGTCATGACCACGTTGTTGCCGCTGAACGGCTTCTTCCCGGTGGCCATTTCGTAGAGCACGACGCCGAAGGAAAACAGGTCGGTCCGCGGATCGAGCTCCTCGCTGCGCGCCTGCTCCGGAGACATGTAAACCGCAGTGCCGGGAATCACCCCGACTGCGGTCAGGGAATCTTCGATCGGCGTCTCTTCGCTGGTTGCCATCCGCTCATTTCGCAACAGCTTGGCCAGTCCAAAATCGAGGACCTTGGTCTGCCCACCGGAAGTGACAAAGATGTTGGCGGGCTTGATATCGCGGTGAATGATGCCCTTGGCATGGGAAGCGGAAAGCGCATCGGCAACCTGAATGGAGACATCCAGCAGATCGTCAATGTCCATGGCCTTGCCCCGGATGCGCTGCTTCAGGCTTTCGCCCTCCAGCTTTTCCATCACGATGAAGGGATGGCCGTTATGGTCCTCGACTTCGTGGATGGTGCAGATCGACGGGTGATTGAGCAGGGACGCGGCCCGGGCCTCACGCTCGAAACGCTCCATGGCTTTGCTGTCGCCGGTGAGATTGTCGGGAAGGAACTTTATGGCGACATGGCGGCCGAGGCGGGTGTCTTCCGCTTCGTAGACCACGCCCATCCCGCCGCCGCCCAGCTTGCCCAGAATGCGGTAGTGGGAGACCGTCTGGCCGATCATGGTCGTGCTGCTCGAACTTTGGCCAGACGCTTCGCGGTCCATGGCTAAGCTCCGCCCCTTTAGGCGGTCAATGTTAGGCCGTGGGTCGTTTCTGGTCAACTATTTGAGGGAAGGACGGTGGAAATCCACTCCGTACGCCGGGTGACCTATCCTTGCGTACTTTGCAAGGGCGGGATTCCACGGACTCGTCCGGCGTGGATTTTCCCCGGTCGTGGGACCGTTTGTGACGGACGCGCAAAATCCCCACTCTTTCGGAGAAAGCGCAAAAGAATGTGGCACCCTCGGGTTCTGAGTTCACTGCCAGGGCCGTACAGCTGAAATAACGCTATAATTCTGGCCACTCATGGCACTGTCTTCAGGAACGAAGTTAGGCCCTTACGAGATTCAGTCTCTGGTGGGCGCGGGCGGAATGGGCGAAGTGTATCGCGCCAAAGATGCCCGGCTGGATCGTACAGTCGCGATCAAGATTCTCCCCGCGTCTTTCTCCGCGGATCCTGACCGCATGCAGCGCTTCGCGCAAGAGGCGCGAGCCGCGGCGGCGCTCAATCATCCCAACATTCTTTCGATCTTCGATATCGGAGAGGAGAAGGGCTCGCCCTACGTGGTCTCGGAGTTGCTGGAAGGGGAAACCTTGCGCGAGCGGCTGCGGAACGGCGCGCTTTCGGTCCGCAAGGCGATTGAATATGGGCTACAGGTGGCCCGGGGACTGGCAGCGGCGCACGAAAAGGGCATCGTGCATCGCGACTTGAAGCCGGAAAACCTGTTCATCACCAGCGATGGCCGGGTGAAGATTCTGGACTTCGGCCTGGCCAAACTGACCCGCCCGGAAGCCGTGAGCGGGGCCGATGCGCCGACAGTTCACGCCGTGACCGAACCCGGCCTGATCATGGGCACGGCCGGTTACATGTCGCCGGAACAGGTGCGAGGCCAGACGTCCGACCCGCGATCTGACATTTTTGCCTTTGGCGCAATCCTGTACGAGATGGTTTCGGGCAAGCGCGCCTTCCACGGCGAGACCTCGGCCGACACCATGAGCGCCATCCTGAAAGAAGAAGTGCCCGAGCTATCTGAAACCGCGCGCAACGTTCCCGCGGGTCTCGAACGAATAGTCCGGCACTGCCTGGAGAAGAATCCTTCCCAGCGTTTTCATTCCGCGGGTGACCTGGCGTTTGACCTGGAATCGCTGACCGAGATTTCCGCCACCAGCAGCAAATCGGGCGCGCAGGCAGCGGTGGCGCAAGTCCGGGGGGCAGAGTCGCGCCGCAAACTGGCCTGGCTGGCCGGCGCGCTTGCGCTCTCGGCGGCGATGATCGGTCTGGGCTGGTGGCTGGGACGGGGCATCGGCGCTCTGCCTCCTCCTGAGTATCAGCAGATCACATTCCGCACCGGTTCCATTGGCGATGCCCGGTTCACTCCCGATGGGAGCATCGTCTACAGCGCTTCCTGGGACGGAGGCAGTTGGCAGTTGTATCTGGCCCGCACCGATGACAATGGTTCGCGCGAACTGGGGCTAAAGGATGCAGACCTGCTTTCGATTTCGAAGCGCGGAGAACTGGCAATCCGGCTCAACACCACGTATCAGGGCGGCTATGCCCGCGTAGGCACGCTGGCCCGGGTCCCCTTGAGCGGCGGAACCCCGCGCGAAGTGCTGGAGAATGTGCAGGACGCGGAATGGGCGCCTGATGGCGAGAACATGGCGATCGTCCGCTTTGTTCCCGAGAACAGCCACTGGAGACTGGAGTATCCCGTGGGCAAGGTGTTGTTGGATGGCATCAACTGGATTAGCCATCCCCGGATTTCGCCCGACGGCAAGCGGGTGGCATTTGCCGACCACGAAAACACCGGAGGGGACGACGAAGGTTCTGTGGCGGTGATCGAGCCCGATGGTCACGAGAAAAAACTTGCGTCGGGGTTTGTTTCGATCGAAGGGATCATGTGGTCAAGCGCGGGCGATGAGCTCTGGTTCACCGGCACTCGCACCGGCAGCGCGGAGAATCTTCGCGGAGTGACCCTGGCGGGCAAAGAGCGGACGATCACAAACGTGCCCGGGGGCATGTGGCTGCAAGACACGCGCAATGGGCTGACGTTGATGGTTACCCACCAGATTCGTATCGGAATCCGAGGCGCGCCGCCGGGCGGAAAAGAGGAACGTGAACTGGGGTGGCTGGGATGGTCCGTCCTGAGAGATGTTAGTCGTGACGGCAGAAAAGTTCTGTTCGAGGAAGACGGTGACGGAGGTGGGCCGAAGTACACCGTCTTTGTGCGCGATACGGACGGGTCACCTCCGGTTCGGATCGGTAACGGCACGGGCTCGGCCATTTCGCCGGATGACAAATGGGTGATCACCAGACCGGCAAAAGAGGGCGCGCTGTTCGTAGTCCCAACGGGCGCGGGCGAGGCCCGACAGTTGACCCACGACAGCATAAGCTACGACTCCGTTCGCTATCTGCCGGACGGCAAACAATTGCTGGCCAGCGGGATCGAGGCTGGACATGGTGCGCGGGACTACCTGATTGATCTGGGTAACGGCAATGCCAAGCCAATCACCCCGGAAGGGGTTGCGGGCACCGTACTCTCCCCGGACGGCCGCAGCGTTGCGGTCCAGGGGCCGGATCGTACGTGGGGTATCTGGCCGCTGGACGGAGGCGGCCTGCGCCCGATCCCGCAACTTGATGCGAAATACACAGTTACAGGCTGGACCCCGGACGGGGCATCGCTATACCTGATCTCCAACAACCTGCGGACCAGGACGGCGAAGATTTATCGTGGGAATATCGTTACCGGCAAAATGGAATTGTGGAAGACCTTCGGGGAGAACATGCCGGTGGGGGTCACGCAAGTGGGCGGGCCCATCTTCTCAACTGACGGAAGCGCGTATGCCTATGTCTACGGTCAGGCGCTATCACAGGCATATGTGGTGAAAGGGTTGAAGTAGTCCAACCCGAACCCAGAGGGTGCCCCGTCCAGGCTACGCTTGGGCGGGGTTTTTGATCTTGATGTCACTTCAGTGCAAACAAAATCCCCCCAAGCATAGCTTGGACGGGCACCCTCGAGAGAAGTTAAGAATAGAAGCCCGACGAAGAGCCCACCCATTCCATATTGCGATTGTGGTCGACGCCCATCATCAGTCCGCGGCCCATGCGGATGATGGTCATCACCGGCAGCAGTTCATCCAGCCAGATATACATGATGCGTACTTCCGCCTTGTTGCCGCCGAAGGGTGTTTCCACCACCGGCTCAAAATTCATCCGCTGTTGGAGTATGTACTGGGAACGCTGGTCCTTGGGAATGGCTGCGATGTCCCGGGGTTTGAGATTGATGATCACGCCCAGTCCGGCGAAGGAGAACAACGGTTTGACCACGTAGTTTTCGAGGTCCTTCGGTATCTGATCCACGCGATCGAGAAACCAGGTCTTGGGCACGCACTCGTGTTTCAGATACGGCAGCGAAAACTTGCTCAGGCGGAAGAACCAGTTGGGATGGCCCGCCCACTCCACTTCCACATCATCGGTGAGCTCAAAAGAAAGCTTGAGGTCCTTCCGCATCATCTCATCCACGATCGCCCGGTTGTAAATGCGCATGATCGGGGTGCGCTTGCCGGCGTTTTCGTAGAACAGGAACTTGCCTACCTTGCGGACGTCGGTAATCGCGACGGTTTTTATTCCCAGCAGCTTCTCGGTGAGCAGAAAGTCGGGCAGAGTTTTCTGATGCAGCGGGTCGATTTCCATCAGAATGACCTGACGGGGATCGTGGTCGGCGACAATGGCCCGCCGCAACAGATTCTTGTAGCCTTCCCAATCCAGTCCGCCGAGCAGATATTTCAGGTTGTGGTTGAGCCCGAAGACCTCTCCGTAGGATTGGGAGAGCATCGGCTGGTAGGCGTAGAGAGAAGGGAAGCCCTGCAGTTCAACCAGCTTGGGCTGCAACTTGCCTGATGGGTCGCGCACCAGTCCAAAATCCACCTGCACAAAAAGCGGACGTGCCGGCTCGCGCGGGACCCGGAACTGGTCTGGAATTGCCGCCGAGGAAGCTTTGCGGTACTCGATTCCGTTGAGCTGCTGGATCAGTTCCTTGCCGTACTCGCACATCTGGTCGAGCAGCGGCTTGGGGAGGAAAACCGGCGTTTCGCAGACGCGGAACTTCACCAGCGTTCCGCAGCGCTCTTCCAACAGCTTAAGCAGACGCTGATATTTTTCCGGAGTGTAGTTCGCGTTGAATTGCTGTCGCAGGGCGGGAATCATAGGCTTCTACGGCACTGTCATCCTGAGCGGAGTAGCTGCTTCACTCGGCGAAGCAGCTACGAAGTCGAAGGACCCCTATGCCCGGCACGAGACGTCAGCAATGTGCCTACGCCTCGAGCAAAAACTGCCCATTCCGCATGATCTGCGCGCCATCCACCCAGATGTCGAAATTCCTGCCCACTACATCAATGTGGGTGGACGAATCCCACTGCGCCCCGGTATGCGCGCCGTAAGGATTGCCAAATGCAATATGCACGCCGGGATACTTCTCATCCTGCAGGATCTGGCCGATCACGTCTTTCAACTCGATGTTGGTGCCGATGGCAAATTCGCCCACGCGATCGCTATTCTCGTCGGTATGGGTGTAGCGCCAGAAATCGTCTTCCAGTTCGCGATTAGAGGAATGGGCTTCGGTCAGGCGGTTGCCCTTTATTTGGATGGTCAGCGGGTGCTCCCTCAGGCTGCCGAACTTCGCGCACAGCCAGTCGCCCACCACGCCATCAATGACAAAAGTCCCGTTGACCTCGCCTGGAGTGGTAAACACTTCTCCACCGGGTAAGTTGCCCCACTTGTCAGGGCTGATGATGCCGCTGGTCTTGAGCCAGCGGTAATCCGGATTCAGTTGGGCGGTAAGATCGGTCCCGGCGGATGTCT
The DNA here is from genome assembly GCA_963742495.1 of Terriglobia bacterium. GTDB lineage: Bacteria > Acidobacteriota > Terriglobia > Terriglobales > Acidobacteriaceae > JAIQFF01. The sequence goes on from CAVULZ010000007.1 coordinate 266,293, forward strand.
TCGCGCGCACTTCCTTGGCCCGCCGCACCGTCTCTACAACCTTGGTGCTGATGCGATCCACCTTGAGGAAGTCGGCCCTCATGCCTTCCAGCATGATCTGATGGTTGATGTTGACCATGTGGGCGTGGCGAATTTTGCGGCGGTTCACCACGTCGGTCATCTGCATCCGCGAACGCAGTTCGTTGGCCTGCGCCTGCACCGCGAAGATGCTGACCTGGCTGGTTTCGAGATCGTCGGCGATCTCGCGCGGCAGATCGGTCAGCGGCCGGGGCGCAAGCTCTTCCAGAATCCATGCGTGATAGGGAGAGCCCAGGGCCTCCAGTTCGCGGACGATGCTGGCCGCGATTTCCCTGGTCGCGTCGTCGGTGATGACGGTCACTTTCTCGCTGGGCTGGATGCGCAGGCACACCTTGACCGCATTGCGGGCGCCGGGAGTAAGTTCTGGATCGAAGGAGAGCGTGCTGAGCTCGCGCTTGGCTTCACTGGCAGGAAAGGTCATTACCCTACTTTTCTAACAGGAGCCTGGGCTTCCGTCTCGGCCAGTCCCAGTTCCGTTTCTTCGATGATGTAGTCGACCACCTTTTTCAGGTCGCCGGTTTCCCGAAATACGCGCAATTGCCGGTCGGCGCCGGAGCCGTTATCCAGGATCTGGTGGATATAGTTCAGTTCTTCGCGGGAATCGAGTTCGTCGACCACATCGTCGATGAACTCAAGATATTCCAGCACCAGCTCGCGGGCGGGAACCTCCGCCTGCTTGCCGAAATCAATCAGCTTGCCTTCGAGCCCGTAGCGCGAAGCCCGCCACTTGTTTTCCATGATCAGGGCGCGGCGATAGAGACGGAATCCCTGGTTCGCGGTGTAGAGCTTGTACAGCTTGGCCACGGTGGCCTGGATCAGCGCCGCCAGCGCGATCGTCTCATCCACCCGCATGGGAATGTCGCATACTCGGAATTCCAGCGTGTTGAAGAATGGATGGGGGCGAATGTCCCACCAGATTTTCTTGGCGTTGTCGATGCAGTTGGTCTTGATCAGCAGCTTGATGAAATTCTCGTACTCGCCGTAGCTGGGGAAATAGTCCGGAATATTGGTGCGGGGGAACTTGTCAAAAACCTTGCAGCGATACGATTTCAACCCGGTGTTCATGCCCAGCCAGAATGGGGAATTGGTCGAAAGCGCCAGAATGTGCGGCAGAAAATAGCGGGCGTGGTTCATCAGCTGGATCGCGGTCTCGCGGTCTTCCACGCCGATATGCACGTGCAGGCCGAAGATCAAGTTGGCCCGCGCCACCAGTTGCAGGTCCTCAACGATGTTCTTGTAACGGATGTCCTCGGTGATCTCCTGCACCCGCCAGTCGGCAAAAGGATGGGTGGCGGCGGAAGCCAGGCGCAGGCCGTTTTCCTTGGCCAGCGCGATCATGTCACGGCGCAACTTCTTTACTTCTTCCTTGGCGTCCTTGATATTGCTGCAGACCGAGGTCCCCACCTCGACCACCGACTGGTGCATCTCAGCCTTGACCCGCTCCTGCAGGAGCAGCTTGCCCTTCTCGATAATCTCGGCGTGAATGTGAGAGCGCAGGTCGCGCGTGACCGGATCAACGGTCTGGTATTCCTCTTCGATCCCGATGGTAAACGTCGGAAGCATGGGCAGCCTTCCTGAAGCGGGGATTAGTATAGCAATCCTCCGCCGAAAAGCCGAAGGGGCGTCTTTGCGAACTTTGCGGCCTTCGCGGTCAAGAGCTTTAACCGCACAGGCCGCAAAGAAGGTCGCAAAGTTCGCAAAGAAAACCGGGGAGATCCGCGAGTTACGCTTTGGCTTTCTTCTTTGCCGAAGCCTTTGCGGTGGGAGCTTGCGCTGCATTTCCGCCCGCCAGAAACGACCACCAATGCAATTCCTTGGCTGGATTCTCGTCGCTAAGCGCTTTGGCTACAGCCATTTCCGCGACGGCGTTCACGATCCAGTCGAAATTGGCCTGACCCACGGAGTGGATATCGGCGTCCGGCGCGGGATTCAGGAAGTCGATGGCGTAAGGCACGCCGTCTTCCACCGCAAACTCAACCGTGTTCAGGTCGTAGCCCAGCGCTCGGCATAGCGTCCGCGAGTCTTTTACCACGCGATCCAGCAGTTTAGGGTCGGCGGGCGCAGGATTTTTCACATAACGCTCGTGATGCGGCGCCTTGGGATCGTAGTGCATGACATGCACTTTCTCCTGCCCGACCACATAGCAGCGAAAATATTCCTTGAACTCGACGCCATGCTGCAGGGTCATGCACAGGTCGCCGGTCTGGTTGTAGTGATGGAAAAACTCCTCCGGCGAGTGCACCTTGTACACATGCTTCCATCCTCCGCCGGAATACGGCTTGAGGAACGCCGGGAAGCCTACGTAGTCGAAAATCTCCTCCCAGTTCAGGGGGTAAATCAGGTTGCGCATGGACTGATCGGTCGTGCCCTCGGGATGCTTATGATGCGGCAGAATCACCGTGTGCGGAATCGCCACGCCCAGCTTCGACGCCAGCGCGTAGTTGAAGAACTTGTCATCGGCAGTCCACCAGAAGGGGTTGTTGACAACGACCGTTCCCGTCAGCACGGCATTCTTCAGATAGGCGCGATAGAAGGGAATGTCCTGCGAAATGCGATCGATGATAACGCGATACCCGCTGGGATCGGCCATCTTGACTCCACCCAGCTTGACGAACTCCGCGGTCACGCCCTCGACCTTCAGGCTCTTGATCTTTTCCACCAGCGCAGGAGGAAAGGTATTTTCCATCCCGAACATGATTCCGATTTTCTTCACGATCCCCCCCTGTCATCCTGAGCGGAGTCGCTGCTTCGCGAAGCGAAGCCGCCGCGCTGCGTTTGGTAGCGCCGCCGTCCCGGCGGCTGTCCGGTGGGCGAGAGGCCGGCGCTACAAGTTCACTCAGGATGACAATCCTAAGAGAAATATTTTACCGCCATCCGCTGCCACAGCGGCCAGTCGTGCTTGGAGTTGTCTCCCCACACATCCAGCCAGTGTGGAATTGCCTTGGCATTCAAAATCGCGGAAAACTTGATGTTCTGGTCGAGACAGATGTCCCAGTCGGCCGATCCCAGGACGATGTTCATCTTCCGGTAGCGGCTCAGAAACCAATCATCGCTCATGTGCGGCAGAAAGTCGGGGGGACAGTTGAAGTAGCAGTCGTCGTCGTAATATCCATCCAGAAATTGATGGATGTCGAAGGCGCCGCTCATGCTCACACAGTACGTCACCACGTCGGGGTGCTTGAGCGAAAAATTCATCGCATGGTAGCCGCCGAAACTGCAGCCCGTCACCGCCAGCCGCGAGGCATTGCTCTTCCAGCGCAGGAAGGGAAGCATTTCGTGCAGGATGTAGCGTTCGTACTGCAGGTGGCGCAGCACGCGCACCCGGGGATGCACGCCCTTGTTGTACCAGCTCTCGCTGTCCACCGCGTCGGGGCAGAAGATTTGCAGCTCGCCGGCGTCTATTTTCGGCGCCAGCACACCGATCATGCCCCGGTCCTCATATTCGAAGAACCTGCCCATGGAAGTGGGAAAAACCAGCAAGGGCGTACCCGCGTGTCCAAAGACCAGCAGTTCCATGTCGCGATGCAGCTCAGAGCTGTAACCCTTGTGGTATTCGCGGTTCATGATGGGCGAGACCGTGCCCTGAGGACGGCGCGAAGTATCTTACCTGATCGCGCCGCTGAGGGCTATGCGTGCGAAGATCTCGCGACCGAGGAGCTGCTCGTGGTGTGAATTAAGCGGAGCCACTAGATGATTCGTGGTGTCAGCCGCGGCACTCCCTTACTTTCCGCGCCTCGAATGATCTAAAATAAAAATCGTCCTCCCCGATGATCGAGCCTGCCCAATCATGAACGTCGCGAGTTTGAAAGCCTTCACCCGACAGCCTCCCGTGATCGTCGCTGGGCTGGTGGTGATCGCGGTATTGGCGTTTCTGGGAGTTAATCGCTTGGTTACCCGTTTTCGTGAGCAGGAGAAGGCGCTGGCCCGCCATCTCTACGAACGCGGCATCCAGGCGCAGGACGCGGAACAACCGGAACGCGCGGTCGGCGATTTTCGTGCGGCGCTCAGCTACGCTCGCGATAACTTTGACTATCAGCTCAGCCTGGCTCGCGCCCTGAGGGACACCGGACGGACCGCGGAATCGGAAACCTACCTCATCAGCCTGTGGGAGCGCACGCCCCAGGAAGGGGCGGTGAATCTGGCTCTGGGACGGCTGTTTGCGCGCGAGCAGATATTGGACCGGACCATTCAGTATTACCACAATGCGATCTATGGTTTTTGGTCCACGGATCCGGACACCAGGCGGCGGGACGCGCAATTTGAATTGATCGGGTACCTGGTGCAGCATCAAGCTTATCCCCAGGCGCAAGCCGAGCTCATTACCATGGCTTCGGCCCTGCCGCACGACCCGGAGTTGCGCCTGCGGGTAGCCGCCCTGTTCGCGCAGGTCCAGGATTACGATCATGCTCTCAGTCAATTCCAGGATGTGTTGCAAACCGACCGTGATAATCAGGCGGCGCTTTACGGAGCTGCGCAGGCGGCTTTCCGGTTAGGCCGCTATCGCACGGCGCAAGGCTATCTGCAGAGCGCGGTGCGCGCCGATCCTCAAAATGCGGCGCCTTCACAGCTGCTGAAAACCGTCACCCTGGTCTTGCAGGCCGACCCATTCGCCCCGCGCATTTCCGATGCGGAGCGCAACCAGCGCCTGCGCTCCGCATTCCAGGCCGCGGGCGACCGCCTGGACGATTGCGCGATGACGAAAGGCATTGACTTGAGTCCGGAGTCGCCCGCCGTCGGACTGCCTGCCTTGAAAGCGCAATGGTTGGAGTTGGCTCCCAAGATGAAACGAGTGCGCCCTACCCTCGATAGCGCATCGCTGGACCCGGTGATGGACCTGGTTTTCGAGATTGAGCAGCAGACTCGGGACGTTTGCGGACCGCCCGGCGGCCGGGATCAAGCCCTCCTCCTGATTTCACAAGACCGGACCGGAGTGGAGCGATGACTGGCCCTGGCGCTCCCGTGGATCCGGACGAGACTCTCCCCGATGCCACGTCGGACAACGGTTCGCCTCTTCCCGATGAACATCGACTCTCCTTGACTCGATCCTCATCCAGTCGATCATGGTTCACGCTCAGCAGCACTCGCGAGGAGCGCTTCTTTCTACTCCTGGCCGTGTTCATCGGGTTGTTCTCCGGCCTGGCGGTGGTGTGTTTCCGGCTGGCGATTGACTGGACTAGGATCTGGTTGCTCGGTCCGGTGCTGGAGCCACACACCTGGCGTCTGATTGTCACCCCCGCGGTGGTCGGCTTGATCGTAGCTCTTCTGGTCATCCATGTCTTCCCGCTGGTGCGCGGCAGCGGGGTGAACCAGACCAAGGCCGCGCTCTACATCTATAACGGCTACATTCCGTTTCGCACGGCGGTGGGAAAATTCATCACTGCCGCCATGGCCATCGGCTCGGGGCAATCCCTCGGACCCGAAGACCCATCGCTGCAGATCGGCGCCAGCCTGGCCTCGGCGCTGGGGCGGCGTCTCGAACTTTCCCGCGAACGCCTGCGCCTGCTGGCCCCGGTGGGAGCTGCCGCAGGATTGGCGGCGGCGTTTAACGCCCCCATCTCCGCGGTGCTGTTCGTGATCGAAGAAGTGATCGGCCGCTGGAGCGCCGGCATTCTTGGCTCGGTGGTCCTGTCGGCAGTGTCGAGCGTGGTGGTGGTGCGCTGGTTTCTGGGCTCGGAGCCTCTTTTCCGCATCCCGGCGGTGGGCCTGATGCGGCCCACGGAGTTGCTGGCGTACGCGTTTCTGGGAGTGGTCGGTGGCCTGGCGGCGGTTATCTTTGCCAAGGCGATTGGCTATTTCCGCCCGCGCCTGCGAGCCTGGCCGCGCTGGACGCAATATTTCCAGCCTGCCGCCGCCGGACTCATTATCGGACTGATCGGCTACCTGGGCGCTCCCCAGGTGATGGGCGCGGGCTACGATTATATGGACCAGGCCATGCATGACCAGTTCACCTGGAAAATGCTGGCCACGTTGGCCCTGCTGAAAATCGTGGCCACGACCCTATCGTTCGTCAGCGGCGCGCCCGGCGGAATGTTTGCTCCCACCCTCTTTGTCGGCGCCATGCTGGGGGGAGCGGTCGGAGGCCTGGAACGAGCTTTATATCCCGGGCTCACAGGTTCTACGGCTACCTATGCGCTGGTCGGCATGGGCGTGCTTTTTGCCGCCTTTCTGCGCGTCCCCATGACTTCGGTGTTCATGGTGCTGGAAGTCAGCGGCAACTATTCCATCATCGTGCCCGTGATTGTAGCCAACACGCTGGCTTATGTGATCTCCCGCGGTCTGCAGCCTACGCCGATCTTCGACCTGCTTACTCGCCAGGACGGACTCCACTTGCCCTCACTCGAAGAGCAACGGGAGCAGACCGTGCTGCGCGTGGAAGACGCGATGAGGCCGGCCCCGGCCCTGGTGTTGGACGCTCGTGATTCCGTCGAGCAGGCAATGCGCCGGGCGCAGGACCTCCCGGGAACTTTTCTGGTCCGCATGAGCCCCAGCGGGTGGGGCAGCGTGACCGCCGATGAGCTGAAGCGGCTGGGAGGCGAAGGCAAAGGGCAAATGACGCTAGGATCAACTCTGCTGACCCGCAACCTTCCCTTCCTTCATCCCGACATCACCCTGGAAGCGGCGTTGCGCCATGTCTATCACGTGCCGCTGGTGCCGGTGGTTCATCGCGCCGATTTCCGGCGACTGGAAGGCGTGATCTCGCGGGAAGACGTCCTGGAGAAATACAAGATGACAGAAGAAGATTGAGTGTGTAGGGCAGGCTTGTTCTACACACATATTTGTGTGAGATTGTTCACATGGCAACGAACCTGGCACTGGACGACCGCTTGATCGAAGAGGCCCGGCGTATCGGCGGACACAAGACCAAGAGAGAAGCCGTGTTCGCCGCACTGGCCGAGTACGTCAAACGGCGCAAGCAACTTCGTATCCTGGATGCTTTCGGAGCCGTGGACTTCGACCCGAAATACGATTACAAAACCGAACGCCGCCGCTGAAACTCCACGGCGGTCCATCAGCAAGATAGTACCCGTTCCTTTTCAATACTTTACACACCGCCCAATGCGCCATTCCCCCGCTAAACCCCCATTTTTCCCCTTTCGTTGACATCTGCTCGTCCCTTCCCCCATGTCTTCAATAACATAAGGTCAGATTAATCCATCAGGCGGCAGACGCTAACCAGCGCTCCCCGGGTGAAGCTTGCACCACGGCAGGAAATTCCGGGTTCATTTCGGGAATTTCTGGTGAAACACGAACTGCCGCGGCATACCAGCACAGGAAAGCGAGAACGCATGCACAAACCAGTGAAGTACGTGGAAAAAGCAGTTACAGTCGCCGCCAAAGGCGCGTGGGTGGTGTTCAATAGCCTGAATAAGATCAAGCAGAACCCCTCGCCGACGCCGAAATGGTCGGAGAAACCGCTGCTGAAGTCCTACGAAAAGACCAAGCCGCCTCTGGGCTGGCCGCGCTCCACTGACTCTCTCTGCCCCAAGTGCGTGCCCGAAATCCGACAGCAGATTCTTGACGGCAAGCTGCCTTACGAAGTGCTGATGAATGAAAAGGTCGGCGAGATCAAGGCCGAAATCGTGGAGCGCGACGGCAAGATTCTGATGGTGAAAGACTGCGCCATCCACGGCCACTTTGAAGACGTGATGTCGATCGACACCGAATTCTCGAAGCACCTGGAAGATGTGTTCCCCGGCCGCGATATCCGCGCCCACAATGACGAGAAGCTGCATCACCACGGGTCCTCCACGGTGAAGTACGGGCGCGGCTCGGTGCTCACTATCGATTTGACCAACCGCTGCAACATGATGTGCGATCCCTGCTTCATGGACGCCAACCAGGTCGGCTTCGTCCACGAACTGAGCTGGGAAGACATCAAGACCATGCTGGACAACGCCATCACCATCAAGCCGCGCCGCCAGATGTCGGTGCAGTTCTCCGGTGGCGAGCCCACGCTTTCACCGTATTTCCTCGACGCGGTTCGCTACGCCCGCAAGGTTGGATACAACTCAGTGCAGGCCGCGACCAACGGAATCGAATTTGCCAAGAGCTTCGAGTTTGCGCAGCAGGCTGCCGAAGCCGGCATGCGTTATGCCTATCTGCAGTTCGACGGAATCGGGAACGCCGCCAACGCTCACCGCAAGGTCGGCAACCTGTTCGATGTGAAGTTGAAGGCGATCGAGAACATGCACAAAGCCGGCATCGAAATCGTGCCGGTAGTGACCATCGTCAACGGCATCAACAACGAGCAGGTTGGGCGCATCATCAAGTTCGCGCTGGACAATCCCAAGACCATCGGATTCCTGTCCTTCCAGCCGGTGTCGTTTACCGGACGTGACGAAGCGGTCACGGACGACCGCCGTCAAGCGCAGCGCTACACCCTGTCTCATCTGGCGCACGATGTGAAAAATCAGACTGGCCTGGGCGAGCCTGCCCGCGACTGGTTCCCGATTTCGTTCATGGGAACCTTCTCCGACTGGGCCGACCTGATGCACGTCAACGACTCGAACAACGACTGGGGCCAATTGAGCTGTGGCTGCCATCCGAATTGTGGAACCGGCATGGCGCTCATGATCGACAAGGAAACCAAGGAAGCGGTTCCGGTCACAGCCTTCTTGAAGGGCGATCAGCTGGCCAAGGACATTGCCAAGGTCAATGACGCCGCTCGCGGCAAGTTCCTGACCGTGGTCGGCATGGCGCTCTGTCTGATGAAAAATTACGACCCGTTCCAGTCGCCGACGCACTTCAAGATGATGGATCTGCTGAAGAAGTTCGACAAGAACTTCAACGCCACCGGCAAGAACTATGGAAAAGTCGGTCCGGACCGCACCATTGACGACGTCATGAAGCGCCGTCAGGACCGCTGGAACTTTCTGTTCATCGCGGGCATGTGGTTCCAGGACCTGTTCAACTACGATTTCCGGCGCACCGAGCAATGCATCATTCCCTACGCCACGCAGGAAGGCGAAATTTCCTTCTGCGCCTACAACACTGGCGTGGGCTGGCGCAACATTATCGAGAAGATGCACATGACGGCCACGCTCACCAAGTGGTACGACGAGCATGGACGCCACGAGATCTTCGCCGGCGGAAAGAACGTGAAGATGGAATCAGTCGAGCACGGACTGGTCCTGAAGGAAGAACTGGTCACCAACGAAGAGCAGCACGATCTGGAAAAGCTTGGTATTGCCAAGAACTCGCGCGAGGAAAAGATGCGGGCTCGCGATGCGAAACAGAAAGAAGATCCGGCGTACAACGCACGTATGGCCTCGCTTTATCGCGAAGTCGTGCTGAAGGAAAAGCCGGTGGTGGCAGAGAATGGCTTCATTCCGCTAGGCGCGCTGACCAACCCGTCAAATGGCGGCATCGCTCCTGCCCCGACGAAGTCGGAAGCCGAGCCGGTGCTGGGAGACTAGGAGTCAGTTTCTGGTTTCCGGTTTCTAGTTTCAACGGCCGCCTGCGCAGGCGGCCTTTTTCTTTGCTTCGATGGAGGACGGGCGTCCCGCCCGTCTTTGCCGCGGGACGGGCGGGACGCCCGTCCTCTAACCAGGCCTCGCTAGCTTGACTTCTCGGCGGGCTCTCGGATAACCTCCGGCCACCTCCGGGTTTTTCCTTTTCGTGCTTGGTGGCAGGCCCTTCCAAAAATCTGAAGCAAGTTTATCTGGCGACCGAGGAGGTCAGCATCGATGAAAAAGATCACAGGATTGCTGTTGGCGTCATTTCTGTTGGTGGGGGGACTGAGCATTGCGGCGGCGCAGGAAATGTCGGGGCCGCCCAAGGTGTTCTCAGTCATTCGAGAATTTGTCAAACCGGGCAAAGGCGGGGCCATGCATGAAAAGACAGAGAGCGCGTTCGTGCAAGCCATGACGCGCGCCAAGTGGCCGACGCACTATTTCGCGGTAAGTTCGATTACCGGCAAGCCGCGCGTCTTATTTTTGACCGGCTACGATTCATTCGAAGCCTGGGAGAAGGACGTGCTGGCGACACAGAAGAACGCGGCGCTTTCCGCCGCGGTCGACCGGGCGGCAGTGGCGGATGGCGACCTGCTAAGCGATTTCGATGCCAGCGCATTGATGTATCGCGAGGAATTCAGCCTGAACGCGCCGGTGGAGATCGCGCACATGCGCTACTTTGAGATCTCCCTGTACCGCGTGCGCGCCGGGCATGAAGCGGACTGGGAAGCCATTGTCAAACTGGTGAAAGCGGCTTACGCGAAGATCCCCAACGTGCATTGGGCCACGTATCAGGCGGTGTATGGCCAGGAAGGCAATACCTATGTAGTGTTCTGGCCGATGAAGTCGGGCGCTGAAATTGATCAATCATTCGCCAATAACAAGGAGTTTGCGGCCGCCATGGGCGAAGACGGCATGAAGAAGCTAAGCGAGCTGTCGGCCTCCTCGATCGAGTTCAGCCAGCACAACCTGTTCGCCTTCACTCCGTCCATGAGCTATCCCCCGGATGAATGGATCAAGGCGGATCCGGACTTCTGGAAGCCCAAGCCCCACGCCGCCGCGCCCGCCAAGAAGGCGGAAGAAAAGCCAGCCCAGTAACAAGTAAAGAGTCAACGGGATAGCGGCCGCCCTCTCGGGCGGCCGCGCGTGTTCGATGGAGCACGGGCGTCCTCGCCCGTGTTTGCTGCAGACGGGCGGGACGCCCGTCCTCCACTAGCAGACTCAGTTTAGGCTCGAAACGCGAAGCCACGCTGCCCGGCGTCGACATCGCTAAGTGAATCTTAAGAATGAACTTGCCCGGTCAGTCCGATAGTTAACCCAGGGCTTGGATTCTTGTACCGCATTCGAAGGTTTTCGCATCTAATTGGCCTATGGACAACAATGCGATATTCGGGGAAAGATACAGAGTTATCGCCATTGACGATCAGAACCTCGTTCTCCGGGGGATCCGCAGCGGAGACGTCCTGACTATCAAAAATGCGGATCCGGAAAATCCCCTCAGCGAAGCCGATTATCCGCCGGGGAAACTGATCGCGCTCAACGATCCGTCAACGGATACCCAGAGTTAGTCGGTTTTGTGTGGGGCGGACATCCCCTTCGACTTCGCTCAGGGCAGGCTCTGTCCGCCTCTTTGACCTTGATTTGCGTCGTCTACCCTGGTTCCGGGTGTTTCGGGACTTCAAAACCTAAAATCCAAGTCATAAGCGGCGGACCAGAGTGTCCGCCCTACACCGCTCCTGGCTTACAATACCCACCGCAGCGATTTCAGGAACTCCGGGTTCCGGTCCGGCTGGAGGGCACATGGGTCTGCGAAGAATCATGTTTATCCTCGGGGTGATCGTTTTTGGCGGTTTGCTGCTGGGAGCGAGTGACGATAGCCCCAGTCCTGCCAGGGAGGTCACTTTCAACCGAGACGTGGCCCCGATTTTCTTCAAGAACTGCGTGGTCTGCCACCGTCCCAACGACATTGCCCCCATGTCGCTGATGACGTATCAGGACGCGCAAATGTGGGCGCGGCCGATTCGCGAGGCGGTGACGAGCCGCAAAATGCCGCCCTGGCATGCCGATCCCAAGGTGGGCGATTTCATCAACGATCCCCGGTTGTCCGACGCGGATATCGCCACCATTGACGCCTGGGTGAGAACCGGGGCCAAAGAAGGCGACCCCAAGGATCTGCCGGCAGCACCTGTGTTCGCGGCGGGCTGGCACATCAAGCCCGACGCGGTGTTCACGATCCCCGAGTTCCTGGTGACCTCTTCCACCATGGACGATTACGAATACATTTATGTTCCGACTAATTTCACTGAAGACAAATGGATCCAGGCGGCGGAAGTGCTCCCCGGGGACCGGCGCGTGGTGCATCACGCCACCGTCTCCGTGATCGCGGCCGACAAAGTGGCGCAGAAAGAAGAAGAGCATGCCAAGTCCAACGCGGGCGAAGACAAGTACCACTACCGCACCGGGAAAGTCCTGCATATCCGGAAGGATGCTCCCGTGCTCGATGATGGCTGCGCCTCTCCCGATGGCGGTGGATTTCCGGGCGAGGGAGCCGGGTACTTGAATATCGTGCCGGGAATCTACCTGCCTGGACACCTGGCAGAGACGCGTCCTGCTGGCTTCGCATTGAGAATTCCGGCGGGCTCGTACCTGCAGTTTCAGGTGCACTACAGCAACCACAGCGGTGAGGACGTAAAGGACCGTACCAGCATCGGCCTGGTGTTCGCCAAAGAACCGGTGAAGCACGAGATCGCGCAGTACGAAATCTGGAACAACCTCTTCCTCATTCCGCCGAACGACGACAACCATCGCGTGACCTCATGTTTCACTCTGCCGAAAGACGTCACGGCCGTGGCCTACACTGTACACATGCACTTCCGCGGCAAGAGCATGAAGACGGAGGCCTTCTATCCCGACGGCCACCATGAGGTGATCCTCAACGTGCCCAAGTATGACTTCCGCTGGCAGGAAACCTATTTCCTGAAGCACCAGTTTCTGTTACCCAAAGGGACGGAACTGGTGACCACGGCGTACTTCGATAATTCGTCGAAGAATCCGCAGAATCCCGATCCCACGAAAGCGATTCGCTGGGGCGAGCCCAGCAATGAAGAGATGATGGGCTTCTGGCTGCAATTTGCCGATCCGAAGCTTGTGAATGCGAAGCCGGCGGTGGCGCAGAAGTGATGGTCGAGATATAGGACGTCATCCTGAGCCTGCGAAGGATCTGGCGTGAAGCGGGACGGTACTTCTTCCGCAATCGGAACACCGCGCGCAAGATCCTTCGGGACTGAAGTCCCTCAGGATGACGTCAGGTGTAGAGGGAGAAATCAGGAGTATTCCCTATGAAAATCACACGGCGAAGTTTTCTGGTCGCCGCGGGAGCCGCCGCGGCTGCGGCCCCCGTGTTTCTCGGCGCGACCGACAAGGCGGGCACCAGGCCGCCTATCCTGGGAGAAGGCGAGCACAAGTACGAGGCCCTGCATGACTGGGGCGAATTGCCCCGCACCATCCGCTATGGCAACACGCACGGAGTTTGCGAGGATTCGCAGGGCCACATTTATATCCATCACACGGTCAACGCCAGCAGCGAGAGCCTAGACACGATGGTGGTGTTCGACCAGTCGGGGAAGTTCGTCCGCTCCTGGGGACGGCAGTTCAAGGGCGGCGGCCACGGGCTGTCCATCCGCAAAGAAGGAAATGAGGAGTTCCTCTATCTCTGCGACTACCAGCACGGCATCGTGACCAAACGGACGTTGAAGGGCGAAGAAGTATTCACCCTGGGGTATCCCGCGGAATCGCCGGCCTACAAGCCCAAAAGCGATGGATCGGCCATTGCCTACCGGCCGACGAATGTGGCCATCGCTCCCAACGGCGACATCTACGTTGGGGATGGTTACGGATCAAGCTTCATCAACCAGTACAACCAGAAGGCCGAATTCATTCGCACTTTTGCCGGGTTGGGCAAAGGGGACGATCAGGTCGATTGCCCGCACGGCCTCTGGGTGGACACCCGCTCCGAGACGCCCATGCTGGTCGTGACCGACCGCGGCAATAGCCGTCTGCAACGCTTCACCCTGGAAGGCAAGCATATCGGCTTCATTCTGGGCACGTCGAAGATGCCGTGCTTCCTCGACGAGCGGAGGGGCGACGTCGTGATCGCGGACCTGATCAGCAAGGTGACCATTCTCGATCGGCAAAACCAAGGTCGTCGCCAGCCTGGGAGAAGGCGAATATTCGAAGGCGGACTGGAGCACGGTTCGAAATCAGGCCCCAGGGACATTCGTCCCCGGGCGGTTTGTCTGTCCGCACGGCGCCTGCTTCGATCATGAAGGCAACATCTTTGTGGTGGAGTGGGTGGAGGCAGGCAGAGTCACCAAGCTGCGAAAAGTTTAGCGATGTCCTCCCGAGCGCAGACGGAGCCGCGATTGCGCGGCGAGACAAGTCGATTGACCCCTACCTAACCGCGGACTGATCAGATCGCAGGGGTCCTTCGACTGCGTAGCCGCTTCGCGAGGCGAAGCAGCCACTCCGCTCGGTATGACAATAGATTGGATTGTGCCTGCCCCAAATCTGCCAATCAATGGTAAAAGATGTAAGCATGTGCCAGCCCGCGGGCTCTCCCGGCGCGCTCCTGTGATCGTGGTGCTGATGGGCGTAACCGGCGCGGGCAAGACGACCATTGGGGTACTGCTGGCCCAGCGGCTCGGCTGGGACTTTGTCGATGCCGACAGTTTCCACTCGCCGGCGAATGTTGAAAAAATGAAGCAGGGAATCGCGCTGGACGATGCCGACCGCGGCCCGTGGCTCAAGTCTCTGCACGACGCGATGGAGAGCTGGGCGGCGGAGCACAAGAACATGGTGCTGGCCTGTTCGGCGCTGAAAAGAAGTTATCGCGATGAGCTTTGCGTCGCCGGGCAGACGAAGTTTGTCTACCTGAAAGGAAGCTACGACCTCATCTACCGGCGGCTGCGCCAGCGGCATGGTCATTTCGCGTCCGAGGCGATTTTGGCCAGTCAATTCGCGGCGCTAGAAGAACCTGATGACGCGATCACCGTGGATATTGATCACACCGAGGACGAGATTGTGGCCGAGATCATGCGACAGCTCGGCGCGGATGCCGGCAATAAAATGCCTTGATGTGATGGGCGATGATCCTGTGACCCGACGAGCGTGCACCCTATGCAATCGCTGACTGGACTTGAAATGGGCACCGTTGACCTTGGCACCAGGGTCGTCGCCAAGCTTACCCGGCGCTTGCTGCCCTTCCTGTTTCTGCTCTATATCGTCGCCTACCTGGATCGAATCAACGTCGGATTCGCCGCCCTGCAGATGAAAGGTCAGCTGGGCTTCAGCGATGAAGTCTACGGCTTGGGAGCGGGAATCTTTTTCGCCGGGTATTTCTTTTTCCAGGTGCCGAGCAATCTCGCGTTGGCCCGCTTTGGTGCGCGCAGGTGGATTGCCGTCATCATGGTGGTATGGGGCATCATTTCTGCTTCGATGATTTTTGTCGGCAGCCCGCGCGGCTTTTACCTGCTGCGCTTTCTGCTGGGCGCCGCCGAAGCCGGGTTTTTTCCGGGGATGATCCTCTACTTGCGGCAGTGGTTTCCGTCCGCCGCGCGGGCCCGGGCGATCGCGTTGTTCATGACGGCAGCGCCGCTGGCGGGAGTGATCGGCGGTCCGATCTCCGGCCTGCTGCTGGGGGTGCATCGAGGCCATCTGATGGGGTGGCAATGGTTATTTCTGATCGAGGGTTTTCCGGCAATTTTGCTGGGTGGAGTGGTGCTCGTTTTTCTGACCGACCGGCCAGAAATTGCGGCCTGGCTGACGGAGGAACAGCGTGCCTGGCTGATGGAACAACTGGCGGGCGAAGAGAAGCCGCAACCTCGGGCCTCGAGCCATGTGTTCTCGGCACTGGCCCAGACCAGAGTGTGGATGCTGGTGGTGGTGTATCTGGGCGTGACCACTTCGGCCTATGGGATCGGTCTTTGGCTACCCAGCCTGCTGAGCGATGTATCCGGCACCAGCAACTTAGTCGTCGGATTGCTTTCGGCCATTCCATACCTGGCCACGGTTGTGGCCATGGTGCTGGTGGGCATCAGCTCGGACCGCACCCGGGACAGAAAATGGCATCTGGCGGGATCTGCGTTTGCCTGCGCCATTGCGTTGGGTTGCGCCGCCTATTCCACTTCAACCACTGCGGACGTCATCTTCCTAAGCGTGACCTTGATGGGAGCGTTTTCCATGAATGGGCCGTTCTGGGCCACCACCACTGAAATGCTGACCGAAACCTCGGCGGCAGCCGGCATCGCGGTGATCAATTCGCTGGGCAACCTGGGCGGATTTCTCGGTCCCTACACCATCGGGCTGGTGCGCACCTGGACGGGGAGCTTTCGCGGCGGCCTGCTGGCTGTGGGCGGGCTTTTGGCAGTGAGTGGCGTTCTGGCGCTGCTGGCCTACGGCAAGGCTCCCCACGTGGCGTCTACCCCTTAACCGTAACCAGGCAGGATATGCGGGGGCTTGCCTTCTTCGTCCTCTTGACGCGATTGTTTACAATAGGTTTCGGCCTCGGCAGGCCGCTAAGTATCAGGACGAAAACGATTTGGAACAATCCAACCACAATCCTAGCTCCGCCCGGGTGTACTGGCGAGTGGAAGGCAGCCTCGCGGACCTGACCACTGTCCGGCCCGTTGCCTTCTTCACCTGGAACGCGCAGACCTTTTTGGAACGCTGGGTGCGCCGCGGACTGGTCCTGGTCATGGCGATATTGCGGCCGTTTCTTTATGCCGCGCACCGCGTCTTCGCCACCCGGGCGGTCCACACCGTGCTGCGCGGTATCAGCCGCGACCGGCTCGATCTGCTGGGTGAAGAATACTTTAAGTATAAGTTGCAACCATACCTAAAAGTTGATGGCATGGGGCTGCTTAAATCACGCATCGAGGCGGGCGATGAAATCGTCCTAGTGAGCCAGGGACTGGAACACGTGATGCGGCCGCTGGCGCAGCACCTGGGCGTGAAGTGGATGATCGCCAATCGCCTGGAATTCCGCGACGGCATCGCTACGGGAAGACTGCTGGAACCGGTAGTAAGGCCGCGCGGAATCTTTGCCGGCATCAATGGCGCCGGACCCGATGGCCGGCGCGCGGAAGAGCGACTGGTTCGCGACCTGGGCCTGGCGAACCCTCAAGCTTTGCAGACGGCGGTGGTTCCGGCCTCACGTCAAACCCCGGTCCTGGAGCGGCCGATCGTTTATTTCGACGGCGTCCGTCACGCGGCCCCGCTTTCGGTCCGCCGGGCGCTTGCCGGCAAGCACGCCATGCTGATTGGCGTGACCGGCTTCATCGGCAAAGTCTGGCTGGTCAACACGCTGATGGAACTGCCTGAGATCGGGCGTGTTTATCTGCTGATCCGGCGACAGAAATCAAATCCGGCAATGCGGCGTTTCGAAAAACTGGTGGAGGAGTCTCCCGTCTTCGATCCGTTGTACGAGCGCTACGGCGCGGAGCTGGCAAGGTTCTTGCGGGAACGGGTCGAAGTGATCGAGGGCGATGTTTGCCGGCCCGGCCTGGGGCTAGAGCCCGCAGTCAGCCAGGCTTTGCAGAAGAATCTCGATCTCATCATCAACAGTTCAGGGCTGACTGACTTCAATCCCGATTTGCGGGATGCGTTGGCCACCAACGTGGATGCGGCGGTGAACGTCACCGAGTTTGTACGCCAGTCGGACCATGCCGGGCTTCTGCATCTTTCCACCTGCTACGTAGCCGGGGCGCGGGATGGCCGGGTGGGCGAGACCATGCGCCAGGATTACACTCCGGCCGGAGTCTCCGGTTTCGACGCGGAAGGCGAATGGCGGGCGCTGCATGCTTTCGTGAAGCAGACCGAACAACTGGCGGAGAGCGCCGAGGTCACCGAAGAGCTTCGCCGGCAGGCCCGAAGTAAGGAGCACGCGGCCAAGGATCTAAGCGGGGCTGCGCTGGAAAACCAGGTCCGAAAAAATCGCTTCCGCTGGCTGCGCGAGTATTTGACCGAGTACGGAATGAAACGGGCGGCGGAACTGGGATGGCCCAACACTTACACCTTGACCAAGAGCCTGGCCGAGTCGCTGATTGCGAAATACGGCTCCGGCCTGCCCATCGCCGTGGTGCGGCCCGCCATCGTGGAAACGTCGGTCAGCGAGCCCTTTGTCGGCTGGAATGAGGGCATTAATACTTCCGCATCGCTCTCGTATTTGTTGGGGACTTCGTTCCGTCAGCTTCCCAGCAACGAAAAGAAACGGCTCGATATTATCCCGGTGGATTCGGTCTGCCGCGGCATGACACTGATTGCCGCAGCCATAGTGGAGAGGCGCCACGAGCCGCTTTATCAGCTGGCCACATCGGTGACCAATCCCTGCGACATGCGGCGTTCCATCGAACTGACTTCGCTGGCCCATCGCAAACACTATCGCGCGCAGGAAGGCCTGGAATACTGGTTGCGGCTGCGGCTCGATGCCATTCCTGTCTCCAAGGAACGCTACAACCGCATGTCGGCGCCGGCGCAGAAGGCGATTGTGAAATCCATTCAGCGCATCATGTCACCCCTGCCGTTGAGGAAAACTCCCCTGGCGCGGGCCGAACGCAACCTGGAAAAAGTGGAGAAGCTGATCAAACTGTTTGAACCGTTCATCCTGCACAACGAGCAGGACTTCTCGGCCGACAACGTGGAAAGGCTTTCCCATGCCCTGAGCGAGGACGAGAAAGCTAAATTTGGATACGACACGCGCTCGATTGACTGGTGGGACTACTGGATTAATATCCATATTCCAGCCCTGCGCAAGTGGACGTATCCTCTGATCGAAGGACGCCCGCTGGAAGCTCGCCCCTTGCGCAGCCTGCAGTCCGTGGCCGTCCCGGAAAACGGAGACGTGGTGAAAACCGGCACTAACGGAGCAACGTGGCGATATTCCTGACTGGTTCCACCGGATACATCGGCGCGCACGTCGCGGCCAACCTGCTGGAGCAACACGGCGCTTCGCTGAACCTGCTGGTCCGCGCCCGCGATCCGCAGGAGGCGGCAGGCCGCCTGTGGCAGGGCCTGCAACTGCATCTGGATTTCCCGCGCTTCTACGATTATTTTCAGACTCGCATGCGGGTCTTTTGCGGCGACCTCACCGCGCCCCGCTTCGGACTCTCGGTTGACGATTACGATCGCCTCATCCACACCACCGACTCGGTGATCCATTGCGCCGCCTCACTCAATCGCAAATCGGAAAAAAGCTGCCTCAACGTGAACCTGCGGGGCACGCTGGAGGTGCTGCTGCTGGCGCAGAAGTCGAACTACTATCACGGGCTGCGCCGCTTCAGCCAGGTCAGCACGGTGGCGGTGGCAGGGAAGCGCCAGGACGAGATGGTGACCGAAGACGCCTCCATCGATTGGGACCGTTCAGACTACGATCCCTACGCGCGCACCAAGAAATTTACCGAGCACATGATGCGGCAGCTTCTTCCCGAGGTGCCGATCACTATTTTCCGGCCCAGCATCGTGCTGGGCGACAGTCGGCATCCGGAGACCACGCAGTTCGACATGGTGAAAGCATTCGTGTTTCTGGCCGGCCTGCCGGTGCTGCCTTTTCGCGCAAAAGACAAGATCGACATTGTGAACGTGGATTTTGTCGCAGACGCCATTGCAACCCTGCATCAGAAAGAAAATCCGCTGCACGATACCTACCATCTTTCATCCGGCGTGGATTCGCAGACCTTCCGCCAGTTGACCAGCGCGCTGGCAGCGGCCCAGAACAAGCGCGGCCCCATTTTTCTGCCGTTTCTGGAACGGCCCTTCGACTCGACGGTCAATTTGTTATCCGGCCGACGCGGATCTTTAGGTCACGGCGCCTCGCTGATGAAAGTATTCATGCCCTATCTGGTGTGGAACACGGTATTCGATAACACCCGAGTCACGCAGGAACTTGGACGCAAGCCGGTGCCGTTTTCGCAGTACAGCTATCCTCTTCTCAAATTCAGCCGCGAGACCAACTTCACCTATCCCTACCGGGACTGGCCCAGCACGAAAGCCGGAGGGTCCGCCGCATGATGGATCTGGTTCTGGAAGCCTGGGTGAGCAGCAGCATCGAAGCCGCCAAGCTGGGCTGGATGATGGGCAAAGGCAAGTCCTGGCAGCCCGGCGAAAAACTGAAGCTGCTGTTTGCCGGCTATAACGGCACGCGCAACATGGGTTCGGATGTGCGGGTGTCGGAAATGTTGCGCCAGACCCGTCACATTCTGGGCGCGGAAAACACCGCCTTCAGCGTAATGACGCAAAATTTCAAATTTACCGACGGCTACTTCGAGGGCACGCGACAGGTGCACCTGCCGGATATTTTCCCTCCGTTTCTTTCTGACGAAGTGCCCCGGCATCACGGCGTGGTGGCTTGCGAGGGCTCGATGTTCAAGAGCAAATTCGCCAACGCCCTTACCACCATGATGATCGGATCGCTCGGCATTGCCGCCGCCCAGAACAAGCTCTCCGTCGGCTACGGCGCGGAAGCCGGGCACATGGACCCGTTGATCGCCAAAATGTGCGCGCGCTATTGCCAGAATTCCCTGGTGATTACGCGCAACGAGGAATCGCGGACCCTGCTGCGCGAGCTGGGCGTGCCGACCGAGTTAGGCACCGACACGGCCTGGACATTCGAGCCGGCCCCGACCGAATATGGCCAGAGTGTGTTACGGCAAATTGGCTGGGACGGCAGCACACCCGTGCTGGTGGTCTGTCCCATCAATCCTTTCGAGTGGCCGGTCAAGGCTTCGGTAGCCAAGTTCGCGGCGCGCACCCTGACCGGGGCGTTCAAGGACAGCCACTACCGGTCGGTCTATTTTCACAATTCCGGGCCGGCCGCCGATCGGGCGCTGGAGCACCACCTGACTGCCATCGCCAATGCAGTCGACGCATTCCGCAAGCAGCGAAAAGTTTTTGTGGTCCTCGCCGCCACCGAACGCCTGGACGCGCGACCCGCCGGCCGCATCTCGGAGAAGCTCGGCGGCGTGCCCGTGCTGAGTTCCGAAGACTACAAGATGCATGAGCTGGTGAGCATTCTGCGGGCGTGCCACATGATGGTTTCGTCCCGCTATCACGGCATCGTGACCTCAATGCCAGGGCTTGTGCCGTCGGCGGGAATCACCATGGACGAACGTATCCGCAACCTCATGCGGGAACGAGGCCATCCGGATCTGCTCATGAACGTGGACGATCCTGACCTGGAGCCGAAATTGATGGCCGCGCTCGAAAAGCTGGCCACGCAAGGCGAAGCGATCTCGGTGGGAATCGGACAGACGGTGGTAAAGAACCTGAAAGTGATGGCCCGCATGGGCGTGTACTTCGAGGAGGAAGTGCAGCGGCGGTATCCCGAGTTCCCCACGCGCCAGGGCGATTGGACCTGGGAGGATTATTTGCCGCCGATCAGTACGGGATTGCGACAGTTGGTAGAAGCATTCGGCTAGCAAGAACCACCTAGGCCCGGACGCCCTCGTCCGGGCGGGCGAGCGCAGCTCGCCAGTCGAGCGGGAGTCAAGATCGAGCGGAGCTACGCTCCGTCGGGCGGGTGAGGGCACCCGCCCCTGCGCGAACATATGAATTTTCTGGAAGACATTTTCGCCCAGCTTGGAGCGGCCGAAAATACGTTGGTACTCTGGGAGCTGTGCGATCAGCAGGCAAGCTGGGGCCTCGGCGGGCACGGATTGTTGAAACGCATAGCGCAAGCCCGTGCGTTTCTGTTGTCCAAGGGTCTGAAGCCAGGCGACCGCTGCGCCCTGCTGGCGCACAACAGCATCGACTGGGCTGCGCTCGACCTCGCGATCATGGCGGAAGGTCTGATCGTAGTTCCACTCTACGCCCGGCAGGCCGCATCAGAACTCTCAGCCATAATGAAGGACTGCTCTCCCGCATTGGTCTGCTGCGGTGACGGCGCATTGCGCGATGGCATCCTGCAAGCCTGGCCGGCCGCCCCTCCGCAATATCTGTTCGATGAAATATTTTCCCATCCTGGCGCAAGCGTTAACGGCAATCCAAGGCTGGCGGATTCTGACCCGGTTACCATCATCTATACCTCGGGGACATCGGGCGAGGCCAAGGGCGTCATTCTGACCGCCGGCAACGTCGGCCACATGCTGGGCTGCACTTCCGCACGTCTCGATCTGCTGATGGAAAACAAGTCCGGGCAGGACCGCGTGTTTCACTACCTTCCATTTTGCTTTGCCGGCTCGTGGATCATGCTGCTGACTTGCCTGCTGCGGCGCAATCTGCTCACGTTGAATATGGACCTGGGAAGGCTCGCGGGCGAAATGCGCGGCGCCGCGCCCGATTACTTCCTCAATGTCCCGGCCCTGCTCGAACGAATGCGCAAGGCGGTGGACGAACAGCTCTGGAAAACCGGCGGCGTCGCACTCACTATCTACCGTCGCGCCAAAGCAGCATGGATGCGCAGGCGGGACGGGCGCGCGCGCCTCTCTGACGCAACCTGGCTCGCCTTGGCCAACGCAGCCATCTTTCCCACCATCCGCAAGAAAATGATTGGCGACAACCTGAAAGCCTTGATTTGCGGCTCGGCGCCGCTGAGCCTGGAGACTCAGCTTTATTTCAATATGCTTGGCATTCCCGTACTCCAGGTTTACGGGTTGACGGAGACCACAGGAATCTGCACCCTGGACGATCCTCGCAGCGTCGAGCCGGGACGTGTGGGGCCGGCCATCAGCGGCATCGAGATGAAACTCGGCGAGAGCGATGAGATCATGGTACGTGGCCCGAATATTTTCCCCGGGTACTGGAACCGTCCACAGGAAACCGCCCAGGCGCTGCGCGATGGCTGGTTTCACACCGGGGACCAGGGAGAAGTGGATGGCACAGGGAACTGGCGCATTATCGGGCGCATCAAGAACCTGATCATTTTGGGTTCAGGCCACAACATTGCCCCGGAACCCATCGAGCATGAGCTGCTGAAGTATTTGCCCAACGCGCAGCAGGCGGTGCTGGTGGGCAACGGGCGCGGATATCTTTCGGTGATCGTGACCGGAAGCGTCACCCGGGAGCAGGTGCAGGCGGCAGTCGAAGCGGCAAATCCGCACTTGCCGCACTACAAGCAGGTTCGAGCTTTCTACATCCACGCCGAGCCCTTCTCGATCGACAACGGACTGCTGACCGCAAACGGAAAGCTCAAGCGTGATCTGATTGCCGCACGCCTGCAGAACGAAATCGAAACGATGTACGCAGTCAAGCAGGCTTCATGATGGAACTATTGCCTGATTTACGGATTGACGAATTCCAATTCGAAAATCCTCAAATTCGCACATTCGACAATTTTTTCCGTCAACGAGTCTGATAGATACTGGTAGCCGATGAATCCATTCAAGGGCAAGACGCTCTCCTGGGAGCTTAAAGAAGGCGTGATCGAGCTGGCTCTGCATCGCAGCCCATGCAATGAGATCGGTTCGCTCACGCTCGAGGAGTTGGAGGAGTTTGCCTCTGCCCTGGACCGCATGCCGGCCGAGGCTCACGCGCTGATCATCTACAGCACCTTGAAATCCGGATTCTGCGCCGGCGCCGATTTGCGCGAGCTCTATCACGGCGCACAAGGAATGGAGAGACAAGCGGCAGGCCGCGGCGTCAGGGAATTTCTGGAACGCATTCACAAGGTAATGAACGCGATCGACAGCTCGCCGCTCACCACCATCGCCGCGCTTAACGGCATAACTTTCGGCGGCGGACTTGAGCTGGCCCTGGTCTGTGACCTGATGATTGCCGACAAAATGGCGCGCTTCTGCTTTCCCGAGCTGCGCCTGGGCCTGATTCCTGGATTCGGCGGTATCCCGCGCCTGAAGCGCGATCTGGGGAACGCAGTGATCCGCGACCTGTTGCTTACCGGACGCAGTTTCAACGCCGCCAAAGCTCAGCAGGTCGGACTGGTAAGCCAGGTAGTGGGAGAAGGCGAGTCGTTGAAAGCGGCCCGGAGCACGGCCGTTCAACTGGGAAAGTTCGATCGCCGCACGGCGATTGCGGCCAAGAAATTTATCAAGCCGATCCCGTATGAAGAGTTACGAAGGGAAATTGATATCTTCTGCGAGCTCTTCTCCCAGCCGGCGGTGGAGGCTGGATTGAAGAAGTTTGTGGAGAGCAAAGACGCCCAACCCTACTTGCCGTAATCGCTTTCGATTAAAATAAAATGAGCAAACAGCAATGATCGACAATAAGAAGACGCTGGAAGAGATCCTCAACCTGGCGGCGGCGCAGTTCAAGGTGCCGCGCGAGAAGCTGACTCCCGACGACGATTTCTTCAAGACGCTCGGGATTGACAGCCTGCAGGCCCTGGATTTGCTTACCCGGCTCGAGCATCATTTCAACGTCGAGCTTCCCGATTACGAATTGCAGGGCGTGTCCGACTTCAGAACCCTGGCCAGCCGGATCCAGGCCAGGTTGTAAGGCGCCGCGGACAGGCCCCTGCAAAAGGGTCGATCATCCACTCTGGGAAGTGACGGATAAAGAAAAAATCGGTTGTCAGCTTGCAGTTCTCGGTTCTCAGTTACGGGGTGGTAAGTTGATAACTGGCCGTTTTCTTCGGGTCTCTGGGGTGAAATTGAGCATTCATGCTTAACCTCGACCAATACAACTGTCTGGGCGCAGCACTGCGCGAGGCGCTCGACCGTTGGCCGAATGAGACTTGCCTGATCGAATCCGATCGCGACAAGGAAAAGACCCGCCTTACGTATTCCGACTTCAAAGAAATGGCGATGCCCCTGGCGCGTTCGCTGGAAGACTCTGAATTCGGTGCGGGCGATCGGGCGGCGATCATCATGACCAATCAGTCGAAGTGGCTGATCTCAGCGTACGCCATTTTTCATGGCGGCGGAGTGCTGGTGCCGCTCGATTACAAGCTTACCGCGGCCGAGCACCTGCAATTGCTGGCGCACAGCAAACCTAAGGTCCTGGTGGTCGAATATTACTTGTGGCGGGCGATCATGCAAGCGCCGGAATTCAAGGCCAGCGCCGTGCAGACGGTCCTGGTGACCGAAGCGCCGCCCGGAGCGGATCTCGCGGGTGCGATCCGCTGGGAAGATTTTCGGCGGAAAGGGGAGCCGGTATTTGTTCCGCGGCAGCGCCAGGATGTGGCCTGCATCGTTTATTCATCCGGGACCGGCGGGCGTCCCAAGGGATGCGTGCTTACCCATGAAAATTATCTGGAGCAGTGCAAGGCGCTGATTTCGCTGTTTCCGTTCTGGCCGGGCGTGCGCTATTTGAGTATTCTGCCCACCAATCACGCCATCGATTTTATGGTTGGCTTTATCGGGCCCTTTGTTTGTGGCGCGTGTGTGGTGCATTTGCGCACCCTGCGGCCCGAGTTCGTGCGCGACGCGTTCGTGCGCTACAAGATCACTTATGTGAGCCTGGTTCCCCTGGTGCTCAAGAACCTGGAGCGCGGGCTCAAGGCCAAGCTGGAAGCGGTGTCCAAGCCTAAGCGTTTCCTGCTGGAGCGGTCGATCGCGGTAAACAAATTCTTCACCCGCTGGCGTCCCGACGTTCGTTTGAGCCGGGTGCTGCTGCGCCAGGTGCACCAGGCTTTTGGAGGGGAATTGCGTGCCATGTTCACCGGGGGCGCCTTCATGGAGCCGTCGACCCTGCAGTTTTTCTACGACCTGGGCATTCCCGTGGCCAACGGATATGGCCTGACCGAAGCCGGCACCGTGCTCACGCTCAACGATCTAAAACCGTTCCGCGCCGATAGCGTGGGCAAGCCGCTGCCCGGCGTGGAATTGCGGGTGCTGAATCCGGACTCGGAAGGCATTGGCGAAGTGGCGGCGACGGGCAAGACCGTGATGTCGCATTACCTCGATGACCCCGAACTGACCGCCGAGACGATTGTGGATGGCTGGCTGCTCACCGGCGACCTCGGCCGTTTTGACAGTAGCGGACATCTGCAACTCTTTGGCCGCAAGAAGAACATGATTGTGACCGAGGGCGGGAAAAATATTTACCCGGAGGACATTGAAGCAACCTTCGACGGGCTTCCAGTCAAGGAGTACTGCATCTTCGCGGCCAACTACATGTGGCCGGCAAAGAGCCTGGGCCACGAAATGCTGATTCTTGTCCTGCGGTTGGAAGCAGAACAGGAAGGCCAGGTTTCCGAGCTCAGTGAAGAGCTGAAGCAGGAAATCGTTGCCCGCAACCGCCGCTTGCCCGATTTCAAACGAGTGGGCGGGTGCCTGGTCTGGGAGAAGGATTTTCCGCACACCGCTGCCATGAAAATCAAGCGCATGGCTCTGGCCGAGGAAATCCGCAAGACCCTGAGCCGCGCCGCCGTCGTCGAACTATAACCGCTATGAGCGACCCACGGTGATCGATTCCGGAACGTTTCTCGCGGTGGTCAACCCGGCGGCGGGCGGCGGGCGCTGCCGCAAACTGCTTGGACCTGCGCTGGATCGATTGCGAGCGGGTGGAATTGATCTGGCCGTGGTCGAAACCGGCTCTCCGGGCCAGGCGACGGCGCTGGTCCGCGACGCTTATGCCCAGGGGTATCGGAAGTTTATCGCCGTCGGCGGAGACGGGACTTCCTACGAAGTCGTCAACGGGCTTTTTCCGCCGGCCGGTGAGGCCGCGACGCTGGCCTTTCTTCCCCTGGGAACGGGCAACTCGTTCTTGCGCGACTTCAGTGACAAGGGTGTAGAGTTCGCGATTGATGCGTTGCTTGCCCGGCGCTCAATACCTTGTGATGTTCTCCGGTTGACCCACCAGACTGGAGTGTTGCACTACATCAATCTGTTGAGCATGGGATTTTCCGCCGACGTGGCCACGTTGCGCGCCCGCCGCTTCAGCGGCTGGGGAGAGATAGGTTACCAGTCATCCATTTTCATCAGCCTGGCGCGTTTTCGACGGCGTCCCTTTCCCCTGCGGGTGGATGGAGAGACTAAAATCGACCGTCGTCCGTGCCTATTCCTGACCTTCAGCAACAGTAAATTCACTGGCGGCACCATGATGATTGCTCCCAATGCGGAGATCAATGACGGGCTCATCGAGTTCGTGCGCTGGGGGCCGATCGGGCGCATGGGCCTGATCCGCAATCTGCCGACGCTCTATGACGGCACTCATATCAACCATCCGCTGGCGGAACGGCGGCCCGCCAGGCGCATTGATTTCGAACTCGACGCGCCCGTCGATGTCATGGTGGATGGCGAGGTGCTCACCTTGCACTGCCAGAGTCTTGACGTGCTGCCGTCCGCTCTGAACGTCGTGGTATAAAAAGATTCCATGTCAAAAGATGGCAGGAATCGCGGAGAAGACTCACAGCCAGGATCGTCGCCGGTGCGCCAGATCGTGACCGTGGTGCTGATTGTCGCCGCCTTTGCCGTGGTGATCTATGTGGGTCTGCGCAAACGCGGCAGCCGCCTCGATAGCTTCGCGAAATGCCTGGCGGCGAAGCAGGTCGAGATGTACGGCGCCTACTGGTGCCCGCATTGCGCGGACCAGGAGGCAATGTTTGAAGCCTCCTTCAAGTACATTCCGTATGTCGAATGCGGCGTGCTGGGCTCGCGCGAGGAGGCCACCCTCTGCAAAGAGGCCGGCATAAAACATTTCCCCACCTGGCAATTTGAGGATGGAGAACGCCGGGAAGGCACCCAGTCCTTGCCGTCGCTCGGCACCAAGACCGGATGCAGCCTGCCATGATGTTACCGGCTACGCCGCGCTTTGCCCGGCGCATTCTCCAGTTGATTGCGGTGTTGGCATTGGGTGGCGCGCTGGTTTCATCCGTGTCGCTCTACCATCACTACGGCCACTCGGCCACTTCCTACTGCGATATTGGAGAGAATTTCAACTGCGACATTGTGAATCGGAGCACGTACTCCCAGATTGCCGGCATTCCGGTGGCCCTGATTGGGATTATCGGATATCTCGCCGTGCTGACGTTGGCGACTCTTTATCGCAACCAGGCCGGGACGCCGACAGTGCTGGCGATCGGATCGCTGGCGGGGCTGGGTTTCGCGCTCTACCTCACGTACGTCGAAGGCTTCGTCCTGGCAGCGTGGTGTGTTTTGTGCCTGTCGTCGCTGGCGTTGATTTCGAGCATCGCAGTGCTTTCATGGGGGTTATGGATGCGCGCCCGACGGACTGACTGATTCCTCATGGAAGAAACTTCGTCATCCCCAACCTCAAAAAGCGAAGACGCGCCGGACTTCGCAGGAGAGCTGCGCTTGCACGAATTGCAAAGCCGGATTTTTCGGAACATGCGCAGGCTGCGGGTATGGTTGCCGCCGGGATATAGCGCGCCCGAAAACCAGGGCCGGCACTATCCGGTGTTCTATCTGAACGACGGACAAAATCTCTTTGATCCAGCTACGGCCTACATTGGAGTCGACTGGCAGGCCGACGAAGCTGCCGATCGCCTGATCCGAGAAAACAGAATTCCTCCGCTGATCATCGTGGGGATTGATAATGCGCAGAAGGAGCGCGCCAAAGAGTATCTGCCTTACCGGTCCTTTAGTCCGCCGGTCATGCGGCCCCAGGGCAAGCGCTATCCCGATTTTCTGTTGAACGAGGTGATGCCCCTCATCTATCAGCATTACCGCATCGCCCGAGGCCCGGAAAATACGGGACTGGGAGGATCGTCCCTGGGGGCGATCATTTCCCTGTACACGGTGATGAGCCGTCCCGGGGTGGTCGGCCGCTTGCTGCTGGAGAGTCCGTCGTTGTTCGTCTCCAATCGGCAGCTGGTGAAATCCAGCCGCGCCTTCCGGCAGTGGCCGGCCAGGATATACATGGCGATCGGAACCAGGGAAGCCGGAAGCGAGGATCGCGATCAACAGGTGGTGAACGATGTTCGCAACCTGGAACACGTCCTGCACCGCGCCGGTCTGAGAGATGACCGGTTGCTGGTGAGGATTGACGAAGGCGCGACCCACAACGAAAGGGAATGGGCCAAACGCTTTCCGGAAGCGCTGACATTTCTCTTCGCCGGGTCATCCAGAGCGGAGTAACTGCTGCGCGAAGCGAAGCCGTTGCGCGGAGATGTCAGCGCTTCGTGCGACTCTCGGTAGCGGCGAGGGTAGCGTTGCGTTGGATCTGCCGGGCCTTCTCGCCATCTACCACCGCCCCGTCGCACTGTCATCCTGAGCGGAATCTTTCCATTCGCTTGCGAATGGAAAGATGAAGTCGAAGGACCCCTATGATCGGCACGTCTCCGTAAGCCTGCGGGGTTTTCGGCTGGGTTTAATTCCCCTCCCTTGCGGTCCGTGCCGCCCATAGGGGTCCTTCGACTGCGCAACTGCTTCGCTTCGCGAAGCAGTTACTCCGCTCAGGATGACAGTGCGTGAGAGCTGCCAGCGAGCGATCGGATCACGGTTCCAGCCGGGTTGGAGACTGGTCGCCGTTCAAGTGCCATACCTTCCGGTCGTGAAAATACTGGAGCAATTCCTGGTCTTCCTCCGGGCTCATGGCGCGCGCCCACACGATCTTGGCGCCGTCGATGTCCGCCGCGTTGTATACCCATTCCCAATCCACATCATGGTGTGGACCGTAGCTGACGATGACCAGATGGCGTCCCGGAGTGGCTTCCAACTGGCGGGTGATTGCCAACCGATCCAGATTGCCCCGGGGCCACGCCGGCTCGATCTGGGCGTGGGCCACGACGGCTCCGACGCGCAGCAAGACCATGGCGCAGGCGATGGCCGGGATGGCCCGCACCAAAGCAACTCCAACCGGCCGTCCGCGCCAGTACCACAACCGCAGGTGGCGCATGCACTGCAGCAGTAGAAGATAGATGAGCCCTGCGGCAGGAGCCACGTAGTGAGGCATGGTCCAGGTTTCGACGGCCAGGCCAAGCATGAAGAAGGCGCCCACGAAAAGGGGAAAGCGCATCTTCTTATCGCGCAGGATCCAGGGAAAAGCCAGCAGGGGAATGGTAAGCAGCGGGCCAAAGTAATACTTCCACACTCCCACCAGCTTGTCCCAGGTGCGGGAAGCGGCTCCGCCGAACGTTTGGTATCCCTCGAACCGCGCCAGTTCCCAGCGATAAAAATCCCGCATCAGCGCGTGGTGGTAGACCGGCTCTGGCCGCGGAGACTGCCACAAGAAATAGGGCGCGGTCGCGTAGGTGTCACGATTCACCTGGTACGTCATGCGGAAAGGATTGCCCGTGACTCGCCAATAGTAATAAGCCGTGCCCGCGCCGGTGATCGCCAGAACCAGAATTGCCGGCAACACAAAGCGGCGGAAAGAAACCGAAAATGGAGGATGCGCCTTGGCAAAAATCCAGATGACCACCGCCGCTGCCACGGGCAGGCTGAATATCAATCCTTCATAGGGACGGCTGTTGGCCAGAATGGAAACACCACCGGCCATGACGGCGGCATCGCGCACGCGAGTGTATTTCTTGACGCGAGGCAGGGCTCCCAGCACCAGCGCGCCGCCCAGAGCAACTACCGAACCGCTCCAGTAGCCATTCATCCAATAGCTGAGAATTCCCAGGCGCAGCACTGCCAGCATCCCGCCCAGGAGGGCCCAGGTGGGCGGCAACCAGCCCTGGAGCATCCAGGTGAACGCCGAGCACATGAGCGCCGTGACCAGCAGCTGACCGATCCAGGGATGCCCGAGCCGCGCACCGGCGGCCAGAAAGAGTCCCTGCGCGGGAGGGTACATGGACATGTAGGTTGGCCGCTGAATGATGTGGAAACTCTCGAAGTGCACCCACATGGGATGGGTGGGATTGGTCACGCGTCCATGCGCGAAGGTGTCGGCAGCCAGCAGGTAACTGAATTCATCATTCCAGCGCGGCGCGGGAATTCCAAAGACGGGGATCAGGGAAACGCGAACGGTAACTACCAGCAACCCGACGGTGACAACCGACAAGGCTTTTCTTCGCGCCAGCTGTCGAAAGCGGCTTTCAACGTACGCGAAGCCGGCGGACTTTGCCCGCGCTCGGCCGGCGCGGCGCGAAGCAATGGCGATTGTCGCCAAGGTGGCGATCACCAGAACTAATTCGATGACCTGGATTAACGACGGCGCGAGGCGGGCCATGATCATCGGACTTCGGAGTTCGGACGTCGGACCCCGGGACGTCAGACCTCGGGGCGTTTAGCTAAGGTCCGAGGTCTGACGGCTGACGTCCGCAGTCCGGGGTCCGCTACTTTCCTACCGTCACCTTGTCCGCAGTCAGCTTGTCGAGGATGCCTGAGGCCACGTCAATGGTTTCCTGGTCGACGGTGCGGTTCTTGGAGATGGCGTCCGTCAGGGGCACGGAGACGATCTTGTTGCCGCGCAGGGCGGCCATGCAGCCAAACTCGCCGCGATGGACCATGTCGATGGCTCCCAAACCATAGCGTGTCGCCAGCATGCGGTCGAAAGCGCTGGGAGAGCCGCCGCGCTGCACATGTCCGAGGACGACGGTGCGAGTCTCGAACTTGGTGCGCCGTTCGATTTCGCGGGCGAGGATGGCGGCGATTCCACCCAGCCGGGCGTGGCCGAATTCGTCTTTGCCCATGTCGACCACGATGGGCGCTCCGTGTTTAGGGTCAACATCGGTGGAGAATTTTGCTCCTTCGGCCACCACCACGATGCTGAAGTAGCGGCCGCGCGCGTGCCGCAAGCGGATCGTTTCCGCGACCTTGTCAACATCGAAAGGAATTTCGGGGATGAGGATTACATCCGCGCCGCCGGCGATGCCGCTGTACATCGCGATCCATCCCGCGTCCCGTCCCATGACTTCCACCACCATCACGCGATTGTGGGCTTCGGCGGTGGTGTGCACGCGGTCGATGGCCTCGGTGGCGATGTTGACCGCCGTGTCGAACCCGAAGGTGAAGTCGGTGCCTGCCAGATCGTTGTCGATGGTCTTGGGGACGCCGACCACGTCAACTCCCTTTTCGTGCAGTTTCTGGGCCACCGAGAGCGTGTCATCGCCGCCGATGGCGATCAGCGCCTCGACCTGATGTTTTTTCAGCGTGGCCACGCAGCGCTCGAGTCCATCTGCTTTCTTCGCGGGATTGGTGCGCGAAGTGCGGAGGATGGTGCCGCCGCGGGGAAGAATTCCGCCCACGCTGGAGAGATCCAGGGGCATGGTTTTGTCTTCCACCAGGCCGCGCCAGCCTTCCAGAAAGCCCACAAATTCGTCTTCGTAATGGAAACAACCTTTGCGCACCACGGCGCGGATCACGGCGTTCAAACCTGGGCAATCGCCTCCGCCGGTGAGTATGCCAACTTTCATTGCCTGCTCTCCTGGGTACACTTCTGCTGGAATCGCTTGCAACGGAACCTAAAGATTACCATTAAACGGCGCATTTTTGTGCCGCCAGACCACGGCCCGTCTGCGCAAAATGTAGGCGCGAGCGCCCTCGCTGGTGCGGCAGCCCCGTGGGGACAGCCGCCCTCGGCTGTCCGGTCGAACCGAGCTCGACAAAGGTTTAGCATACACATAGCGGAGCCTTGCTCCGCCGGAGAGCCGGGGCGGCTGTCCCCCGTCGTCTGGGGCGCTGCCGCACGAGCGTGGCGCTCGCGCCCACATCCGAATCTCTCTTGCCGATTGCGCCTTAGCCACGGATTCGCCACAATATCTCCGCACTCGTACTCCACGAACCCATGCCGAAAACCCTGCGAATTCTGATCTGGATGGCAGTCGCGCTGCTGGGCGCACTGGCTCTCGCCACCGTGGCTTTCCACCGCGGCGAACCAATCAATGCCATGTGGCTGGTGGTGGCAGCGGTCTGCAGCTACGCGCTGGGCTACCGCTTCTACAGCAAATTCGTCGCCGCCAAAGTCCTCACCTTGGACGCCCTGCGCGCCACGCCCGCCGAACGACTGAACAACGGTCGCGACTTTGTTCCCACCAACAAGTGGGTGGTCTTCGGACACCACTTCGCCGCCATCGCCGGGCCCGGGCCCCTAGTCGGTCCGGTGCTGGCGGCGCAATTCGGATACCTCCCCGGAACCCTGTGGATCCTGGCCGGAGCGGTCCTCGGCGGCTGCGTGCAGGACTTCGTAATTCTGCTGTTCTCTGTGCGGCGCGACGGCAAGTCGCTTACCGAAATGGCGCGTGAAGAAATTGGCCGGCTGGGCGGACTGGTGGCCTATGTCGCCGTGATCAGCATCATCGTGATCCTGCTGGCAGTGTGCGCCCTGGTGGTTGTGAATGCGCTCAAGGCCAGTCCGTGGGGCACTTTTACCATCGCCATGACGATTCCTATTGCGCTTCTGATGGGCGTGTATTTGCGCACCCTGCGGCCGGGCAAAGTGCTGGAGACTTCGGCGCTCGGCTTCATCCTGGTGATGCTGGCGATCTGGGGCGGACAGTGGGTCTCACAGACTGCTTCGGTGGCGCAGTGGTTCACGTTCTCCGCCCCGGTCCTGGCGATTCTGATCATCGTCTACGGATTCGCAGCGTCCGCGCTGCCGGTCTGGCTGCTGCTGGCACCGCGCGACTACCTGAGCACGTTCGTGAAACTCGGAACCATCTCGCTGCTGGCGCTCGGAATCGTCGCTCTGCGTCCCACGCTGCACATGCCGCCGCTGACCCGTTTTATTGACGGCTCGGGCCCGGTGTTCGCCGGAAAAGTGTTTCCGTTCGCGTTCATCACTATTGCCTGCGGAGCCATCAGCGGCTTCCACGCACTGATCTCGAGCGGCACCACTCCCAAGCTGATCCGTCGCGAAACCGAGGCCCGCATGGTGGGATACGGCGCCATGCTGGCTGAATCCATGGTGGCCATCATGGCCATGATTGCCGCCTGCGTGCTCCAGCCGGGAGTCTACTTCGCGATCAACAGCCCGGCTGGAATCGTAGGGCAGGCGCCGGAGGCTGCCGCTGCGACCATCAGCAACTGGGGATTCCCCATCAGCCCCGCCGAAATGCATGCCCTGGCCCAGTCGGTCGGCGAGCAGACGCTGTACAACCGTACCGGCGGCGCGCCCGCCTTTGCGGTTGGCATGGCCCACATCTTTTCCAACAGCCTGGGGGGACAGGCGCTGATGGCGATCTGGTACCACTTCGCCATCATGTTCGAAGCCCTGTTCATTCTCACCGTGCTCGATGCCGGCACGCGGGTGGGACGCTTCATGATCCAGGACGCCCTGGGGCACGTATGGAAGCCGCTGGGCCGCACCAGTTGGTACCCCTCCATCCTGGCTACCAGTGGGCTGATCGTGGCTGCCTGGGGACTCTTCCTGTGGCAGGGAGTAAAGGACCCGCTAGGCGGGATCAATTCTTTGTGGCCGCTGTTCGGCATCGCCAATCAACTCCTGGCCACCGTTGCCCTGTGCGTGGCCACAACCATCGTCATCAAGATGGGCCAAGCGCGCTACGCCGCGGTCACGCTGGGGCCGCTGCTGTGGCTGGTTGCCGTGACCTTCACTGCTTCCTGGCACAAAATTCTTGATCCCAATCCCCGCATCGGTTTTCTGTCGCACGCGGCTCAGCTGGCCTCTGCTCCCGCCGCGAATGCCCGGCTGATCTTCAACGACCGGCTCGACGCCGTGGTCACCGGCGCCTTGATCGCGATGGTGGGAATGATTCTGGTCGAGTCGGCGGTGGAATGGCTGCGCGTGCTTTCCGGCCGCAAGCAAGCCAGAGTCAAAGAGTCGCCATTCGTGGCCACGCGCTTCGCCGAGGAGCAAGGATGAAAGACCAGATCACAACCACGAGCCACGAGGGGACAGCCGCCCCCGGCTGTCCCCTCAAGCGAAGCTCGACAGGTGTTGCGTGCGGCACCGCGAAGCCTGGCCTGACCTTACGCCTGGGAACAATCAAGCGCTTGGCGGCGCCACTCAAGTCCTTTTCCCGCATCTTTAGCGCCGCTCTCCGCGAAATTTTCGAGGAGTCGGCCTACGCGCGCTTCCTGAGTCAAAGACAGCTGGTATCTTCTCGCGCAGCCTACGCCGCCTTTCGACAGGAATACGAAATCGCAAAAGCGCGCCGGCCCAGATGCTGCTAAGCAAATTTACGATGGAGGACGGGCGTCCCGCCCGTCTCACTTGGGACCCTGCAAAGACGGGCGGGACGCCCGTCCTCCACTAGAACGTGGAATGCCAACAGGCATCTGTGAAAATTGGGATAAACTCTTCTCCATGCGCGTGCTGGGCGTCGATTGCGGCACCGAGTACACCGGTTTCGGGGTGGTCGAACTCGGCCACGACGACACTCTGGTTTGCCTGACCTGCGGAGCCATCAAACTCTCGCCGCGTGATCCGCTGCCCCGGCGGCTGGCCACCATCTTTGATCGCCTGGCCATAATCATCCAGGAACACAAGCCCGACAAGGTCGCCATCGAGGACGTGTTTTACGCGTTGAACGTGAAGTCCGCTCTGAAGCTGGGACAGGTGCGTGGGGTGGCCATGCTGGCCGCGTCCTCGGCCGGGCTGGAGGTGGCTGAATATTCTCCCCTGTCCATCAAGTCCGCGGTGGTCGGTTACGGGCGGGCGGAGAAGCCGCAGGTGCAGCATATGGTGACGCGCCTGCTGAATCTGGCAGAAATCCCTGAGCCTCCCGATGCCGCGGATGCCCTGGCCATCGCCATCTGTCACCTGCACACTTCCGCCACGCTGGTGCGCCAGCGCGCCGTGAGCGGATGAACGTCCGAGCGTTTTTTTGGCATAATCTCTCTTCTATGACAGCCTTCAGAAATGTAGGCGCGAACGCCCTGCTCGTGCCACAGCCAGCACGAGCGGGGCGCTCGCGCCCACATCGGATTGTTTGTTTCTTACTCCTGGCGCTGGGAATCAGCCTTCCGGCACGGGCGCAGGCGCAGACCGTCGTAACCTTCACTCTGGATTTTCCCGGCTCTGAACCCTCGCACTACGAGATTGCGGTGTCTTCCAACGGCCATTCCACCTACGATTCCGATGGCAAGCTGAGTCCCGATTCCGACGGCGATCCTTTCCACCTGGATTTTTCCGTGTCCAGCGAAACCAGCCGGCGGATTTTCGATCTGGCCGAGCGCGCTCATTACTTTCAGGAAGACATCGGCTCCAGGAAGAAGAATCTGGCCTCCACCGGGTTTAAGACGTTGACTTACAAAGACACGCGGCGCAGCGCGCGAGCTACCTACAACTACTCGCCGGTGGTTGCGGTGCAGCAACTCACCCAGCTGTTCCAGGGCCTCTCGACCACGCTCGAATTTGGGCGTCGCCTGGAGTATTACCATCGCTACCAGAAACTGGCGCTCGACGAAGAGTTGACGCGCATGGAG
This sequence comes from Terriglobia bacterium, assembly GCA_963742495.1. Classification (GTDB taxonomy): domain Bacteria; phylum Acidobacteriota; class Terriglobia; order Terriglobales; family Acidobacteriaceae; genus JAIQFF01. The sequence continues at coordinate 302,003 of CAVULZ010000007.1, forward strand.
GATCTGGCCAACCGGGACGATCTACAGGAGTTGGCCGCAGTGGTGCCGATTCTGCAGCGGATCGCGAATGACCAATCGGTGATCAATCCCGTCCGCGCCCGGGCCTTAAGGCTGATTGAGCGGGCTGGGCCCCTAAAGCCATGACTCGGCTGGGTCGATTTTCTGTGCTGATTGCATTTTGTTGACAACCGTGGGGGCCGAAAGGTGTTCTAATCAATTAATCGGGTGGTCTTGAGAGGTCCCCTCATGTCGCAACGCACATTGGCCGCTTCATGGATTCTTACGGTGATTCTGGCGGTTTTGCCGGGCGGGTTGGCAATTCCATCCGTTGCCGACTCACAAGCGCGTATTGTGCGCCTGAGCCAGGTGGACGGCGATGTTCAGATTGACCGCAACCTGGGACAGGGCTACGAAAAGGCTTTCCTCAACTTACCCGTAACCCAGGGCGCCAAACTGCGTACCGGCGCGGACGCGCGCGCCGAAATCGAGTTCGAAGATGGCAGCACCCTGCGCCTTACTCCCGGCTCGTCCCTGGAATTTCCCGAGCTGGCGCGGCGCGACTCCGGCGCCCGGGCTTCGACGATCGAACTCAAGGAAGGCACCGCCTACCTCAATTTCAAGGGCGACAAAGGCGGGGTCTTCAGCCTCGGTTTTGGGCGCGAGTCTATCACCCTGGCCAGGCCGGCGCATCTTCGAGTGGCAGTGAAGGACTCAAGCGCCACCGTTTCCGTATTCAACGGCAAAGTGGAAGTCAGCAGCTCGTCGGGCCCGGTGGACGTCGGAAAGAAGCACAGCGCAACCTTCGACCTGTCCGGAGCAAGTACTTATACCCTGGCCAACAATCTGGAACCGGATCCCTACGACAACTGGGACAAGCAGCAGGACGGATATCATCAGCAATATAGCGGGAACGGCTACTCGCCCTATGCCTACGGGGCCAGCGACCTGAACTATTACGGCAGCTTCTACAACATGCCCGGTTACGGGATGATGTGGCAGCCCTACCTGGTGGGAGCGGGCTGGGATCCCTTCATGAACGGCGCCTGGATGTGGTATCCCGGGGCTGGATACGCCTGGATTTCCAGTTATCCGTGGGGCTGGACGCCGTATCGCTACGGTTCCTGGACCTACCTTCAGCCTTATGGCTGGTTCTGGCAGCCGGGAAGTACGTGGACGGGTTGGAACACTGGTCTGCGAATCGTGAACCCTCCGCAAACATTTCACGCGCCCCGTCCGCCGGCCACGCCGGGACAAACCTTGCTGGTCAGCCGGGGCCTGCCGTCGGGCGCGCTGGGTGTGTCCCAGGGCAGATCGGATTTACGCCTCAATTCGGCAGGTCTCGGAGTTGCCCGAGGCAGCGTTCGCAACCTGGGCCGGGTCTCGCAGCAGATTCAACGGCCCGCGTCCGGAATGGGAACGGTGCACACTCCGCCGGCCGGGTCAGCGATGCGCTTGCCGTCCGGAGGGTCCAGACCTTCGCCGCGGAGCGGGGCTTCATCCATGGGTGGGAGTCCGCGGATGAGCGGCGGGTCGACATCGTCTGCTCCCAGTTCGCACGGTACTTACCATAAATAGGGGTTGGGAATGATGGTTGTGAGGAATTGGCTACAACTGGCTCTGGTTGCAGCCGCATTGGTCATTTTCAGCCCGCGCAGCTCGGCCCAGACCATTTCCTGCTCTTCCGACAATGGCCATCGCCACTATTGCCCTGCGGATACCCGGGGCGGAGTGCAGCTGTTGAAGCAACGCAGCGGATCGGCATGCGACCAGGGCAAAAGCTGGGGGTTTGACCGCGGCGGCGTTTGGGTCGATCACGGCTGCCGGGCGGACTTTGCCATCAATGCCTACCAGTATCGCGGCCCGGCGCCAGACAGCATCGGCACCATCTCCTGCTCCTCGGACGACGGCAAACGGCACTATTGCACGGTTGATTCCGGGGGCCGAGTCCGATTGCAGCAACAGCGCAGCGGTTCCCCCTGCCGGGAAGGTTACAGTTGGGGCTCGGATGACAAGGTGATCTGGGTGGATCACGGATGCCGGGCGGATTTCGCCGTCGAAGGGGTCCAGGGCGGTGGAGACCGGACCCCCTTTGGAGACACCCAGTTCGGACGCAGCGACTACCTGGGAGGGCAAGATCTGGTGATCTCATGCTCCTCGGATGACATGCACCGGCACTACTGCCCCGCCGACACCCGGGGCGGGGTGCAGCTGGTGAGACAGCGCAGCGGGTCTTCCTGCCGGCAAGGCCGCAGCTGGGGCTACGATCGCAGCGGCATCTGGGTGGACCATGGCTGCCGGGCTGATTTCCAGATCAATCGTTAGTTCCGAACGGGACAAGCTCATGGCGACCGGCGCCTGTGGATCCGAAATTAGCAAAGTCTAATCCGGCTGGTCGAGGCCGCACCGAAAACTGGGCGGATCAATCAAAAGGTGGACCAGGCCTTTAGGCCTGCATAGAGTTGCAGTCTGGCTCTGGGCTTTGGCCCCCCAGGTACCTCAGCGGCTGGAGCCGCTCCCCAAGACCGCCTTCCATGCAGCGCTAAGGCGCTGCTCCACCCAAAATCCACTCGCAAGACCCACCCGCAAAGTCCGCCCAACATCACAAGAAAAACCAAACTCACTACAGAAAACCCTTTCAATTACTACAGTCACTTGAGGCCGCGACCAGCCGCACGTAGGCTCTAAGAACACCCTTTCAGCTCTCAGCTCCCAGCTCTCGGCAATTCCAATTTCGCTGACAGCTGAGAGCTCACAGCTGAGAGCTGTGATCACCTGGAGGTTTCATGGCTACACCGAGCCGGGCGCCCCTTCCCAACGCCGCTCCTGTTCCACCCACGCCAGCGCTGTTGTTATCCATGCTGCAGGTCTCGAGCCATGTCAGCGATCTTATTTTTTCTCCCGGAAGCCATCCCCACGTCGAGGTGAGTGGGCAACTGGTCGCGGTGAAAATGCCGGGGGTACCGGTTCTGGGCCCGGGAGACACGCAACGCATCGCGCAGGAATTGATCGGGGACAACAAGCAGGCGATTGCGACGCTGCAGAATCAGGGCTCCTGCGACATTTCATACAGTTTGCCGGGCACGGCACGTTTCCGGGTAAATATTTTCGTGCAACGCGGCAGCCACGCGATTGTGATGCGTGTGATTCCCAAGAGCATTCCCACTTTCGACGAACTGAAACTGCCGCAGGAACTCGCCCATATCGCCGACATCAAGAACGGCATCGTGCTGGTCACCGGTCCCACGGGCTCGGGAAAGTCGTCCACCCTGGCGGCAATTCTCGACCGGATCAATGAGACAAAGGCCTACCACATCCTCACCATTGAAGATCCCGTGGAGTTTATGCACCGCCACAAGCGTTCGATTGTCCATCAGAGGGAGTTGCACAGTGACACTCCCAGCTTTGCCCTGGCGTTGCGGGCGGCCCTGCGGCAGGCGCCCAAGGTCATTCTGGTGGGCGAAATGCGCGACAAGGAGACCATTGAAATCGCGCTGGAAGCGGCCGAGACCGGCCACCTGGTGCTCTCTACACTGCATACCACAGACGCCTCGAAAACGGTGGAGCGCATCATCGGAGTGTTTCCGCTGACCGAGCAGCACACGATTCGCAACCGCTTCGCAAAAAGTTTCCGCTACATTGTTTCGCAACGGCTCCTGCCCCGCAAAGGGGGAACCGGGCGGGTGGCCGCCATCGAAATCCTCAAATCGACGCTCCGCACTCGCGAGTACCTGGACAAGGGAGAGGTGGAAGGAAAAAGCCTCCTGGACGCCATGCGCGACGGAGACACCGAAGGCATGCAGCACTTTGACGGGGAGATCGAGAAATTGATTCGCGCCGACATGATCGACTACGACACCGCCATGGCCTATGCCACCAACCCGGGTAATTTGCGGCTGCTGCTCTCCGATCTTCTGGGAGAGCTTCCCGCCGCCCCGCCGGCAAAAGCCGCACCCCCGGCAAAGGGCAAGCAGGAGACGGAAATCGAGCTCGAGTAGGAACGGAAGCCGGGAGCGGGCAAGCATTCAGAGCGGGCGCAAGCCTTGCGGTCACAATCGATTCTTTTGCCGGGGAACTATCGCACCAGAATGCCGGCGTACCCTACGACCCGTTGGCGGTCTCCTGAAATGTCTCCCGAAGTGGCGTAGCTGACCAGTTCCGTGCCGGTTGCGCCCAGTCGCCCGACCGCGGTAAGCATGGCGACAGCCGGTCCGAATCCGCACATGCTGATCTGTTCGTTCATCACCACGTCATACAGGCCGCGCGCGTCCGTGACCAGAATTCGTTCGATGGCTTTCTGATCCTTGGCCCGGGTAACCGTGTCGCTCTCGTAATGATTCATGTCGCTTGAAGCGATCAGCAGCACCGGTTCGCCCGCGGCCTGTACCGCCTCCGCGATTACGATACCCAGGGCCTGCAGCACCTCGTAGCGGGCAGTACCGAGAGCGATGGGGACAAATGTACAGTCCGGCCTTCTGGTCTGCAGGAACGGCAATTGGACTTCGGCGCCATGTTCGGCGCGATGCGCCTCGGCGTCCTCTGCCAAAAGCGGGAAGCGTTGCATCAGGGCAGCTGCGAGCGGGGCATCGATGGGGACCTGGCCCAGCGGCGTTTCCCACGCGCCCGCGCTCATGATGGCCAGGGGATGTCCCATGCCGGTGTGGTTGGGACACATCAGGATGCAGCGCCGGGGGAGATCGAGCCGGGCATAGACCGCTCCTGCCACGTGTCCGGAATAAATGTAACCGGCATGGGGCACAATGCAACCAAAGGCCGAAACCGTTTCCCGGGGGGGAGACATGTAGGATTTGACCTCGGTCCGCAGGTCACCGGGATCACGCGGATAAAAGCGCCCGGCTACGGCGGGATGGCGGATCGGCGAGGTCATGGCTGACTTCTCTCCCGGTTACGGCACGCTGTCATGCTGAGGGGAGGGAGAGCGGCAGCCTTTGACTCCCGGCGCTCTCATCGTCCTCACCCAGCTCGCGAACAAGTTTCCCTTTGCAGAACAAAGCCATCGCCCGCTACAGGGGTCCTTCGACTCCACGGCTGCTTCGCGATGCGAAGCGGCCACTCCGCTCAGGATGACAGGTTCGACAGGGCGCGAAACAGGGCAGCACTCTTCTCCAGGCTCAACCCTTCCGCGCGCACCGTCGGTTTCACTCCCGCTTTCTCGAACGCTGCCCGCAAAAGTTTCGGCTCGTATTGCGCCTTAAGATTGTTCGAAAGAGTTTTTCGTTTCTGTCCGAAAGATAATTTAAGAAAGCTGATAAAGGCCGCTTCAGGCACGCGCAGACTATCGAGCCTCGATGCCATCCTCAGCCGCACTACGGTGGATTCCACCTTGGGCGGCGGCGAAAACGAAGATGGCGGGAGGGTGAACAATTCTTCCACGCGCGCGTAAAGCTGGGCGGTGGCCGAAAGCAGGCCATAAGCGCTCCGCCCCGGCGCTGCCGCTAAGCGCTCGGCAACCTCGCGTTGCACCATCAGGACAATGGTTTCGAAATATTGCCGGAATTCAAACAGGCGCAACAGGATGTCAGAAGTAATGAAATAAGGAAGATTACCCACAACGCGCGCAGGTTCGGGCTGGTGTGTGATCCCGGGACGCGTGCTTCCCGGTTTAGGTCCAAACAGGGTGTGGAAGTCGATGGCCAGGACGTCGCCCTCGATGATCTCCACGTTCGGCTCCTGGGAGAAATTCATGCGCAACTGGGCTGCCAGCACCCGATCGATTTCGATCGCGATCAGCCGCCGCGCCCGTCGCGCGAGCATCGCGGTGAGAGCGCCGCGTCCGGGACCGATTTCAAGAACTGTGCTCTCCGAGATATCTCCCAGAGCGTCCACAATGCTGGCGGTGGCGCCAGAGTCTACCAGGAAATGCTGGCCCAGCTTGGGTCGACGGTGGGGCTTCTCCGCGGCCGCGATTTTTGTCACCTTGACCCGCTTTCCTGCCGGCATGCCGGCGTTTTAAACTGGCGAGTTCATTCTGCCGGCTTGCGCAGCCGGCAGAGTATGCTGTAAGCAGCACCCTATGATAGCGTGTGCCGGCACTGCCCGGGCTGGCACTTTATAAGGAGCGGCCTGATGCACATAGCTTTTGCGGCCTCGGAGTGTGTGCCGTTTTCGAAGACTGGCGGACTGGCCGACGTGGTGGGGGCGCTGCCGCGGGCCCTGGTGGCCGCCGGACACCAGGTGAGCGTCTATCTTCCCCGCTACCGCGAAACCCTCATCAAGGACGCCCGGACCGTAGTCAATAGCATCACCGTGCCCTTTGATGACCGCTACCGCTTCTGTTCGATCATCAGTGGCGGGGAGCGCTCTGGAGTGAGTTTCTACTTTGTCGAGTACCCTCCGTTTTTTGACCGCGAGGCGCTTTACGGCACGTCCGCCGGCGACTATCCCGACAATGCCGAGCGCTTCGCGTTGTTTTCCCGCGCCGTGCTGGAGGCCTCGAAGATTTTGGGCGTGCCCCATATTTTTCATTGCCACGACTGGCAGGCCGCCCTGGTCTCCGTGTTGCTGCGCACGCAATATGCGGAAGACCCAGCCTTCCGCGACGTGGCGACCGTTTTCACCATCCACAACATGGGATATCAAGGCCTGTTTCCTCCGGATACTTTGCCGCTGCTCACCCTGCCCTGGGACCTTTTCGCCATCTCGAAGATGGAATTCTTCGGCAACGTCAACTTCCTCAAGGGAGCCCTGGTATTTTCTGATTTCATTACCACCGTGAGCCGGAAGTACAGCCAGGAGATCCAGACCACGGAGTTCGGTTTTGGCCTGGAAGGTGTGCTGCGTGCCCGCTCCTCCACCGTGACCGGTATTCTGAACGGGGTGGACTATGACGAGTGGAGCCCCGAGACCGACAAGTTCATCGACGCGCGCTACTCGCCGCAGGATTTGTCCGGTAAAGTCGAGTGCAAACGGGACCTGCTGGCAAGATTCGGCATCACCCAGGCGGATTTGAGCCTGCCCGTGATCGGCATCGTTTCCCGATTCGCGGCCCAGAAAGGCTTCGACCTCATTGCTCAGATTATGGAGCGCCTGGCGCGGGAGGAAATGATTATTGTTGCCCTGGGCAGCGGCGACAAGCCCTACGAAGAGATGTTCCTTCGCCTGAGCAAGCAGTTTCCCCAGAAAATTGCGGTCAAAGTGGCGTACGACAACGCCATCGCGCACAAGATCGAAGCCGGCAGCGACATGTTCCTGATGCCATCCAAGTACGAGCCCTGCGGCCTTAACCAGATCTATAGCCTGAAGTACGGCACGGTCCCCATCGTCCGCGCCACCGGCGGCCTCGACGACACCATCGAGCATTGGGACGCTCGCACCGGAAAGGGGACTGGCTTCAAGTTCACCGACTACAACGGCGAAGCTCTGCTGCTGACCATTAAAGAAGCCCTGCGTGTCTTCCGCGATCAACATTCCTGGCAGCAGCTCATGCGCAATGGGATGACTAAAGACTTCTCCTGGAACGCTTCGGCGAAGGAATACATTCGCGTTTACGAACGGGTCCGGCAAGGCCGGGGAGCTGGGACAGAAGCGCGCTCCGCCAGCGGCAACCCAAGCCTGGCTCTGGTTTAGCTCCGCCGCAGGGCGCCCGCTATTGGCGGTTCCCCGACGGATTCATCGGCAGCGCAGAACCATCCCGCAACAAATCAACCAGGATCACGTCTCCCGGTTTGAGTTTTACTTCGCGACCTTTTTGCAGGAGCAGGAACAAGGTGCTGGCAGCCAAGCCATACCAGCGCGCGCTGCCGGCGGTGGTGGCCAGCACTTCCTCCGAGAGATCGTCCGCCAGCTTTGCCACCAGTGCGGTGCCACCCAGTTGAATTGCCAATCGCTTCTTGCTCACGGTGGGGTGAACGGTCCCCTCGCTGTCAGTCTTCGCTGCGTTGCTTTCGGTAGAAGAGAGTTCAAACCGGGCGGGTTGCACCGTGCCATCGGGCAACTTGATGCGATCGAAGACCATGCGCAGGGCGCCTCGGCGCATCATGCGGCGGGCTGGAATGGTTTCCAGGTGGCCCTCGACCAGCGTGCCTAGCGGCAGCACCGCGTTGCCATCAACGGCGACCGGGTCCTCCAACCTTGCCATGAACGACGAACCGCTGGGAGATTTTGAGCTGATGGGCGAGAGCAGAGCGAGACGGGCTTTCCGGCCTTCCAGTGAGGGCTGCCCGAGCCCGGAGCTCGAACCGCTTCTCTGCGCCTCTCCTGGCGGCAGTTGGGCATGAGCAAACGCGCCAGCGGCGAGCGCAATGTAGCACACAAACAAACAGCAGCGCAGCAGAGTCATCGGAGTTCTCGGACGGTAAAGAATATAAACGATATCTGACGGAGGGTGCTCGGGGCGGGTAAGATCATCGATCGGTTTGCCAGACTTCCCATGATCGCGCCGCTGCCCACTTGATAAAATGAACGGCGTCCTCCCATGAGTACTTTTCCCAAGACGATTTTCCACGTCGATATGGACGCCTTTTTCGTGTCGGTGGAGGAACTGTTCAATCCCGAGTTGAAGGGGAAAGCGGTAGTCGTGGGCGGGCAGCGTGATGAGCGAGGCGTGGTTTCCGCGGCCTCATACGAAGCCCGCAAGTTTGGCGTGCACTCCGCCATGCCGCTGCGCACCGCGGCCAAGCTGTGTCCGCAGGCTATTTTCGTGAACGGACATCCCGGCCGCTACCGGGAATGCTCCGAAAAGGTTCACCGGGTGCTGAACTCATTCTCGCCCCAGGTTGAGATGGCCTCGATTGATGAAGCCTATCTCGATATGACCGGCACGGAACGGCTGCACGGCCCGCCATTGCGCGCTGCTCACCTGCTCCACCAGAAGATGAAGACCGAGACCCGGCTCAACTGCTCAATCGGGATCGGCATTTCGCGTCTCATTGCGAAAGTTTCGTCGGCCCGGGCCAAGCCCAATGGCGTCCTCTGGATTGTGCCCGGGCAGGAAGCGAATTTTCTGGCGCCGCTCGACGTGCGCGAGATTCCCGGCGTCGGCAAAGTCACCGAACAGAGCCTGCACGGACTGGGCATTCACAAGGTCGGAGACCTGACTCGTTTCGATGAGGCCTTCCTGGAAGAACGCTTTGGAAAATGGGGATTGGCGCTGGCGGGAAAAGCCCGGGGTGAAGATGCCGGCGGCTGGTTTGACAGCGAAGTCGGAGCCGACATCGATCCCAAATCAATCAGCCACGAACATACCTACAACGAAGACACGGCCAGCGTGGAGCAACTGGAAGCGACATTGATGCGCTTGTCGGAAATGGTGGGCCGCCGCTTGCGCGAAAGTGGGCTGCATGCCCGCACCCTCCAACTCAAGCTGCGCTACAAGGATTTCAGTACCATTACACGCGCTCATACGTTGCCTTTGCCGACCCAACTCGATACTGAAATCTTCGAGCAAATCCGGCTGCTGTTTCGCAAGAACTGGCGTAAAGGCGCACAGGTGCGCCTGCTCGGGGTGCAGGCCTCGTCGTTCGAGTCCCAAGCCGGGCAGGGAGACCTGCTGGAAGACGGACGCCGCCAGCGCTGGCAGCAGGTGTTATCGGCCGCCGACCGGCTGCGCGACAAGTTCGGCGAGTCCAGCGTGTTGCTGGCCAGCGGCCTGCGCGGAGGATTCCGCGAGCGCATCCACGAGAATCCGGCGGGGTTGCCGGGCAAAGGGAAGGGCAAAGACTCTTAACCGCAAAGGTCGCAAAGCAAACCGCGCACAGGTTCGCAAAGAAAAGCTGGAGATTGCAAAAGCGCAGCGGAGACAAGATTTTCTTTGCGACTTTTGCGGTATTCTTTGCGTACTCTGCGGTAGGCCTTTGACTTAAGCGCCAAGACGGGCGGGACGCCCGTCCTCCAAAATCTAGTGCGCGGCTGCGAGCAGCGATCCCACTCCAGGTTTGTATCCGTAAAAATCTGCTACGCCGTGGAGATGCTCGATTACCTGCTGGGCGTATTCTTCCTGCAGCGGCTTGGTCAACAGGTTGTGCTCCGCGTTCGGGTCCTGGCTCAGGTCAAACAGGAAGCTCTCCGCGGGAAAGTCATACGTCGTGTACAGGAACCTTCCGTTATCGGCTAGCAAGCCGTAGACCGCCCGCTCGTCGGAGGCCAGAAAAAGTTCAGTCCTGCGGTACTTGTCCAGTTCTTCCCGGGTTTCCGCGAAGAGCGGACGTCCGAACAGCGGGTTGGATTGAATCGGCCGGTGCCCCAGCAGATAGTAGAGCGAGGGCGTAATGTCGGTCAGAGCGGACAGCCGATTGTCATCGTATACCAGCTTCCGTCGCATGCTTACGGGCAGGTGCACGATCAGGGGCACGTGCATGATTTCGGGAAAGATCCAAATGGAGTGCCCGCGCCGGCCAAACTCACCGGTGGCGTCTCCGTGATCCGACGTCACCACGATAATGCTTTCATCGTACAGGCGATGCGCTTTGAGATAGGCGAAAAAACCGCCCAGGCAGGCGTCCACCTGATGGACCTCGTGTGCGATGCGGTCGTTGAATCCCGGACGCACATGCCAGTCGGGATCGTTGCCCATCGGCTGGTCGTTGCGGGCAAATTGGTGGACGTTCATGGGCTGCGCGTAAAACAGCACGGGACGGCTTGCATCGGTGCGAGCATCGAGGGTCTTCTCCAGTTGCCCCAGCGTGGAGCAGGCTTCGAAACGATTCCACAGGGGCTTGTCGGTATCGAGCTTGGTCAGATTGTCGGACGGCGAAAGGATCTGGCTCAGCACGGTGTCGTAGCTGACCACCAACTGGTAGCTATCCGCGTTCGCCAGCTTCTCCAAGCCGTTTACCCGGGAGAATGGCTGCATGTAGTGGGCATGCAGCAGCATGACGCCCGACCAGATGGCGGGCTCGGAAAGCGTGGTGCCTGCGTATTGAGTGAACACGTTGCGCAGCGGAATGCTTTCGCGGGCGAATGCGTCCAGGTTGGGAGTGAAGTCGACCTTGGGGTTGTAAGCCCCCAGGTAATCCGGGCGCATGGAGTCGATGACCAGGATGAAAATATTAGGCCGCGGGGCCGTCGTCGGAACCAGATCATCCACCAGGGTTACGTCTGTCTTGGCCTCGGCGTCCCGGATATTGGTGTACTGCCGCAGGATCCGGCACAAGTCTCCGCAGGGCATTTCGCGGCTGTTGCCCAGAATGTGGTGGGCCAGCTGGAAAGAAGTGTCCTGCCCGGCGTATGTTTCCATGGCGCGCGCTACGTCATCATCCGTCGAACCGAGGGCTCGGGCCCAGAAGATCTCGGTGGCCTGCAGGGACTTGTAAGTGAAGCCGGCCAGCAGCAGCACGCCGACGATCGTGGCGGCGGAATACCTCTTGCGACGTGGCCACACGGTGTAAACGCAGAGACTCAGGACGATCCAGAAAAATATGGTGAAGGTACTCTGCTGCACTCCGTTCCAGTCCCCTCCACCAATGATGGTTGGCATGACAATCGCAAGCCCGGAAAGAACCACGGCAAACGGCAGAAGCATCGACCGGAGAGGGGATTTAGAGCTTCGGGCCGGCGCGTCCCCGGTGGCCAGGAACGGCGAGACCAGATAGCCGAAGAAGAGTGTCAGCGTGACGGCAAAGAGACTGGCGTACAGGTGGGCCGCCCAGCCTTCGAAGCTGAGAGCACTCGCCAGGAAATGATCGAGCACGGTGCCAATCACCAGGGCAATCGCTAGCCCGCTCAGGACCAGCCGCAAACTGGTGGGACGGCTGGCATGCCGGGTGGCAAGACGGACCAGGTTCAAAACCGAGATCACGATAATGGCCACCAGAACATGCGAGAGCAAGCTCCAGGCTATGATTTCGAGCCTGCCCAGTCCAAAATTGAGCGGTACTTTCTCGGCATGGTTGTGCACGGCGGCGCCGGCCACGTAGATCACGGCCATGGCAATCGCCACCACGGTTCCGCTGGAATATTCCAGCAGGGAAATATCCTTGTGCTCGTTCTCGGCGGTCGGCCAATGCTGGCGCAGGTCCCAGGCCGCGGTCATTGCCAGCGGCAACAAGGCAATCAAACTCCACCAGTACGCGGCCCAATTATTTTGCAGGCTGGGCATGAAGGGCCGAACCGCGAGGTAGATTCCCGCCAGGGTCAGCGTTCCAAACAGCAGAGCATCGGCGCGTGTCTTTTTTCCCAACTGACTCGCGGTCGCGGCCGCCAGCAGAGCCAACCAATAAAGAGGCCGGTGATGGTGCGCAAACCAGGGCATCCAGGAATAGGCCGGGGCCTTGATCAGGGCAAAATAGGTGTACGGCAGGAACGCCAGCAGGCAATAGATCGAGGTCAGGACCAGGAAAATTCCCCAGAGCAGTTTCAGGAATGTAGTGGCCCAGCTTCGCACGGCGAAGTCCTCGTTCCTAACAGCTAATTTTCCAGTTAAGTCTCAATTGTGTCCGAAGGTCGGAATCGCAGCAAGGTGCCGAGAGTCCCAGAGCGGAATTCGGAAGTGACGAAAGTACTCTTTTCCGGCAACTGAAGTACGGTTAAAAATGTACGATTCCGCAAGCCGTCCAGTGTATGGTTGGAGTTACCGTACCCACGGAAAATAAAGGATGATCAGGGATGTCGAAATCGCAAACTGCCGTGCTCCGCGCTCCCGCTTCATCTCGCCGGTTTCTGTTCGCGCTCAATTTCTTCAAGTCGCCCGCCATGCTGGGCTCGCTCATTCCCAGCTCGAGATTTCTGGTGAATGACGTTCTGAACCAGGTGGACTGGGACAAAGCGCGGGTGATTGTGGAGTACGGACCGGGTGTCGGAACCATTACTCAGGAGATTCTGAAGCGGATGCGTCCGGAGGCGGTTCTGCTGGCGCTGGAATTGAACGAGGAGTTCGTCACCTTCCTGCAGGAAGAAATTGTCGATCCCAGGTTCCATGCGGTCCACGCCTCGGCTTCGGACGTACGCAAGGTTCTGGCGCAACTTGGATTGCCCTGCGCCGACTACATCATCTCTGGTATCCCTTACAGCACCATGCCGCATGCCGTCCGCTCTGAAGTGATGCAGGAGTCGCGCCAGGTGCTTCATCCCGAGGGCGCCTTGCTGGTCTATCAATTTACCAAGACCGTGCTGCCGTATTTGAAGTCGAGCTTTGGCAGCGTGCGGCAGAACTTCCAGTTCCTGAACATACTGCCGGCGCGAATCTTCTACTGCACGCCCTAAGGCTGGCGCCGTCGACGCCGGAATGGGCATTTCAAGCGGCCGAACCCCATAAATACGAAAGCCGGAATCGAATTGCTTCCGATTCCGGCCTGCGTTTTCTTCAGCGTCGTTGAACAGCCACAAGCAGACGGGCGATTCCGCCCGTCCTCCATGGTTCAATTGCTGGGTGTGGCGTTGGCTGTGGTGGATCCCGGATTCGTGCCGCTTCCGTAGCGAGCCAGGCGCGGGAAGAATGGGGTCACTTCAAACGGCATTTTGTCGCGGGCCGAAGTGATGGCCACGGGCGAAGTCTTGATCAGTTCCACGTGGTCATCCCAGGCATTCAGCTTGACGCGTCCGCCCAGGGGCAACGCGGGAATCTGGTCCAGCTTGTTGGGATCGAGAGCGGGCGCATTCGTCATCAGCGCCGCCATGCGTTCAACACCGCCCTGGGGGTTGGTGAGGCTGTTACCCAGATGGGGTGTGAGCAGCGCGGAAAGCGCCGGACCTCTTTCGGCCAGCTCTCTGAGGAACAGGCCGGCCGTGTCCAGCTTCTGGGCATAGGGCGAGTTCTTCAGCATATCGATGGCCTTCTTGTCGGCCGCGGCTTCTTCTTCCGGGACGTGCCTGAATCCGAGATTCTGGTAAGTCGACTCGTCGGAGAAGAGCATGCGGTCATTGAAGGCGTAACGGCTGCCCAGGTTGTGTCCCAGGACGATGTGCGCCAGTTCGTGCGAAAGCACCATGGCCAGGCTGGCTTCGTCGGGAAGGACGTCGATCAGACCGCGGCTGACGATAATGGTGTTGCCCACGCTGAAAGTCTCCAGCGGTGAAGTCAACATCACCCGGGTACGGACCGGACGCGGCAGTTCAATATTGTTGGTCACTTCCAGATTCGTAACCACGGTCATGAGGATCTTGTCTACTTCGCCCTGAGGGGCCAGCAAGCCGGCATTTTGCAGGCGCTCGATTACGTTGTCTTCCGCCTGCTGCTGCCATTCCCGCTGGGCCTGCAGTGGGGAAGCGTCCTGCGCGGTCGGGCTTTCATCCTTTACGCTCGAATCCACCAGCACCTGGGTGAGCTCATCTTCCTTGTTGTTCTTTTTCAGGTCGTAACCCCAGATTCGGGTTTGCGCTTTGAAGGCCATTTTGTCTTTCGAGCCGGAGCTGAAGTCTCCCTCTTCGCTGTAGATGTAAGTCGGAATCCAATAGCCCGGAATCAGATTCAGGCGCCAGCTGTCCATGTGGAAGAACTGGGCATTTCGGGGCCGGGGCGCATAAGTGCCGTTGAGCCTGACGATGTTGTAGTCCTGATCTTCCACCCAGATGCGGCCCAGGAAGCGGCCTTTGCCGGCATCTTTCTTAGGGGTCACGTCAAAAACGATGCAGCGTACGTCGCCCTGAAATTCGCGGTGCACGTATTTGAAATCGTAATGGGCGCGGTCAAAATCGTCGCGGTCGGCGAAGATCATCCAGGAAAACCCAATCGGCTTGTATTCGAATTTGAACAGCTTGGTCACCCCGCCCAGCATGCGGCTCTGGAAACTCGAATCCTTCGAAAGATAGTCTTGCCGGTCCACTGAATCGCTCAGGTCCAGGCGGCCGAAGAAATAGTGGTCCTCACGGGGCGACGGCCCCATCTGCTGATCGAGCTTCAGGTTTTGCAGATAAGTCTCAACCAGAGGCGTGCGGGTCTCGAGGAAAGCGATGAGCGCGTGCTCGCGCAAAATGGCCCGGTCGACCACCTGGTCCATGGTGGTGGGAGCGCCGACGGGAGTGGGCGCGGGCGTGACCGCCGCCGGCTGCGGAGCGCTCTGCAGCGGCGCGGCGGGCGCCTCGGCCGGAGCGGAGCTCGAGGCTGGCTGCGCCGACGGCATGGGGGCTTCGGAGGTCGAAGCCGGTGCAGCCGTCTGCTGCGCCATCGCGCTGAACGCCATCAGCAGGGAAGTGGTGATCATCCATTTCCAAGTACGCATAACTCAAATCCTCTCTCTCGTGCTTAGTACGCCAGCTGGAAAACCACATGCACAATCGCCGTCGAATCTATAGGCTGATTGTAATGCTGCGCGGGCTTGAATCGCATCTTATTGGCGGCCGAAATCGCGGCTTCGTCCAGACCGTGACCCAAACCGCGTACTACGCGATTCACGTGCAACTGCCCATTGGCGCCGAACGATACTTCCAATAGTACTTCACCTTGCAGCCTGAGCTGCCGTGCTTCCTCAGTGTAAACCGGATTGGGTTTGGAGATGATTTCTACAGGTGTCGTCGCAGGTCCGCTTTCTGCCTGCTGCGGGCGTCCAGCACCCTGGCTAAATTGCTGAGTTGAAAAGCCCGCGGTCTGAACCGTGGCTCCGCGACCGTTGCTGCGACCGTCGCCCTGTCCGGCCTGTGCAATTCCGTTGCCGAAACCGGCGCTGGCGATGGTTCCCTTGATACCTTTGGCGCCGCCCGCTCCATTGCCGTTTCCCGCTCCGGGAGGCAGATCAAACGAACCCGTGCTGGCGGCCAACAGGTGTGCGTTGGGCTTGCCCTCTCCTTTAAGCCCCTCAGGATCGCCGAAACCGCCGGTTTGTACCTTCTGGATCGGAGCATTGACCGTGGGAGTCGCCGAACTGCCAAACTCGCCGGTATGGACGATCAGTGTCGGACGGGCTCCGCCGGTTACCTGCTTGACCACCGCAGGGGTGAAGCGATTGACCTCAATTTTGGGCGGTGCCACATCCGGCTGCTCCGGCCGTGGCGTGCGAATCTCTCGCGGTACGGTCAGCTTGGGCGCCTCAAAAACCGGCGCCTTGGGCAGTAGTTTGGCCCGCAAGGTGCGCGGAGGAGTCTTCATCTTCAGGGGCTTCGGCTGCAAGCTTGGTATGGGGATCAATTCGGTGACGTGATACTGCCGCTGGATATTCAGGCTGTCCGGCCAGATCCAGCCAATATTGATCATTACAATGATGAGAAAAATCAACAAGCCGTAACTGGCCGCCAGCGCGCGCCGATCCATCTTGCGCTCCGGCAGAATCCCTAATTGAAAACCTACGGACGTAGCCATGCAATGAACTCCAAAATTTGGGACCCGAGCCTGGGGGGGAAGTGCACCGGGTGGAGGTTTTAAGCTACGGGAGAAAGCACGAAGGGTAAACGTGCCCGGCGTGGGTGTCCTTCAGTAACCCTCGTAGTGTCGAAATGAAAATCGCCCGAAAACCGGCGTGCGGCGGGGAAATTCAGGCATCCGCCGATCGGTTCCGGGCAAAACCATAGAAGACAGGTATGCCGGCCAGAATCACCAGGCAACCGATGGCGGAATTGGGGTAATTGTCCCGGAGCGTAAAGTACAACAGGATTGCCGAAGCCAGAACAAAGAGGATAGGGACCACGGGGTATCCCCAGACCCGATAGGGCCGGACGGCCTGAGGGTCGCGATGGCGAAACACGAACACGGTAGTGCCGGCGATCATGTAGAAAAGCCACTCGGAGAAGATGGCGAGGGAAAAGAACTGGCGAAAACTGCCTCCCAACAGCAGAAGAATGATGGCTAGGACGGCCTGTACAACAATCGCCACCGAGGGGGTGCGGAAACGGGGATGCACTTCCGCCAGAGCGGAAAAGAAATACCGGTCCCGGGCCACGGCATAAGGCACGCGCGCGCCACTCATGACCGTGCCATTCATGGCCACGAGCATGGAGAGCGCCATGCCGGCTGACACCATGCCCGCTCCCAGGCTTCCCAGCACGACCGCCATGGCGTCTGACGCAGGCCGTGGCGAAAGCGCGATGGCCCCTGCCGGCAGAACATACTGCACCGCCGCATTCACCAGCATGTACAAGACGCCTACCAGCGCCACTCCGAAGATCAGAGCTCGCGGGATGTTGCGTTCCGGATGGCTGATTTCTCCCGAGACCATGTTCAGGTCATTCCATCCGTCGTAAGCCCAGAGCGCGGCCACCAGCGCGGCCATGAACCCGGCCATGCCACCTTTGGCGCCGGTAAAGCTGCCCGCGAAGTTCTGCCAGCTCCCGCCGCTGTAGCTGAAACCGATCACCACGATGCTGAGAATGATGGCAACTTTCAAAAAAGTGAACACCAGCTGGAAGTCGCCCGCCTTCTTGATCCCGATGTAATTGAGGATGGAAATCAATGTGGCTGCGGCAACCGCCACCAGCTGTCCGTAGGTAATCGGAAGAGGGCCAGAAACGAAGTTTTTTGCGAAAAAACTCAGGGCTGGGAAATTTCCCAGCACGCGCACGAAACCGGTCGCGAGCGTGGCAATGGACGCCGGCTTGGCGATGAGGAACCAGGTCCATGCATAGAGAAACCCAGCCAGCGGTCCATAGCCGTCGCGAATGTAAATGTACTCGCCGCCCGCCTGCGGCTTCATGGCGCCAAGTTCGGCGTAGGTCAGCGCTCCGAAGAAAGAGAGCAGTCCGCCCACCAGCCAGGCCAGGTAAACAAGTTTTGCCGAGCCGGCCGCCTGCATCATCTCGGCCGGAACCAGGAAGATGCCGCTGCCGATGATGGTGCCCACCACAATCGCGCTGGCGTGACTCAGGCGGAGATCGCGAAGGAGTTCGCCCTGAAACTTTGTTGTCTGGGGTTGATTCGCCATTTGCGGCTTAGGAGTTCAGATCCTGCCCGGGAATAATATCCCGATAGTCGCGACTGAACTACGACGATATCAGACCGGACTTTTCCCGGCGATTCCCGCGCGTTGCAACGTATCGATGAAGCGAGGGTGGGCGCGCTGGCAGTCCCACTTAGGGTCAGCGGTCAGGAATACGACATGAACATTGCGCTCTTCGATGGCATGATCCAGCCATTGGTAGGTCGCGGCATGGTCTCCGAGGCCTGCATAGGCTAAGGCAATGTTGTACGCCGGCACGAACCGTTCTGCAGAGTTCTTTTCCATCAGCTTTGCAATTTCCCGTGCCTGCGCAGTGTGACCGGTGGCGGACAGAATGTAGGCCTTGACCGCCAACGGATGGGTATTGCCGCCGGACAGTTTGAAGGCTTTCTCGCATTCGCGGATGGCAGCATCGCTCTCTCCCAGCCGTTCCAGCGGCTGCGCCAGCATTAAATGCGCGACCCACAAATTATCGTCGAGTGTGATTGCAGCCTGGGCCCGTTCGCGGGCTTCCTGATAACGGCGCGCTTGAAATAGAAATTGCGCCGAAATGGCCTGCATGACAGGGGAGAAGGGATCCAGCCGCCGTCCGGTTTCCATCTGGGAGACGGCCTCGTCGTGCCGCCCCGTCTGCGACAACAGGTGGGCCAGCAGGCGGCGCGCCATGGTGTTGTTGCCGTCGAGTTGCACCGCCCGGCGGAGAACAACCTCGGCGCGGGCCCAATCCCAGTCAAGCCAGAAGTGCACGATGCCCAGCGAGGTCGCTGCCTCCGACGATTCCGGATCAAGCTCCCAGGCCCGCTCGGCAGCCGCTTTGGCCGGGTGCCAGGACTCTCGCGGAGCGACATCGCTGATCAGAGGCAGGTAGGCGTAGGCATCGGCCATGCCGGCATAGGCCAAAGCATAATTTGGGTCCTCCTGCACCGCAGCCTGGAATAGTTCGATGGCGCGGCGCAGGTTGGGCGGCGAGAGTTGGTTCCAGGAGTAGCGTCCGCGCAGGTAAAGATCGTAGGCGGCGGCGCTCCGCGTGGGCGGCGATTGCTTCGCGGTTGTGGCAAGCCGGATCTGGATTTGACCGCAAATCGAGGAGGCCAGTTCCTGCTGCACCCCCAGGAAATTCCGCGCGTCGCGGTCATAAGAAGCGGTCCACAACTGGGATTGATTGGCCGCGCCGATCAGCCTGGCGACAATGCGCAACTGCGCGCCCTGGCGCCGCACGCTGCCTTCGACGATGTAATCGACGCCCAGTTCGAGCGCGATCTGCCCGACCGGCTTTGTGGTGTGCCGGTACGACATGACCGAGGTCCGCGCAATCACCCGCAACTGTCGCGGGTTCGCCCGCCCCAGTGCCGCGATCATCTCTTCGGTCAGCCCATCCACGAAGTAAGCATCTCCGGGAATGCCCGAAAAATCCTCCACGGGCAGCACCGCCAGAACGATCCTTTCATCGGTCCCTTCAGGGACGTTGCTGGTGTCCCGCGGTGCCTCATCACCGCCGGAAATTGACCCGATAAAGCGATACCCTTTACCCGTCACGGTCTGCAGGTACATGGGTTTTTCCGCCGAGTCCCGCAGCGCGTGGCGGACCTTGGCGATGGCCGTGTTTATGGCGGTATCGCCTTCCAGAAAGACAGCCCTGCCCCAGAGCTTTTCAATGATTTCGGCACGGGTCACCAGGTCTCCCCTGCGCTCCACCAGCAGGAGGAGTAGGTCCATGGGAATGCGTTCCAGTTTGACGGGTTTGCCGCGGCGACGCAGTTCGTAGGCAGGTGGATCGAGCTCAAAGTCGCCAAACCGCAGTCTTTCGCGGGACATAAAGGCACCGAATGAGTGCGATTTTACCTCAGTTTGCTCCTAAACGTCTGGATGCGCCAGGGAAAGCGGTACACCGAGACTTCACAGAATCTTCAGGCGTCCTCAATTGCCGCCCGGCAGCGCCCGGGCGATCATGCGCAAACACGCTGGGCTTTCAACCCAGGTGGAGGAGGATGACATGAAAAAGCTGCTACTGGTCTTTTTCGCGATGATAGTTGGCATCCCGGCTGCGAGTGCCGGCGAGGTTCCACACCACCGCTGCGGCCCATGGACCCTGAGAGGAGATTACGGAGTCCTTGTCAGCGGCACCAGGCCATCGGGGCCGGGTGGCCCGCTCGAACTGATGGTCGGTACCGCGATTGACACCTTCAACGGAGACGGTACATTCAGCCAGATCGACAACATCCATGGCGCCATCAGCGGCTATCCGGCATCGGCGGTCGATCGCCCCGGCTCAGGCACCTACACGCTCAACGAAAATTGCACCGGCACAATGACCCTGATCAATGCAGGCGCACCCCCTCTGACTTTGAGCATCGTGGTGGTCGATGAAGGCCAGGAAATCCGGATTGCGGTGGTTAGCCCGCAGCTGGTAATGGTCACATCGAATGCACGGAAGATTCACTGATTCCGGCGGGGCTGAGGGAGCGGAGAGCTCCCTCAAGCTTTGTCCGTCTTCGATTCCGATAAGGCGCTGGCAAAATACCCCACGCTGAAAGTGACGACGGTACCAATCGCCACATACCAGGTCCAAGGCACTCGGGTGAAGAGCCAGATATATAACTCAGTCACGAACCCAAACAACATCCCCACCATGGCTCCGTTCTGGTTCGCCCGCTTGGTCAGCACCCCAAGCAGAAAGACTCCCAGCAGCGCGCCATAGGCCACGGATGCGATCTGCAATCCCACCTCGATGACGCGTCCGACCTTGTGCAAGGAAAGCACCGCCAGCCCGAACAGCAGCACCGCCCAGAACAACGTGGCGATACGCGAGAGTTGAATCTTGCGGCGCTCGTCAGTCTGCGGGAGCCGCTGCAGATAGAAATCGATGATCGACGTGGACGAAAGTGAATTGAGCGCAGCGCTCAGGTTGGACATGGCCGCCGCCAGGATGGCCGCGATCAGCAATCCCGAAATTCCGTGCGGCATCTGGCCCACAATGAAAGTCGGGTAAATCCTGTCGGCCTTGCCAAAATTCGCCGAGGGCACGTGATAGAACTCGAACAGCATGACGCCAATCAACAGGAACAAGGCAAACTGGAACAGAACTGCGATTCCGCTGGATATAAGGGCGGTGGCGGACTGCCGCTGGTTTCGCGCAGCCAACAGGCGCTGCACGATCAATTGATCAGTTCCATGGCTGGCCAGGGTAAAGAATGTCCCGCCAATCAATCCCGCCCAAAACGTGTAGGGCCTCCAGAAGTCGGGGGTGAAGTCGAAGGCGCGCAGCTTGCCTGCGTTTTCCGCCAGATGATGAATCGCCGGCCAGCCCCCGGGAACGAGATGCAAAATCGTGACGAGACCCACCAGCGTCCCGCCAACGTAGATGGCGGTCTGCACCACATCCGTCCATATCACCGCCGCCAGCCCGCCCTCGAAGGTGTAGATGAGCGTGAGTGTTGTGATGATTGCGATAGAGGCGATCTCGCCCGTGCCAAATGCGATGGCTACCACGATAGAAACCGCGTAAACTCGCACACCCTCAGCCGCAGCCCGCGTCACCAAAAAAAGGCCGGCAGTTAAAGAGCGCAACTTCTTCCCGAAGCGGCGTTCAATCAGTTGGTACGCGGTGTAGAGATCGCCACGGAAATAATGGGGCAAAAGGACAAAACTGATAATCACACGGCCTACGACATATCCCATTACTACTTGCAAGAAAGTGAGATCGGTATCGTAAGCCAGACCTGGAATGCCGATGATGGTAAGCGTGCTGGTTTCCGCCGCGACGATAGAAAGCGCGATCGCCCACCAGGGAATATTCCGGTCGGCGAGAAAGTAGTCGCGCAAGGTGCGCTGCTTTTTGCGGAAGCGCAATCCGAACAGCGTGATTCCAGCCAGATAGACCGCGATAATGGCGAGGTCGAGCTTGTCCAGAACCATACCGTAGCGCCGGATCCTGCCGGCTGTCGCGAGGGCGTCCCGCCCTCGGCGCGTGCTGCCCTCCCAGAGTAGCGGGCTTTGCCGACTACGATCTGCCGATCTGCCCGCCGGGTACCTACCTCGTCAAGCTCATCTCTCGAGAACCGCCATGACTCGCTGGTACTTCGGTGCCGGGTGAGAAGACAAACACTTATGGTAGAACTACGCTCGTGGCCATCTTCCTCGGCATCGACGGCGGCGGCAGCAAGACTTCCTGCCTGATCGGCGACGAAACTTCGGTCCTCGGCACGGGGACCGCGGGGCCCAGCAATGTGGTCCGGGTCGGCGAAGCGCAAGCGCGCGAATCGCTGGCGGCCGCCATCCGTCAAGCCTGCATGGTCGCCAATCTCAAGCCGGCTGAGATCAGTAGAGTCTGCGTCGGCCTAGCGGGCGCGGCCCGACCCGAGATCGCTGAAGTGGTAAGGGGAACCGTATCGGAGATCATTTCAGGCGAAGTCAAGCCAGGCAAAATCAAGACCTCGGAAATCAAAGTAGTCGGAGACAACGTGATCGCGCTCGAAGCTGCCTTCGGAAGCGGACCCGGTGTGATTGTGATTGCAGGCACGGGATCGATTGCCTATGGGCACAACCGCCACG
Organism: Terriglobia bacterium; assembly: GCA_963742495.1. GTDB lineage: Bacteria > Acidobacteriota > Terriglobia > Terriglobales > Acidobacteriaceae > JAIQFF01. Next base: position 324,307 of record CAVULZ010000007.1, read on the forward strand.
GTCAGACTGCGCGCGCCGGCGGGTGGGGCTTCGCTATCTCGGACGAGGGATCCGGGCACTGGATCGGTCGCGCCGCCGTGGCTGCCGCCCTGCGTGCCTGGGACGAGAATCAGGATGTGGATGCTCCTCTGCTGGCGAGCGTGATGAAGTCGTGGGGGCTCGAATCTCGCGAGAGGTTGGTCCTGGTTGCAAACGCTACGCCTTCCCCGGATTTTGCCGCGCTGTTTCCCGCCGTAGTGGCCTTGGCAGATTCCGGCGATCGCGGCGCGCGTGATGTCCTGGCTCAAGCCGGTTCTCAGCTCGCGGAATTGGCGGGGATCGTCGTCAGACGCCTCTTTCCGGACTCCGGTGCCGTTCCAGTGGCCATGTCCGGCGGTATCTTTGGTAGTTCCGCGCTGGTGCGCCAGTCTTTTTACAATGGTCTGCGTTCCGAGCATCCCGACATGGCCCTCAATCCCGGCGTGATTGAGCCGGTTCGGGGCGCGCTGGAGTTGGCGCGCCAGGGCACAGCGAAATAGTTTGGATGGAGCAGCGCATTAGCGCCGCATTTGGCACCAGGAAAAGCGCCGGTTCTAGCCGTTGAAGGGACAGCCCTGCCACCGGGCCGTTTGGACGCCTGTTACAAAGATGGAGGGACCGGAGGCGCCGCCCCTCTGCCCGCTCCTTCGGAGCTCGGCCAGGCGCGCCGTCTTACTCAGGGCTTGCGCCCTGGGCTGTAGTCTCTCGCCGCTTTGCGGCTCAGGGGCGGTTTGTTAATGACGGGCCGGGTCGCGACTTCATGGTGAGTCTTCGCAGCCGCTGGGCGGGCGATTAAAGCTCATGTCTCTCGAACATTCAACTACGGCTCGTGCCAGTGCTGAAGACTCTTTGCCTTCTCTCCCGGAGGCTGTGCGCAGCGCGTCTCCAGACGTTCTGGCGGAAGCGGCATCGAACTCCGCGCTTACCGAAGACCTGGCGCTGGTTCTTTTGAAGCAGAGCGATTTGCCCACCCTGGTGCTCGACCGCCTGAGCCGGAACCGCGGCGTCATGAAGAGTCGCAAGGTGAAGCTGGCCCTGGTCGAGCATCCCCGCACCCCGCGGCACATTTCCGTCCCCATGGTCCGGCACTTGTTCACCTTCGATCTCATGCAAGTGGCGCTTACGCCCGTCGTTCCTGCCGACATCAAAATGGCGGCTGAAGAGTCTCTAATCAACCGGCTGGAAAGACTCTCGCAAGGAGAACGGCTTGCGCTGGCGCATCGGGCATCGGGACGAGTGGCCGCGGTTCTCCTGCTCGATGCGGAGCCGCGCGTGATTCATGCTGCGCTGGAAAATTCCCGCCTGACTGAATCCACGGTGATCAAGGCGCTGCTGCGGCGTAACGCCCCGGAAGCGTTCGTCAGGGCGGTCTGCCATCATTCCAAGTGGTCACTGCGGCGGGAAATCCGCATTGCCCTGTTGCGCAACGGCAAAACACCGCTGAGCCGGGCGCTGGAATTTTCGCGGTCGCTGCCTCCTGGCCTGGTGCGCGAGATCCTGCAGGGCTCGCACTTGCCGGCAGCGACAAAAAAGGGTCTCTTAAGGGATGCAGCGCAGAGAAGCGGCAGCTCCACGTAGCGCGGTTTCTAGCGCGCAGCCTGCGCGCTCGCGACGGGCGCGGAATCCTTTTGCCGCCCGTGCAGCAACTCCACCAGCGCCTGGTACAACTTGGTTTTCATGGCGTGCCGCTCGCCGGCCCGCGTGATGTATCGCACGTGCACTTCGATGCCCGAACTGGTGGGACGCAGGCTGACGGCCGGGGCCGCCGAAACGGGTTGCGCCCGGTAGCGGTTGGCGGAGCGCTGCCATTCCTGTTCGGCGGCCAGCACATTGGCTTGCGTCTGCTCGGTGATCATCTTCTGGATGGCATCAATGATGGGGTAAGGATTCTGGCTTGCCGGCACGAGAATTTCGACTTCATCCCAGAGCCATTGGCCGGTGGTCGAGAAGTTAAAGAAGTGACCCTCAATCGCGAAACTATTGACAAACGCGACCTTGCGGCCTGTGGGATGTCCGCTGTCCGTCCAGTTTCCGGTTTCGAGTAGCACCGTGCGCAGCAGACCGATTTCGACCACCTCGCCCACTACTCCATCAATCTCGACCCAGTCGCCCACCCGAAGCCCGTTGCGGCCCATCAGCAGGAACCAGCCAATAAATCCCATGATGAAGTCTTTGCATGCCACCGTCAGCCCGGCACCCGCTAGCCCCAAAATCGTGGACAGCTGATTGGGCAGGCCAAACAGGATGAACAGAATCAGAGCCAGGCCCAGCGCCTGTACGGAGAAGCGAATTACCCCGCGCAAGGTATGCAGGCGGGTGCGCTCCACCGCCAGTCCGACGAAGAAATGATCGACCAGGCGATCACCCAGATACACGCCGAAAATCACCAGCAAAATCAACATCGCGGATTGCAGCAACTGGTGCTCAACCACGCGCTGGCGGACCTTGACGACATCAATCCAGCTGCTATACGCGGTGGCCAGATCGTCCTGGTCCTGAATGCGCTTGTCGAGATCGCTGAGGTCTTTCTGGTCGACAGAAATCTGGTGCAGGGAAGTGATGGCCGAGGCGGTGCTGTTCGCGCCATTGCTGCCGTCGCCGGGCCCGGCCTCGAGTTGGTCTTTGGCCTTTTGCGCAATCGCCTCCTTGTTGGAGACTTCCATGGCGACCTGGGTCTGGAGCCCCTGGCGGTTTTGCTTGAGGCCATCCCCGGCCTGGCGGGCTTCATCCAAAGCTCGTTGCAATTGGGTTGTCTTCCCGCGCAAGGCGTTCCAAGCGGAAAGCTGGGCGATGGCGGCCGATGAAGCAGTTTGAGGGTTACTGTTGGTATTCCCGGCGCCCGCCTGAGGATTGCTGGACTCGTACTCCTTCTGGGTAGCCTCGTGACGGTTGAACTGGCGTTGAATCCGGCTGAGACGGTCAGCCCCGGAACGGATCAGCTCACCTTTGACGTTGTCCAGTTCATCCTGGTCGAGTTCCAGTTGTGCCTTGAGCAGGTCGATCTGCTGCTGCAAGGTGCCTCGCCCGCGATCGTCTTTTGCACTTGCGAGTTGCTTTTGGAGCTGGTCGAGTCTGTCCTGATCGGCTTTTACGGCCGCTTCGCTTTGGTTGGCCTGAGCATAGAGTTTCTTGCTCTCGGGCGTGGGCGGGGCCGGGTGCTCGACGGCCTGGCGCATCTCGTAACTGAAAGCGATGTCCACGGCATGGTCGGCCAGTTTGAGCGCCTGACGGGAAAATCGCTGCTCATCCCAGTCCGTGGCCAGAGGAGCCATGGCGCGGGCCGTCTTCAACGGTTGCTCATTCACGATCGGAGGCCTGCGCCCGGGTGAGGTGCTGGAGGTCGACTCTGCCGCTTGACGCGTGAAAATCAGACCTATGGCAGCTGCCAGCACCAGGGCCAGGAGCCCCAGAGTGACGATCCATTGATGAGCTTTCATCCACATATGGCGGTCGGAACCAATCGCAGGCGTGATTATACGTCTCGAACGTCCGTGGTGAATGTACTCAGAAGGGCATCGCGATGCTCCGACGCAGGAGCACTGCGGTAACCTGTTTCGCGGAGCGCGATGCCGCTACAATCCGGCGGATGGGCGAGTACTTGCAAAACACAGTGGCGCAAGGCTGGCGGCCCACTTCGCGCTACAGCGTGGCGGCCTGGGTCGTCTTCTATGTGGGATTCCTGATCTACGCCTTCAGCCGGCACGGCGCCTTCCTCTTTATCGACATGGCCAACCTGGTGGTCCACGAAGGCGGACATCTTCTATTTGGCTGGTTTGGTCCCACGCTCGGGCTCTGGGGGGGCACCATTTTTCAATGGCTGGTGCCCCTTCTTCTGGCGACCTACTTCTTCAGCCAGAGACAGGCGACGGCTTTCGCTTTCTGCTCATTCTTCTTTTTCGAAAACTGGCTCTACACCGCAACCTACATGGCGGATGCGCGCGCCATGATTTTGCCGCTGCTCACCGCCGGCGACTCCGATTATGTGGAGCACGACTGGAATACCATTTTCTCCAGCCTGGGCGTGCTGCAGTACGATACGAAAATCGCTGCAGTCGTAAGTTTCCTGGGCTGGCTTGGGATGCTGGGAACAGTGTTCTGGCTGATACAGAGAAGCGTTAAGGATCCTGCTGCGCCGCCCCTCTAAACCGAACGCATATGTTTTCATCCACAAACCACATAGGGACAGCTGTCCTCAGCTGTCCAGTCGAGCGCAGCTCGACCCGGTTTTTGCCGGGGGCTAAACGAGAGCGGAGCTTCGCTCCGCCGGACGGCCGAGTGCGGCTGTCCCACGTGGTTTGTGTAGATTGCGCCAGAGATCACAACGTCCTGCATCCGGCGGAGGGCCAGCCTTGACCGGCCTTGGCGAGGGTGTTAGTTTCGGGTTCACACCTGAATGTCCAAGGGGCGTCAGTCTGAGTCGGGCAGGGAAGAGGCGGCATCCGGTCGATTCTCTGCCGTTCATGATCCAGCGGAAACCAGCCGCCGCGATTTTCTGATCCGGTGCTGCCAGGGAGCCTCCGCGGCGTTAGTGCCAGCGGGTCTTCGCGGTTTGGTTTTTCCTTTTGCCTATGCTCCCGGATCACCTGATTCCTCTCCCGGTGGCGAGTTCCATCTGCATCCCAAGTACCGCGCCCAGTTGCCGCTGGAGGCGACGCTGCGCAAGACGCAGGCCGGCTTGGATGAATTCGTCACCGAGAAATATCATGACCAGGTCGCCGCCATCCTGGCGGAGTGGAGCGCCGGCTTTCTAGGGTCTCCGCAGGATGTGCGGGCGGTGGAAAGAGCTCTTGCCCCCGATTTTTCGGGAGCCTCATTCCGCCCGGTCGGATCGCGGCTGGCGCGGCCCGGCCCGGCCCTCGACATCCGGCAAAACAAATTTGCCCGCGAGCCGGCTCTTGCGAGAGACGCCTTTCTCCGGGAGTTGCGGACCGCGATGGCTTCTTTTTCGACGGTCATCACCAGTGAATTCCAGGTGACAAGTATTGACGCCTGGCCAGCATCTGATTCGGCCTCCGATTTCCCCCGCCGGATGCGCACGGCTGTGCGATATGAACTGGTGGGCTCGGGCAAGGATTTCTACCGCGAACAACGCGTGGGGCATTGGGAACTGGAATGGGAATTGTCGGCCGGTGGTGAATTTCACTTGCGCAGTTGGCGCCTTGCGGATGAGACCCAGAGCCGTTCGGCCAACCCTGTCTTTGCCGACGTTACGGCGCGGGCCTTCGCCAGCAATGCATCCTATTCGTCGCAGTTGCTGCGCGGCGCGGACTACTGGCGAACGGTTCTCGATGTCGCCTGCGGCATTGATATCTACGGACATAACGGCGTCTCAGTCGGCGATATCGACGATGATGGATTTGACGACCTGTATATTTGCCAGCCTGCTGGCCTTCCCAACCGCCTCTATCGAAACCGGGGCGACGGGACCTTCGAGGACATCACCGAAGCGTCCGGGGTAGGCCTGCTGGAGAATACTGCGTGCGCACTGTTTGCCGACTTCACCAATCGCGGGCGACAGGACCTGGTCGTGGTGCGCACTAGCGGGCCTCTCCTGTTTGTGAATCAGGGTGGCGGCAAATTTCAGCCCCGACCCGACGCCTTCCGGTTCGCCCGGCCTCCGCAGGGGACATTTACGGGCGCCGCCGTGGCCGACTATGACCGCGATGGCTGGTTGGATATTTATTTTTGCCTCTATCTTTATTATCAGGGCACGGACCAGTACAAATATCCCTCTCCTTATTACGACGCGGAAAACGGTCCGCCCAACTTCCTGATGCGCAACCAGCGGGACGGAACATTCCACGACGTCACCGCCGAGTCCGGCCTCGACAAGAACAACACCCGTTACAGCTTCTGCTGCGGTTGGAGCGACTACAACCGCGACGGCTGGCCTGATCTCTACGTGGTCAACGATTTTGGGCGAAAGAACCTTTATCGCAACCAGGGCGATGGAACCTTTACCGATGTGGCGACCCAGGCGGGAGTGGAGGACATCGGCGCGGGAATGGGTGTGTGCTGGCTCGACTACGACAATGACGGGGCGGAAGACCTCTACGTCGCCGATATGTGGACTGCGGCTGGGACGCGCATCTCGTCCCAGGAGGCCTTTCAGAAGAACGCGCCTGAAAAAGTGCGCGCGCTCTACCGCAAACATGCCATGGGGAACTCACTGTTTCGGGGCGGCGGCGACGCTTTTCAGGACAAGGGCGCGGCCGCTGGAGTCGAAATGGGGCGCTGGGCCTGGTCAAGCGACGCCTGGGATTTTGACCACGATGGATTTCCCGATCTCTACGTGGCCAACGGAATGGTGTCGGGGCCTTCTCGCGACGACCTCAACAGTTTTTTCTGGCGGCAGGTGGTCGCGAATTCTCCAGCCGAAGCCAAGCCGGCGCAAGACTACGAACAAGGCTGGAACGCGATTAACGAACTCATCCGCGCCGATGGTACGTGGAGCGGATACGAACGCAATGTCTTCTTCGCGAACAATCGGGATGGAACGTTCTCCGACGTTTCGGGCTCGGTGGGGCTGGATTTTATCGAGGATGGCAGGGCCTTCGCCCTGGCCGACTTCGATCATGACGGGCGGCTGGAAGTGTTGCTGAAAAATCGCAACGGGCCGCAGTTGAGACTTTTGCGAAACGTGATGCCAGACCTCGCTCCGTCGATCGCGTTCCGCCTGCGCGGCAACAAAAGTAATCGGGACGCCATCGGCGCCGCGATCACGGTGGAAGCTGGAGCCGGGCGGCAAACCCGCATGCTCCAAGCGGGATCCGGATTTCTTTCCCAGCACAGCAAGGAAGTGTTCTTCGGGCTGGGAGAGGCGAAGGGCCCGGTGCGAGCTTCCATCCGCTGGCCCAGTGGACTGGTGCAGGAACTTCGCGATCTTCCGATCAACCACCGAATCTGGGTGGATGAAGGCACCGAGCCATCACGCATGGAGGCATTTAACTCACGGGGTTCGGGCAGGGTTGCCTCCACGATGCAATCAGGCGAGCCGCTTCCCACCGTGGTTGAAACCTGGCTGCTTACACCCATGGTTGCGCCGGGCGTTGTCCTTCCTGACCTGAAGAATCAGACTCGAACGCTTGACGCGCTTCGCGGCAAGCCCGTGCTGCTCAATTTCTGGGCCGAGGGATCGGCGACCTGCCGGGAAGACCTGAAACTCTTCAACCGGATGCATTCGCGCTGGGCCGGACTGGGTCTCCAGCTTTTGACGGTAAATGTCGACGGCCCGGCGGAGACCGAAAAAGTCAGGGCATTCGCTCGCTACAATCATCTTTCATTTCCCATCCTGCAAGGGTCGGATGATCTGGCCGGCATTTACAACATTCTCTATCGCTATCTGTTCGACCGGCATCGCGATCTAACTCTTCCAACCTCATTTCTTATTAATGTGAGCGGAGAAGTCGTCAAGGTCTATCAGGGCCCGGTAAACCCCGAGCACCTGGAACACGACTTCCAGCACATTCCTGAAACTCCCGCCGCAAGACTGGCTAAAGCGCTGCCATTCCCCGGTGTGATCGACACTCTGGAATTTCAGCGCAACTATCTCAACTACGGTTCGGTCTATTTTCAGCGAGGATACCTCGACCAGGCCGAGGCATCATTTCGGCGGGCTTGGCACGATAACCCAGCGAGCGCCGAGGCCCTGTACGGGCTGGGGAGCGTTTATTTGAAACAAGAGAAGAACCGCGATGCGCGCGAAAACTTCGAGCGCGCGACCAGACTGCCAGCCAGCTATCCCGACACCCTGGCCAACTCCTGGAACAACCTCGGTCTTCTGGCTACGCGCGAAGGGCGCACGGCCGAGGCGATTCCATACTTTCAAGAGGCGCTCAAACTTAATCCCGATCATCTGATTGCGCTGGAAAATCTGGGCAACGCCTATCGTCAGCAGAAAAGGTGGGACGACGCGCGCTCCCTGCTTGAACGGGCGGTCGCGGTCGGTCCCGGCGACCCGGAGGCAAACTACAGCCTGGGGATGGTCTTCGCCCAGCTCAATGACAACGATCGCGCCTATGAATATCTGCAGCGGACATTGAAGTTTCGTCCCGGCTACCCGGAAGCACTAAACAATCTCGGCGTGCTCTACCTGCGCACGGGACGGCGGGATGAAGCGGTGGCCAGCTTCGAAGAATGCATCCGGGTTGCGCCGGCTTTCGATCAGTCGTACATGAATCTGGCGCGGGTGTACGCGCTCGAAGGCACGCCCGACAAGGCGAAGAGCGTGCTGCTCGATCTGCTCAAACAGCATCCGGGGAACGTGCAGGCGCAGCAGGCGCTCCAGCAATTGGCGCGGTAGGTGTGCACGGATGGAGGCCGGGCGTCCCGCCCGGCCTCCATCCGTTAGTGCGGTGTTGGCGCAGTCAGCAGATCGACAAACATTTTGTAGAATCGTTCCGTATCAAGATCGACCTGTATCTCGACCGGCTGGACGTCGATTCTTGGCTTGTCCTGGTCGCTCCAGCTGAGGATGGTGCCGTAGCCGGCGCCGCGATCCAGGTCAACATCCAGGAAGCGGGTTTCCGTTTTCGTGATCAGGCTGGGATCAAGCCACGCCGCCGACGCCAGTTCATCCCAAAGATAGTTGTATTCGCCCGACAGGCGGGAATACTTGACGACATACTGCGCTGCCGGCGAGCTGCCGGCTTTGATACGGTTGATCAGCTCGACCGTCATTCTGGTCTTCACTGAAATATCCACCGTGGTACAGATCATCTTTTTCCACGGCGCGCGCAGCACGATGTGGGCCGCTTCAGGATCGAACCAGATGTTGAACTCGCGCCGTGGAGTGTTGATGAATTCAGGGTCGGTGGTTTGCGGACTCAAGCTTGCGCCCATGAAGACCAGTTCCTTCGCCAACTTGGGGAATTCGGGATCAATGGAAATGGCCAGCGCCAGGTTGGTCATGGGGCCGCCGGCGTAAATCGTGATCTCATGCGGATATTTATGGACCATGCGCACCAGGAAATGCGCCGCGTCCTCATCCATCGGCTTGGCGGTGGGCTGGCCTTCCGGCATATCTCCCAGCTGGTCGGGCGGATGATAAAGCCGTGGAGTCCAGGCGCCCAGCCAGCTGTAGTAGCCATAGCGCTGCTGCCAGAGTTCGGTTTCGTCCCTTCGGCGGACCAGGGGATACTCCGCTCCCGCCACCACTGGAATATCGGTTCGGCCGATGAGTTCGAGCATGCGCAGGGTATGTGCCACCTCGGACCTGAGCCACGCATCGCCGGTTACCACAGTGATGCCGAGGACCTCAGTGTGTGGAGACTGGATCAGAAGCAGCATCGACTGCTGGTCAGTTCCGCCCGGCCCAGCGGCGTCCTGATCGATGATGATCTTGCGCTTTTCCTCGCCCCGGCAGGTCAAGCACGTGATCACCAGCACTGTCACTACCCAGACTCGGCCGAATTTCATGATTCACCTCAGAGTTGGACGGTTGCTTCTTGCAATGTTTGATCATGACCGCCGAGCCGGGGCCATAGCCGGACTCGCGTTCAGACCGGCGGCAAAAATATTCGCGCCAGTCAAAAGAATTTGCATTGTAACGCCCGCCTGGGGACACTGCCACTCCCCCGCTCGGGTGCGCACCTGTGGTTCCCCCCATCAATGAGCAAAGGTGAGCATTTCTGGCGGTTGAACCGCCGCGCCGATTGCGGACGCTGAATCCCGCGACTAGAATAGTCAACGCTTGGTTTCGTTTTGCAATCGCCTTCTCTGCGTTGTCCTATGGGCTGTTTCCGGGTGATCGCACTGCAATCCGCGTGTCCTGGAGTCTCGGTCGCAACTCGCCTTCTGTTGGCGGTCGCGCTGTTCATGCCGCTCCCGATTCGAGCCCAGTCCGCGCAGGGTTCGCCCCAAAATCCCGCCGATTCGGCTGGGTTGCATTCTGCCAGCTTGGACGGATCGGTGCGCGACGCGACTGGCCGGCCGGTTGCCGGCGCGACCGTGTATCTACAGGTCAAGGACGGCACCCAGACTCTGTCTGCCCACGCGGACGCAGCCGGACGCTATCGTTTTGCGGGGCTTGCCGAAGGCATTTATATGTTGCGCGTGGAGATGGCGGGATATGGCCGGGCCACAATCGGCCCCTGCGTCATTGCAGCGAAAGAAGCGAAGAGACTTGACCTGACACTCGAATCCGCGAAAGGTTCCGCGGCGACCGCGCCGGGCCAACGGGCCCCGGAGTTTTTCGATGAACCGCAATTCACCGTGGCGGGCGTCACCGACGGCACCAATCTCGGCGGGCATGGCTCGAATACGATTGTCCGGACCAAGGAATCACTGGCCAAGGACATCGCGTCGCTGAGCGTTTCTGGGGACAAGCCATCGACCGGTAGCCTTCCGCCCGGGTCGAGTGCAGCGGTTGGTCCGGCGGAAGCCTCACTCCGCGCGACCGCGGAGCACGAACCGGAAAACTTCGATGCCAACCACCGCCTGGGGAAATTCCTGGTCGATCACGGCAAGCCCCAGGAATCGCTGGCGTATCTTGAGCGGGCGGCGCGGGTCAAGCCCGGCGACTATGAAAATGCCTACCTGCTGGTGCTCGCTAATGCGGACGCGGGTCAATACCAGCAGGCGCGCACACGTGCCCGGGCCTTGCTGACGGTACAGGAGAATGCCGGCCCAGGCCCGGCACAACAGAACCAGCCTCAACAAAATCAGGCCTCGCTGCATCACCTGCTCGGGGACATTGACGAGAAATTGGGCGATCCGCTCGAAGCGGTGCGCGAATATCAGAGAGCCGCGGAACTGGGCCCGACTGAGTCCAATTTCTTCGATTGGGGATCGGAGCTTCTGCTGCATCGCGCGGCCGAACCGGCCATCGAAGTTTTCAGCCAGGGCAATCGCCTGTTCCCGCAATCCGCGCGCATGCTGGTCGCGCTGGGAGTGGCCTGGTACAACAATGGTTCCTACGATCAGGCAGCAAGGCGGCTGTGCGAAGCTTCCGACCTGAATCCCGGTGACCTCGAGCCGTACCTGTTTCTGGGCAAGATACAGAGTGTTGAAACCAATCAGTCGGAATGCTCGGCCGAGAGGCTGAAACGATTTGTGAAGCTGCAACCGGAGAATGCTCTGGCCAACTACTATTACGGAGTCAATCTGTGGAAACGGCGGAAGGGGCCGGATGACGCTGCGAGCGCGACGCAGGCTGAGTCGCTGCTGAAGCGCGCTGTCCAACTCGATCCGAAACTAGGGGTTGGTTATCTGCAAATCGGAGTTCTGTATTCGGAGCGCAGAGATTTTTCGCGGGCCATCGCCAGCTATCAGGACGCGGTCCAGGCCAGTCCTCAATTAGAAGAGGCGCACTACCGGCTGGCCCAGGCGTATAAGCGGACGGGAGAAAAGGCGAAAGCTGAAGAAGAACTTCAGCGCTACGACCAGATTTCGAAGAGTAAAGAAGAGGAAGTCGAGCGCGAGCGGCGCGAGAGCCGGCAGTTTGTTTACACTCTGCGGAGTCCGGGGCCGGGGGCAGAGTCTCGCTAGGCTTGAAAGTAGCGCCGATCTGGCGGGCATCCTGCCCGCCCATCGGGCCGGCGAGACGCCGGCGCTACTTTTTCAGCGCGTCCCCGTGGGCGCGCTCATCAAGTCGATAAACATCCGATAGAACCTCTCTTTGTCCAGATCGAACTGGATTTCGACCGGCTGCACGGGGATTTTCGGCTTGTCCTTCTGCGCCCAGGTCAGCGTGTTGCCGTATCCGGCGCCCCGGTCCAGATCAACCGCCATGTAGCGAGTCTCCCTCCGAGTGATCAGGGTTGGGTCGATCCAGGCGGCGGCTGCCAGTTCGTCCCACATGTATTCGCCGCCCTGGCCGGTCTGGTAGAAACGCGCGATGTAATGCGCCAATGGGGTTCCGCTGCCGTCGATCTGTTTGATCATGGCCGGCGTCAGGAGGGTCTTGACCGAGATATCGGTCGGCGTGCAGACGATCTTCTTCCAGGGCGCCCGCAGCACGATTTGCGCCGCCTCGGGATCAAACCAGAAATTGAACTCGTGGCGGGGATTGCTGACAAACTCAGGATCGTCCGTCGGCGGAGCCAGGCTGCCGCCCATGAAGACCAGTTGTTGCGCCAGCTCAGGGAATTGGGGATCGATGGAAATAGCGAGCGCCAGATTGGTCATGGGGCCGCCCTCGTAAATCGTCACTTCGTGCGGGAACTGGTGGACCTTGCGAATCAGGAAGTGGACCGCGTCCTCGTCCGCCGGCTTGGTCTTGGGCTGGCCCTCCGGCAGCGGAGGAACGACGAAGGGCCCGTGCCACCATCTATCATCCCACGCGCCGGCGAAAGCCACCTTGCCGAAGCGCTGCTGCCAGAGTTGGCTCTCTTCACGGCTGCGCACCAGGGGAAAGACGGCGCCAGGCACCACCGGAATATCGGTGCGGCCCATGATCTCGAGCAGACGCAGAGTGTGCGCCACCTCTTCGTCACGCCACTGGTTTCCGCTCACCACCGTGATTCCCAGCACTTCAACCTGGGGGGACTGAATCAGCAGCGCGAGAGTCTGCATGTTGCTGCCGCCCGGTCCGGAACCGTCCTGGTTGATGATGACTTTGCGCCGCTCGGCCCATCCCAGGGAACTCGCCAGCAGCACGCACATCAAGGCCAGCCAGAACTTACTGCATTTCCTCATAGGGTCTCTTTCGATCCGCGCTTCATCGCTCCGCTCCGATGGATGAATAAAGCTTGTTCCCTCTCGCAATTTACTCTGAGCCGCCGGGGTCGCGGGTAAGGTGGTTGGCTTTTTCCTGTTCGGCCGCGGCCTGCGCGGGACGGTGGGTAAGAGTGTAAATTTCAGCCATGCGGCGGTGCGGTTCCGACTCCTGAGGCCGCAGGGAGGCTGCTTCTTCCAGGTAGCGCAGCGAATCAGCGTATCGCAAAGCGTTCTTGCTGTTTTGGGAGAGTCTGAAGGCTAGGGCGTAAAGGAGATCCGTGGTTCCAGAATCCTGCGGATTGAGGTCATGGGCATGATGCAGGATCGGGTAGGCCTCCTGGTCCTCGCCAAGCTTTACCAGCACGGCCCCGTAGAGAGAGTTCAGCTGAAATAGATCTGGCCAGCGCTTTAATACATTGGCCAGAGCGCTGCGGGCCTGATCGAACTGATTCAACTGATAGTAAGTCAGGGCCAGGTTGTACTGCATCTGGGGCGAGTTCGGCTCCAGTTCTGCTGCCCGGCGCAGGGGCTTCAGGGCCGCTGCCGGATCCCCATGCTGACCGTAGATTGTGCCCAGTTCGGTAAGCTTGTCCGCGTTGTCCGGATCATAAAGCTGTTCGCAGACCGCGCGGGCTTCGTCCCGCAGGCCCTGTTCGAGCTTCTGCCTGCATTCCAGCCTAAGCCTGCTCTCGTCGGCATCCTGCTTGCGCAGTTTCTCCGAAAGGGCCAACGCCTTCGTGGCTTCCGGCTCGTGTCCCAGTTTGCGATACACCAGTGCGAGTTGATAGGGGACGCGGTCATCGCGCGGAGTCAACCGGGAGGCTTCCCTCAGCCACTTTTCAGCATCCGGCAGATCGCCCTGTTTGAAGTAGGCGTAGCCAAGAAAGTAAGCGGTGTCCGGAAATGGAGGCTTGGTTACCGCTAACTTCAAGTTCTGGATTGCACTGACGTACTTGTGATCGTCCAGGTCGAGTCGTCCCAGATAGTAGAAGACGTTGGGATGGTCGCCCACTTCGCGGCGCACCAGTTCCAGTTGACCACGGGACTCATCGGATCGGTGCAGTTCGAAAAGCGCAACCGCTAGAGGAAATCGTGCGCGCACGCTCAGCCCAGGGTCGCCGGCGAGCGCGGCACGGAATTCTCCGACGGCTACCTCATATCGGTCCAGCTTAAGGGCTTCGTAGCCTCGGCTCAGGTGCGCCTCTGGAGTGACAGTCGTAGAGAGCTCAGCCGGTGAGCTTTCCTGGGCCGCGGCCACGACCACCGCCAGCAACAGCAGAGTAAAAGCAGCCAGCAATCGCAACCCTGGTCGCAGGAAAGTTCGGGCACTCATGGAGTGATCGAGTCAAGTTTTTTACTGCCCTAAGATTTAAGACCGCGGACAGCTTGCCCTAGAAATTGAGCTTAAGAGCAAGCTGAACCACACGCGGATTACCCGCCGTCGCATTCACCACCCCGAAACTGGTCGGCGTGGCGATGTTTTGCATCTGCCCGTAGCTGCCGTCCCCCGAGAGGTAGAACTGGGCGTGGTTGAAGAGGTTGAAGAACTCAGCCCGGAATTGCACGCCCATGCCCTCGCGGAAGGGCAGAACAAAGTTCTTGATAATGGAAAGATCGGTGTTGATAAAGTTCGGACCGGACACGGGAGCGCGGGGGGCGGTTCCGAGCTCTCCCGCGGGTGCTTGCTCGAACGCGCAGGGATTGAACCATGCGGTTAGAGTATGAACCTTGGCCGGCGCTACGCAGCCAGGATTCGCCGCTACCTGGCCGCCTTTGTTCGGGTCGCCCACTTCGTTGGGGCGATCGAAGCTGGGGCCGCTGTTCCAGAAGAAGGGCACGCCGGAAGCGTTGCCGCTATCGACTACGAAAAGCGGAAAGCCGGAAAGCGCCCTCTCGATAACGTTGATCTGCCAATTTCCCAGGATCGCATTCCCGGCTCCGTTCCAGCTGTTGCCGTAACGCTTGCCCTTGCCAAACGGCAGGTCGTAGATCACCCCGGCCGTGAAGGTGTTGTTCACGTTGAGCGCCGAAAGGCTCCAGTCAGCTTTGTCCATGCCAGGTAACGGCCAGTAAATGGCGCCGGGGAAGCTGCCCAGGCCGTCCGAAAACCCGGAGTCGAAAGTGCGGGCCCAGGTGTACCCCAGCAGGAAATAAAGTCCGTGGCGCGTGCTCCTGGATTCGGCCTTGAGCTGCAGCGAATCATAGCGCGCACGTCCCACATCGTTATTGTTTACGATGTGCGCGAATGGAGAAATCGGAGTGGTATAGCCACAGCCCAAGGTGTAGCCAGCAACCGGCGCGCTGCCACCGGGGCAAGCAGCTGGCGAATGAATGTTGAAGTCGAGGCCGTCCATCAGAATATGCGTGCTGCGTGATCCGGCGTATCCGGCGGTTAGGACGACATTGCCCAGTTGGTGCTCAACATTCAGGTTGAGCTGCTGCACCATACCCTGTTTGAAATCCAGATTTTGCGACTGCACGGCTCCAGGGAAGGTGGAAGGGTTTGGCGGTGTAGTGATGACCGGCAGGAAGAGGCGCTGAATCCCGCAGTCCAGCGGATTCGCCGAGGTTGCATTGTTAAATGGGCAGGGCACATTCGGAAAGTTGTCCGATTCCGCGAAGTAAGGCGGGTTCTCGAACAGGCCTTGCGCGCCCTGGTTCCAGGAGGAGTCGTGGAAGATGGCATAGCCGGCCCGGACGGCGGTGTTTTGACTACCGAAGGGCTTCCAGGCGATTCCGATCCGCGGCTCGAAGGCGGTCTTGTCCATCTTAATTCCTGCCGCCGAGTCGCTCCGCTGGCAAATGGTGCAGCCCGCAATCGAGATCTTTCCAGCCACCAGAAGTTCCCCGCTGGCGACGTCGAAGTTGGCTTGGCGGTCCTGGGCTTCCGTGATCGGAGTGGTCAGGGCCCAGGCCAGCCCAATGTTCACCGTCAGGTTTTCGGTAACCCGCCAGTCATCCTGCACGAAAGGACGGAACAGTTTCCAGCGGCGGCCCGTGGTGGCACCCAGGAACGTCTGGTCATGAATGCCTCCGCCCAACTGGCCAGTGAGAAGATCCGCGGCTCCATCTCGCGTAAGGCCGAAGTTAATCAGGAAACCATCCTGGAAGGCATTGGTCTCAACGTTCATCTGCATGGCACGAATTCCGCCGCCAACGCGGATGTCATGCTTGCCGCGAATCATGTCGAATGAGTCGGAAATCGAGAAAACGTTGGTTCCGCCCTGGAATGGCGCGAAGCCGCGGTCGCCGAGTCCCCAGTAGCTGCCCATCAGGGTCGCGGTAAGTCCGCAACTCATGCAATCCTTGGTTGACTGCGACAACCCGGGAGGCGCACCCGCACACTTGCTGTCGATATCAGCGCCCTGAATTCCGAGATTGGCGGCTTCGCAGGTGTTATCGCCAAAGGACTTGATGTGGTTGAAAATCCGGTTGAAGCCAAAGGTAAGTTGATTGAGGTTGTGATCCGAAAAAATGTGGGTTTCGGAGATCGCAACATTACGTCCGTGGTTTGTGATGTTCTGCGAACTGGCAAAAGGGCTGGGTGCGGCATATCCGGGCGAACCACCGGGGATGAACGACACCGCCTGATCGTAGCTGAAGCGGGCAAAGATCGAGTCCTTGGCGGAAAAAGTGTGATCCATGCGGCCGTCAAACTCGCCTTCGTTGAGGCTCCTGACCGGGACGCTGGCAAAGTTGGTGAGAGTCGACTTATTGATGGAATTCGTCAGCGGGTAAAGCTTCATCATCGCCTGGCCGGTCGGGTCGATCATGGCAGCGGGGATCTTGTTGCAGTCTGCAGCACCCATAGCTTGTGATCCGTCAGGACCGGGAGCGATTGGGTTCCCCGCTCCGTCGCATTGAAACGCCGAGAACGTATAGGGATTAAAGAGATTGGGGAAGACAGTTCCGTTGTATGAAGTTACGCCTCGCGTTCCGCCCAGCGGGTCTTGCGTAAAATCGCCATTCACCATGGCCTGAGTCGGAATCAGACCCAGGAAGGGCTCGCCGTGCCGCTGCCTCTTCGCCTGGTAATCCACGAAGATGAAGGTTTTGTCCTTCTGGATGGGACCACCGAATGCGCCCCCGAACTCATTCAGGTTGAACTGCTCCCGGCTGGCCGCGAAGTAGCTGCGGGCATCGAGCTTGGTGTTGCGGAAGAACTCAAACAAGGATCCGTGGAACTGGTTGGTTCCGGACTTCGTGGTGATCAGTACCGTCGGACCCGCGCGGGTCCCATATTCCGCCGAGTAGTTGTAAGTGAGAACTTTGAATTCCTGGATGGCGTCAATCGAAGGCAAAATACCGATTCCGCCCGAGGTGAGCTCGTTGTTGTCGACACCATCGAACAGCCAATCCGTGCTGTTGGCCCGCGATCCACCAACCGACAACGAAAAAGTTCCGCGGGTTGCCACTTCGCTGCTGGGGCCGCCGTTGGAGAAGCTGTTGGGATTGGTCTCCTGGGTGGTCCCCGGCGTTAACGTAGCCAACTGTACGAAATCGCGGCCATTCAAGGGGAGATCGGCTACCTGCTCCGCGGTAATTACCTGACCCAGGGTCGGATTCGACGATTCCACCGCTACCTGAGTTGCGCTGACTTCGACAGTGGTCGCAACCGAAGCCGGTAAAAGGGTGAAATCCAGTTCGCGACGCTCATCCACCTGGAGTCGCAAGTCCTTCTGTTCCGCGCTTTGAAAGCCTTGGCTGTCCACCCGGATGGTGTAGTCCCCAACGGAGAGCAGTGGGACGAGGTAATGTCCGGTATCGTCCGTCTTGGTGTCGCGGGAAATGCTGGTCCCCTGCGCCGTTACCTTTACGTTTGCCCCGGCAACCACGGAGCCGGTCTTGTCCGTGACTGTGCCGAAAAAGCTGGCCGTGGCCTGGCCGTATAGGAGCGGGCAGACAGGAAATACCAGTGAACAGAAAACCACGAGCAGCGCTTTTTTAGTCAGCATCAAATTCCCCCGTGCGGTCCTTCATCGAGTGCCAATCAGGACGCGTCTTTCCCCGCGTAATCCAGACCTCCCCGATTACGCGACCATACCCGGACACCAAGTCTACATTCAAGACTTTTCGCGCCCGTCTTCCACAAAACATCGCGGTTTGGTTGGTTTCGTTGTCGTCACGGACAACGGTCGTTTGAGATCGAAGACTTCGATCCCAATTCTGGTGCGCAAAACGATACTGCCATTCGACGGCAAGTGTCAACCGCGCCTGGCCTCAGCGCCATTCGACGCGCCCCAACCCCGGGCTATGTCGAATCCTTGAGCAGGAGCAACGCCTGATCGGTGGTGATGAACCTGGCCCCGAGCGATTCGAGTTCCGCTACGGTACGGTTCCCGTCCCCGGAGTTCAGGGTCTCGATGGCATCGCGAACCACGAACACGCGCCGCCCCCGCTCCAGCAAACCCTTAGCCGCGAAACCGACGCAATATTCCGTTACCACGCCAAACACGACAAATTCGACATCAGGGCCGAAGCGCTTCACCAGTTCATCGGCATGCAGCGTCTGGAAGATATCGAGGGTTTGCTTCTCCAGCAAAATCTGCTGGTAGCGCGAAAGCTCGTTAGACAGGGAAGCGGTAGGCTCGTTCGGCACGGTAATGACTTGTTCAGTTAAGGCTTCCGGAACCAACGCGGCTCCCGGCGTGCCTTTGACACAATGCGGGGGAAATGTAGCGAACTCAGGGTCATTTTGGGTGTGAAAGCAGCCATGTGACACCAGGAAAACGCGGCCCTGGCGGGCAGCATCGGTGAGACGGCGAATGTTAGGCAGCAACTTTTCGGCGCCGGGCACGTAGAGCTTGCCGCCCGGCAGCATGAAATCGGCTTGGACGTCCACTTCCCAGAAAACGATATTGCGAGATAACATACGCGGTTCCGCTGGAACACTCGTCAGTCTTCAGTCGTCAGTCTTCGGCTGGACCAAATAGCTTATAACATTGTTTGTGGGACGCGGGATTCTGGCGGTTTTTGGCGGCAATTCAGTTCCGAATTCTTTGCCTCTTTTGCGGGGTGAGATTGGTGGACGATCCAGGCGAGGTCAAAGGCCTTATCGCCGAGGACGCAAAGAAAGGCCGCAGAGTTCGCCAAGCAAATCAGTATCCTTCGATCCCAAGAGGTGCGCTTCATGGCCCACGATGAGCCTGTCAAGAAGCAATCCCGGCTTCTGATCCGCAATATCGGCCTGCTGCTGAGCGGCGATCTGGAGCGGCCGATTCTCGACGCCGACGCGGTCGTGGCCGTCGACGGAAAGATCGCGGCGGTGGGCAAGGAAAAAGATCTCGATATTGAAGCCGCGACTTTGATCATCGATGCCAAAGGCACCGCGCTGGCTCCGGGATTGATCGACAGCCACGTGCATCCGGTGGCCGGCGATTGGACGCCGCGCCAGAACCAGATTGGCTGGATTGACAGCTATCTGCACGGCGGAGTCACCAGCATGATCTCCGCCGGTGAAGTCCACACTCCGGGACGTCCGAAAGATGTCGTCGGACTGAAAGCCATGGCCATTTTTGCGCAGCGGGCGTTCTCGGCCTTTCGACCGGGCGGGGTGCGAATCCACGCCGGGGCCCCGGTGATTGAACACGGGATGGTCGAGGAAGATTTTAAGGACCTGGCCGCGGCCGGCGTGACCATGCTTGGCGAGGTCGGCCTGGGAAGCGTGAAAGACGGAGCCACCGCACGCCAGATGGTGGCCTGGGCGCGCAAATTCGGCATTCAGAGCACTATCCACACCGGTGGTCCTTCGATTCCCGGTTCCAGTCTGATTGACAAAGAGATCGTGCTGGCGGCCGACGCCGACGTGATCGGGCACATCAACGGCGGCCACACCGCGCTGCCCGATGATCAGATCGTGACGCTGTGCGAGAAATCTTCACGGGCGTTGGAAGTTGTCCATAACGGAAATGAGCGAGCAGCCTTGCTCACGTTGCGGACCGCAAGAGAACTCAAGCAGCTTGACCGGGTAATTCTGGGTACGGACTCGCCCGCGGGCTCGGGAGTGCAACCGCTGGGCATCCTCCGCATGATTGCGATGCTGGCATCGCTCGGAGAGATACCGGCTGAGATCGCAGTCTGCTTTGCCACCGGCAACACCGCGAAGATCCGGAAACTGGACTGCGGACTGGTTTCTGCGGGCCGGCCTGCCACCTTTATGATGTTCGACAAAGCCCAGCACTCGGCGGGAAGAAACGTGCTCGACAGCATCCAGCGAGGCGATCTGCCGGGGATTGGAATGATGATTGTAGACGGCGCTGTCAGCACCCAACGCAGCCGCAACACGCCTCCGGCAACCATGGCGCCCGAGGCCGCACGGGGACAGTAGCGTCGTCCGCCGCTGCATTACGGCATGCCCAGTGACATGGCGATGGACTTCTTATACTGGCGCGCCTTCGCCATCGCTTCCTCCTCATTTACCGTAAGCAGCTTTTTATCGCGCATCACGATATGCCCGCCGATCACGACGGTCTCCACGTCGCTGCCCTTGAGCGCGTAAGCCAGTTGCGCGTAGATGTCGTACATCGGCACGGCGTTGGGTTCGTCGAGGCTGATGAGGATGAGGTCGGCTTTCTTTCCTGGCTCGAGTGAACCGATCTCTTTCTCCAGGTGCAGCGCCCGGGCCCCGTCGATGGTAGCCATTTCGACCACCGCCTTCGCATTCAGCGCCAGCGGGTCCATCCTGGTGATCTTGGCCAGCTTGGCGGCGAGATCGATTTCTTCCATCAGGTCCAGATCGTTGTTGCTGCCGGCGGGACCGTCGGTGCCCAGCCCGACTGGGATTCCTGCGGCTCGCATCTCGGGAACGGGAGCAACACCGCTGGCAATCATCATGTTGCTGGACGGGTTATGCACGCAGCCCACCTGCTTCTGCGCCAGCGTCTTCCGGTCAGCCGCATCCACGAAAATACAGTGCGCGGACACCACGTCCGGGCCCAGGAGGCCGATTTTGTCGAGATATTGCACCGGGGACATGCCGTTGTTCTTCAGGCTGTCTTCCCACTCTTTTTTCATTTCGGCGGTATGAATCAGGATGGGCGCATGATATTTGCGGGCGAGGGCGGCTGCATCCTGCAGCGTTTTCTGCGAGCAGGTGTAAATGGAATGCGGCGCCACGGCGGCATGGATCAGCGGGTCGCCCTGCCACTTCTTCAGGAATCTTTCGGTGTAGGCCAGCATTTCAGCTTCGGTCTTATTGTCGGGTGCGGGGAAATCGATGAAAGTTTCGCCCAGCACACTGCGCATGCCGGCGGCTTTGGTCTCCTCCGCCACCGCGTCTTCGAAGTAATACATGTCGGCGAAAGTCGTGACGCCGCCGCGAATCTGTTCCGCCGCCGCCAGGCGCGTGCCCCAGCGGACGAACTCCTCATTCACATTCTTGGCTTCGGCCGGGAAAATATATTTGTAGAGCCAGTCATTGAGCGTGACGTCATCGTGCAGGCCGCGAAACAGCGTCATGGGGACGTGGGTGTGGCCATTGATGAACCCGGGCAGGACGAGGGTGCCTTTGGCATCGATGGTCTGCGCAGCGGCATACTTGGCTTCGAGTTCGGCGCGCGGACCGACGGCGATGATGGTGTCTCCCCGCACGGCCACGGCGCCGTCGTCGAGGATAGCGCGGGAGGCGTCCATGGAGACGACCGTGCCGCCACTGATGAGCAGGTCGGCCTTTTCTTTCTGCGCTTGGGAGGCGACGAATGCACAAAGGAGAAATTGGGATGTGAGAAGAAAAATGGCAGAGCGGCGAAAAGTCATTCGTAACCCCGGCGGCGAAAGCCAGAAGTATTCTACGCGGGGTTTTGTAGCGCCGCCGTCCCGGCGGCTGTCCGGCGGGCGTCCCGCCCGCCGCGCCGAGGGCTGGATGCCCTCGGGACAGCCGGCAAGATGCCGGCGCTACGAAGGACGTAGAGGCTAGCGCAGGCCGTCTTCGCCTTTGATCTCGGCTTTGGTCAAGCCGCCCACCCGCGGCAGCGGGCGTCCGCTGTCCGTGACTGCGACAGCAACCATGATTTCATTGGCCCGGGGAGCGTCATTGATTCTTACTTCCATGCCGTCGAAGTGACTGCGGACGAAAGCCGCGTCCTTGTGGCCGAGCGGGATGTCGAGAACCACGCCGAGTCCGCCACGCTTCTTCGACGACGGTATCAGCGCGGCGCCTTTGCCCAGGACTTTCCTCACCGGCGCACCCAGCTTGGGGTGGAGAATCGCCGCCGCGTGCTCGAGTTCGCCGTTTTCGCCGACCGCGGCCGCTTTGCCGTAGCTCTCGGCTGTGGCCGCGGGAATTCCCAGGGCCGCTACCGCACGCAACGTGAGCAGCTCGCCGAGTTCCTCGCCGATCAGCATCAGTTCGGACAAGTCCTCAACGTACTTTCCCGCACAGGGGTTCTCAATCACGGCGACGGCGGCAGCGCGCCGTGTGGGCGGATTGACAGCGTGTCCCATCTCGCTGCGGGTCTCTTCGACGAAGGTGACAATCTTGCGGATACTCGCTTTCATGTCGGCCATCAGCGCAGTCCATCCTCTCCTTTGATCTCGGAGGCTTTGAGGCCGCCGACGCGGGCGTGAACCCGGGGACCTGTGGTCATCACCAGGGCGAGCAGAATCTCGTCGGCGCGCGGGGAATCGGCCAGGCCGACTTCCATGGCGTCGAAATGACTTCTTACATAGGCAGCGTTGATGTGCGTGATAGGCACATCGAGCCGGGTGCCGGGGCCGCCGACCTTTTTCGTGGATGCCACGATGGCTTTTGCGTCGCCCACAATCTCGCGCATGGCATAGCCGCCGGGCACGTGCCAGAGGGCGCCATGCTCGAGTTCGCCGCCTGAGCCGATGATGGCTCCCTTGCCGTATCCTTCAACCACTTTGGGGTCTCCGCCCAGCGCGGCCACCAGCGATCGCGCCATTTCGAGGCCCAGAGGCTTGAGGTCATCCATGAAGCCGGCAATGTCCGTGACGTATCGGCCGGCGAAGGGATTGCGGATCACCGCCAGCACGGCAGCGCGGCGCAGCGGCGTGGATGAGACCGGTCCACCTTCGTGAAAGACTTCTTCCACCGCCGTGAATTTCTTGCGAACCTGAACCTCAGCCATGAACCAGACTCCTGCTTTCTGGAAACGCAACGAGCGAGGACTGCAGGTTAACGATGCGGGTGTCGCCCCGCAGATGCAACGCCGCCGAGCGGATTAACCCGTCAGCCAGCAGCCTGCGCGCGACCAGAACACCGGCATCCAACGCATCATCAATTTCGATGGGTGAAAGTTCGCCGACTCCCTGAGTGACGAGCCGGTCGCCCAGATCGCTATCGGGCGCGAGGGTATTTGCCCGAACGCGCGTCACCTTGGGATGTTCCGGTAAGTCCACCGCGTTGGCGATGACGGTAGCGGCGGCATCCGCCATCGCCGCACCATCGGCGAGAACGGTCACCGCGTCGGCGATCCCAAGCGAGAAACTGCGGCCGCCCCAGCCGCTGGTGGCAATACCGCGCACCGGCTGTGCCGAATCCAGAGTGGCGGTCCCGAAAAGTGATGGACAATCCGGCCTCTCCACCATGCCGACAACAAACTGTTCTCCCGATGCGAGATGCAGCGCGATGTCGCCGCCATTATTTACATAAGCCCGCGAAAGGCGGGCCGCCGCGGTCATGGCGCACAGAATTTCCTCCGCGACGGCGCCCGCTACGGCAGCCATCGGCGTGATAAAAATCCGCTTGCAGTATGGGGTTACGGCTGCGGTCATACGTGTCGCGATAACTCCCGACGGCCGCGGACCGTTTGCCTGCGTGGCCTGCCGCAGAAACCCCAGTTCGCCGCAGAGTTCATCGAGCACATGGACGAAGCGCTCGGCGGCCGCCCGATAAGCGACGCTGATCTCATCAGTTGACCCAAAGGCTTCGACGATCAAGTCAATGGGGCCATCGTGGAGATGAAGTCTCCGTCCATCTTCCAGCCATCGAATTTGAGCCCGGGTCATTGATCCGACCTCGGATCCGACTCTGAATCCGGCCGCGGCGATTTCCCCGGCGCCAGCGGCCAGGGATTGTCCGGAGTGGCGGAGAGCCGGCGGCGGCCTTTGCCTTCCATGATGGAATCGAGCGAACGCACGTGGTCCATGTAGCCGCCCAGGGCGGCGTAATCCTTAACCTTCAAGGTGAACTCTATGGGCGCAACCAGCGCGGGCGTAGGCACATAACCAAAGGCGTGTTCCGGCATCCGGGTGACGTCAACCATGAAAGTGATGCCGCCGCCCGGCCAGACGTAAACCGGCGCGCCGCCACACGTGACCCGGGTCAGGGCGTCCCGCACCGAGTGGGTGAGCCGCACTGGATTTTCCGTGACACCCGCCCGCAACGATCCTCCTGCGCCACCCATGAAGAGGACGGAGCAGAGCGCGGGTTCGCAATTTTCCCGGATGCGGGCGACAGATTCGCCCAGCACGGCGGGCAATTCTTTTTCCACCGGCTGCAGAGCTTCATCCAGTTCGAAATAGGCGTGGTGCTCGCCGGTAGTGCTGACCATGAGCAAGCGGAGTTTCGGCCAGGCAAACTTGGGATTGAAATTCTGCAGAATCGAAAGAGGATCCGCGATGTTGGTGCCGCCCCACGCCGTTCCGGGCTCCGCCACCCGGAAGTAGCGGCCCGGAGTCGAACGGTGGCCCTTCATCTTGATCCCGGTTTCGCGCACGCCCAGCAACTTCCCCGCCTGATGTTCGGAGAGAACGCCGGTGATGTGGTCATCGACCACGACGACTTCGTCAACTTTGCCAAACCACTGCTTGGCAAACATGCCGATGGTGGCCGACCCGCAGCCCACCCGCATGCGTTCTTCCTGCACGCCGTCAACCACGGGCGGTTTGCCGGCCTGCACCATCACCGTAGCGCCATCGTCAATGGTGAGTTCCACAGGCTTGCGGTCGCACAGGTTCAGCAGGGTCTCGCAAGTCACCGTGCCTTCCTTGCGGCTGCCGCCGGTCAGGTGGCGCACGCCTCCGAGCGAGAGCATCTGGGAACCGTATTCGCTGGTGGTCACGTGCCCCACGGGTTCTCCCTGGGCGCGGACGAGATTCGTTTCCGGGCCGAGATGGCGGTCGGTATCGATCTTCACCTTGACCCCGCAGTAGCTGAAGATCCCCTCGGTGACCACCGTGACCATGTCGACGCCTTGCACGGTGGAAGAGATGATGAACGGAGCCGGCTTGTAATCGGGATACGTGGTGCCGGCGCCGATGGCGGTGACGAAATTCTCCGGGCCTGTCACAATCCTGCCATCCCATTCGCGGTCGCGATCGAGGAAGGGAACCACGGAATCGCCGCGCGACACGGCGCGATCGAGCACGACATGAGGATCGATGCGGACCAGCTGTCCGTTGTCGTTCGCATAGCGATCGCAGGCGCCGGTTCTCCCCGGCTTGATGTAGCACAGCACGGGGCAGGCATCGCATCGAATGGCGTCGTCTTCAAGCATGCTTCTGTTCCGTTTGGGCTACCACAGCCGCGCGGATGCGGTCAGGCGTTGCGGGAACGCGGCGGATCCGCACGCCGATGGCATCGTGAATCGCATTAAGAATTGCGGGCGCGGTCGGGATCACAGCCTGCTCCCCGATTCCCTTGGCTCCATAGGGGCCGACGGACGAGGAGTCTTCGATGAGAATCGACTCCACCGGCGGCATGTCGCCGGCGGACGGAATCAGGTAGTCATGAAGGTTTTCTCCCTTACCGGGGAAAAACTCTTCCATCAGCGCCATCCCTAACCCCTGCGCGGCGCCGCCTTCGATCTGCCCTTCAATCAGAGTGGGATTAATGGCCCGGCCGACGTCGTGCGCGGCCGTGATCTTCAACACGCGCACTGTCCCCAGTTCCGTGTCGACCGCAATCTCCGCCAGATGCGCGCCGAACCCAAAAACCGCATACGGATTGCCCTGACCATTTTCGTCGAGCGGGCTTGTGGGAGGATCGAACGTTGCCTCTGCCGTGAGCACGTAGCCGTGCTTATTCAAAGGCAGGTCGCGCAGGCTTAGGGTGCGCTGCTTGCCGTCTTCTCTGACCTTGACCACGCCCCGCTCGAAATCGATGACAGCGCAATCGCAAGCTTTGGCGAGGCGCAAAATTGCCCGGCGCAATTCGATGCCCGCCATATATGCGGCCTTGCCGGTAACAAACGTCTGGCGGGAGGCGGAGGTCTTGCCGCAATCGGGCGTGATCGAGGTGTCGCCAGAAACCAGATCGAAACGATCGATGGGCGCGCCGAGTGCGTCCGCGCAGATTTGGGTGACGATGGTGTTCGACCCCTGTCCGATATCCACCGCGCCCTGGTGAAGTGCGATGCGGCCGTCGGCTTTCAGGCCAACGCGAATCGTGGAAGGATTGGGCAGGGAAGTGTTGCCGCATCCGTACCACATGCCGGCAACGCCCACTCCCCGCCGAACCGCGCCGCTGGCTTTCGCGTTGAGGGCTGCGGCCTCGGCGCGCGCCGCGGTCCAGCGGGGACGCAGCGCTTCGAAGCAGGCGCGAATGCCCACTCCCTCGCCGAGCACCTGGCCAGTGACGGTGGGAGTGTGATTGTCCAGCGCATTCAGGATGCGGAATTCCAGGCGGTCGATGGCCAGCCGGTCGGCGAGATCGTCGTACAGCTGTTCCTGCGCGATTGCGGTTTGCGGCACGCCAAAACCGCGGAAAGCCCCGGCCGGCACCAGATGCGTGTGCACGGCTCGGGTGAGGGCGCGATAGTGCGGCACGTGGTAAGGCCCCGAGGCGTGGACGGGAACCCGCGCCGCGACCGTTGGTCCCCAGGAGGAGTAGGCCCCGGTATTGAAGTCGGCGGCGAAGTCCATCGCGGTCAACTTGCCATCGCGAGTTGCGCCCGCGCGCAAGCGAATGTGTGAGGGATGACGCTTGGTGGTCGAGACGATCGATTCCGTTCGCGAATAAACCATGCGCACCGGCTGGCGCAGGTGCCAGGCTGCCAGGGCGACGAACGGCTGAATCGAAAGATCGAGCTTGGCGCCGAAACCGCCGCCGACGGCGGTTGGAATAATGCGCACCGCCCCGGGAGCGATCCCAAGAATCTGTGCGATGTCGGCGCGATCCATGTAGGGTGCCTGGGTGCACGCCTGAATTTCAATCTGGTCGTTCACCCGCCGCGCAAAACCTGCTTCGGGCTCGATGTAAGCATGCTCGATGAACCCGGTCTCGTATTCGCCTTCGACCACAACGTCTGATTCCGCCAAACCCTTCTCGACATCGCCGCGGACCACGCGGCCTCGGACCAGCACATTGTTTTCGCGGCTAGAATGGATGCGTTCTGCCTCGGGAGCGAGCGCCGAGGCAATCGTAGTGACCGCGGGAAGTTCTTCCCACGCAATCGGGAAACTTGTACAGTCCAGAGCTTCGATGGCCTCGGCGTCGCCCACCACCGCGGCTACGGCTTCACCTCGGAACCGGGCTTCCACTTCGGCAAACACCGGCTGGTCGGCGAAGCGCGGAATCACACCGTAACGATTCTCTCCCGGGACATCTTTTGCAGTCAGAACGCGGTGGATTCCTGGATGCGCGGCCACGAACGCGTCGAGATCGCCAAAACGGAAGCGTGCCCGCTGGTAGGGACTGCGGATCGCGCGGACGGCCAGGGCGCCGGCGGGAATATCGTCGGCTCCGAAAATCTCCGCGCCATCCACCTTACCCTGGCCGTCCAGACGGACCAGCCTCGCCCCCACCGCATTACCGGCCAGGGGCGACGGATCGGGGAGCTTGCCGGAGCAGGCATCCTGGATGGCGGTAATGATCTTGCGGTAGCCAGTGCAGCGGCAGAGCACGCCACCGATAGCATCCATGACGGCGCCTTCCCCGGGCGCGGGGTCACGCTCCAGAAGAGCGGTGGCCGATACCAACATGCCCGGCGTGCAGGCCCCGCATTGCGCGGCGCCGTGGCGAAGGAACGATTTCTGCAACTGGTCATAGATCGGCGCGCGGGCGGCGAGTCCTTCCACCGTCGTGACTTCATGCCCCTCGACCTGGCCGGCTGCGATCAGGCAGGAACAGACAGGTTCGCCATCCAGCAGGACGGTGCAGGCGCCACAGTCTCCGGCATCACAGCCGACTTTGGTTCCCATGAGCCCCAGATGTTCACGCAGCACTTTGGAAAGCCGTTCCACCGGCGAGACTGCGGTGGTCATGTTCTTTCCATTCACGGAAAACGCAATAGATGTCTGAGAGCCGGACAGGGGAGAAGTCGTGGCAACCATCAGCAACCCCCCACGCAGGCGTCGAGTGCGCGACCGACCAGCGTCAACGCGGCATCGTTCCGGTACACAGCGGTTGCGCGCACATCGTCGATGGGCGAGAGCTCGGCCAGATGTTCGGCTAGAACCGTTTTGCCCAGCCCAGTGCGTGCCGGAGTGCCGACCAAAGCGCGTTCAAGTGCGGTGAGCCTGCGCGCGACCGCCGAGCACGACCCCACCGCGACACGGGCTTCTGCGACTCGGCCGTTGTTGTTCTGCTTCACTATTGCCGCCACCATGGCGATCGAAATCACCAGGTAGCGCCGGGCGCCGAGCTTTAGAAAGGCGGAAGTGGCGTCGTCGAGCCCACGAGGAACAATCACGTTGGCCAGGATTTCATCGGCACGGCGGACCGTCTTGCGATTCCCCACGATGAAGTCAGCCAAACGGACGCGGCGCGTTCCCGCGGCTGAAAGCAACTCGACTTCTGCATCGAGCGCCAATAAAGGAGGCACGCTATCAGCGGCCGGAGAGGCGTTACAGAGATTGCCGGCCACCGTGCCGCGATTCTGTATCTGAATTCCGCCGATTTCGCGGGCTGCGCTCTTCAGAGCGTCGAAGCATCGGGGCAAAGGGGTGGCGACCAATTGACTCCAGGTCGTAAGCCCGCCGATGCGGATGTGGTCTGCTTCGACCGCGATGCCCCTGATTTCGGCGAGGCCGGAGATGTCCACCACCAGGTCCGGAGCGGGCCGATCACCCAGCGCAGGAAAGAAGTCCGTGCCGCCCGACAGAATTTGGCCGCCCTCGTGGGCCAGCACATGCAGCGCTGCGTCGAGCGTCTTGGGCCTGGAATACAAGTTGGCTCCCCACGCAATTGTACAGCGGCGTGAAAGCAGTTCCCGGGCCCCTGGGCTAGCGGATCACGCCAAAAACTTGTAGCGCCGGGACGGCGGCGCTACGACAAGCCTCGCCGATTATGGCCGGGGCACGAACCTCACGCAGGCGGGAGAAGAAACTTGGAACTCTTGCCCGCTGGGAGTAAGGCCTCCAGTCTTGCGATTGATGCGAAAAATTACCACTTTGTCCGATTCCTGGTCCGCCGCCAACAACCATGAGCCCGTCGGATCGATGGCAAAGTTACGCGGCGTTTTTCCCTTTACCGGGACGAGTTCAATCCGAGTCAGCGTTCCTTTTGCGGGGGCGACCGAAAAAACGGCAATGCTGTCCGGTCCGCGATTCGAAGCGTAGAGGAACTTGCCGGATGGATGTAACGCGATTTCTGCCGCCGCGCTCTGACCCGAAAAGTTATCGGGAAGAGTAGAAACTGTATCTATTTCGCGCAGGCCGCCATTCGCTGAGTCGTAGGCATAGGTGGTCACCGTAGACCGCAATTCATTGATTACGTACAGGAACTTACCATTCGAACTGAACACCAGGTGGCGCGGACCGGAGACGGGCTTGGCTTTGGTGATGCGCGGGTCTTGTCCCAGGGTTCCCTTGGTCGAGTCAAAGGGATAAGCGAACACCTGGTCGAGTCCGAGGTCCGCAACCAGGGCGAAACGATCATCGGGCGATAAAGCAAACGCGTGGGCGTGAGGCTGCTCTTGCCGTTCCTTGTCCGTACCCGATCCGTGGTGCTGCACGAAGGCCGAAGCCTCGCCCAGTCGGCCGTCCCTTAGAACCGGGAAAACGGCCACGCTGCCCCGGGTATAGTTCGCTACCAATGCATATTTGCCGGTCTGGTCGAGCGTGATGTGGGCTGGGCCGCCATCGCGCGATGACACCTGGTTCAAAGAAGACAGCTTGCCGCTGGCCGAATCGATGGCGAAGGCAGTCACCGCGCCGGTTGGCTGGCCCGCGTAACTCTCAGTCTCATTGACTGCGTACAGGAAATGTCCGCCCGCATCGACGGTCAAGAAGGACGGCTGCGCGGATTCGGCGGCCAGTCCCAGGGCAGTTGACTGACCGGTCCTGGCATCGAACCGATAGGCATAGATTCCTTTGCTGCCGTGGTCGGTGTAGGTGCCGATATACACCAGGTACTTGCCCTTGGTCGCTGCCTCCGTGGAGAGTGGAAGGAGTACAGAAAGAATGAAAATAAACAGAAACAACCCGCCCAAAAGAGTGCGGAGGCGCCGCCAACTCTGAATTGCAATGGTCATAGTTTCCTCGTCAGGACTAGTGTGCCCACTGAGCCATGTGAGCTATTGGGCATCGACGACACAACGGAAGCCGATGGTTCCGGCGCGGTCGCGTCCCGGAGACATCAGCAAATACTTCTCGTGCTCGTCGAGGCGATAAGTCTGGGGGAAATACCAGATCGAGCCCGTGGGCTGATACGACGCGCCACCCCGGACGATGGCCGCGCGCGTGTGAGGATCGCGATACTCGTCCGTCCATTGCGAGACGTTGCCCTCGAGGTCAAGCACGCCGAGTGAACTCGCCCCTTGAGGAAACGCGTCCACATTGGCCGGAGGCCGCCTGGTGCGGCCGCGATCCGCTGCGGAAATCAGCCTGGAATTCCACTCATTTCCCCACGGATAAATCCGGCCGTCGGTTGATTGCGCGGCCAACTGCCATTCCCATTCGTGGGGCAGACGCTTGCCCGCCCATTTGGCATAAGCGCGCGCATCCTCGATCGAGACCCAGGTTACAGGTTTTTTCTCCCAGCCTTCGGGGTAGACGCCATTTTTCCAATCGCGGAGAAAATTGTGATCATCTTTCGGGTGGTAGCGGGTGGCGTCCAGAAATTTCTTGAACTCCGCGTTGGTCACGGGAGTGCGGTCAATATAGAAATTCGAAACATGGACGCGGTGGCGATGGTAGCGCCGCGGAATATCTTCCCATGGATATTGCACGTCGACGCCGGGATTGTTCCCGCCTTCAATCTCGATGCCGCGCACCTGGAAGTCGTAGTCGGCCTCGGGGATGCGAACCATGCCTCGAGGCGCGGTCTGCTCCCGGGTTGTGGCCGGGATCTCCACCATGGTTTGCGGGACCGGCTTCCATTCGCGCGAGTAGGTTGAGAGCGGGCGCTTGGAGCGCTCCGCCATATACGCCAAAAGATCTTTGACTGGACCAGCGCCTGGAACCTGATCGGTGGCCAGGACCGCGCCGAAGCCCAAGCCGTCGATAGCGAAGCTCAGGGTCGCCTCGTTTCCGTGAAGCACCGGTGTCAACTCGGTGCCGTGCCACAGATCGTAGTAGTGCATCCCGCTGCGGTGGCTTACGCGAAGCTGCTCGCCGGTGCTGTCGTACTCATTGCGATTGACCATGGTCCACAGCGTGTTTGTCGCGGTGGGGAACTTGCTGGCGAAAACGCCGGCTTGCACGGTCTGGGAATGCGGTTCCCAATCCGGACTGCGCAGGTTCTCGGCCAGGGCGCGCTCGATTCTGGTGAAGCGCAGGATCGCCTCTGCATCGTGCGGAATCGTTCCGTACCAGAAGCCCCAGAGGTTCTCCAGCGTGGCATGGCCCTGTCCGTTAAAGAACGCGTGCTGCAGGCTGTCAGTTTTATCGCGGGTGAAGCGATCGGTGACGCTTACCATGTGCCGCGGCTCGAACCACTTGGTCTTGCTCACCATGGGCACGAAGGGATATTCCTTGCCTTCCCAGGTCACCCAGTCGTTCCAGCCGATGTTTGACCAGGCCACGGTTTCGTCGCGAATATCAAATTGCGGCTCCAGCGCGAGGGGATGCCCGGTGGCGTCGGAGGCTTGCCTGAAGGACGCGGGAATGCTTTCGAGAGTGTCAAAATTGATGCCGTCCGCGCCTATGTCGGCGAGCAGCTGAGAAATTGCGACCCAGGGAAACGCGCCTTCGTCGCGCGTGCCGGTGTCCCAGGCGAGGATGGGGAAAAAGACTTTTACCCCCCGGCTGTGAAACTTGTCGACCATCTGCCGGAGCGCGGGAATGCCCCCAGGCAAGTCGCGTAGCAGATCGAACTGGTTGCGGTCGTCCACCCCCAGGTTGGGATAGACGGGCCAGATCAAGACGGCATCGATGGGCCCGATGCGGTTCTCAATGTCAGCGAGGAACCGGTCCACGGTGTACTCGCCGGTTTCGGGATCGTAAAAGGTCCGGTCCCAGATCAGCAACTGAACCTGGGACACGACCTGCTGGGTCCAAGCCAGTTCGGGCCGTTCGTATTGCGAGCCGTCGTAGCGCAGACGAACGAGCCGGTCGGCCCGCCACGCTTTGAGACCGGCGCGCCAGGCTTCAGCATCGGCAGGATCTTGTGGTCCGGCGAAAAATATTTCGTCGGCCAGGGGAAGCTCGGACAAGTTCATGACTCCGGTCGGCGAAATCAGAGGATGGCGCGCCTTCCACTCGTCGGAAAAGGCAAAGCACGCGGCAAGAACCAGGCACACGACTGCGGCCGATCGTAAGAAGCGAGGGAAAAAGGAATCGTTCATGCGGCTCCCGGGGTTGCGATCAGTACATGATGGTTTTGGTCAAATGATGCGGCCACCAGGTGGTGTGATAGTGGGTCCACAGGCGGGCGTCGATCTGCGGAATGATGATCTGCTGGTTCTTCGGGCGAATATTGTTGACTTCTTCGCAGAGGAGGGCAGTGGCGTAGATGCAGTGAGCCCGTATTTCAACTTCCTGTTTGCTGTCGCGCGGAATCATCTGGTAGGTGTTGATCGCATGCTCAAGCTCCGGCGAGTAAGTGACGATTCCCAGAAGCCGCAATGCAACGGGAACGATGTAGTCGGCGAAAGCGGTCATCTTGCCGGTATCTTCGAGAGGGAACTGGTTTTCTTTTCTCAAGGCCGAGTAAGCCAACCAGATGCCCAGTTGCGGCAGCTTATAAAACTTGATGGTGGCGCCGTCGTACAGGCTGACGTCGTTGAAGCGGGGAAACTCCTTCACCATGCGATCGACGATTCCGGCGCCGTTGTCATACAGGCGGGGCGGGCAGGACTTCACGAAATTGTGGAAGCGGCCGTCGTATTTTTCAGCCAGCACCGCGCCCACCTGATGCCAGACCTGCATCTTTTCGTCCAGCATGGGGAGTTCGATGTTGCCGGCGAAAATGCGTTCCAGGTCCGGCCGGGTCACCTGGGAGAGGAACTTGCCGTCGAGCATCGGAAATCCGTTGTCCATGCCGCGTTTCATGCAGGCGAAAAGCGCGTCGGAGTCCGACCAGTGCCGTCCGGCATAGTCCACCTGGAATTTCACGTGGCTGGAAAAATCGGTGAAGGCGGTGTCAATGCAGTCGGCGGTGAGTATGAAGTCGATCACGTCATCGGCGCTGTCTTTTTCCCCGCCGAATGGCATTTCGTAGTCCGGCATGGGCAACTCTTCGTAGGCCATCCATTGCGCGACTTCGACGATCTTGTCGACGTGGGTGTGGACGTCGCGGGAGTGTTCTATCACCGGATGAAGACTGTCGAGCACCGGGCTGCCGGTAAGCTTGGGCCAGGGCATGGCGGATGATCTGGAGGCTGCACTGACGCTTCCCGATAAAGTGGTCATCGCTCCGACCGTGGCAATCGCTTCTAGAAACTGGCGTCGATCCGGGCTTCCCAAAGGCACCTTCATTCTAAGAGTTGAGCCAGGGTTGAGAGTCATCCGTTCGCATGGGCGACCAGCAGAATGGCCAGGGCGTAGAAAACGAACATGAAGACGAGAAATATTTTAGCGCGGCTGCCGGAACCCTTGAATTCCCTCCAGGCCAGGACGCCCCATAGCGCCGCGACCATGGGCGCTGATTGGCCGATAGCATACGAAATCGCCACGCCGGTAAAGCTCGCGGCGACCAGGTTGAAAACCATGCCCAGACCCCAGATAAATCCGCCAAGCAGGCCGAGAACGTGGCCGGATGGTGGTCCGCTGAAGTAGCCGCTGAAACTGACGGGCTCGCCCACCAGCGGCTTCCTCATGAAGTACACATTCCAGATCAGGCAAGAGAGCAACGCGCCCAGAGTCAGGAACACGGCGACGCTATAAGGTCCGAGTGGATTGCCGCGCGTCATGGCGCGGGTCACGAACGGCGCCCAGAGTCCCATGAGAACGCCGGAGACAATGCAGGTAACGATACTTTTCTTCGAGACTGAACGGCCCGCGCTGGCGAGACTGCCGTAAGCTTTGCCGTCCAGGATGACCGCCACTACTGCGCAGGCAACGCCTGCCGCCAGTAGTCCGAGGTTGCCCTTAGGCTGGAGCGCGTAGCTGGAAACGACGCCCACCACCAAGGCAATTCCAATTGACACGGGAAAGGCTACGGCGAGGCCGGCCATGTCAATTCCGGCGACTAGCAGTAGGTTGGCCAGGTTGAAGATGGCGCCGGCGATCAGCATATAAATGATATTGGAGCCGTCGGCGGAGTGAACGTTATTCAGAAAGCTTGCCGGATCGCTGGTCGAGGTACTGCCCATGGTGAAAGCCAGGAAGAGCGAAACCAGAAATATTCCCAGCGCGTAATCCCAATAGAAGAGCTCAAAGCGGTAATTCTTTACGCCCTTGAAGGTGTTGGCCCAGGAGCCCCAGCAGATGGCACTCGTGATCATCATCAATAGCGCAATTTCCAGACTGTGCGGGGTGTACATGGGTTCTCCTTCGCGCCGGCCCGGCTACTTGCCTTTGATTCTGGAAACAAAAAGCTGCAGGACGCGGTCGGCTTCGACGTCGACACAAACCTTGGCGTTGGGCGTGACCTTGTCCAGCGCCTCAATCACATAGTGATCGCCGTGGAGCACGTTCCGCTCCACCGTGTCACGACGATTCGCAACGGTTTCACCGCGGGTGAAATAGCCGCGGGTCTCGACGTCCACATGCATTTCCGGGGCCTTGACCAGCGTGGCATCGATCGCGACCCCGACCGCGAGAGGATCATACATCGGAGAGCCCACCGATCCGAACCGCGCCGAAAGGTCGATGAGATATTTTCCAATCGAATAGATAAAATCGTTGACCGGACCATGGGTCTGGGCCAGTTGGTCGAGATACTTTTTTGAAAAAAGCGTTTTATCACCCACATCCAGTCCAACCATGGTCAGGGGCCAGCCTGCCTGGAAAACGATTTGGGCGGCTTCGGGATCGTTGTAAATATTGGCTTCCGCGGAGGCGTTCACGTTGCCGCCGGTGATCGACCCTCCCATGAGGATCACTTCCTTGACCAACGGCACAATGGAGGGATCCTTGAGGACAGCTAGCGCGATGTTGGTCAGCGGCCCCACCGGAACCAGGGTGATTTCATGCGGCGCGGCGTGCACCATCTGGATGATGAGGTCCGGTCCAAAGTGCGAATCCACTTTGCATTTACTGGGCGGCAACTCGATATTGGCCAGCCCATTTTTGCCATGCCAGAACTCGGCCGTAATCAGTTTTTGAAATAGAGGATGCTGCGCGCCGGCCGCGACCGGAATATCGCAGCGGTTAGCCAGCGAAACCATCCGCAATGCATTCTCCAGGCCCTGACTGGCAGTCACGTTTCCCGGAACGACGGTGATGGCGCGAACGTCCAGTTCAGGAGAGTTGAGCGCGAGCATCAGGGCCAGGGCATCGTCGGTTCCGGGGTCGGTGTCGAAAATGATCTTTTTGGCGGCGGCTGAGGCGGGAGTTGCCCTGACCAGCCAGATCAGGAGCAGACCCAGAATTAATGCGAGTTGAAGAAGTGAAACATTCAAACGTTTCAGAATTTGATTTCTCCACATACCAAGCAGCGTCGTAGCCTAGCTTTCAGACCGAAATGATGTCAAGGTTAAATGTAGTCGCGAGCGCCCGCTCGTGCAATTTGGGAATCGCCGCAACCCACGTGGCTGGTCGTGATTTCCGCACGAGCGAGGGCGCTCGCGCCTACATTGGGTGGTGCCGTACAATGACGGTCGAGAGCATGTCAGCCGGGAACAAAACCCGCCACGTCGATAGCGTAGCCACCGACTCGCGCGGACCCATCGCCACGTTGGCCGGCCGTCCGCTGTTGTCGAATCGTGGCATCCCGCTTAATCTGGACTGGTTGCAGCAGGTACGCGTCAACACCAGCGCGGTCGAACGCCGGGCGCAAAGCCATGTTGCCCGTCGCACGGTAAAGAAGGACTGGCAGGCGGCGTGGCTGCTGCGGGCGGTTTCCTGCATGGACCTGACCACCCTCTCGGGCGACGACACTGAGGAACGGGTGCGCCGCCTGTGCGCTAAGGCGCGGCACCCGATTCAGGATGATCTGGTCAAGCGGCTGGGAATCGAAGAGCTGAATATCAAAGTGGCCGCGGTCTGCGTGTATCACACGTTTGTGGAAACGGCGGTGCGCGCGCTCGCAGGCAGCGGGGTGCGCGTGGCCGCCGTTTCAACCGGCTTCCCCGCCGGCCTCTCTCCCCTGACCGAGCGCGTGGCGGAGATTCGCCGCTCGGTGGAAGCGGGAGCGAATGACATTGATGTGGTCATCACTCGCGGCCATGTGTTCGGCGGCAAGTGGCAGGCGCTCTATGACGAGGTTGCGGCGTTCAAACAAGCCAGCGGCGCGGCGCACATGAAAGTGATTCTCGGTACCGGCGATCTGCTGACTTTGCGAAACGTAGCCCGGGCCAGCTTTGTCGCCATGATGGCGGGCGCCGATTTCATCAAGACGTCTACGGGAAAAGAGCCGACGAATGCCACCCTGCCCGTGGGCTTTGTGATGACGCGATGCATCCGCGAATATGCCCAGGAAACCGGAATGGCGGTCGGTTTCAAACCGGCCGGTGGAATCCGCACGGCCAAGCAATCCATCGAATGGCTGGCGTTGATGAAAGAAGAGCTGGGGCCGTCCTGGATGAGAGCGGAATTATTCCGCTTCGGGGCCAGCGGCTTGCTGAACGACATTGAACGGCAGCTGGAACACCACGCCACCGGGCGCTATTCGGCGGATTATCGCCATCCCCTGGCGTAACTTGTAGCGCCGGCATCTTGCCGAGACGGCGGCGCTACGAAGACCGCTCGCGACTGCATTTGATTTTGATTCCATATGAGCATCGCCGAAAAATTCGTCGCCATGGAATACGGTCCCGCACCCGAGGATCCCAAGGAAGCCCTCGCCTGGCTGGATCTTCATGGCCGCCGCTTCGGACATTTCATTGACGGCGCATGGCGGCAGCCCACCGAAGGCGGATACTTCGACACTGCTGATCCTTCCACCGGCGAAAAACTGGCCACGGTTGCCCAGGGGTCGGCAGCCGATATCGACGCCGCCGTCCGGGCCGCGAGCGCAGCATTACCAAAATGGCAGGTACTGTCTCCCCATGCGCGAGCTCGCTGTCTCTACGCGCTGGCGCGAACCGTGCAGAAGCACTCCCGCCGCCTCGCCGTGCTCGAGACCATGGACAACGGCAAGCCGATCCGCGAGAGCCGGGACATCGACATTCCGCTGGTGGCGCGCCACTTCTATCACCATGCCGGCTGGGCGCAATTGCTGCCCCAGGAATTTCCCGGATACTCGGCGTGCGGCGTGGTTGGGCAGATCATTCCCTGGAATTTTCCGTTGCTCATGCTGGCGTGGAAGATTGCGCCGGCGCTGGCCACCGGCAACACCGTGGTGCTCAAGCCGGCGGAGTTCACCCCGCTGACCGCGCTGGCCTTCGCCGAGATCTGCACGGAAATTGGATTGCCGCGGGGAGTCGTCAACATCGTCACCGGCGACGGTTCGACCGGCGAAGCGCTGGTGAAGCATCCCGACGTGGCCAAGATCGCCTTCACCGGCTCGACCGAAGTAGGACGCGCCATCCGCAGCGCTACCGCGTCGAGCCACAAGCGCCTGTCGCTCGAACTGGGAGGCAAATCGCCTTTCATCATCTTCGAGGATGCCGACCTCGATAGCGCCGTCGAAGGCCTGGTCGACGGCATCTGGTTCAACCAGGGACAAGTCTGCTGCGCCGGTTCGCGCCTGCTGATGCAGGAAAGTATCGCGGAGCCACTGATCGCGAAGGTTCGCGATCGCATGAGCACGCTGCGTGCCGGATCTCCGCTCGACAAGTCTATCGACATTGGCGCCATCGTGGCGCGAGTGCAGTTAGACCGCATCAAGCGGCTGGTCGACCAGGGAGTGGCCGAGGGCGCAACCTGCTGGCAACCACAAATCGAGTTGCCGGCGCGCGGACTGTACTATCCGCCAACCCTGCTTAGCAACGTGCATCCCACGTCAATCGTGGCCCAGCAGGAGATTTTCGGTCCAGTGCTGGCGACCATGACGTTCCGCACGCCGAGTGAAGCCGTCGAACTGGCAAACAACACTGTTTATGGTCTGGCCGCCTGCGTCTGGAGCGAGAGCATCAACGTCGCGCTGCACGTGGCCTCTCAACTGAAAGCCGGAGTGGTCTGGGTCAACTGTACGAATCTGTTCGACGCCTCCTGCGGATTCGGCGGCTACCGCGAAAGCGGCTACGGACGCGAGGGCGGCAGGGAAGGCCTGCTCGAATATCTCGAGCCGGACTGGTTCAAGAATGCTCCGGCACTACCCGCAGCGAACCCCCCAGCCGAGCAGAAATCGACCGACGATTCCGATCCGTCAACGCCTGCGATTGACCGGACAGTGAAGCTCTATATCGGAGGCAAACAGGCGCGACCCGACTCAGGCTACAGCATGGAAGTGCGTGCTGCCGATGGCCGCCTGCTGGGCGAGGCCCCACTGGGCAATCGCAAAGATATACGCAACGCTGTCGAAGCGGCGCACAAAGCCTCCGGATGGGCGAAGACCACGGCGCACAACCGGGCGCAGGTCCTTTCTTACATCGCAGAAAATCTTTCGCAGCGCGGCGAAGAGATCGCACGCCGCCTGTCGGCCGTGGTCGGGGTACCTCAGGCCGCGGCCGAAGTAAGCCTCGGCATCGAGCGCATCTTCTCTTACGCGGCGTGGGCGGACAAGTTTGACGGGGCGGTGCACAATCCTCCGTTCCGTAACGTCGCGCTGGCCATGAACGAACCGCTGGGTACGGTAGGAATCGTTTGTCCGAACCAGACGCCGCTGCTCGGCTTCCTGTCGCTGGTCATGCCAGCGCTCGCGGCAGGTAATGTGGCCGTTGTGGTTCCTTCCGAGACCTATCCTCTAATCACTGCTGATCTGTACCAGCTTTTCGATACCAGCGATCTGCCGGGTGGAGCAGTCAACATCGTTACTGGCTATTCATCTCAACTGCTGAAGACTCTCGCCGAGCACGACGATGTGGATGCGGTCTGGTGTTTCGGCGACGAAGCCAGCGCGGCGGCGGCCAAGGCCTATTCGGTCGGCAACCTCAAACAGGTGTTCACCAATGAAGGCCGCTCCATTGACTGGTTCGACGTGAAACAAGGTGAGGGCCGCTGGTTCCTGCAACATGCCACCCAGGTGAAGAATATTTGGGTTCCGTACGGCGAGTGAGTCGGTGGAGTGATTGCCGTGGGGCATCGCGTCAAGAACAAGTGGAGCACGAGTCTTGTTTAATATCGTCCGGCGCTGGATCAGGATTCGTCGTGCTAAACGGGAGATCGCGAAACTCGTCGGGGCTAGACTTCCGACTATTAGGATTTTTAGCACGCCAGGTGCAAGTTTGATCGATCTAGAACGCGTCGACTTTGTAATCGCAACTGACACTGACGAGGAGGCGCAAGCCCTCCGCGACGACTATCCGAATCTCTATTCACAACTCTGCGAGACGATGAAACGCGTTGGGTATCCCTCAGCCGCTGTTCCGTTACTGCGGTTTCCTATCGCATCGCGGCAAACTGTGGATCGGGAATTCGGCGGCAGTTGGCATGAGGCCATGGGAGGGCGCTGAGCCTGTCGAAGTCAGACTGATCCTACCGATTTGTCGCGTGCGTTGACACAACTCGAGCCGCTGAATAGACTCGGCCTTCTTCATCTTTAGATTTTCTAACTGGATCAAATCTGTCTGCAAGGTCTCCTGAATCATGGCGAAAATTCCTCGAATTGCGGTGGTGGGCAGCGCGAATATTGACCTGGTCACTTTTGCCGACCGTTTCCCCAAGCCCGGCGAAACTATCTTCGGCCAGAAATTCGATCTCGGCTTCGGGGGCAAGGGCGCCAATCAGGCAGTAGCGGCCAAGCTTTGCGGAGCGGCTGTATTCATGGTGGCGCGGGTAGGCAGCGACCTCTTCGGTCCGGCCACGATTGAAAATTTCAAGAAGCTGGGAATCGACGCAACCCATGTAAGGCAGGTGGAAGGCGTATCCAGCGGCGTGGCGCCCATTTTTGTCGAGCCCAACGGACAAAACCGAATCCTGGTGGTGAAGGGCGCGAACGACGAGGTGAAGCCGGCCAGCGTGGATGCTGCCGCCGATTTGCTGAAAGCCGTCGATTGCATCGTGCTCCAGTTCGAGATTCCGGTCGAGACCGTCTACTACACCATCGCTTTCGCGCGCAAGCATGGAATTCGCTGCATTCTCAATCCAGCGCCCGCCCAGCCCATTGACTTCAAGTTCGTGGAGGGTCTGGACTACTTTGTTCCCAACGAAAGCGAAGCCGAAACCATTACCGGAATGCCGGTAAAGAATGCCGACGACGCGAAGAAGTGTGCCGGGAAACTGCTGGGTTACGGCATCAAGCGCGTCATCATTACACTCGGCGCCAACGGTGCGCTGCTGGCGGGAAAGGAAGGCATGGAGCACCTGCCGGCGTTTTCGGTGAAGAGTGTCGACAGCACCGGAGCGGGCGATGCTTTTATCGGCAGCTTCGCAGTCTTCCTCGGAGAGGGCCTTCCCGAACAGGAGGCGGTGCGACGCGCCAACCTGTATGCCGGACTCTCAACCACCGGCATAGGTACTCAAAAATCATTCTACGATCGTGCGCGCTTCGATGTAGAGTGGGCGGCGTGCAGCAAGTCTTAGCAACATCAAAGAGAAATGCTATATGACGAATCGAACCGGAACTATCGTCATCTTCTGCCTGCTTTCCAGTGTCGTCGCTTTGGGCCAGGCGCGCCGCGACCTGACCTCGGAGCCGCAGACGATTCTGTTGTGGGAAAACGGCGCTCCCGGGGCCCTGGGACAAAGCGACGGCGACAAGCCATCCATCACCGTCTATCGTCCCTGGGGACCTAACCGCTCGGGCACGTCGGTGATCGTCGCGCCGGGCGGCGGATATGAATTTCTTGCCGCCAACCACGAAGGCCGGCAAGTGGCGAACTGGTTCAACGCCATGGGAATGACCGCCTTCGTGCTGAAGTACCGCCTGGGACCGCGCTATCACCACCCCATCGAACTGGGAGATGCGCAAAGGGCGATCCGTCTGGTGCGCAGCCGGGCCAAAGAATTTGAAGTCTCGCCCGATCGAATCGGCATGATGGGCTTCTCGGCCGGCGGGCACCTGGCTTCGACCGCCGCCACCCACTTCGACAGCGGGAATCCCGGAGCCGCGGATCCCATTGATCGCGCCGGCAGCAGGCCGGATTTTGTCATCCTCGGATATCCGGTCATCACTCTCGAAGCGCCCTATGCCCATGGCGGGTCGGCCAGGAATCTGCTGGGTGACAATCCCGATCCCAAGCTGCTACGGGAGCTCTCCAACGAACTTCACGTAACCTCCCAGACTCCGCCGACATTTTTGTTCACCACCAGTGAAGACACGGTGGTGCCGGCGGAGAACAGCGTGAACTTTTATCTGGCGCTGCACAAAGCGGGCGTCCCGGCGGAAATGCATGTGTTCGAAAAGGGGCCGCACGGAGTAGGCCTCGATCTGGCGGATCCGGCCCTGGCGGAGTGGCCGGTGTTGCTGGCGAACTGGCTGCGCGAAAGAGGATTGTTGACTAAACCAGGCGATGGGATGGCGAAGTAGCTGCCGTCTAAAGTCCGCGACCGGCCCAACCCGCTGGATGTCCGAGGCAGTAGTCGCGCATTGCTGGGAAATACCGGCAGGCGTAAGTCGACAATCCCCACTTCCCGCAGAAACCGGTGTCTCGGAGTTGAGGTAGCGCAGCGGCCAAAGCTCGTTCTCGACCGCAGAGCATGCCGGCCGGAAGACCAGTTTCATCCCTTGACATTCTGCCCTCTCGCACTTCTAACCCTATGGTAAGGTGATCGAGATCTGCCGCCCGACGCGGCGGTTTCTTTGGACTTCATGACGCTTCCCTTAGGCTGATTCTTGGACTCCGTCAAACCTCGGCAACTCCTCGGAGTATTCGACGCCACCATGATCGTCATGGGCGGCATCGTCGGTTCCGGTATTTTCATCAATCCTTACGTGGTTGCGCTGCGCGTGCACACTCCGTTCTTGATTCTGGGAGCGTGGCTGCTTGGCGGAGGCCTGGCATTGCTTGGGGCATTCATCTGGGCCGAACTGGCATCGCGCCTGCCGGGCGCGGGTGGGCAGTATCTTTACCTGCGCGAGGCCTACCATCCATCCGTCGCCTTCATCTACGGATGGGTACTGCTGCTGGTAACGCAAACCGGCGGGATGGCGGCGGTGGCGGTCACG
Source organism: Terriglobia bacterium (assembly GCA_963742495.1). Lineage (GTDB taxonomy): Bacteria > Acidobacteriota > Terriglobia > Terriglobales > Acidobacteriaceae > JAIQFF01. Next base: position 366,578 of record CAVULZ010000007.1, read on the forward strand.
TTCAGCCGGTACTATCGAGAAATTACCGGCCTCGCCGCCAGCGACGGTCTGATTGCTGCCGTGACACTTTTGGGTTTGACCGCAATCAATTGCTTCGGAGTGCGTGCCGGCAGCAACGTGCAGAGCGTTCTCATGCTGCTGAAGGCCGCGGCCATCGCCGCCATGGTCGTGGTCGGAATGATTTGGGGCGGCGGTTCGGTGCGGGCGTTCCCCTTGCTCGACCGCCCAATCTCGCTGGGGCTGGGAAGCGCAATCGGCGCCGCCATGATTCCGGTGGCCTTCGCCTACGGCGGATGGCAGACCGCCAGTTTTGTGGCCGGCGAGATGCGCCATCCCCAGCGCGACCTTTCCCGCGGACTGGTGATCGGCGTGATCGGAGTCGTGGCGCTTTATCTCGCGGTGAATTTTGTTTGTCTGCGGGTGCTTGGTCCCGACGGACTGGCCGCCACCCGCATTCCTGCGTCGTCCGTGATGCGCGCCGCGCTAGGTGAGCGCGGGGCGCGGTGGATTGCGTTCGGCATCGCCATTTCCACGCTGGGGTTTCTGAGCCAGGGGATTCTCACCGCTCCTCGCGTCTACTACGCCATGGCGCGCGACGGACTCTTCTTTAGGAGTGTCGGCTGGCTTTCTCCGCGCACTGGAGTTCCGGTCGTGGCCATCGTGCTGCAAGGCGTCACCGCCACCGTGATTGCCCTCTCCGGACGCTACGAGCAAATATTGAACTACGTGATCTCGGTCGATTTTATTTCGTTCGGCCTGACCGCAGCATCGCTATTTGTATTCCGGCGGAGGGCCGCGGACTCGCCTCAACCCCCATATCTGACACCGGGCCATCCCTACACCACCGGGCTTTTTGTGCTGGCCTGCGCCGCTATCGTGATCACCACCACCGCGACTTTCCCGTCGAATTCCGCGATCGGCCTGATTATTCTGCTGGCTGGCATCCCGGTATATTGGTACTGGAGCCGCGCCAAGCGAAGAAACGCGCTGCAGGAGAACCAGAACTCGAACCTATGAGACATCGACACTCCGATTACATACTGTGGGCGAAAACCCAGAGCCGGGCGCGATTCAATCTCGCGACCAGCGGTGTGGGGTCCTTCCCCTTGCATGAACTGCCCGTCACCATCGATCAGCTGGAAATCAACGGAGACAGCGCCTATGGCTACGCCCCTCTGCAGCAAGCCATCGCGAAGAAATGCGGAGTCGATCCCGATTGCGTGGTCGCGGCCGCCGGCACTTCCATGGCCAACCACCTGGCGATGGCCACGCTCATCGAGCCGGGCGACGAGGTTCTCGTCGAAGAGCCAAGCTACGAGTTATTCACATCGACCCTTCTATACCTCGGCGCAGTCGTAAAGCATTTCCCCCGCACCGAGGAGAGCGGATATGCGCTCGATCCAGCCCAGGTTCGGCGCGTCATCACGCGCAAGACGAAACTGATTGTTGTGTGCAACCTGCACAATCCGAGCAGTGTTCTGGCTTCAGAAACCGTGTTGCGGGAAATCGGCGGTATGGCGCGCAGCGTAGGCGCGCGCGTGCTGGTTGACGAAGTCTACCTCGACGCCGTTTACACCCATACCCCCAAGCCCTCCTACCATCTGGGCCCGGAGTTTGTCGTTACCAGCAGTTTGACCAAAATCTACGGTCTGAGCGGTCTGCGCTGCGGATGGATTCTTGCCGAGCCCGCTCTGGCACGCGCCATGTGGCACCTGGATGACTTGTTCGAGTCGATCCCGGCGCACCCGGCAGAACTGCTGAGCGTGGTCGCTCTGGAAAACCTTGACTACATCCGCGAGCGCGCCAGAAAAGTCGTCGAAGCCGATCGCGCCCTGCTGCGCGAGTTTCTGGACAGTCAGGAAGCGGTCTCCACTCCCCGCACCGAATTTGGTACCACGGCCATTCTGCGTCTGGAGAATGGGAACATCGACAATTTCCTGACGCGACTGCGAACAGATTACGAAACTTCAGTCGTCCCCGGACGCTTCTTTGGTCTGCCCAACCACTTCCGCATCGGCATGGGAGTGGATCACGAAATGTTCCGCGAAGGATTGCAGAGAATCGGCAGGGCGCTGAAGACAGTTTGAGAACTGCAAGTTGACGTAGGCACGAGCGCCCCGCTCGTGCGGCAGCGCTCCGGGCGCCGCCCCGGGGCGGAGGCAGTCTGGGTCAAGCAAAGCTGGAATCCCCCGTGCGGTTGTACCCATTGAGGCGGCGAGACTCCGCCTCGACAGCGGGCGAGGCGCCACTGCTACGGTTTGCGAGTGTCCGGCGTGTAGTGAGCCTGCAGGTACTTGATGATCAGTGCGGCGGACGCATCGGGGATGGGAGCGCCGAAGGCCTTGCGCATCTTGGTCACCTCGGCTTCCCAAGTGGCCGCGGGCAGCGGCGGCTGCATCGTGATGTAGCGGGTGCTGTGACACAGGCTGCAGAAACCCTCGGTTTCGGCGCGGCCTTCTCCTTCCGCCATCTGCGGGGGATAGAGCGGATATGCGGAGACCTGGTAGCCGGAATCGTCGGAGAGTTCGACCGGAGGGGCCTGCCGGATCTGGCCAAGCTGGCCGGGTTCGTAATTTCCCTGGTCCACCTGGGCGAGCAGCAGTCCCGCAGCCAGACCAAGCACGACCGAGCCGCCGAGAAGGAGAGCAAAGTGACGTTTCAGCGATCGCACGGGAGTACCTCCTCTTACTCAGCGGCGCCCACGAAGTAGTCCTGGCGCTCGATTCGGTTCCAGAGATAGCCGCCGGGATTCCACACCGGCTGGTCGGGTTGGGTGTTTCCCTTGCTGTCGGAAGCACGCGCCGCCAGGGTGTAGCGGCCGGGCGCCTTCGGCGTCCAGATGAATTCCCAGGTTCGGAAGGAATAGGCCCCGAAATCTTCGCCCAGCCGCGCGGGTTGCCACGTCTTCAGCCCGTCAGATGAGACGTCCACCTTGGTCACGCCACCATAGCCGCTGAAGGCGATGCCGCGTACCTGTACCGGCATGCCCGCGGGAATCTTGGCATCACCGTCGGGTGAGATAAGAAACGAGCGCACCGGCATGCGATTGACCGGAATCGTCTTCACCGTTCCAGCCTTGACGTCATCGGGAGTAGTATTCCCGCGCGGTGTGTCCGGCACGCGATAGGCGGTCTTCATCCAGAAGTTGTCGTCCGTTTTGTCCAGAACGCGGATCCAGGTCAGGCACTTCATCCAATAGGTAGCGAAATAGCCAGGCACAACCAGGCGGACTGGAAATCCGTTGAGCATGGGCAGCGGCTCGCCGTTCATCGCGTACGCGACCATGCACTCGTCGAGGACAGGGTTCGACAAGTCGAGCGACTTCATGAAGAAGTGAGAACCGTAGCCCTCGGGTCCCCCGCCGCTCTCCAGTCCCTGAAACTGGATCTGCAACGAACCGGTTTTCGGGGCGGCGGCGTGCAGCAGTTCGCGCAACCGAACGCCCGTCCAGCGGGCGTTGCCCATGGCGCCATTGCCCCACTGGCCTCCAGGAACGCGCGGCTGCAGGCGGCTCCGGCTGTTGCCCGAGCATTGATTCACGGCGGCAATATTTTCGGCCGGGAATTTGCGGACCAGGTCAGCCAGGCTGTACGAAATCGGGTGGGCGACGTTGCCCTCGACACGCAGCCGCCAACTTTTCAAATCCACGGCGTTGGGAATGCCTTCCAGGTGCCAGCGAACATAGAACGCGTGATTGGGAGTGAAGGCCGTCTGAAAGTACGACCGCGGCGTCTCCAGCTGAACCCCACGGTCGGTGAGCAGAAGGAGAGGCGCTTTCTGGGGCTCCGAGACCCAGGGTCCCACCGAATTCCAGTAGGGACTTGCCCCGGGACCAGTGAATGAAGGCATCGCAGAGGATGCTTGCCCGGCCGCCGGGCGCAGCGCCGCGCCCCCGAGCGCCAGAGTTCCTCCCGCTGCGCCTAAAAGCCTGAGTAGAGAACGACGAGAAAAAAGAAAACGATTTGCTGGGGTACGAATGTCCATCGAAGAACCCCATCACGAAGTTAGTAGAACCAGCGCATTATACAAGCCCGCGGTCACCTGGTGCCCGGGGACGGAATCGAACCGTCACGACTCTTCCGAGTCTCGGGATTTTAAGTCCCGTGCGTCTGCCAGTTTCGCCACCCGGGCGGGCAAGGAAGTGATTGAAAATACTATAACAGTTGACTGTTGCGTGTTCGGTTGGCGGCGCGATCTAATCGGAAGGAGTGAACGAGAATGACGACACAAAGAGGTAAGTGGCCCTGCCGGGGGTAGCGACTCCGCCAAACGAAGTGGCGTTTGTGCCCCAGAGATTGATCAGCACCGCCGCCGGCGCGGAGGGAATGTGCTCGGTGTGCGTCGAAACCAGCGTCCCGTCAACATAGAACTCGATCTTCCCCGGATGCCATGCAAACTTGTACTCGTGAAATCCGACCTCGGCGCCGGGAACCGCGGTGGAGCTGCTCTGACTGTGAGAAGTCGTCGAATAATTCGTCATTTCGAGCGTCGAGGGAGACTGTCCCTGATACTCGAAATCAATTTCCGTCTCGCTGTCGTTGATAAAAGTGAATACATCGGTGACGGTGCCTGAGACCGCCGAACCGGCGCCCCGGGGCATGGCCGAGGTCGACGCGGCCCGCGCCTTCCATACGTAAGTCCCATACCCGAATAGTTGTCGCGAGCGGATCTCCGCTCCGGTCGATGTGGCCAGGCTGCCGGCAAGGTTCTGCGTCAGTTGGAGCCGCAGCATGCCTGTCGAAAGGTCGACGTGATCAGCGCTAAGCGTGCCGGTGTTCACTCTGGCAATGTTCCCGGGAGCCTTTCCGGTGTCGATGAACCACTTGGTTTTATCCAACGATCCACCGGAAAAGGTTTCCTGGAATATGGGGGCAGCGGATCCCTCATGATTGCCAGTTGGGGCAGGAGTTTGCGCCAGCGTGGCCGCGCCGAGAAACAATACAACCGGAAGAACGTGTCGCAACATCTTCGTCATAGGAAGTCTGGGAATCAAGGACGGGCTTGGGCAGGACACAAAACAAAGCGTCCCAGACTCGGTTGAGTCGTGGGACGCTCGTCGAACAAGCCCTCCCCCGAAAGATTGTTCAAATACATCGTACCGGCGGATCGGAGGCGCGGGAATAGCCCGAATGGGCTACTCGCGACTTTCTTCCGGTGTCTTTGGTAACCAATTCGGTGGTTACTTCAACGAAATAATCTTCCTGGTAACGTTGTAGCCCTCGATTCGCAGGGCCGGCGCAAGGCTGGGCGGGGCAAGCCTGGCGCCATCGAATCGCGCGACGATCGTCCGGGTCTCGTGGGGGAAAACCGTGATGTAATTGTCGTCGTAGGTAATCGGTAGAATCTCGTTCCCGTCGGCTCCCAGAGTGACTTCCGCGCGCACAAAGAATGCCACCCGGTTGGCGGGATTCGCCAGCGTTATGGTCACCTGTTTTTGCCCGTTCGCGTCGGAGATTTGGGCCGATACGTCCAGCTCGCTGCGGGGCATGGTGTTCAGAGCTGACAGGTCGGCCCACTGGGACAGGTTGGTCTTGAACTGTTCGTCGTTTTTGGCGCTGCCCAGATCGTCGTCGGTCGTGGATTCCCAGTATACGTTCTCCGCCAACACTTGATCGGACGCCGTCATCAGCACGACGCGCACCAGGTGAGTGGGCGCAAGGTTCAGAACCCGGGGAACCGCCATCGCTTCCCGCGAGGTATTCGGCGCGATGCTGAAGCCGCTGATCTCGGTGAAGTACTGCCGTTTGCCCTCGAGGTTGAAGAACTCCGCCGCCACTTTCAGATGGCTGCGTGCCTCGGAAGTCTGGTTGACTACGTACACTCTGGCTTGACTGCGGTCTCCGGTGGCGTAGTAGTCCCAAACCACATTGACCGGGCGCAGGCCTTTCTTGGCGCCGAAATATCCTCCACCCGGCTTGAAGTAGTCATCGAACAAGTGTCCGAAAAACGATGGCCAGGGATTATTCATCATCCAGTGGATCATCATCTTGCGATCGGTCCAGTGGCTGGCATAGGTCTCATACTGCGCGCGCACGTCCTCGTAATGGGCCAGCTGCGCCTTGCGGGAAAATTCCTCCGCGCTGGTGGAGGGCCCATACCTTTTCTCGATCACGCGCTGGACATTTTCCAGCGTGTTGTTGCCCTCGTTGGCCCCGGAGTGAAAGTGCCAGTACTGGTTGATCGGCCACAATTTGTCCGCCGGAATAAATTTCTTCAGGCTTTCGAGCGGCGGAATAGTCTCGTTGTCTCCCTCTTCCGCTGACGAGCCTCGCGCCGGACCGTACTGGTCGCTGAACCAGTAATAAGGTGGCCGCCATACGTACGGACCCGCCATGTGGATGCCGCTCCAGGCACGGTTCACGTGCGAGACGGTATCGACCACGGCATTCTGCCAATGTTCTTCTTTCAAAATCTGGTGATAGTCGTTCAATACCGGGTCCGGCGGCAACCCGTCGCTTCCATTGGCCCAGATCACCACCGAAGGATGCGATCGCAACTCGCGAATGCGCGCCCGCAGGCTGGCCCGGGCCACCCACTGGTCCTCGGCATTCCAGAGGTCCCAATGTTCCCACTGCGCGCAGCACATGAATCCCAGCATGACCGGCATGCCTTCGTGGTCGGCCCGTTCGATCATGGTGTCGTCGGCAATCTTCAATTCCCAGCGCAGCAGGTTCAGGCCGAGATCTTTGGCGTAGAGCATGATGTTCGCGTCCCGCTCCGGGTCGTTGCGGAAGAGCAGGTCGGGCGAGTACACGCCGCCCCGGATCAGGTAATCGCGGCCATTGATTTTCAGGTAGAAGTTGCCGCCGGTCCCGATGTCAGGAAAGCTGTTGTCCGAATCGCGGGCCTGCGTAATCTTGCGAATGCCGAAGTCGATCGCCCGGGAGTCCGATATCTCGGACTTGTCGTCAGCTTCGAATTCCAATCGCAGCTGATAGAGTCTCGCATCGCCCCACTGATAAGGCCACCACAGATCGGGATCCTGCACGGTAAGTTGAGCATATTCAGCCGGCGTGAACGCGACCTCTTTGGTCTGGTTTCGCAACAGCCGGACATTCTGCTGGAACTTGATCGTTTCCTTGCCGGGACGTGAAATCTCTCCGACTAAAGTGCCCGACGCTGGTTTGGCGGTGTGGTTGCTCAGGTCGCAATAGACGGTCAGTGTGGCTGGGCTAGTCGCTGGAAGAGGCAGATCCGTGGCTACGTAGGGATTTCGGATAGTCACGGGGCCTGTGCTGCTGAGAAAAACCCGCTTCCATACTCCGGCGTTCCTGTCGGGCACGAAGGGAATATCCAGATGCTTCTCTGCATCGTGGTAGCCCAAATATTTCCAGTTGATCCAGTCCAGCCAGCTATCGCCCAATTCGATGCCGTTCTCCCCTTCGAGACTTTGCTCGGGCGTGACTTTCACCGCCAGGACATTGGACCCGCCGGGCACGATGAATTGGGTGACGTTGAATTCGAACTCATCGTACATGCCGACTACCGTCGCGCGATTCGCCACCCTGTGCCCGTTCAGCCAGATATCGCCGCGGTAATTGATCCCTTTGAAGATGAGTGAGTAGACCTCGCGGCCGGGTGGGGCGGTGAACGAGGTTCGATACCACCAATCCTGTTTCCAGAGATCTCCTGGGGTCGCCAGGTTCATGCCGAAGTACAGGTCCTTGTAGACTCCGTTCTCCTGCAAAATTTGCAAAACCGTGGCGGGCATGTGCCGCGCTGCGTACCAGTGAGACGCGTCGAAAGTAGCTTGCGAGACCAGAGAATCGTCGACGTTGACGTTCTTCGCGGAGATCATTCTCCAGCCGCTGCTGAGTTCGCTGAGGTTGGGGGATTCTGGGGCGGCGGACGCCGCAGGAAGAGCGACCGCGAACAGCAGGGACACTGCCACGGTCAGGCGCGACAGATGGTATCTCATGGGCAGACCACCATTCTATAAAACGCCTTCTTCTAGAACGACAATTTCAACGCCAGCTGGATCTGGCGGGGATCGCGGGCCCCAGTCAGGAATCCGAATTGCGGCGTGCCAAATGTAGTCGTACTGATCGAGTTTTGCGGCCCCGACTTGGCAAATTGAAGGTTGGGATGATTGAACACGTTGAAGAATTCAGCACGAAATTCCAGCTTGGTGCGCTCGGTGATGGGGAAGTGTTTGAACAGCGAGAAATCCCAGGTCTGATAGCCCGGCCCCTGCACGCTGTTGCGGCTGACATTACCGAAAGACCCCGATGGGGGATCGGCGAAGGCGCAGGTGTTGAAGAAGGTATTAGGCTGGCAGGGTTTGGCGCGAGGATCGCCAATCAGGTCGGGTCGCTGCGAATTGCCGTCCGAGTTCGCGACCCCGTTGTCGTCCGTTATGGTAAACCAGTTTCCGCTCGAGACCGATGTAATCCCGCCAACTTGCCAACCGCCTACGATCTGGTTCAGCGCTCCGCCCGCATCCCCCAGCATCCGTTTTCCATGGCCGATCGGCAACTCGTAAAGGTAGCTGAAGACAAAGCGGTGGCGGACGTCGAAATCCGAGTTGCCGTATTCCTGCGCGGGATTTCTGAAATCGCGGAAGTCTCCGTTATTCTGCGCACCGAGGTCGGCATTGGAAGCAATGTCCAGGGCGTGGGCCCAGGTGTAAGACGCCAGGAAGGTGAGTCCGTGAGAAAAACGCTTCTCGACCCGAGTTTGCAGCGAGTTGTAATTCGAGAATCCCGCCGAACGGAACCACCCAATGAAGCCGTCAAGCTGAGGCAGAGGACGCCGGGGCGCAAAAGGCAGATTGGGATCAGGATTCGGCGCAGCCTGATTGCCGTTCAAATAAATGTACTGCTTCAGGCCGCGCGATCCCGCATAGGTGACTTCAAACACGGTGTTCGACGGCAATTCGTACTGCGTCGACAGGTGCCACTGTTGCATGTAGGGCGTGACCAGCTTGGGGTCGAGCGAAAAGAAAAGCGGCGGCGGCTCGGGATCGGTCAGCGAATTTGCCGGGAAGCCGCTGGAAAGGGTCGGGATGCCGGGCAGGGAACAGTCCACCGTCGCCGGATTGGCCGAAGCGGCCCCGCAGGGCTGGTTGAAATTCTTGCTGACAAAAAACGGCGGATTGAATCCCATGCTCGGATTGGAATACGGCCCCGCCTCGTCGCCGCCATAGAAGATGCCGTAACCCGCGCGCACCACCGCTTTCTCGCTCAATTTGTAGGCCAGGCCGATGCGAGGAGCAAAATTGTTGATGTCAGGTGAGATCAGCCCCGGACTCGCGGTGGCCTGCACTGGAACGATCGCGGCCAGTTGGGGCGTCAGTTGCGCGGTCACGCCCTTGGGCACGATCAAGGCCCCGGTTGAAAGATCGAACGTGCCGAGCTCGTTGTTCCGCTCCTTGATGGTGGTAAACAGTTCGTAGCGCAGACCCAGGTTCACAGTGAGCTTCGGGGTGACCTTCCAATCATCCTGGGCGTAGAAGGCGTAAACCTGATGGTGGTAGTCGATGTTGTGCAGATTGTTGATGCTGCCGCCATCGCTCAAGCCCACCAGAAAGGAAGCAAATCCGGAGCCGCCGCTGAATGGTACCGCGGGGTTGTCGGCGAATCCAGGGCCGAAGTCGAGTGTGCCGCGGGGCGCTGCCGGTTGGAAAATTGTGAATTCTTCGGAGCGAATGTCGGTCCCGAACTTGAAAGAATGATTGCCACGGACCCAGGTCAAGTTCTCTGAGAGGCCGTACGTGTTCTGCACCTCGTGCGATGGCAGAAATGTAGGGCTACCAATCTGGTTGATATCATTGAAGGTGAGTTGCGGCAACCCGCCGTTACCCGGCACATTCGGAATCCCGGGAAACCCGCCGGGAAAGTTTAGTAACTCTTCGCTGGTTTTGTCGGCGTTGATTTGCTGGCGCTGCGAGTTGACCCGGTTGTAGCCCAGCCGGAACTCGTTGGTCAGGTTGCTGCGGAACAGGTGGGTCCAGCTGGTGGCGAAGCTGCGATAGGCATTGTCTTCCACGCCGCTGAAGAAGCCGCCGCCATCGCCTCCCGTGGTATCGAACGGCCCGGGAATCAGGCTGGGCTGGTCTTCATAGCTGAAACGGAAGAAAGCGTAGTCCTTATCGGTATATTTCTGGTCGATGCGCACGTCGAAATTGTTGCGGGTTTCGCTGCGCACCGGATTGGAGAGAAAGTTGAATCCGTTGCCGTTGACGTTGGGGGAGGGGTAAAGTTTCGCAATGGCCAGCGCGAGCGGATCAAGCTGCCCTTGCGGAATGATATTCGTCGGGTTGCCGGCGCCGTCATACCCACCAAACGGGACCCCGCACAGCCCGCTGGCGTAAAGCCCGCTGGCCTGGGTCTGGCGCGCGTTAAAGATTTCTCCCGCGTAAGTTGGATGTCCGGCGCAGTCGAGAGCGGGAATCATGGTCACCTGGTCGGCGGCTAAAGCCTGTTGCGGGCTGGTTAAATCCAGCTGGTCCGAAAAATTGCCGAGCTGCTGCGCCGCTGTGGGGACGAACGAAGTCAGGGTTTGCGCCTGCCGGATCCGCAACCCTTCATAGTCGGCGAAGAAGAACGTGCGGTTGCGCACGATCGGTCCGCCAATCGTGAACCCGAACTGGTTTTGCTTGTAGGGAGCGATCGGGCTGTTGGGATCGTCGAAGAAATTCTTGGCATCCAGTTTCTCGTTGCGCAGGAATTCGTACGCGCTGCCATGAAACTGGTTGGTGCCGGACTTGATCGTGGCGTTGATAATGGCGCCATTTCCCCGGCCGAATTCGGCGCTATAAGCGTTGGTCTGGACCTTGAATTCCTCGATCGCTTCCACCGAGGGTTGAATCACGTAATTGGTTTCGTTCAACAAGTCAGGCAGATTGGAGTTGTTGTCCACACCATCCAGCAGAAAATTATTCTGCAGAGACCGGGCTCCATTGGCGGAAAACCCGAACCCGCCTTCGTCCCGGGCGCCGGGCTCGCTGGGAGCTGTGCCCGCGGTCAATAGCGCCAGCTGAGCGAAGTTGCGGCCGTTCAGCGGCAGGTTGGCCATGCGCTTGTTATCCACGACCTGGCCCAGTTCGGAGGTTTCGGTTTCCAGCAGAGGAGTGGCGGCGGTCACTTCGACTGATTCCGATATCTGGCCCACCTGCAGCGTGATATTCAGGGCGATCCGCTGCTGCACATCCAGGTCTACCGGCGGCGTCACTGCCTTCTTGAACCCGGGATGCTCCACCGTGACCGTATAGCGGCCCACGCGAAGCGGGCCTGCCACGAACTCACCCGAGTCGTTGGTGGTGGTCTCCAGCTGAATGTTACGATCGACATCGGTCACCACGACCTTGGCGTTGGCCATGATCGCGCCCGTCTGGTCCTTGACGGTTCCCACAATGTTGCCCGTGTCTTTTTGTGCCCAAACGGGCGCCGAAGAAGCGATGCAGACCAGGGCAAGAAGAAAAACTCGAAGTCGGAAACTGGCCAGGTTCGGCATGGCGATCCTCCTTGGAACTCGGTCGCTCGCGTACCGCCCCAGGTAGAGCGGCTCGCCGGGCTATGGGATGACTGTGGTGAATTGTTACGAACACTTACTTTTACTTTCGATACCTGGTCGTTGTCAAGCGAAAAAGTCCGGTTTCCGCCCCCGCAAAACACGAGTGCGGAGAATTTAAAGCTTTGCTGCAAAGCAGTGAAAACACAATCCCCGCGGCGCGAACGCTGTTCCGCTGCGTCGATGGAAGCGCCCGGGTCGATCGGGTCAGGCAGGGCCGGCGCAAAAAAAAGAAAGCAATCGAAACCCTGGAACGGAGGAAAAAGTCCGGGCCCTCACGATGGAGCAGGCTGAGGCTGCTGCGCCGCTGCCTCGTCATCGAGAACCACAACCCGGCTCAAATGACGCGGATGGTCGGGGTCAAGGCCCTTTTTCAATCCGGTATAGAGGCCGGTGAGCTGGCCGGCAAAAACGTACGGCGCGAGCCGCGCCAGTTCGGGCAGTTCGAAGTCAAACTCAATCAGCAGATCGGACGCGGCCCGCGCCCGCGGGTCGGCCCGGTTGGTCACCGTCAGCGTGGTTCCTCCCAGACCCTTGATCTCCTGCAGGACTTCACACTCGGCCTCGTAACCCTTTTCGGAGAGCAGGAATATTACCAGCGTCTCCGGTCCCACGATCGCCTTGGGTCCGTGACGAAATTCCAGAGTGTGAAAGGTCTGCGCGTACGACACCGACATCTCATTGACCTTGAGTGCGGTCTCGCAGGCCAGACCGTAGAACGGGCCCTGGCCCAGGCACACATAGTCGGCGTACGGCCGCGCCCCGGCAAATTCGCGCACTCGCGGATGCAGGCTGTCCATCGCTTTCTGCGCCAGTCCGGGCAATCGGCTGAGAGAGTTCATCAGCGAGGCATTGTCAGCCTGACAGGCCGCCAGATATTGCAGACCGATCAGCATGGAGGTAAACGAGCGCGTCATTACCGTGCTTTGCTCGTCGCAGGGGAGCAGCGGCAGGGTGGCGGTGGCGATCTGCTGGAGCGGTTGATCCGGCGTGCCGGTCACGGCCAGAACGCGAATGTTCTTTTCGTGTTCAAGCAATCGCGCCGCCCGCACCGCTTCAGAGGTACGGCCGGAACGAGAAATAACCGCCGCCGCAATATTTTCCGAACCCGCCAGCACAATTTCGGGAAACAACAGCAACTCGGAAGCCGGAATCGCTCGGGCTCGCATCCCGGTGATGCTGCTCCATGACGCAGCCGCCGACTGCGCAATGTAGTAGCTCGACCCGCACCCCACGAACAACCATTCGCTGGGGGACCGGAAAAGCTGCCGTATGTTGGCCAGCGATCCTTCGCGCTGCAACGCTTCCAGACAGCGGCCCCAGAACTGGGGCTGGGACAGAATTTCAGCCTGGGAATAGGAACCTGGAACCCGGGCCGGCTTCGATGCCTCAACCTTTCGCCGGTCAGACAAGCGTCACCTCAACCCCGATCTTCCGCAACGCCTTCAGATCGGACTTGGGAACGCCATGGTCGGTGATGACTTCGTGCAACGCCGAGGGCGGAATGATCAGAGACAAGCTCCTGCGGCCAAACTTGCTGGAATCACATACCGCTATGGCGCGCTTCGCGACTTCAACCATGACCCGGTTGACTTTGGCCTCGAGAAGGTTGGGCGTGCTCAGCCCGTAGTGGACATCAAAACCGTCGACTCCCAGAAATAGAATGTCGGCGTTCAAGCGGCGCAGGGTCTCCTCCGCAATCGGACCCACCAGCGAAAATGAATTCTTGCGCAGCGTGCCGCCGGTGAGGATGACTTCGACCGGAGCTCCGGTGAGCTCCGCCGCGATATTCAACGCATTGGTGATAATCGTAATGTTATGAAAGTTTCGCAACGCCCGTGCGATGGCAGTGGTGGTGGTGCCGGAATCGAGAATCACCACTTGGCCTTCCTTGACCTGGGCCGCCGCCGAGGCTGCGATCCGCAGCTTCTCCTTGCGGTGCAGCTTTTCTTTTTCCCGCAGCGAAGGGTCTTCGAGCGCCCCCTCACGGGCCGGCAGTGCTCCGCCATGGGTGCGATGCACCAATCCATGAGCATGCAGGATTTCCAGATCCTTGCGGATCGTGACCTGGGAAGTGTCGAATTTCCGGGCCATGTCCGTGACCAGCACACGGCCGTCCCTCTCCAGAATCTCGATCATGGCCCGTCTGCGTTCTTCGTTGAGCACGTTTGTCCCGAAAGCGAAGCTTATGATTGCGCTTTCTTTTTATATCGTTTGCTTTCGGTTGTCCAGTCGAAAAGGAGGGTCCGGCCTGATGCCGGGAAAATCGATGGGGCCAGAACGGCTTAGCGATTCTGAGGCCAACTGGAATTCGGTGCCGGGTTTGCCCGGCGGCAGGATGTGAAAGGCGCTGGCGGGGATGGCGTTCTTTAGGTCAAAGGAACTTCAAGACTTCCTTCTTTAGACTTTCGAGCCTGGCGAGGGCCAGGGTAAGTTCCCGCCGTTCCGCGAAACCGTCAGGGCTCTGCTCCAGGACGTCCCGGCGGGCAAGCACTGCAGCCTCGGCAACCTCAATTCGCTTGAACAGCGTCTCGCGGTCGGTTTCCCGCAAGGCCGCTTCGTACTCTGCCCGCCATTGCGGAAAACTGGACTCTGGGACCGAAGAAGGGAACTCATGGGAAGCCATCGGCGATCTCCTGAATGGGATGTCTGACGGGCCGCAGTTTCGTATCGTAAAAAGAGAAATCCGAGGTTGTCTGCACGCTGGCGTACACGGTTTCGGAGGGAAATCGGCAAGACAACAACCGAGAGCGTCTGTGACCGTTGATTTGGCCGATTCAAGCCGCTAGAATGACGGGGCTTCAAAGGCCGGCCAATGGTCGCGATCGGTCAGGAAAGGTTTGAGGGGATGAATCCAAAGGCCAGGAAACTGCCACTTGATATTCTGGCGCTCGCTGCCAGTCTTCTTATGATCGTTGCCGTCATGCTGGCTGCCAGCCCGGCGGCCGGTGAGGATCATGCAACCGGCGCGGGCGTGTTTAAATCGAAGTGCGTCACTTGCCACGGGCCGGATGGCAGCGGCACCGCCGTGGGCAAGAGCCTGCAGGTGGCCGATCTGCGCTCCCCAGAGGTCCAGAGCAAATCGGACGCTGAACTTACCCAGGCCATCTCCGACGGAAAAGGCAATATGCCGGGCTTCAAGGGCAATATCACGGACGACGAAATCCATGCTGTCCTGGCCCATGTACGCACCCTCGCGGCAAAAGGCGATTCCGCTCCCAAGAAGAAATAGGACAATCAACCCGCGCCCGGCCGGTTCTGGTCACGCCGCTATTCCTGCGGCCGGCGCCTGATGCTGCTCGCTATATACTTTCAGCTCAAAAGCCATTGAGGAGTTCTCATGAAACGAACCCTTATCGTTGCCCGGTTGTGCGCCGGGCTGTGGCTGGTGGCGCCGTTCCTGGCGGTGGCACAGGATGCGTCGAAGATCATTGCAATGGAGAACCTGTGGAACCGGGCCGAGCTGAACAATGATGCACCGGCCGTACAACTTCTGCTGGCGGACGATTTCGTCATGACCGTGGCCGAGGGCACGCTCTACAACAAGGCGCAGATCGTTGCCTCGGTGGCCGACAAGTCCTACCGGCCTGAGGCGCTGCAATCCTCCGACATGGTGGTCCACTACTTCGGAAACACGGCCGTGGTCACGGGCGCCTATTACGAAAAGGGAGTCGACAAGGGCAAGCCGTGGGTGCGCCGCGGCCGCTTCACCGATACCTGGATGAACCTGAATGGCAGGTGGCAATGCATCGCCAGCCACTTCAGCGTCAAACCCAAATGAACAGGCCACAGTTCGCCAGACCATGTGGCCGCGGGCGACTCGCCCGCGCCGGGGTTATTTTTAAGGGTGACCATGCCGAAATCCGCTCAATACTGGATCGACAAACTAAACCTGATCCCACATCCCGAGGGCGGATACTATCGCGAGACCTACCGTTCGGAACTTGCAATCGTGAGGGAAGCTTTGCCGTCCCAATTCACCGGCCCGCGGCTGGTTTCGACCGCGATCTATTTCCTGTTGGAGAGCGAGAATTTTTCTGCCTTCCATCGTCTGCGGTCGGATGAGCTATGGCACTTTTATGCCGGCAGCCCGATCACCGTGCACGTGATTGACCCTGATGGCGGCTATTCGGAGATTCAGTTAGGCAACGATCCCGACGCCGGTGATGTGTTGCAGGCGGCAGTCAAGGCGGGCCGCTGGTTTGCCTCCCGCGTGCGCCATCCCAAAACCTTCGCCCTCGCGGGTTGCACGGTAGCTCCGGGTTTCGATTTCGCGGACTTTGAGTTGGGGAAGCGGGCGGAGTTGGTCAAGCTTTATCCGCAGCACCGAAAGCTGATCGAATCTTTGACCCGAGACTGAGAGCAGGAAAGAACTAAAGCAGGGAGGACGGGCGTCCGCGTCCGTCAAGCAAAGGCCCGTCTATGACGGGCGGGGACGCCCGTCCTCCATGATCTCAGGGTACGCAGAACTGGAATCTTATCCGGGCCAGATGTCGGAAGCGGTGCGTGACAGAATCTGCTGCCGGGTTTCTTCGCGCAGGGGCAAGGCCATGAAATCGTCCAGGTTTTTCTTGATGTCCGGTACGCCCGGGCCTGGCCAATCGGTGCCGAACAGAGTCTTGCCGGCGATTTCCTCCAGCCGCGGAAAGTATGTGAGCAGCGTCTTAGGCGGGATGCCGCTGATGTCCAGATAAACATTGGGATGCCGTCGCAACAGAAAGAATGCCGTGTCCATCCAGAGTGGCCGGCCGCCGTGCGCCATCAGTATCTTCAGCCGGGGGAAATCGACGGCGACGTCATCGATATAAATGGGGTCGCCGTACTTATTGCGGGCGCCGTGAAAAATTGATGTGCCGGTATGGAACATCACGGGAACGCCGTTCGCCTCGGCTGCCCGATAAATGATCTCCAGCTCCTTCACCCCATGAAGATAGTCGTTCGGAAACAGCAACTGATGGGGTGGATGAATCTTGATCATGCGGATCTTCAAGCGCAAAATCTGCTCGACGTCAGCCATGATGTTGGGGGAATGCCGGGGATGAAGGCCGCCGCAGGAGATGAGACGGTCGGAATCATCCTTGGCATAGTCGGCCACCCATTGGTTCACTTCGGGGCTGAATCCAATTACTTCCGGAGCCACGTAATTGATGAGTACGGCGCGCCCAATCCCTACTGAGTCCAGATACTTCAGGAAGGCCTTGGGGGACTGGCAGAATTCCACGATCCGGTCGAAATCGGGCCGCTTGTTTTTTATCAGCGCCAGCGCCTCCGGCTTGAACATCTCGAGCGGCTGAATATGGATGTGGCAGTCCGTAATCATGGAATCGCAACCGTCTGAGAGGCGAGGTAGAACCTTATCCAACGGTCGTTATAATTGGCAACTTAAAACTTCGACTGACTCGCGGTGCCGGTTGGGCGCCAGGCCAAAGGCGCAAGATGCAAGGTGCCAAGTTAGGTTACCTGTCTACTCCGCCAGCGCTATCAAGACTGGCAGTAAAGCTGAGCAGCTCGGTGGAAACCTGTCGCCCGAGGTATTCTCGTCATCTCCAGCCTGTCTGAACCACCGGTCCTGCCCTTTCGTGCAACCACGCTGGTCACTCCCAAGGTTCCGGAGCGTTGACTTTCCCCAGCGCTCTGGCACAATTCGCGTAAGCCCAAAAAATACGTCTCGATTGGAAAGGGAAGCCCGTGGACACGCTCAAACGTCTGATCGCCGGAGTACTCTGCCTTCTGCTCTCTCCCCTGCCTGCGGTTTGTGCGCCGCCGGCTGGAGGACAACGCGCGGGCCAGATCAATGCCTTGATTCCTGCCGCTACCAGGAACGACCAGCCCGCCAAGGCGAAAGATGAACTCGACTGGAACGACCTACTCAAGACGGCGGCCAGCGGCCGGTTACGGGCCGGCCTGGATGATGGATCGATCCTGAGCGTCGGCTCCAACAGCGAATTGCGCGTGTTACAGCATGATGCCGCCTCTCAGCAGACCTCGTTGGAGATGGATGCCGGCCGCCTGCGCAGCAAGGTGGTAAAGATCACGCAGCCCAACGGCAAATTTGAAGTGCATACGCCCAACGCCGTGATCGGCGTGATCGGCACGGATTTCTACGTCGAGTACGCGAACAACAAGACCACGGTGATTTGCTACACCGGGGTCGTAAGCGTCACGCCTCTGGGAGGCGCGCACGCTACCAGCAATCCTTCGAACGCCAGCAGTCCCGTGACTCTGACGGCTGGTCAGATGGTCGAAATCACCTCCGAGATTCCTCCGGGCGGCTACCAGTCGCAGGCGACGCCAAGTGATGTGCAGCACGCGAGCATGAGTTCAACTGACGTTCCTGACCTGCCTCCGCCCGCAGTGGCGGGAGTGAGCAGTCCGTGGCACTGGGTGCTGCTGATGGGCGCTTTCGCTGGAGCAGCCGTGGGCCTGACCTTCGCCGTGGACCGTGGAACGACCACGGGACGACCGACGCCGACCAAGGGCTGCCCTCCGGGCACGCCGCCGGGACAGTGTAATTTTTAAAATCTTGATCGTGGTGAACCTTCACCCGACCGGGCCGGGATGACATCGCAATCCAAAGGGAGTTGGTCGGCTCGACTGGGACGAGTCTCGGCTCGCCAGGTCGATCTTGTGCTGGCCGTGTTGGTCACTGTTGCCGGGCTGCTCCTGTTTGCTTTTTCCGGTATCGGCGGCAATCGTCGCGCCGGGTTCCTCTTTCTCCAGAACGTTGAGCTGCGTACCCTCGACTTGCGCTTTGCTCTGCGCGGCACGCGGCCGCACGATGATCGCATCGTGATTGTCGGCATTGACGAGAGAACTCTTCAGAAGCTTGGATCCTTTCCCCTGCCGCGAAAATCGTATGCCCGCCTGGTCCAGAGTCTCACGACCGCAGGCGCCCGGGTCATTGCCTTCGATGCCACCTTTCCCACTCCCGAGAGCAACTCGGGCCTCGAAGCACTGCGACAACTCCAGGCGGAAATCGGGCCCGGCACTCCACCTTCTTTCCTGAAAGAAATTCGGGACCTCGAAGCCGCGAGCGATCAGGACGCGATCTTCGCTGCTGCCTTGAAGCAATCCGGCAACGTCGTGCTGGGGCATCTGTTTCTGGATGAGCAGCGCGCCCGGTTATCTGATCCCAAGATGGCGGAGGAATACTTCAACGTCGCATGGGCTAAAGCATTTCCTCAAGTCCTCAAGGTTAAGTCTAAGGATGGCCGCGACTTCGATATGGGCAAGGCCTGGATCGAGAATGGCGGCACGGTCGCGGCGGGAGCCGAGGCCAACATCGCAAAGCTGGCGGAAGCCGCGTCGTCTTACGGATTTATCGACATCAATCCTGATCCCGACGGCACCCTGCGCCACGCTCTCCTTATTATGCGTTACCAGGACCAGGATTTCTTCCCTTCGCTGGCCCTCCAATCCATTCGGGAATACGAAAAGATTCCCGACCAGGAAATCGCCGCCTACATCTCCGAAACCGGGCTGGAGCGCATCCAGTTTGGCAAGCACTCGCTGCACCCGTCGCGCGACGGAACCGCTTTGATCAACTACACCGGCCCCTACCGGACGTACCCGCAATACTCCATGGTGGACGTAATCGAGGGTACGGTTCCGCCGGGAGCGCTCAAAGACAAAATCGTGCTGGTCGGCGCCACCGCCATGGCCATCGGCGATCTGCGCAACACGCCCTTTCAAAGTGCAAGTGGCAGCTACATGGGTGTGGAGGTCCACGCCAATATCATTGACAATCTGCTGCACAGCGACCAGCAGGGACGCACCTTTCTCAGCCGCGGCATCCGTGAAGACCTGATCGATGCCGGTTTCATCGTGCTGTTCGGCCTGGTGTTCGGCACCTGGTTTGCGCGCATCAAGCCCCTGTATTCGACCCTGTCTCTGGTGGTCACGCTGGCGGTATTCGGATGGTTTGTCTATTTCAGCTTTGCTGGGATGGGACGATGGCTCAGCTTTGTAATCCCCGCCGGCACGCTGGTGGCGAACTACGCCGCGGTCACCAGCTTTCGCATGATTTTCGAGGAGCGGGAAAAACGCAAGATCCGCAAGACCTTTTCGCAGTATCTCTCGCCCGGCGTGATCGCGCTGATCGAGAAAGACCCGCAGAAATACATTCGCCCCGGCGGCGAGACCAAGGAATTGACGGTCATGTTCAGCGACATTCGCGGCTTCACCAGCCTCTCCGAGGGCATGACCGCCGACGAACTGGTGCGCCTGCTCAACGAATACCTGGAAGAAATGACCGACGTCATCTTCAAGAACCTGGGCACGCTCGACAAGTACATCGGCGATGCCATCATGGCGTTCTGGGGATCGCCCTACCCGCAGAGCGACCACGGTCCGCGGGCCTGCATTTGTGCCATCGAGATGATCCGCGCGCTGGAGAAACTCAACGAAAAATGGCAGGCCGAAGGCCGCAAGGAAATCTCCATCGGCATCGGCTTGAACACCGGCCCGGTGAACGTCGGAAACATGGGATCGGCCAAACGTCTGGCCTGGACGGTGATGGGAGACAACGTCAATCTGGCATCGCGGCTGGAAGGCATGACCAAGCAATATCGTTCCCGAATCGTCATCAGCGAGGGCACCTACCGGCAGGTTGCAAAGGATTTTGTCTGCCGCGAACTGGATCGAATCCGGGTGAAAGGCAAACATCAGCCGGTGGTGGTTTACGAACTGATGGATGTCGAAGCGGCGCGTCCGAAATACCAGGCCCTCATCACCCGCTTCGAAAGCGCCATGGAGGCGTATCACGCGCAGAACTGGCGCGACGCAGCCGGCAGGTTCGGAGAACTTTTGGCGTCCTATCCGGAGGACGGACCTACCCAAATCTTCCTGCAGCGCGCCCTGGAATTCATGGAAGCCGCCCCCGAACCCGACTGGGATGGCGTCTACGTAATGAAGAGCAAGTAGCGCAGGGTGGAGCAGGCCTTCAGGCCGGCGTTCCGTGGATGGCCTGAACGGGCCTTCCCCACTGCGAAGTGCATATGATTTTCCTTGACAGGAAATCCAGCCCTCCCTATATTTCCCACCGACGCACCTGAGGGGGAAACTCAGCGTTTGGAGGTAGTCTGTGACTACCACTAGCCCCCTTCTCTCTGCCTACGATTTGTTTCGCGCGTCTCGTCGCCCAAGAGGCGCATTCCCCTTTGAACTTGCAATCTTTCTGTTGGCGCTGATTGCCTGTTGCGCCCCTGCCGTTGCCCAGAGCGCGAATACCCCCTCCTATGACGCAGGCAACCAGAATTCCGTCCGGACTGGTCGGCTAGATGTTAGGGCCTTCGAGCAATACATTGCCTACTGGACGACCGAGGCGAGCTGGCACAGTGAACTTCAACTGAAGAATAATCAAATCGACCGAGATTTGACCGTCGTGCCGGTTTTGCGGACGCCGGACGGAGCGGAGACAAGCCTTCCGGCAGTGACGATCAAGCCGCAAGAAGTGCAATTGGTCGACATTGGTGCTCTCGCGCCCCAGCTTCGCCAAATCTACGGCTCCGTCGTTCTGCGGTACACCGCTAGTGGTTCTCGCGGCCTTTATGCGGCGGTGATGATTCATGACATGGGCCATCCCATCGCCTTCCACCTCGACGCTGTAGACGGTTCGCCGGGCTCAGATCCCGGTACTCGCGAAGGCGTATGGTGGCTTCCAAAAGACACGACAAACGACTACCTGGTCTTGACCAACCAGGGCAACAATCCGATGCATCTTTCCCTTTCACTTTACGACGCGAGCGGCAAAGAAACTCGGCAGAGACTCGAGCTCGGGTCGCGCCAGACAAGCCGCTACTCCGTCCATCAACTCATACAATCGGCGGGCATAACCGGCACATATGGAGGGGTCAGGGTCTCTGCCGGTTCGAATGCCGCTTTCCTCGACACAGTCCATTTTCTGTTTGATGAACAGGCTGGATTCTCTGCGATCTTGAAAATGTTCGACCATGAGCCCAATGCCAAGATCGAGAAGCGCGACCTGACCCGAACTGGAGCGTGGACATTACGAGCACCGATGCTGGCGCTGTCCCAACCGGACCCCGTGCTGGGATTCCCCGATGGTGCAGTGCTCCAGCCTCAGATATTCGTTCGCAACACAACCGGCAATCCGATTGTTGCTTCGCTTCGATTCAATTGGCGTGGCGACAGCACCACTGGGAGTGCGCCCGGACCTGAACTCCGTCTGGCTCCGTTTGAGACGCGCCGGATTGATGTTGCGGCATTACAGGACGGAAAAGCTCTGCCCAAAGAGGCACATTGGGCTGCAGTGATTCTTACGACCAGAGGAATCCCCGATGAAGTCATGGCCGTGGCGGCAAGTTACGACGAATCCCTCCGCTATGGGGCTCAGACCCCTTTCAACGACCAACTCTCCTTCCATTGGGAAGGGGGCATGTGGGAATATGACGTTCAGCATGACTCCGTCATCACTTTCGGTAACGGCGGCCGCAGGCCGACCCGTGCCGCGTTCACGATTTTCTACAATCAAGGAAAAGAGCAATACCAATTGGAGCAGACTCTTCAACCCGACGCGCAGATGTGGATACAGATGGGGAAGTTGATTCGCGAGCAATTGCCTGACAAGAACGGAAAGACGCTGCCGCCCGACCTCACTTCCGGTTCGTACCAGATTCGCGACCTCAGCCACTCTGGCGCGGGGACACTATTCGAGGGCAAGGTAATCTACGACAAGACCTACGGAAACGTGGCCTACGGATGCTCCGGGCAATGTTGCTATGCGGGAGCGAGACTCATCAACAATCCGCTGGGCATACCATTCCTCGGCACGACCACGAATGGGGTCAATGGCAACGACAACTGCGGGTTTACCGATGATGTAAGCACGGACTTTTGGGGCAACTGGAAAACCGCGAATCAAAGTATAGCCACTGTAGACACCCATGGTATGCACACCGGGGTAGCCGTGGGATCGACAAACTCAAGCACACAAGGAAAGCTCTTATCTCCGTACGGTAGATACCAGTGTACGAATCAAACCTATACACCTGGGGGCGGCGACAATGTTAACCCTTGCCCTGACAGCGCATCGACCACTCTGACTGAAGCACTGAATCTTACGTCCGTGTATCCAAACCTGTTAAGCGGAATTGGCGGTGTGGCCAGGGTTACAGTTGGTCCAAGCAGCAGTACTTGGAATGGTCAGGTTGTTACGGAGACCGTGAGCTTGGGAAGCAATACTTGCCCCGCCCCCAGTTTCCCAATTGCCTGCTCCGGCAGTGCCACGTTTGTGATCGGTGCATCCTACCAACCCAGCGTCAAGGAGGGCAATAGTGTCGTTAGCGTCGGGCCCATTCTTGTGGCGGCCACCAATCAATTCTTTGATCAGTATTCGATCACGTCCAATGTGAGCTTGCTTGATCAATATGGCGGCGGAACCCAATGCGTGCAGTCATGCAGCCAGCAGTACAAGAATGCCTGCGGACACCAGATTCTTAATCACACATTTACCTACACCTTCACCAAATCAACAATAAGCGGGACAAAAGTCACTCTAGTTACGATGACCGAGTAAAGGAAACAGCCATGCGGCACATTTTGTCGTTCTTGTTCATTTCTATCCTGTTGTTGGTCACGCTCCTCGCCGCCCAAGAGGCTCCTCAAGTTGGTAATGTGCGGCTTTCTCGCTTCGGTGATCTGTTGAGGGAGCACAACATACAACTGACAGAACCAGCCTTGCTACGCGCTTTGAAGAATCCGGATGCTGACGTGAGATTTCTGGCAGCGATGAAGCTTGAGGAGGACCATGCAGTTGACGCGATTCCAGCGATTAGAGCCGCGCTCGCCGGCGAGAAAGACCCTCGGGCGCGAGTCAATATCGCGCTCGCGCTTGGGCTCCTCGGCGACCAAACGGGATCCGTTGAGCTCAGGAGAGTGTGCGCTGACAGAAGCTTCGTCCCAGAGTTCCGACTCTATGCCGCCCGGTATACGTTCGATCTTCATTCTCAAAATGAGGATTGCCTCGGAGCTGCCGAGGAGACGCTTGAATCCGAAAAGTTCGCCGATCGAATATCGGCCCTGGAGTTGTTGCCACGCTTCCAAGATTTAACGCCGAAGCAATCACAAGAGGTTCTCAACCTTGTGCTGAGCCGCTTGAAGGACCCTGAGCCTGTTGTGCAGATGGCAGCCAGTCATGCTTTGGCCAGTTTGGGAAATCCGTCCGCCATTAATGATCTCGAGGCTGCAATGGATAGAGAGCAGGACCAGGCGGTCCGTTCAGTGTTCGAGACAGATCTGAAAAAGTTGAAGGAGACCGCAAAGCAGTGAAGGAGTAACGCTCTGGCCGTCCGTTAAGCTGATAGGGGTCCTTCGACTACGCCGGGCGGGCTGGCCCACCCTTTTTCACCCGAAGGAGGGATCACCACGACCAAGGCTGCCCCATCCTTTTCGCGCTCTTTGCGAAAAGGGTGGGAGCACGCACCATCCATCGAGTGGCTTCCGGCTTTCGGTTTTCGATCTAAGAGGACATGAAGGTTAGAGCAGAGATCCCCACCCTTGCAAACGACGCAAGGATGGGGCAGCCTCTGTAGTGGTGGGTGCCAACTTGGAAAGGGTGGGCCAGCCCGTCCGGTGCGGTTACGAAGCGACTGGCGGGATGGTTTCAGCATGGTCGGCCGTTCGCCCTGAATGCGCGAGCCGCGAGTCAGACGCCGTGTTAGGATGCAGCATCCTTCAAGGGTAGCGCCATGACCCCCGCGCACCGGCGCCAGATCGAGGAACTGTACCAGGCGGCGCGCGATCCCGCCAGGCGCGCCCAGGTTCTTGCCGCAGCCGACCCGGCGCTGCGCGCCGAAGTCGAGTCCCTGTTAGCCCAGGATTCACCGCACGCGGGAACCAGCTCAAAGGCTGCCGCCACCGTGATCACTTCCGGCATCCAGGTAGGAACTTACAAGATTGAAGGACTCCTGGGCGCCGGCGGCATGGGGGAAGTATTTCGTGCGGTCGATACCAAGTTCAACCGGCCGGTGGCGATCAAGTTCCTGTCCTCGGAGCTGGCCGACACCGCGGCGCGCCGCCGTTTCCAGCGCGAGGCGCAGATGGCTTCCTCGCTCAATCACCCGCACATCCTGACGGTCCATGACGCCGGTGATTTCGAAGGCCGGCAGTACCTGGTGACCGAGTTCGTGGACGGTGGGACTCTCCACGCGTGGGCCAAACAGGAGAAGCGCCCGTGGCGCCAGGCGGTCGAGATGCTGGCCGGCGTAGCCGACGGACTGGCATCCGCGCACGCCGCCGGAATCCTGCACCGCGATATCAAGCCGGCCAATATTCTGGTGGCCAAGAACGGCTATGCGAAACTGGCCGACTTTGGCCTGGCGAAGCTGCAAGAACCTGCCGACCCGGGGGGAACGCGGACTCTCACCGAGGGACAAACGCGGCCCGGGCTGCTCATGGGAACGATCCCGTACATGTCTCCGGAACAAGCTTCAGGGGGGACCGTCGATGCGCGCAGCGACATCTTCTCGTTCGGGATCGTTTTGTACGAAACCCTTGGCGGTGAGCGGCCCTTTACTGGCGCCACGGATCTCGAGGTGCTGCAAAAGGTCATCCATGCGCAACCCCCGCCGTTGCCCCAGACCGTGCCTGCCGGGCTGCGCAGCATTGTGGAGAAGGCGCTCGAAAGCGACCCATCGGACCGCTACCAGTCGATGCTGGAACTGGCGGTGGATCTGCGAAGGATGGCGCGGCAGAAAGTAGCGGATGCTACCCCTGCCGTGATGGCTGCGCCGCGTTACCCCTGGTTGCCGTGGGTGCTGATAGCGACGCTAGCGGCGATTCTGGCGGCCGGATTAGGTACGTGGATTCTCGCCAACCGGCGCCCGCTGACGGTCCGGAATCCGCTTGCCAACGCGCAGTTCGCCCGGCTCACTGACTTCGAAGGAGCCGAAACCAATCCCGCCATCTCACCGGATGGGAAATTCGTTGCCTTCATCTCCGACCGCGGCGGCCCCTTCGACATCTGGCTGATTCAAGCCAACGGTGGCAGCCTGGCGAACCTTAGCCAGGGTCGGATCGGAGATCCACGCGGCCCCCTGCGTGCGATCGGATTTTCAGGTGATGGATCAGAGGTATGGAGCGCCGGAACGGAAGGCCGAAGGCTCAGGCTCTTGCCGCTGGTGGGCGGAGCCCCGCACAATTTTTTGGGTGAACACGTCGCCGAGGTTGCCTGGTCACCCGACGGCGCCCGGCTCGTCTACCACACATGGGATCCGGGCGATCCCACGTTTGTGGCGGACCACAATGGCAATAATGAACGCCAGATCCTCAAAAGTCAGCCTGGAGTGCACAACCACTTTCAGGTTTGGTCGAGAGATGGGCGCTGGATCTACTTTGTGCGCGGCCGGCCCGCTACCCGCGAGATGGACCTGTGGCGCATTTCGCCGGACGGGGGAGAACCGGAACAACTCACCCATCTCAATTCCGATCTCACCTACCCGGCTCCGATCGACGAGCGCACGGTTCTGTTCGTTGCCCACGACGAACACGGTGCCGGACCGTGGTTGTGGGCGTTCGATATGGAGACTCGAACCGCGCAGCGCGTGAGTTCGGGCTTGGAACAATACACCGCTCTCGCAGCCACGGCGGATGGTCGGCGTCTGGCCGCGAGTGTCGTGAACTCTCAGGTCAACTTGTGGAGTGTTCCGATCAGCAGTCGTATGGTCGAAGAAAAGGACGTTACCGCCTTGCCATTACCCACCGTGCGCGCCCAGGCGCCGCGCTTCGGGGGCGGATCGTTGTTCTACCTGTCCTCGCGGGACGGCGCCGACGGACTGTGGAGCTATCGCGATGGGCAGGCGCTCGAGATCTGGAAGGGTTCGGAAGGCGCGCTCCAGTCGGCTCCAGCAGTCTCACCGGACGGAAGCAGTGTTGCGTTTGCGCTAAGGCGGGACGGGAAGTTGCAGATGCACGTCATCGCAGGGGATGGAACGGGACTTCACCCTCTTTCGAGCGAGGTCGATGTTCGGGGCACGGCTTCCTGGTCTCCCGACGGCAAATGGATTGTGGCCGCGGGCAGCGACCGCGATGGAGCGGGCTTGTTCAAGCTACCCGCAGACGGCGGCTCGCCCGTTCGGATAGCCACCGGATCGTTTCAGGATCCGGTATGGTCTCCGCGCGGGAACCTGATCGTGTATGGCGGCACGCAGGTGTTCACGGTCATGCCGCTCCTGGCGGTGCATCCGGATGGTACACCCGTGAAGTTGCCCGAAATCAATGTGCAGCGCGATGGCGAGCGTGTGCGGTTTCTGCCCGATGGCACCGGCCTGGTTTACATGCTCGGAACTACGACTGCCGGACAGGATTTCTGGTTGCTCGACCTTGGCACCATGCGCTCACGGCGTTTGACCAGGCTGAGCAACCCCGCCACCATGCGGACCTTCGATATCACTTCCGATGGCGGCCGGATTGTATTCGACCGGTCACGGGAAAATTCGGACATCCTGCTCATCGATCTGGCGACGAAACAGGCCGCCCCATAGTTCCGTGCAGAGACCGCTCAGGATGACATGGCTTCTTATTGATCGGCTTCTTATTGGTCGAAGTTTCGCCAGTGCCGCCCATCACGCTCGAGTAATTCTTCGGCATCCTTCGGGCCCCAGGTGCCGGATGCGTAGTTGGGAAAATTGCGCGGCGGCAGGGCCTTCCACAGATCGAGCATCGGACTGACCACGCTCCACCCCGCCTCGACCATGTCGGCCCGTTGAAACAGCGTGGCATCGCCCACCATGCAGTCGTGCAGCAGGCGTTCGTAACCCGTGCTGGGCTGCTTGCCGAAGTAGTCGGAATATTCAAAGTCCATGTCGACCGTTCCCAGTCGCATGACCGGTCCGGGCGTCTTGGCGGCGAAACGCAACGCGATGCCTTCCTCGGGCTGAATGTGCAGGACCAGTTGGTTCGGCATGAGCTTTTCCACCCCGGTATCGCGGAAGAGCACAAAGGGCGCGCGCCGAAACTGGATGACAATGTAAGTGGAGCGCGAGGCCATGCGTTTCCCGGTGCGCAGGTAAAAGGGGACACCCGCCCACCGCCAATTGTCCAGTTGCAGCTTCACCGCGACAAAAGTTTCAGTGCGCGAATCGGGCGGCACGCCCGTCTCGTTGCGATAGGCCGGAACATGCTGGCCCGCGATTTCGCCCTCGCCGTATTGGCCACGCACCGTCCGGGTCAGCACATCTTCAGAACTCAGCGGCTGGATGGCATGCAATATCTTGGCTTGCTCGTCGCGCACCGCGTCTGCCTGAAAGGAAATCGGCGGCTCCATCGCAGTCAGGCTGATGAGTTGCATGATGTGGTTGGGCACCATATCGCGCAGAGCGCCAGCCGTATCGTAGTACCCGCCTCTCAGTTCCACCCCCACGGTTTCTCCCACGGAAATCTGCACATGATCGATATAGCGGCGGTTCCAGATGGGCTCGAAAATTCCGTTGGCAAAGCGGAAGGCCAGAATATTCTGCACCGTCTCTTTGCCCAGGTAGTGGTCGATGCGGTAAATCTGCTTTTCGCTCGCGACTTTCAGAAGCTGCTGATTCAGCGTCTTCGCCGAATCCAGGTCGCGGCCAAACGGTTTTTCGATGATCACCCGGCGCCACTGATGATTCTCCTCGGTCATCAATCCCACCCCGGCCAGATGTTCCACGATCGAGCCGAAGAAATCCGGCGCGGTCGCGAGGTAGTAGAAATAGTTTCCGTGGCTGGCGTGGTCTTTGTCGACCTTCTGCAGAAGTTCCTTCAGCTGCTGGTAAGTGCTGTCGTCGCTGAACTCACCAGTCAGGTAATAGACGTGCCGCTCGAACCACTCCTCCAAGTCGGCATCAATGGCTTCGCCGGAGAACTCTTTCAGGTCCTGCGCCAGCTTGCCGCGAAATTCGTCGGTGGACATGGGGTTGCGCGCCACGCCGATCATGGCAAACTCGCGCGACAGAAGGTTGTGTTTCGCCAGGTTATAAAGCGCCGGGATCAGCTTGCGGCGGGTCAGATCGCCGGCGGCGCCGAAAATAACCATGGCGCACGGATCGCCACAACGCCCGATACGCTCGCCTTCTGCTGCTATGGCTGGCTGGGACATGTTTTCCTTTTCCTCGACCGAGAAGTTTACTAGGAGCCTGCGAAAAACAGGAGCCGGTCAAAAAAGAGTTTCGCGCCGGTTGCCTCCGTCCTGACGGTTACCCGGGCAATGGCCCAGATGAGGCGCCTCAAGCTGAGGCAGACGCCTGCAGAGTCAGTATTTCTACCACATTCGAGCTTCAAATGGCCGGGACTATCTTTAACTCCCGGTGGAGGGAGGAACACGCCGCTCTGAAGAACACTGCCGTTACCGTTCATGGTTCGCTCATTGTGTTTCGCCAGTACGGTTTGCCGCCCGGAGGCAGCCACGAATCACCCGGGACAGCCGCCCCGGCGGTAGCCGCTGGGTTCGTGGCTGCACAGGAGATCCATCCAAACTGGGCCACTATCGGGCAAAGTGGCGTTTCTCGAAGGCCACGCGCTCCTAAGGATGTGTCTTTAGTGTACGGTGCGTAACCAATAAAACGATGGTTCGGATTGCCCGGCTGGATTTCAATCTCGAACCGCGTTTTATATTTTGACAAATAGCGGGTTCGGGTATAATTCGGTTTCTCAAATCGGCCTTTCAGTAATCGAAAGCACAGCAAAGCGGGTGAGCCCCCGATGACAGACGCAACCGGCTTCGAAGCGAGACGCATTGGGTATTCCTTATTAGTGTTCGCTGTGTGCTGTTTGCCTGCGGGCGTATTGGCCCAGGAACAGAACTCAGCGGCCACCAGCGACATGCACGCTGCCGCGACCACTTCGGGCGCCAAGGCGGCGGCATCGAGTGATGCGTCAGTGCCGGACGGTAAGGGTTCGGCCACCGTCGCCCAGGCCGCCGCCCCGGCTGCAGCTCCAGCGGCTGCGCCCGCCGCCGCGGCTCCCCCGCAAGGTCCTCCGGCGCAAGCTGCTCCGGCGGCTGCTCCTGCGGCTCCGGCGGCTGCTCCTGCGGCTCCGGCTGCCGACGCCAAGCCTCCGGATGAGATTGTGCCTATCAGGAACGTAAAGGATCGCTGGGGCACCTATAACCTGGCGGGCCATCCT